>CALMIK010000037.1 GCA_937863995.1 uncultured Chelatococcus sp.
GTGAACGGGGTCACGCCAATCGAACGAACCGCTTCGCCAACCGAGCGGCCTTGCGACAACAGAACGTCGACCTGGCGAAGCTTCGCAACGATCTCTTCGGGTTTGTGCTTCTTCTGGGGCATTACAAAGTCCTCTCAAAGGCTCAATAGCCTACTTCAATGAGGACCACCTTTCAGGGGGAGGACCAATCATGCATTAAGACTGAAGCCGGACCACCTGATAGAGGCAGGCCAGCATTATATTTTCCAGCTCACCAATCACGCCCGCCACAAATACGCCTTCCACCACATCTTCGATCGCGTCTGCGACGAGAACGGCATCGAGCATCATCTGACAAGAATGAAGCATCCCTGGACGAACGGGCAAGTAGAGCGCATGAACCGAACCATCAAGGAGGCGACCATCAAACGATTCCACTATGACGATCACGCCCAACTGCGAAACCACCTCGCCGATTTCATCGATGCCCATAATTTTGCCCGAAGGCTCAAGGCCCTCAAAGACCTTGCCCCTTACGAATTCATCTGCAAACAATGGACAAGCGAGCCAGATCAATTCATTCTCAACCCGATCCAGCAAATGTCGAGGCTAAGCAGGTTTAGATAGTGTCAACGGCAGATATTGTTTTCCGCCGACAGCGGAACAAAAAAATATCACACAAGAACGAGAAATTTATCATAATAATAGTATAAACATGACAACCTTATCGCCCGGTTGACAAAAATATTTTAAAAGTTATAACTCTTTAGTAAAGTCTGTATAAGCTGCGATTTACATATCGTGTGCGATATGTGGCTCCGTGTGTGGCTGTCTTTTGCTTCGTATTGGGCATGTTTGCGTTTTGACATTAGGATGTATGCATGGTCGCCCTTGAGATGCGTATCTCCCGCCCCGTTCCGGCTCACGTGCAAGGACGGCTGCGGCCGGCTCTGCTGACGGGCGCGGCATGGGTGGGGCTTGTGTTTGCTGCCGCAGTCTCGGCCCATGCTCAGACGCTACCCACCGGTGCGCAGGTTGTCAGCGGTCACGCCGCCGTTGCCGGCGACGGGCTGAACCTCAACGTGCGCCAGTCCACTCCGGCTGCCATCATTTCGTGGGAAAGCTTTTCCATCGGCCAGCGCAACAGCGTCCATGTCGATAACGGTTCCGGCGCGACGCTGAGCCGGGTGCACGGCAGTGTAGCCTCGCAGATCGACGGTTCCCTCACGGCCACGGGGTCGCTCTATCTGGTCAATCCGGCCGGCGTCGCCGTGGGATCGACGGGGCGCATCGAGACGGGCGGTTCCTTCATCGGCTCCACCCTCGATCTGTCCGACGACGAGTTCGCCAAGGCGGCGAGGGGAGATTCCTATACGCTGAAAGGCGATAGTGGCGCTTCGGTTGTGAACGCGGGCCGTATCGGTTCGTTGGGCGGCGACGTGGCGTTGGTGGCGCGCAACGTCGAGAACATGGGCGACATCGATGCGCCCAACGGCACGGCGGCTCTGGCGGCGGGCAGCGAGGTGCTGGTGCAGGACCGGGTGCTCGACGGTGGACGCTTCACCGTAAAGGTCGGCGGTTCCGGCACGAGCGTGCGCAATAGCGGCAACATCAAGGCTGCCGAAGTGGAGCTGCGCGCCAACGGCGGCAACGTCTACGCGCTGGCGGGCAACCGCTCGGGCATGATCGCGGCCACAGGCGTTGCCAAGCGGGACGGGCGCGTATTCCTCACAGCGGGAGACGCCGGCACCGTGGAGGTGACGCAGCCGATCGCGGCGCGCAGGACGGCTACAGACGGGACGCAGCGCGCCGGCGGCGGCGAGATCCGCGTCTCCGGCGGACGTGTGAGGGTGGCCGCGATGCTCGACGCGGGTGGCAGCGCGCCGCGTGTGGTGCCGCCGCCCCGTCCTTCGCAGTTCGACGGCGACGGCGGCACGGTGATCGTCATCGGCGAGGCGGTGACGCTGGCGGACACGGCGCGCATCAACGTGTCGGGCGCAAAAGGCGGCGTTGCGCTCATCGGCGGCGATTTCCAGGGCGGGGCCAACGCGGCGAACAACTACGTCGCCGAAAAGGTCGCGACCGCGAAAACGCTGACCGTGCCTGAGGGCGCGACCATCGCGGCCGATGGCGCCGGCGACGGCGGTCGCATCGTGCTGTGGTCGGACGAGCGCACCGCCTTCGCGGGCCATGTCTCGGCGACGAGCGGGACCGGGCGCGGGGGCGATGGCGAAGTGTCGGGCAAGGCATGGCTCGGTTTTGCCGGCACCGCCGATCTCACTGGCCCGGCGGGCGCGGGCACGCTGCTACTCGATCCGTACAACCTTGAAATCAAGAATGTCGGCGTGGATGTCGATATCTCCGGCGTCGGCACGTCGGCGAGCCCCTACGGGTCGGTGGCGGGCGATACGTCGATCCTGAGCGTGGCGACGCTGATCGCGGCGCTTGGCACGGCCGATGTCACCGTGAAGACGGGCGGATCCAGCGCCGGTGACGGAAAGATCACCGTCACCGACGCGATCACCTGGGCCTCCGGCAAGACGTTGACACTCGACGCCTACGGCACCATCGCCATCAACGCGCCCATCACCGCTACGGCCGGCGGGCTGACGCTGAAGGCGAAGGCTGGCACGTTTATCGCCCCCACCATCACCACCGGCGTGGGCGGCGACATCGACGTGGGCACGTTCTATCTGCAGACCGGCGCGTGGGTGCAGAACACGGCGATCTTGCCCGGCTTCAAGGCTGGCGATTTCCGGCTGGCGGGGGGGCAGGCGGTGTCGGGCAGCGCCTCCGCGCCCACGGTCACATTCCTGCGCGCGACGGGCGGCACCGGCGCGGACGTGGCCAATGCCTGGACGGTCGCCGACATCTACGGCCTGCAGGGCGCGGCGACGGTGCCCAACCGGCACTACAAGCTGATGGCGGACATCGACGCTTCGGGCACGGCGAACTGGTACGGCGGCGCGGGCTTCTCGCCCATCGGTAACAACGCTTCCAAGTTCACCGGCTCGTTCGACGGCGGCGGCCATGCGGTGACGGGGCTGATCATCGATCGCACGGGCCAGCACTACGGCGGCCTGTTCGGTTATACGAGCGGCGCCACGATCAAGGACATAGGCCTCGTCGGCGGCGCGGTCCGCGGCGGCAACTACGTCGGCGGCCTTGTCGGCTATCAGGTCGGCGGCACCATCACCAATGCCTACACAACCGGCGACGTGACGGGCAAACAGTACGTCGGCGGGCTCATAGGAACTCTGGTCAATGGCAGCGTCATCAACGTCTATGCAACCGGCGACGTAACGGGGAGCAGCAGTGTCGTCGGCGGGCTCGTCGGCCAACAGGGAAGCGGCAGCATCGACAATGCTCATGCGACCGGGACAGTGATCGCCACCGGCGGTTACGGCGGCGGGCTTGTAGGGCTGAGCAACAACGGCAGCATCACCAACGCCTGGGCAATCGGAGATGTAACGGGCGCCGGTGCGCGTGCAGGTGGGCTGGTGGGCAGCGCCGAAGGCAGTCTCAGCATCAGCAACGTCTACGCCACGGGCAACGTTAAAGCTTCCGATCAGGTCGGTGGGCTCATTGGCATAGTCGTCGATGGCCCCAGCATCGTCAATGCCTACGCAACGGGATCAGTGACCGTCACAAACAGCAGCGGTAACGTAGGCGGGCTGATAGGCCGGGTCACCGCGAACCCTGGGACAGCGGTGTCCATCAGCGGCGCCTATGCGACTGGTCTGATCATGAGCGGCTCCACTAATAGTGGCGGCCTCGTGGGAAGCCAGGGGGGGACGGGGGTGATAACCATCCAGAAAAGCTTCTGGGACAAGGACGCCACCGGCCAAAGCAAAGGTACGGGCTCCGGCACCTTCGACGTCACGGGCCTCACCACCGGACAGCTGCAAGACACCGCCTATTTCATCCGCCTCGCCAGCGCCAAGGGCTGGAACTTCGAGACCGTTTGGGCGCCGCCCGGCAACGGTCACGCACCCGAGCTCTATGCTCTCTCGAAGGTCATCCGCGTGCATTCCAACGCCGTGCTCTCCGCACAATACGGCGGCGGCGCGGAAACATGGGAGACAGCCCATTCCGCCTATACCGTCTATGGCGCGGGGCAGCACATCTCCGGCGACGCCTTCGACGCTGCCGCCGCGACGGCACTCGACTGGTCGAGCATCGATCTTGCCGCTATCGAACCCGCGCGGGTTGGCGTGGGTACCGGCTACATTGCCAGCGTGCACGACGTCGACGGCGACGTCGACGGCTGGCGCATCGTCTACACCTCCGGCCTAAAGGTGACGCAGAAGCAGATCGATGTCTCCGCCGTCACCGCTTCCGGTCTCACCACCACCCGCGAATACAATGGCGCCACGACCGTCGCCGGTTCCGGAACAGGCTCCATCATCGGCGTCTTCGGCGAGACGCTGAACCTCACTCTCTCGGGTGCCGCCTTCGATGATCCCAACGCCGGCAACAGGACCGTCACCGGCACATGGAGTCTCAGCAGCGTCACCGGCGGCAGCGCCAGCACCGCCAATTACATCCTGACCGGGATGGCCTTTTCCACTGCCGGGACGATCAATCAGAAATCCATCAGCGTCACCGGCCTCGCCGCCAGCGGGCTCACCACTACCCGGGAATACGACGGTACCACGACGATTATCGGCGCCGGCACGGGCACCAAGGCCGGCATCACCGGCGAGACCCTGAACCTCACCCTGACCGGCCTTTCCTACAGCGACGCCAACGCCGGCAGCCGGACCATCACTGGCACGTGGGCCATCGGCAGCGTCACCGGCGGCAAGGCCCTTGCCTCGAACTACATCCTGACCGGAGGCTTCTCCACCTCCGGTACGATCAGCAAGAAGACCATCAACCTCGCGGGCTTCACCGGCAGTGTGGCGCTCGGCAAGGTCTATGACGGCACCACCGTCGCCGCCAGCAACCCGTCCGCCAACTTCATCGCCGGCGTCAACGGCGAGACGCTGATCCTGAACCTCGCGAGCCCCGTCTACAACAGCGCGAACGTCGGCAGCCGGTTCATCACCGGCACGTGGAGCCTCGGCAGCGTCACCGGCGGCAACGCCCTCGCTTCCAACTACACCCTCAGCGGGACGGCTCTCTCCACCAGCGGCACCATCACGCCGAAGGAGATCGACGTCTCCGTCGTCGTCGCCAGCGGCCTCACCACCGTCCGGGATTACGACGGCGCCACTACGGTCGGCGGAACCGGCGTGGGCATTAAGGCCGGCATCAGTGGCGAGACCTTGAACCTGAAACTGACAGGCGTCGCCTTCGATGACGCCAATGCCAGCGCCATAGCCGGCGACAGGGCCATCACCGGCACCTGGACCATCGACACCGTCACCGGTGGCAAGGCCGCGACCTCGAACTACATCCTGACCGGGACGAGCTTCTCCACCATCGGCACCATCAACAAGAAGACCATCGACCTCACCGGCTTCACCGGCAGTGTGGCGCTCGGCAAGGTCTATGACGGCACCACCGTCGCCGCCAGCAACCCGTCCGGCAACTTCATCGCCGGCGTCAACGGCGAGACGCTGATCCTGAACCTCGCGAGCCCCGTCTACAACAGCGCGAACGCCGGCAGCCGGATCATCACCGGCACGTGGAGCCTCGGCAGCGTCACCGGCGGCAACGCCCTCGCTTCCAACTACACCCTCAGCGGGACGGCTCTCTCCACCAGCGGCACCATCACGCCGAAGGAGATCGACGTCTCCGTCGTCGTCGCCAGCGGCCTCACCACCGTCCGGGATTACGACGGCGCCACTACGGTCGGCGGAACCGGCGTGGGCATTAAGGCCGGCATCAGTGGCGAGACCTTGAACCTGAAACTGACAGGCGTCGCCTTCGATGACGCCAATGCCAGCGCCATAGCCGGCGACAGGGCCATCACCGGCACCTGGACCATCGACACCGTCACCGGTGGCAAGGCCGCGACCTCGAACTACATCCTGACCGGGACGAGCTTCTCCACCATCGGCACCATCAACAAGAAGACCATCGACCTCACCGGCTTCACCGGCGGTGTGGCGCTCGGCAAGGTCTATGACGGCACCACCGTCGCCGCCAGCAACCCGTCCGGCAACATCATTGCCGGCGTCAACGGCGAGACGCTGAACCTGAATCTTGCGAGCCTTGTCTACAGCGACGCCAACGCCGGCAGCCGGACCATCACCGGCACGTGGAGCCTCGACGGCGTCGTCGGCGGAAACGCCCTCGCTTCCAACTACATTCTGACCGGAGGCTTCGCCACCTCCGGCACGATAGCCAAGAAGACCATCGACCTTTCCGGCTTTGCCAGTGCCCAGGCGGCAGGGAGGTTCGGCAAGACCTACGATGCCACCACCGACTTCAATCACAGCGCCTTCACGCTCGCGACGGGTGTGAACAGCCAGACGCTGGCGCTCACCCTCGATGCCACCTATGACGCAGCCGGCGCAGGCTGGCGGCGGCTGACCGGAAGCTGGCGCGGGGCCGATGGCACGGGGCTGTTATCGAACTACCTGCTAACGCAGCTCGATGTCGATATCGCCGCGACCATCGCCAAAGCGCGGCTCACCATCACGGCGCGCGACCAGCAGATCACCGAGGGCGAAGCCGAGCCGGTGCTGGCCTACAATGTCGATGCCACGGAATGGAAGGTCACTGACGGCCCCTCACTTCTCAGCGGTGCCCTCGCGCGCGCGTCCGGCCCCACCGCAGGTGACTATGCCATTACCCGGGGCACGCTGACGGCAGGCGACAACTACGAGATCAGCTTCACCGGCGCCACCCTCCGGATCGTTGCGGCCAACTCGAGTGGCGGCGGGAGCGGCACAGGCGGGACGGGAGCCGGTAGTGGCAGTAGCGGCAATGGCAATGGCAATGGCAATGGGGCTGCCTCCGGCAGCGGCGGCGATGTGAACGCCGGCGGCAATAATCACAATGATGCCGGTGGCGGAACAGCCTCAAGTGGCGGCAGCGGAACGGACGGCAACAGCAATGGCGCCGGCTCTTCCACCGGCGACAAAGGCAATGCCATTCCATCAATCGAACGCGACCGGGGCCGCTTTGGCACGACTATCGAGACGCTGAGCTTATCTGCCGATGCCGTCGGCAGCCTATCCCCGGTCATCCAGGCGCAAATCATGGAAGACGCGGAGCAAGGAAACACGGCCGCCCGGCAAACCGCGCAGCAAATGTCCGGCAGCACGCTGGCAATCACCCAAAACCTCGTGTCCTGCGCGTCGGTATCGGGAGAAGGCATCGGCGGTGGCGGCCTAGCGGAAGGCCGCGGTGGAAGCGCCGAGCAGAATACTCTTCGGATAGCGCGTTTCATCTTCGCGGCCGAAGGTCTCGAGGTGGCCGCCGCATCCGCTCCCGGCAATGATGGGCCGGTGCTCCAATACTGGACAAGCGCGGTCGTGCCTGCGGCCGTGACGTGCGGGCCCGGTTAGTTTGCGCAGGGCCGCGCGTGATCGGAAGAAGCTCAAGACACGGAGAGGCGCCAAACGGAAAGCGCCTCGCGCTACCGTCCACTGGTCCCGGGTAGCGCTCCCGTGGTGAACCTGTCCCATAGTGCATCCTTCCATTGCTGGCTGAATAATGCTCAATCAAATGTCGGGATTAAAAAAACCAGGGCCGTGGTCGGAAAGTGACGGTCAGGCCGAGGGGCAGGGCACCAAACTCAATCTTGTGAAGCGTCAGATGCATGGCCAAGGAAAGATCGACCTCCTTCAGGCTCGCGTCATCGCCACTGGATAGGCTCATCTCCATCAAATCTGCGTCAGAGCCCAATGATGGGCTGGCGCTGCGGCTTTCAGTGCGACATAAGGCGCACCGCCCCGGCAGTGGAACGATACAGCTTGAACTGCACGGTACGGCAAGAGCGGACATCGTCTTTGTGTCCGATGTCGGTGCTTCGCCGACACCATATTTCGGAAGAAGCGGTCGCTTATTCGAGATGATCCAGGCCGAATTTCAGCAAGCCCGCGTCGTCTCGGGGTTTCCCGATAAACTGCATGCCGACGGGCATGCCGTGAGACAATCCGGCCGGGGCGTTCAGCACGGGGCAGCTGGAAAGGGTTCCCGGGGCGACGACCTCCATCCAGCGATGGTAGCTGTCCATTTCATATCCCGCGATGCTCTTGGTCCAGTGCATTTCGACGGCGAAGGGGTGGACCTGTGCCGAGGGCAGCGCCAGCACGTCGAACTGCGTGAACAATGCCGCCACCTTTTCGTACCATGCACCGCGCGTCATGCTGGCGCGAAGCAGGTCTTGCCCGCTTTGCGCCAGAAATCCTTCGACCTCCCAGCAGGCTTCGGGCTTGAGCAGCGCACGCTTCGCCGGATCTCTGTAGAGCGTCTCCAACCGGGCGGACAGATTGAACTGACGCAAAATGACGAAAGCCTGCCAGAGAGCCTCGAAATCCACGTCCGGCGCAAGATGCGTAACCTCGCATCCCTGGGCCGAAAGCCGGTCGAGGGTCGCTTCGCAGGCTTCGAGGATGCCCGGTTCGAAGGTCAGGTGCCCGCTCAGATCGCCCAGCCAACCGATGCGGTATCTCCGCGATGCGGCCGGTATGTCCAGCCTGGGCAGGATCGGCGCTTCATCGGGCAGGCTCAGCGGCGCGCTCGGATCGTAGCCTGCCTGCACGTCCAGCAGCAACGCAAGATCACGAACATTACGGGCCATTGGCCCATCGGTGCCGAGTTGGCCGAAGAACGGGTCGGCTGCCGGCACAGTCGGCACACGCCCCTGCGAAGGACGAAAGCCGAAAATGCCGTTCCATGCCGCAGGATTACGTAATGACCCGCCATAATCGCTGCCGTCGGCCAGCGGCAGCATCCCCGTCGCCACCGCGACAGCCGCGCCGCCACTGGAGCCGCCAGCGCTCAGCGAAGGGTTGAGCGCATTGCGCGTAGGCCCGAAAACCGGGTTGTAAGTATGCGAACCAAGCCCGAATTCTGGCGTGTTCGTCTTGCCGATGATGATTGCGCCTGCGGCGCGCAACCGCGCGACCATCAATGAATCCGTCTCGGGCACGAAGTCGCGGAAGATGGGCGAGCCGAATGTGGTGCGCAGCCCCCGCGTCATGCTGAGATCCTTGACCGCGATCGGCAGCCCGTGCAGCGCCGCCGTCGCACCCGATGCCCGAGCGCCATCGGCCAGAGCCGCCTCGGCCAGAACCTCCCGACGCGGTCGCAGAGAGACGATGGCGTTATAGGTCGGGTTCAGCGCCTCGATCCGGTCGTAGGTCGCGGAGATGAGTTCTACCGAACTCAATTCTCCGCTCCGCAGATGCGCGGTCAGGGTGCGGGCGGACAGGTCGAGAATGTTGGACATGAGGGCCTGCGCGGAAGTGAACGAGGGGAGGAGCCATCCGTTCGGTCTCGGCAATCGACAGAAGACTTTATCGCATGGAACCGGAAAATGCATACACTTTCCGGTCCGACGCAGGAACGGACAGATGGATCAGCGGCTCGGGTCGGCCTGAATGTCTGCTGCAATACCTGCTGCGTTCTATTGCGACAGCCAGCGGTTGAAGCGTTCGGTCAGCGGTTCCAGGTTGTCGTTCCAGAACGCGACATCCAGCTTCATGCCCTTCGCCAGGTTTTCGCCGACCGGCACTGTCGCCTTGCGTCCAGCCGACAGCATTTCGGCCGCCGCATCGTTCGCCGGGGCTACGGGCTGAATTTCCGAAAATGCGGCCTGAGGCTTCGCGCCTGCTGCAAAGCCCAGGAATTCATAAGCCGTGTCGAGGTTTTTGGTGCCGGTGACGATCGCCCAGTTGTCGGTTGAATAGATCGATTCATTCCATGAGAAATTCACCGGCGCGTTTTCGGACTTGGCTTCGAGAATACGACCGATGAAGCCGGTCGTCATGGCGACGCCGCCGGAGGCCAGCCATTCGGAAGGCTGCGCGCCCGCTTCCCACCACTGGACATAGGGCTTGATCTCGCTCAGCTTGGCGAATGCGCGGTCGACCCCCGCGGGCGTGGCCAGAACTTCATAGACCTTTCCAGCAGGAACGCCATCGGCGATCAGCGCCGCCTCAAGGTTGTACTTGGCTTCACGGCGCATGCCACGCTTGCCCGGGAATTTCTTCAGGTCCCAGAAATCCGCCCATCCTGCGGGTTCGGTCTGCACGGCGCTGGTGTTGTAGCCGATCACCATCGACCAGCGCACCGCTGGCAGGCCGCATTCGCCGGGCTTGTCAGTTCCGTACTGATCGAGATTAGCGATGCGCGCGGTATCGAGCCGCTCGATCAGCCCCTCGAGGCACGCGCTGTGGGTTTCGGCCGATCCCATCTGGATGACGTCCACGGTCGTGTTGTTGGCATCGACCATCGCCCGGATCTGCCCGAGTCCGCCCGTGTAGGGCGTGTCCAGCACGCGGATGCCGGTTGCCGCCGTGAAAGGGTTCAGAATCGTCTGGCGCTGTTTTTCGGTGTAGCTGCCACCCCATGTCGCGACGGTCAGGCTTCGGTCCTGTGCTGCAGCGACGGTGCTGAACAGGCACAGAAAGGCACACGTTGACATTATCCGGATCATTGCCGAGGTCCCCTTTTGGTTGTCGTTTCTCATAGTCAGAACCCGAAATGGAGTTTTGTCAAGAGAAACGTCGTTTCATTTTTTAGGGTGTCGAAACGACCTTGTCGGGCATTGGACCGGGACTATGCCTCGGGCCTTACGTGCCCGCCGCAGGATGTCGATGTTCCGGATAGTCGCGCCGGGGCTATGAATGCGCTCTGCCGCGGCTCAGGGGAACGCGATGGCCCAGCGCGATCGAGATGACCTCGGCCGCCCGGGCGACTGCAACCGCCTGCTCTTGAAATTGATCCCTGTCGATGTTCTGCACCGATCCCACAATGGCGATCGTGGCGGCCAGTCGGCCGATGCCGTCGAAGATCGGCGCGGCAATGGCGTTGATCCCGACGGTTTCCTCGCTTGGGGCGTCAGCGATACCGGTCGCCCGCACCTGGGCGATATTGCGCTCAAGTGCATCCAGGTCGGTGATGGTCCGGTCCGTGTATCGCTCCAGCCCCCTGCGTCGCAACTGCGTCAAGTGCATCGACGGTCCGAAGGCCAGTACAATCTTGCCCTGGGCCGTTGAATGCAGCGCCAGTCTGCTGCCCGTGCGCACGCCAATTTCCAGCGGTGATTTGCCCAGATGCGTGTTCAGAACCACGATGCCCTGATTGTCGACGATGGACAGGACGGAGGTCTCGCTGGTTTCGTCCCGCAGCGTCGCCAGAGGAACGCGGGAGGCGGAGACGATGTTGACCCGCTCGGCGGCGATCTTGCCAAGGACTGCCGCTTGCGCGCCGAGATTGTAGCGTTGCGTCAGTTCGTCCTGAACGATGTAGCCGCGTTCGAGCAGCGTCTGCAAGTGGCGGAAGGCTGTTCCCTTGGTCGTTCCCAGTTGAAGAGCCAGTTCGCTGACGCCGATGTCGCCTTCGCGTTCGGCGATGGCCTCCAGAATGTCGATGGTGAGATGTACGGATTTGACGCCGGCATCCCGACGTTCCTTGTCGACCATGGATGCCTCCCGTCTGGCAGATCGCTGATTGGCTGAGATTACCGCTACTCCTCGAAGCGGCGCAACCGACACGCGGATCGGATGCGAGATATTTCTGTTGACCGCTGTCGGGTTTGAGTGTTTCATAATAAAAAACAAAGTACCGCAATAAGGAACAAGATATGACGAATCGCCTCCGGGATCGGGATATCGCCGCGCATCTGCATCCCCAGACGAACTTCCGCCTGCATGAAGATGTCGGCCCGCTGATCATCGAGAGCGGCGACGGGGTGCGCGTTACCGATACGAACGGGGTTTCCTATATCGAGGGCGTCTCGGGACTGTGGTGCGCATCGCTGGGCTTCTCGAACCGCCGCCTCGCGGATGCCGCGCACCGGCAGATGCTGAAGCTGCCTTATCAGCAGGCCTTCGCGCACCGTTCCAATCCGGCGGTGATCGAGCTGGCCGACCAGCTTCTGGCGAAGGCCCCGGTGCCGATGGGCAAGGTCATGTTCCAGTCCTCGGGGTCCGAGGCGGTGGATACGGCGATCAAGCTGGCGTGGTATTATCATGCCGCCTTGGGCAAGCCGGAAAAGCGCAAGATCATGTCCCGCCTGGGCGCCTATCACGGCACCACGATCGCTTCCGCCAGCCTGACCGGGCTGCCCAACATGCACCGTGGCTTCGGCCTGCCGCTTGAGGGTTTCCTGCATGTCGAGCGGCCGCATTACGGGCGCGCCGCCCTTCCTGGCGAGACCGAACGTGAATTCTCCGCCCGTCTCGTCGCCTCGATCGAGGCGACGATCGAGGCCGAGGGGCCGGAGACCATCGCGGCTTTCTTTGCCGAGCCGGTGATGGGCACGGGCGGGGTGGTGCTGCCTCCCGAAGGGTATTTCGAACTGCTCCAGCCCGTCCTGCGCAAGCATGACATCCTGCTGGTGTCCGACGAGGTGATCTGCGGCTTCGGGCGCACAGGACATTATTGGGGCACGACCTTCGCCAGGATGGAGCCCGACATGCTGACCTGCGCCAAAGGTCTGTCGGCCGCCTATTTTCCGATTTCGGCGTTGATGATGACGGACCGGATCTATCAGGTGCTGGCCGACAGGACCGCCGAATTGCGCGGCTTCGGCCAGGGCTATACTTATGGCGGCCATCCGGTGGGCGCGGCAGTCGCGCTGGAAACGCTCGCCATCTATGATGAGATCGATATCGTTGGACTGGTGCGCGCACGTGAGGCCCAGCTTCAGGATGCGTTGCGCGATTTCGCCAGCCATCCCTTCGTCGGCGAGGCGCGCGGCGTCGGCCTGATGGGCGCGCTGGAATTCGTGGCCGACAAGCGGACCATGGCGGGTTTCGCCAATCCCGGCGCCTTCGGCGCGCGGGTCGCGGCAGGTCTTGCAGACGAGGGCATCCTGCTGCGCGCGTTGGGCGATACGCTGGTTGTCGCTCCGCCGCTGATCATTTCCGAAACCGAGCTGGACGAAATCTTGCAGGCGCTCGCCAAGGTTCTCGACAGGGTCGCTTCCGGCCACCAGGAGGCCTGAGCCATTAACCGTGGCGCGCTTCCTCCGCTCAACGAGGGGAAGATGCCACGACCAGAAGGAGAGATCGACATGGAATGGAAATCTATTCTGACAGCCGTATGCTGTCTGACTGCCGCCACCTCGCCTGTGATGGCGGATCAGATGACCGTGGCGGCGTGGGGAGGCAGCTTCACCGAAGGCCAGCGGAAGGCTATTTTCGACCCGTTCACGGCCGCGACCGGGGTCCGGGTTCTGGACGCGGTCTATACGGGGGGCCTCGGCCAGCTTCGCGCCATGGCCGAAAGCGGCAATGCCGCCTGGGACGTCGTGCAGCTCGAGGGCCCGGATCTGCTGCTTGCATGCCAGGAGGGGCTGGTGGCGCCGATCGATGCCGCCCGGCTGAAGAACGCAAACGCACTCGGCAAGTCGGTGAGCGAATGCGGCGTGGGCGCCTCGGGCTGGTCGATCGTGCTAGGCTATAACAAATCCCGCTTGCCGCGCGCGCCGCAGGGGTGGGCCGATTTCTGGGATGTCGAGCACTTTCCGGGCAAGCGCGCGCTGCGGCGATCGGCGCAATACGCGCTCGAGGCGGCGCTGTTGGCCGACGGTGTCGACAAGGACCGGGTCTACGAGGTGCTTTCGACACCCGCGGGCGTCGACCGGGCATTCGCCAAGCTGGAGCGGATCAAGCCCCACATCCAGTGGTGGGAGGCCGGGGCGCAGCCTGCGGAATGGCTCGCCAGTGGCAATGTGGTGATGTCCTCGTCCTATGTCGGCCGCCTCGTCAGCGCGGCCGGGGAGGGGGCGCCCGTGGGCTATGTCTGGCAGGGCTCGTTCTATTCGGTGGACAGCTGGGCCGTCGTCGCCAACGGCAAGGCCCGGGATGAAGACGTCTATGCCTTTCTCGACTTCGCCAGCCTGCCCGAACGTCAGGCCGCGTTTTCGATGCTCTATCCGGTGGCGCCGACCAATCCGGCGGCGGACGAACTGGTTCCGGCGGAACGCCGTGCGATCATGCCCGTCGCGGACAATCTCGCGCAGGGGATGAGAACCAGGGATGCCTTCTGGATCGACCATGCCGAGGCCCTGAACGAGCGCTTCAACGCCTGGCTCAACAATTGACGCTTTCGCTTTGATGCTCCTGCCCCGGCCCGGTGCGCCGTTGCCGCCGGGGTGGCAAGCCTTTCCTTCCATGCGGCCAGCCGAGGACTGCAACGCGTGAAAACTCCCGACTCCCTTTCCAGCGCACGCTCACATGTCCGCTTCGTCGACGTGCGCAAATCCTATGACGGTCGCACCGATGTCGTGAAGAAACTCGATCTCGATATCGAACGGGGCGAGTTCCTGACCCTTCTGGGTCCGTCCGGCTCGGGCAAGACGACCTGCCTGATGATGCTGGCGGGCTTCGAGCCCCTGAGCAGAGGCGACATCCTGATCGACGACGTGTCGGTCGGCTATCTCGCGCCGCAAAAGCGCAATATCGGTATGGTGTTTCAAAGCTATGCCCTGTTCCCCCACATGACCGTCGCCGAGAATGTCGCCTTTCCGCTGAATGCGCGCGGGACGAGCAAGCCGGAGATCGGCAAGCGGGTGGCGGCAGCCCTTTCGATGATCCAGCTCGGCCATCTGGCCGACCGTCGCCCGGTGCAGCTTTCCGGTGGCCAGCAGCAGCGCGTGGCGCTGGCGCGCGCGCTGGTGTTCGAGCCCTCGCTCGTGCTGATGGACGAGCCGCTTGGCGCGCTGGACAAGCAGTTGCGTGAAGAGATGCAGTACGAGATCATGCACATCCAGAGGCGTCTGGGCGTGACGGTGGTCTACGTGACTCATGACCAGACCGAGGCGCTGACCATGTCCAGCCGGATCGCCGTGTTCAACAACGGCGCGATCCAGCAGCTCGCGCCGCCCCGTGACATCTACGAAAACCCGACGAATGCCTTCGTCGCCGGCTTCATCGGCGAGAACAATCGTCTTTCCGGCCATGTCGAGGGCATCGACGGCGGCACGGCCCGGGTGCGCATCGCCACCGGCGAGACGATTCTCGCGACGCCGGTCGGCGTGTCTGCCGCGGGCGAGGCCACGACCCTCTCGATCCGGCCCGAACGGGTGTTGCTGGGCGATGCGGCCCCGTCCGCTGCGAACCGCTGCACCGGCACCGTGCGCGAGGTGATCTTCCACGGCGACCATCTGCGTGTCGTGCTGGACGTGCTGGGGCACGACGGGTTCGTGGTCAAGGTACCCAACGGGACCGCTGCGCCGGTCCCTGCCGTGGGCGAGATGATCGCTGTCGGCTGGCATGCCGGGGATTGCCGTGCGCTGGACCCTGCCGAAGGGACAAAACCATGACGGACGCCACTGTGAACCTCTCGCGCCGCCGCGGCCTGCGCCTGCGTCCCGGCGGAAACCTGGTCACCTTCGGGCTGCTGTTGCCGGGGCTGGTTTTCATCCTGCTGATGTTCGTCTGGCCGATTGTGTCGATGCTGGCCCGCGCCGTCTACAGCCCCGAGCTGGAGCGCGCGCTGCCGGCCACGATCCTGGCGATGGCGGACTGGAACGGCGAGGGCCTGCCGCCTGACGCAGTGGCTCAGGCCCTGCTGGGAGATCTGCGGGGGATCGATCGCGCCCGCGCCGCGGATGCAGGACGCCGCCTGAACTATGAGATCCCGGGTTTCCGCACGCTTCTGCTCAAGACGGTCAACAAGGGCGACCCCGCCAAGGGGTTCGAGGCCTTGCGCGCCATCGATGCCCGCTGGGACGATCCCTCCTATTGGCGGGCCATCCGCCGCGCCAGTCCGGTGCTGACGTCATACTACCTGCTGACCGCGCTCGATTTCGAAAGGCGCGAGGACGGAGGCATCGGCGCGGCGCCCGCCGAAAGGGCGCTGTTCGTGCCGGTGCTGGTTCGGACGCTGTGGATTTCGACGGTGGTGACGCTGACCTGTCTGCTGCTGGCCTTTCCGGTGGCCTATGCGATCGCCTCCGCGCCAAGGCGGCGGCAGGCGGTGTTGATGCTGCTGGTCCTGCTGCCGTTCTGGACATCGCTGCTGGTGCGCTCCAGCGCCTGGGTGATTTTGCTACAGGACAACGGGCTCCTGAACATGCTCATGATCAGGCTGGGGATCATCACCGAGCCGGTCCGCATGATCTTCAACCGCACCGGGGTCTATATCGCGCTGATCCATGTGATGTTGCCCTTCATGGTGCTGCCGTTGTGCAATGCGATGCGCGCAGTGCCGGGCGACTACGTGCGCGCGGCCTTCAGCCTTGGCGCGAGCGCGCCGCGCACGCTGCTGCAAGTATATCTACCGCAGGTATGGCCCGGAATCGCGGCCGGATCGCTGCTGACCTTCGTGATCTGCGTCGGCTATTACGTGACGCCGCTGCTCGTCGGTGGCACCTCGGACCAGATGCTCAGCTATTTCGTCGCCTTCTACACCAACCAGACCGTCAACTGGGGCCTCGCCTCGGCTCTCGCCGTGGTGCTGAGCGGCCTCATGCTGGTTCTTCTCGGCCTGTACGCGCTGATACCCCGGCGCGGCGGCCTGACAGCGAGGGCATGAGCATGCGCAGTTTCCGGACCGATCCGATGAAGAAATGGCGTTGGCTCAGCGGGCTCTGCACAGCCGTGGTGCTCTGTTTCCTGATCCTGCCGATCCTGGTGATCCTGCCGCTTTCGTTCAGCGCCAGCAGCTTTCTCAGCTATCCGCTGCCCGGCCTGTCATTGCAGTGGTATGCTGAACTGATCAATAATTATAAGTGGGCGCTGGCGCTGAAGAACAGCCTGCTGATCGGGCTGGCGGCGGCGGCCATGGCAACGGTGCTGGGCATCATGACGGCAATCGCCGTCCACGCCATCAAGGGCCCCGGCAAGGCGCTCGTTTTCGGCGTGTTCATCGCGCCGCTGATGACGCCGCACATCATCATCGCCGTATCGCTGTTCCTGTTCTACACGCAGTTGGGGCTGACGGGGTCCTTCCTGGGCATCATCCTTGCGCACACGGTGCTGGGGGTGCCCTTCGTCATGATCTCTGCGCTGGCGGGTCTGCAGAAATTCGACATGACGCTGATGCGCGCGGCACGCAGCCTCGGCGGTTCGCCATGGTTCTGCTACCGCACGGTCATGCTGCCGATCCTGCGGCCCGCGATCGTGGCGGGGATGCTGTTCGCCTTCATCACCTCGTTCGATGAGATCGTCGTGGTCCTGTTCCTCGCCGGCCCCGAGCACATCACGTTGCCGATCCGCCTGTTCGAGGGCATCCGCGACGAACTGACCCCGATCGTGATCTCCGCGGCGGTGATCATGATCCTGATTTCGGTCGGCTCGATGGGGCTGGTTGAATGGCTGCGCCGTCGCAGCGAGGTGGCGAGCCCCCAATCCTGACGACAGTTCCACAGATTTGAACGGCGCACCGCGCGGCTGCAATGCCGCAGGGTGCGCTGCAAACAGGAGAAAGACATGACGGAAAGCTTGTTCATAGCCGGGCGCTGGACTGCCGGTTCCGGGTCCCGGCGCGGGAGCGTGGTGAACCCCGCCACGGGTGAGACAATCGGCGAAGTGGCCTTTGCCGAGGCAGCAGATCTGGACGAGGCGCTGGCGGCTGCGGGCGATGCCTTTGCGGGTTGGGCGGCGACGTCCGCGCACGACCGCGCGGCAATCCTCAAGCGCGCGGCAGCTAACGCCCGCGCCCGCGCCGAAGAGATGGCGCAGGCCATCACCCTTGAAAACGGCAAGCCGCTGTCCGAGGCGCGGATGGAGGCGGGCGGCGCCGGCGACCACATCGAATGGTATGCGGAAGAGGCGCGCCGCATCTATGGCCGGATTATTCCCTCGCGCGCGCCAGAGGTGGTGCAGAGCGTGGTGCATGATCCGGTCGGTCCCGTTGCGGCCTTCAGCCCATGGAACTTCCCGGTGGGGCAACTCGTGCGCAAGATCGCGGGTGCGCTGGCCGCGGGCTGCACGATCATCGCCAAGGCTCCCGAAGAGACGCCGACCTGCGCGGCGATCCTCGTGCGCTGCTTCGAGGAGGCCGGGGTGCCGGCCGGCGTCGTCAACCTTGTCTTCGGCGTCCCCGCCGAGATTTCGCAGCATCTGATCGCCTCGACGGTCATCCGCAAGGTGTCGTTCACCGGCTCCGTTCCGGTCGGCCGACTGCTGGGGGAGCTCTCGGCGCGTCACCTCAAGCGCACGACGATGGAACTCGGCGGCCATGCACCCTTCATCATCTGCGACGATGCGGACGTGGCGGCGGTCGCGGCCCTCGGCACCGGGCTGAAATTCCGCAACGCCGGCCAGGTCTGTGCCTCTCCGACGCGGTTCCTGGTGCAGGATGCGGTTCATGACGACTTCCTCGATACGATGGTCGCGCGTGCGTCGGCGTTGAAACTCGGCGCGGGCGACGAGGAGGGGGTGCAGATGGGGCCGCTGACCCATTCCCGCCGGCTCGAGGCGATGGAGGATTTCGTCGCCGATGCAGTCGCGAAAGGCGCGCGGCTGTGCACCGGCGGGCATCGGCACGGCAATACCGGCTGGTTCTTTGCGCCGACCGTTCTGTCCGACGTGCCGCTGAACGCCCGGATCATGAACGAAGAGCCTTTTGGCCCGATAGCGATCGTCAACCGCTTTGGCGCGCTGGACGAGGCCATAGCCGAGGCGAACCGCCTGCCGTATGGCCTCGCTGCATTCGGCTTCTCGACGCGCAACGATCGCACCCACGCCATGGCGCGCAGGGTCGAGACCGGCATGATGTCGATCAACCATTTCGGTCTTGCCGCACCCGAAACGCCGTTCGGCGGGATCAAGGACTCGGGCCACGGCAGTGAAGGGGGCAGCGAAGGCATCCAGGCCTATCTGACGACCAAGTTCATCTCCCAGCGCAACGCCTGAACGGGCATATAGAGCCGGCGCCCGTCGAAGGCGCCGGCTTTCTGGAGCCAAGGAGCATTGGATGCTTGCCTTTTATGATCCCGATTCAGAGTTGCACCGCCCGCTACACCGCATCGCCGGGGGCGAACTGCGCCCCACTTATGAAACGGCGGAGCGGATCGGGATGCTCAGCAGTGCGCTGAACGATATGGGCGTGCAGATCAGACGTCCGACCATCGCCGAGCCGGATGTGCGCGCGGCGATCGCACGGGTCCATGACGCGGATTATCTGGATTTTCTAGAGAATGGCTTCCACGTCTGGTCGCAGGATCCCGCCAACGGGCCGGAGCTGCGCACCAGCATCCACACCAGCCGGCTGATGGGCCGCAGGCCCGATAATTTCCTCGGCCGCGCCGGATATTATCAGGCCGACAGCAGCGCCGTCCTGTGTGAGGGGACATGGCAATCCGCGCTGGCAAGCGTGCGCACAACGCTCGCGGCACTGGATGCGGCCACTGCCGGAGCGCACCATGCCTATGCCTTGTGCCGCCCGCCCGGGCATCACGCCTATTGCGATCAGGCAGGCGGATTCTGCTATCTGAACAACGCTGCCATCGCCGCCGCCGCCGCCGCCGCCAACGGAGCCCGGGTCGCCATCCTGGACGTCGACGTCCATCACGGAAACGGCACGCAACACATCTTTTACGAGCGCGCCGATGTACTGACCGTCTCGATCCACGCCGATCCGGCGCAGGCCTATCCGTTTTACGCGGGCTACGGTGACGAGACCGGCGCGGGAGAAGGCGAGGGCGCGAACGTCAACCTGCCGCTCGCTCTTGGCAGCGACCTGCCGGTCTATCTCGAGGCGATGAACGCCGCGCGCCGGCGCATCACGGATCATGCTCCGGACATTCTGGTGATCTCGCTGGGCCTCGACGCCTATCGGGGCGACCCCTTTGCCTGCATGGCGCTGGAGGCCGAGGATTTCACGAGGATCGGCGCTGCATGCGACTTCGGCGTGCCCACGGTGCTGGTACAGGAGGGCGGCTATCCCTCGCCCGGACTTGGGCAGGTCCTTGCGCGCTTCCTTGCAGGATTGACGGGCTGACGGGCTTCGCGGTCGCTGGTCGTGACCGGCGACCGCGGGGCCTTCAGGGATCAGACCTCGGGCAGAGGGGCATATTCAGGCCGGGCCGGGGTGAACACGTCGAGATTGATCACCTCCTCATCGCCAACGACCACCGCGTGATGCATCACGTTCGGCGGCACAACGACGATCCCGCCGGGACCAAGGCGCACCACCTGATCGCCCACATGAAAGTCGCACTGGCCCGAGACGATATAGGCGATCTGCTCGTTTGCATGTTTGTGGGGCTTGGGTTCGTGGTCGGGTTGCAAACGATGCAGGGCGATGGTGGCCCCCGCCCCGGAAAATGCCTTCTGTTCGACGCCGGGCCGGATGGTTTTCCATTCCAGCGCCGACCAGTCGATCTGATGAACGTTCATGTATTCCTCTCCTTCAGTTTTCTGCGCGCGCGACCTGCATCAGTCCGCGCGCGGCATTCAGCAGCAACCCTTGATCCGAACCGCAGACGAAAACGGTGATTCCCTTTCCGGCCCAATGCGCCACCTGCGCACCGGTGCCGACGAAAAGGCCCGTAGCCTTGCCTGCGGCGCTCGCGGCGGCGATCACCCGGTCGATGGCCGATACCAGTTCCGGCGCATCCATCGCGCAACCGAGCGATAGCGACAGATCGGCCGGGCCGACGAACAGGACATCGATCTCCGGCACCGCGGCGATTTCGTCCAGGCGGTCCAGCGCCCCGGCATCCTCGATCTGGGCCAGGATCACGCTTTGCTCATCCATGCGGGCCCGGTAGGCTTCGGCGGGTTCGGTGCCATAGCCGCCCGCCCGCCCCGACGGCGAGAACCCCCGCTTGCCGCGCGCGTATTTCATCGCCTCGGCGATGGCCTCGGCCTCGGCCGCATCGCGCACATGCGGAACCATGGCGCCCACAGCCCCCAGATCCAGCGATGGCCACAGTGCCGGTGCAGCACCATGCGTGGCGCGGATCAGCACCGGCAGCCCCACTGAACGTGCGGCCATTACCATCAGATCGAGCGCCCCGATCCCGACCGGCGCATGCTCCTGATCGACAACGATGAAATCGAGCCCGGCCAACCCCAGAATCTCGACGGCATGCGGGTCGGGCGTCTTGACGAAGGTGCCGATCAGCCGTTCACCCGCGAGGATGCGCGCACGCAGTTTCATTCCAGCCCCACCAGTTCGGCGGCATTGGTGGACGTCATCAGTCGGATCGCGTCATCGTCATAACCCAGACGGATCAGCACCTCGATGATCTGGCGCATGCCCTCGACCGGGGTGGGATTGTTCTTCTGGCCCAGATCTGAACCGAAGAAAGTATTTTCCACCCCGGCTGCGTCGATGGCCGCCCGCAGGTGGTCGTCATCGAACAGATGAAAGGTCGAAGGCACGAACATGCAAATGGAATGCTCCATCTTTACACCCATGTTGACCAGTGCGGTGATGTCCTGGAACGTGCCTTCGTTCACGTAGGTCGGGTGGTTCAGGAACAGCCGCCTGACGCCGCGCGCCTTGGCCTCCTCATAGAAGGGAAAGCATTCGCTGATATGGTGATGGCCTGCGGAGACGCAGGCATCGGCCTCGGCGATCAGGTCGAGGATCAGCTTGACCTCGTCTCGCACAACGCCCTTGTCATCGATCAGCGTCGCGGGGATGGCTTCGACGGTCTTCTTGCTGTTGACCGGGAATTTGTTCTTGAAATCGGCTTCCTTGGCCTCATGATCCAGATGGTTCTTGGCATGGGCGGTGGCCATCCAGACGATCTTGGCGCCCTGTTTCAGCGCGTAATCCACGGCCGACGGATTCAGCCCGCCCACCGGGTTATTCAGCACGATCGCGCCAAGCACGCGCGTCTGCAGTCCCAGGTTGTCGTTGATCAGCCTGACGATGGGCATCGTTGGATAATAATGGTCTTTCAGCAGGATCGCCCGCATCCCGGCGGCATCGGCGGCGCGAGCGACCTCGAAATGGTCGACCTTGCGCGGGTGAAGCGAAGGGCCGGGATGCAGGTGCAGGTCCACCGCGCCTGTCATCAGGGCGTCGATCCGGGGAATGATGCTTTCTTCTGTCATGTCGTTTACTCCGATTTTCCTGCATCCAGCGGTGCCGGAATGAAATTGCGCCAATGAGCGTCCAGCTTCGGCATGTCGGCGAAGCGGCAGCGCGCATCTGCAGCGCGGCCGATCAACGCGGCCACGGTTGTGTCCTTGTCGCGGCAATAGGCATCCAGCGCGGCCACCGCATCCGAGATCACCGGCCAGCCGCGCAGCATCACCTCGGAGCTGAGGCCCACTGCCGAGGCCCCCGCCAGCAGCATTCGCGCTACGTCGAGGCCGCTGGTCGCGCCATTGATCCCGATCAGCGAAGGCTCCTGGCCCAGTCGCATCCGTGTCTCCGCCAGCCAGTGACAGGTCAGCGGCAGGTTCCAGAATCCGCCGAAGCCGCAACTCGTGCCGAGCATCGGTGCCTGGGTTTCCAGATCGGGCAGCATGCCTAAGGCGCGTCCCGCCATCACCACGCTTTCAGCTCCTGCGGCGAAGGCGGCAGCGGCCAGATCGGGCACACGCTCGCTCTGCCCGGTGACCTTGATCCAGACCGGGATGTCCAGCGAGCCAGTCATCATCGCGGTCAGCTTGCCGACCCGTTCGGGGGAGAGTTCGGTGCTGACCGCCCCCTTGGCGGCCTGACTGGCATAAGGGGTGCCGATGTTGAATTCCAGAACCCGGAAGCCGCCTGCCTGCACCCTGAGCGCCATGTCGAGGGCAGCGCCTTCATCCGCAAGAATCAGCGAGGGCACGTAGAGGCAGTCATGGGTGAGCGCCAGTTCCTCCATTCGCCGCGACATGGCGAGCCAGTCCTCGAACGCCAGCGGCGTCAACCCCGATCGCGTCAGCAGGCTGACTGCGGCGGGCGTCTCCGGCCCCCACGGAACAGGCTGCCAGTCACGGTCCAGCGCCACGTATTCGGCCCTGCTCAACTGATCCTTGGCGGCCTCGGATTCATTGGTGGATTTTCCCACCACCGCCCCCGCGCCCGACAAGATGGCCGAACGGATGCCGGCTTCATCGATCAGATGCTCGCCGGCGGCGGCGATCACCGGGTTCTTCAGCCGCAGACGGCCGACGTGTGTTTGCAGATGCGTCATCTCAACCATTCGGGAAGAGGGGGAGGAAAAGGACGATCCCGACCGATGCCGGGGTCGGATTGAC
Source organism: uncultured Chelatococcus sp. (assembly GCA_937863995.1). Taxonomy (GTDB): domain Bacteria; phylum Pseudomonadota; class Alphaproteobacteria; order Rhizobiales; family Beijerinckiaceae; genus Pseudochelatococcus. The sequence continues at coordinate 23,208 of CALMIK010000037.1, forward strand.
GGTGTTCATGGCCACTTCAGCTCCCTCGGCGAGAGGCGCGGTCGCCTCGATAATTCTCATCACGGTAGCTCTCTCGCTGTTCTCCATTAGAGAACGACGTTCTCTATATAATTGCAAATTGAATCGAAATGTCAATAATGATGTCCGATGCTGCGTGTTCGGAGGAGGGATTCTCGTGGCTGGTGATGGGGTCAAGGCTGCAGACGTCTGTCTGCGCATACTGGAATACGTGGCATTCGAGGCGAACGGTCCCGGGGTGACGCAAATCGCCGATGCGGTGGGCGTCGCCAAGAGCGCCGCGTTCAAACACCTGCAGACGCTGATAGACCACGGGTTCGTCACCCAGGAGGTGGTCACGACGCGTTATTTCCTGGGGCCCAAGGCGTGGCTGCTCAGCGGCAAGGCGCCGAATCTCGACGATATCGCCTCGATTGCGGCACCTTTCATGAGGGCGGTCCGCGACGACACCGGGATGGCTGTGGTGCTGAGTGTGCCAACGCCGCACAGCGCCCTCGTGCTGTTCACCTGCCCCAGCAACCAGCAGATCGAGATCGGCGTGCGCCCGGGAAGCGAACTGGCTTTGCACGCATCGGCCCAGGGCAAGGTCTTTCTTGCCTTTGGGGGCGAGGGGGCGGCCATATCCGCTCGGACGGGCCGTCTGGTCGCCGTGACGCCCCGCACGATAACCGATCCGGCGGAACTGCTGGCTGACATCGCGCGCGTGCGCAACCTGGGTTATGCCACGGCGCCCGAGCAATCGCTGCTGGGTATCAATGCGATAGCTGCGCCGGTCTATAATTACGACAACCGTCTGGTCGGCAGCATAGGGCTGATCGGCTCCATCCAGCATATTCTGGCAGAGCCACCCGAGGCGTTGGTCACGCGTGTGCTGCGCCTGACCAGCGACGTGTCCGCGGCATTGGGGCGCCACAGCGCCTGAAGGACTGGCTGCGATCTGCGCCTTGCGGGTCGCTATTCGAGGTTAATTCCCGGATTTCCATGCAATAGCATCAGTCGATCACATCGAACTTGAGGTAGCGCGCCAGCGCGGTTGCTGCATTGACCATGTGTTCGCGCATGACGCGGGCGGCTTCCTCCGGCTCGCCGCGCGCCATGGCGCGCAGGATGGCGGCGTGTTCCTCGAACGAGGTGCGCAATCGCTCAGGATAGCGCAGTTGCGTCCGCCGGAAAGGCAGAAGGCGTGCCTTCAGCGCCGTCGCCTGATCCACCAGGAACGCGTTATGGGTGGCGCGATAGAGCGCATCGTGGAAGGCGAGGTTGGCTTCGTCATAGGAGGCGAGATCGCCCCTGACCGCAGCGTCGTGCGAGTTCTCATGTAGCTCAATGAGCTGGGCGCGCTCCAATCCCGTGATGCGATGGGTGGCGAGCCGCACGCACAGCGCCTCGATTTCGGCGGTGACCTCGAACATTTCCATCAGACGGTCGGGCGTCAGGGGCAGCACGATCGCGCCGCGCCGCGGCCGGATTTCGATAAGTCCGGCTGCTTCGAGATGGCGCAACGCTTCCCGCACGGGGGTCCGCGATGCATCGAAACGCGCGAGCAGCGCCGCCTCGTCGAGCACCATGCCCGGAGGAATGATACCGGTCGAGATGTCATCCGTCAGGGTAATGCGAATACGCTCGGCGAGCGAGCTGCCTTCGGGAATGTCGGATGTCACGCTATACGCCTTTGCCCTGCATTGTGAATTTAGAAAGATGTTATTTTGGCTTAAAAAAATTCACAAGATAAAAAATATGCCCTTTATGTGTACAGTTGATTGCATTCGCATCGGCTGTCCGTATAAGGTAACGACAGCGCAGCCCGATAGAACCGCGAGGAATTCCATGAGTCGGTGGAACAAGCTGGGCGTAAACCGTGCGGCGAGGATCGAGCGCGCGTCGCATGTCGCCAAAGGCAAGATCGTGGATGCGACGCGGATCGGCGACCTGCTTGAGCAGGTGATCGAGCCCGGGGACCGGGTGTGCATCGAGGGCAACAACCAGAAGCAGGCGGACTTTCTCGCCGACGCGCTGGCGCATCTCGATCCGGCCAAGGTTCATGACCTCCACATCGTCCAGTCAGTTCTGGCGCTGCCGGAGCACCTCGACGTGTTCGAACGCGGGGTTGCCTCGCGTCTGGATTTCTCCTTCTCCGGCCCGCAGGCAGCGCGCCTCGCACGGCTTCTGAGCAGCGGCAAGCTGAAGATCGGCGCTATCCATACTTATCTGGAGCTGTTCGGGCGCTACTTCACCGATCTCACGCCGCGCGTCAGCCTGGTCTGCGCGCAGGCGGCGGACAGGGAGGGCAATCTCTACACCGGCGGCAACACGGAGGACACGCCGGTCATCGTTGAGGCAACGGCCTTCCGCCGCGGGGTTGTGATCGTTCAGGCGAATGAGATCGTGGATCGTGTGCCGCGCGTCGACATCCCCGGCGACTGGGTCGATTTCGTCGTCAGGAGCCCGCGGCCGCATTATATCGAACCGCTCTTCACCCGCGATCCGGCGCAGATTTCCGAGGTGCAGGTGTTGATGGCCATGATGGCCATCAAGGGCATCTACGCGGAATACGGCGTGCGCCGGCTCAACCATGGCATCGGCTTCGACACGGCGGCGATCGAGCTGCTGTTGCCGACCTACGGTGAGAGTCTCGGGTTGAGGGGCAAGATTGCAACCCATTGGGCGCTCAATCCGCATCCAGCGCTCATTCCGGCCATCGAGGCGGGTTTTGTGGAGAGCGTGCATTCTTTCGGCTCGGAACTCGGCATGGAGAACTACGTGCGGGCGCGGCCGGACGTGTTCTTCACCGGCCCGGACGGCTCCCTGCGCTCCAACAGGGCGCTGTCCCAGACCGCAGGTCTTTATGGCTGCGACATGTTCATCGGGTCGACGCTCCAGATCGACCTTGCGGGCAACAGCTCGACGGCGACGCTTGGGCGAATAGCGGGCTTTGGCGGCGCGCCCAACATGGGGTCCGATGCACGCGGCCGCCGGCATGCAACCGAACCGTGGCTTCGCGCGGGGCGCGAGGCAGACGCCGGCGGTATCCCGCGCGGGCGCAAGCTCGTCGTACAGATGGTCGAGACTTTCCGCGAGCACATGGAACCCGCCTTCGTCGAAAGGCTGGATGCATGGGAACTGGCCGAAAGCGCCGGACTGGAGCTGCCGCCGGTGATGATTTATGGCGACGACGTCACCCATATCCTCACCGAGGAGGGCATCGCCAACCTGCTGCTGTGCCGCAACGACGAGGAGCGGGAGCAGGCGATCCGGGGCGTCGCGGGCTACACGCCGGTAGGTTTGGCGCGCGACAAGCGGATGGTTGGGAACCTGCGCGACAGGGGCGTGATCCGCCGGCCTGAGGACATCGGGGTAGATCCGGCGATTGCAACACGAGACCTGCTGGCCGCACGGTCGATGAAAGACCTCGTGCGCGCCTCCGGTGGCCTCTACGATCCACCGACCCGATTCAGGAGCTGGTGAGGGCGAGACCGATGGAAAGATTATCCTATGAATTTCCGGGCGGAAACCCGATTCCGACTGCGAACAGCGCGGTGCTCATCGGCGTGCTCGGCTCCGGGAATCTCGAAGTCCTGGTGGAATCGGCGTCGCTCGGCGGCGCATGCCGGATCGAGATTGAAACCGCTGCCTTCGGCTTCGGACGCATCTGGGAAGCGGTGCTGACGGACATCTTCGACCAATGGCGTGTCGGCGATGTCCGCATATCGATCAACGATGCCGGCGCGACACCCGCTGTCGTTTCGCTACGGCTCAACCAGGCGCTTCAGGCTTTCGCGGGGAAAAAGCCATGACCAGCTGGTATGAGGCTACGGCGCGCCAGCGCATCGCGGGACTTCTCGATCCCGATACCTTCGCCGAGATCCTGCGGCCTGAAGACCGTATCACCAGCCCGCATCTGCGGGAACTCGGCGCACCTGCGGCCTTCGACGACGGCGTTGTGGTGGGGCGGGGGCTGCTCGCGGGCAGGCCCGTGCTCGTCGCCGCGCAGGAAGGCGCGTTCATGGGCGGCGCCGTAGGGGAGGTGCACGGCGCCAAGATCACTGGCCTGCTCGAGCGCGCAATGGACGAACGTCCCGCCGCAGTTCTGCTATTGCTGGAGACAGGCGGCGTGCGGCTGCACGAGGCGAATGCCGGGCTGATCGCCGTATCGGAAATCATGCGCGCCATTCTCGCGGTGCGGGCGGCGCAAATCCCGGTGATCGTGCTGAATGGCGGCCGCTACGGCGTGTTCGGCGGCATGGGGATAGCCGCGAGTCTTTGCGACGCGATCGTCATGTCCGAGGAGGGGCGGCTGGGGCTGTCCGGCCCCGAGGTCATCGAAACCACGATGGGCGTGGAAGAGTTCGACGCCTCCGATCGTGCGCTGGTCTGGCGGACGGTAGGTGGCAAGAACAGGTACATACTTGGCGAAGCGGCGACTCTGGTCAGCGACGACATTGCCGAATTCCGTGCGGCGGCGGCCGTGCTGGTGGATGCCGCGCTCCCGCTCGATCTCCCTGAGGTGGAAGCTGAACACGCAATGCTGCGCGAGCGGCTCGAACGCTTCTCGGACATCGGGGACGCACAAGAGATATGGGCGCGGCTCGGCATCGCCTCGCCGGAGACGCTGCCGATCCTCGATAGCGATACCTTCCTGCGCGTCACGGAGGGAAAAGCGGTCCGGCGGAAGGGAGATGCCGCATGACCATCGAAGACGTTCTGAAGCAATTGTTCCCGCTTGGCCACGACGTCTCCTTCTCGGAAGCGCTCGTGGCCGGCACGGGGCGCACGGAAGAGGGCGACGTTGCCGTTATCGGCACGCGCGACCGGGCGGAAATCGGCATCGATCTCGCATTCCGGATGGCGGATGAGGTGCTGCGGGTCGTTCGTGCGCACCCTGGCCGTCCCATTCTACTGCCCGTCGATACCGCTGGCCAGAAGATGAGCCGCCGCGATGAGACCCTGTGTCTCAATGCCTATATCGCTCACCTGGCAAAATGCCTCGGCGTCGCCCGCCGCAGCGGGCACCGCATCATCGGCCTTGTCTATGCCGAGGCCGTGAGCGCCGGCTTTCTGTCGACGTGCCTTCTCGCCGATGCCTGCTATGCCCTGCCGGGAGCGCAGGTGCGGGTGATGAATCTGTCGGCCATGGCCAGGGTGACGAAGATCCCGCTCGAACGGCTGGAAAGCCTCTCCAACACCTCGGCCGTCTTCGCGCCGGGCGTCGCCAACTACGTTGCAATGGGGGCCGTCCGCGACATCTGGAACGGGGACCTTGCCGAGCATCTTCTGGCCGCCCTTCGGGAGCAAGGCGACCCGCAGACCGATCGGCGGCGCGTGGACGGCGAGGCGCGGGGCGGCCGCTTGCTGGCGCGTAGTGTCGCCGAGCGTGCGCGGTTCGATGCGGCCTGAGCGCCACAGCTTTGTCTGGATAGCAGCGCAGTGGCGCGCGCTGCTTGTGGCTGAACTCCTCGTTCCGGACGAAACGGCCCGTCTTGTCGAAGCGTGGCGGCTCGCGGGGTATCCGCTGGTGGTGGGCGCCTCGCGAGCCGGCGATCCGCCGGGATCTGTGCGGCTCGGCCTGGCAACCCCGGCGAAAGCGCGCATCGGTCTGCTTGTCGGGCGCGAGGCTGTCGTTGACGTCGCGCCGCCGCCCGGTCTCGACGCGGCCCGCCGCGCCGCGCCCCCGGCATGGCGGACGGTGCTCGACACCATTGAGCACATCGCCGGCGAACACCGCGCGGCAATCGCCGTCTACGGGTCGCTGGCGTGGCAGGCGCTCTCCGGCGTGCCTTTCGTGCGGCCGGATTCGGATATCGACCTGCTGATCGATGCCGGGCCGCCAGCCGCGGCAGCGGAATTGTTCGCGAGCCTTGCCGCGCTCAAAGTTACGCCGAGGCTTGACGGGGAATGGCGCGTCCACCCCGGCGTGGCCGTCAACTGGCGCGAATATGCGGGTGTGTCGCAAGGACCTCTCGACCAGGACATTCTCGTCAAGGGTCACGGCGGCCCCTGGCTATGGCCGCTGTCCCGGCTGCACGACTTCCAGAGCTAGGAACGGAACCATGAGGACAGGCGTTCAGGCACAATGGCAGGCTGCGGTTCCAGCCGGGCTAATCGGGCGGGCTGCGATCCGGGCCCTCTACGGAGAATTATCGCTCGCGCCGAAGCCCGGGCTCGTCAGCCCGCTAGACAATGGCGCGCACGACGACATGACGATGGCGACGTTCATGCGCAGCCTGTTTGCGCTACGCGGCTATTTCATCGAGATCGCTGTTGCCGGGAGCATGGGCGCGCCATTCGGGACGCTGCGCCATCTCGGTCTTGCGGCCGAGAAGCGGATGCTCGCAACGACGGTCGGGATCAACACCCATCGCGGGGCTATATTCAATCTGGGCTTGCTCGGCGCTGCAACTGGCCAGCTTTTTGGCCGGGGATCGCGCCCGGACGCGGCGGCAATCTGCCGGACGGTTGCGACGCAGTGGGGGCAGGATATCCTGGCGAGCCGTCCCGCCGTTCCCGACAGCAACGGCACGCGGGCACTGGCCGCGCACGGCGGCGCCGGGGCACGCGAGCAGGCGGCGGCGGGATATCCGCTGCTCGGAGAGGTGGCGTTGCCGGAGCTTCGGACGGCCCGGAATCGCGGTGCGGATGCGCGGGCAAGCCGCGTTCAGGCGCTCTTCGCCATCATGGCGGCGCTGGATGATACCAATCTTCTGCACCGCGGCGGGCGGGAGGGGCTCGCCCTTGTCCGCCGTGAGGCGCGCGCGTTCCTCGATACGGGCGGCGTTTTCAGTGCGGGATGGCACGAGCGCGCCCTGAAGCTGCATCGCCTTTGCGTGGCGAAACGCCTGTCGCCGGGCGGCGCGGCCGATCTTCTGGCCTGCGCCATCTTTCTCGACGATATCGGAGCAGCGCCGTGATCGGCCTGCTGTGTCCCGGACAGGGCGCGCAAGACATAGTGATCGTGGAGCGGCTATGCAGCGATGAGAGGGGACAAGCCGTCTTCGCCCTGTTCCGGCAGGTGACGGGTGTTTCGGCGGACGAGCTGGCGCGGGGGCCGCGCGAACGGCTCTTCGACAATGCCATAGCCCAGCCTCTGGTCTGCGCCATCGCACTTGCGGCCCACGCGGCGCTCGAAGCACGAATGCCGTCGGTGCGCGTCATCGCCGGCTACAGCATCGGCGAACTCGCGGCCTACGGCTGCGCTGGGGCGCTGTCGCCCTTCGATACGCTTCACCTGGCGCGTATCCGCGCGGAATTCATGGAAGCCGCGAGCAAGTCCCCCGCCGGGATGGTCGCAGTAAGGGGTCTGAGGCGGCAAGATGCGCTGATCCTTTGCCGGGATTATGATGTCCATATCGCCATCCGCAACGGCGTGGACCGTTTCGTGATCGCCGGGAACAGGGAAAACATCGACAGCTTCGTCCCGGCGGCGGCGGCGCGCGGCGCGGCGATCACGCCCCTGCCGGTGCGAATTCCCTCCCACACACCGCTGCTCGCCAAGGCGGCCGAGCAGTTTCACGAGGTGCTGTCTGCGGCCAGTTTCAAGGAACCTGCCGTGCCCGTCATCGCCGGCATCGACGGTTCCCCGGTCCTGTCGAAGGAACGCGCCATCGCGACGCTCTCCCGGCAGATTTGCGAAACCGTCGACTGGGAAGCCTGCATGACAGGGCTCGCGGAATCCGGCGCCAGCACCTTTCTGGAGATCGGCGCAGGGCGCGATCTGTCACGCATGCTGCGCGACACACACCCGCGCATGGCAGCCCGATCGATCGATGAATTTCACAGCCTTGCTGGCGTCATCGCTTGGCTCGCTCGCTGATCGCGCTATGCCGACGTGCTGCTCGACCGAGCCTCGGATCGTCGCGGCCGCTGCCGGTTGCCCGGTGGCGGCGGTGTTAAGGAAAGATGGTTCGATACCAGATATGGCTGATGACCTGCGCCGCATCGTCAAGTGGCAGTAATCCTTCATCCGTTTCAGGTTGAGCGTACCACACATATGCTGATTGTTCGGTCATCGACGCCAGGGCTTCGAGGGAAATCCTGACCGGCCGTCCGCCGATCTCGCGAATGCCATGATCCCGGCGCAGGGCGGCGGCCACGCGGACAATGTGACTTTCCCGCATATACCACCACATGTCGTTGTATCGCTTGTCCACCATCGTCGCTTCCATTAAGGCGCGCATGACTTTGCGATGGGTACAATAATGCGACAGGTATCCGTGGTTGGATTCCAGAATCGTCTCGTAAGGCGCGGCGCGAAACGTATGCCGGCCGTTGCCGCGGCTGGCCGCGTACAGCTCGATATGAATGCCATGGATGATCGCCAGGAAGACGTCGTCCTTGTTATCGAAATAGCGATACAGCGCGCCCATCGACAGATCGGCCTTGGCCGCCAGATCGCTCATCCGCATTGCAACGTATCCCGCGTTGCCGAAGACTTCGCGGCCGCTTTCGAGGATGCGCGCCAGCGTGGCCCGCCCCTTCGGGGTGGTGGGTTGTGGCAGGGCTGGTTCTGCTGATTTTTCCATCGTTCCGCGCATTTTTAAAAAAGTGACATCACTCTTGTTTTTTTGCGAAGGCTAGCATAGGCTCAACCCGATCAAAGAACAACCGATGATGGCCAACATCACGGAATCGATCGGGAGGACTGTCATGGTGGATTCACCTGTCCCGGAAGCGCCGCCACGCGCTTCCGAGAGCGGCACTGTATTTTTGCGCGACATCTCCGTTGCCTTCCAGCGCGTCGGCGAGGGGCGGCCGGTGGTTTTCATCCACGGCCTGGCCGAAGATGGGGGAAGCTGGTCCGGGGTTGTGGAGCGCCTGCCGCGGGGCGTTCGCGCCCATGTGCTCGACCTGCGCGGACATGGCGGCTCGACGACCGGGGAGGGGGATGGCACGCTGTCCCAGCTCGCCGGCGACCTGACGGCCTATCTGGACGCGGTGACGGGTCCGGCCGTCTGCGTGGGGTTCTCGCTCGGCGGGGTCGTCGTGCTGGAGGCCGCGTTGCAGCGCCCGGATCTCGTTCAGGGCGCGATTGTCATCGGCACGTCCAGCAAGGTCGGGCGCGCGGCGGCAAGCTTCTTCGAAGCGCGCATCGAACAGGCGCTGACCGATCCGGCCGGGTTCCGGCAGGCGCTGGCCGAGGATACCGATGCCCAGGTCGTGCGCAACCGCGATGACGTCGCCGCCATTGCCGCGCGCCGGATCGCCGCCGTGGGCGAGGGCGCGGGCTATGTCAACGCCGCCCGCGCGATGGTGGCCCTCGCCGCGGCGCCGCTGACGGAGCGGCTGCGGAATATCCGGGTTCCCGTTCATATCATCCAGGGTGAGAACGACGCCTTCTGTCCGCTGAAGGCGGCCGAAATCCTGCGCGAGGCCATGCCGGACGCGGGCTATGCGGTGATACCCGACGCCGGGCACCTGATCGCGCTCGATCAGCCTGATCTGCTGGCCGTGGAGCTGTCCCGCGTGCTGGTCAACGACACCATTCAAAGCAAGGGAGAAAGAGATGAGCGATAGCAAGGTCGCCATTGTCACCGCCGCAGCCGGAGCGGGCATCGGCGCGGCCATAGCCCGCCAGCTTGCCCGTGACGGGCTGCACGTCGTCATCACCGACCTGCATGAAGGCCGCATGACGAAGCTCTCGGAGGAGCTGTCGCAGCTCTCCGGGCTCGAATGCCCGTGGTACAAGCTCGATGTGAGCGACCACGCCGAGGTGGAGGCGGTATTGGGCGCGGTGGCGGAGCGGTTCGGACGCATCGACGTGCTGGTCAACAATGCCGGCTGGTCGAAGATCGAACCCGTCGCGGAAATGTCCCTCGAGACATGGCAGAAATGCCTCGCCATCGACCTGACCGGGACTTTTAGCTGCATGCGCTTCGCGCTGCCGCACATGATCGCGGCCGGTTCGGGGGCAATCGTCAATATCTCGTCGATCTCCGGCTGGGAAATGACGACGGAACATGGTGCGGCCTATTCGGCGGCCAAGGCGGGCGTGATGGCGCTGACGCGCGTCGCAGCCGCTGAAAACGGTAAACACGGCATACGCGTCAACGCCATCGCGCCGGGCCTGATCTACAACGACTTCCTGCGCCGCATCTATCCCGATGCGTTCTTCGACAGCTATCTGGAGAAGAAGGCGTTCGTGAACCGTCTCGGCAGGCCCGAGGATGTCGCGCATCTGGTCTCGTTCCTCGTCGATGACGACAAGGCCGGATACATCACCGGCGAGATCTATGGCGTCAGCGGTGGAGTTCATCCGCATGCTTGACGATACGAAAACACTTGTGGGCGCAGCCCCGTCAGCGCAAAGCCTGATCGACGCCTACCGGCGCCGGGAGGCCTCGCCGGTGGCGGTAGCCCGTGCGGCGCTGGAGCGGGTTCGCGACTGCGACGGGGCGCTGAACGCCATGGTGCTCATGCTCGACGACCTGGCGCTCGCGCAGGCCGAGCGGGCCGAGGAGGCCTGGCGGGCGGGCGATGCCGCGCCGCTGGCCGGCGTTCCGATCACCATCAAGGATACGTTCGATATCGCGGGCGCGGTCACCACGCGCGGCTCGCGCATCCACAGCAGGCATCTTGCCCTGGAGGACAGCGGCGCGGTGCGGCGCTTGCGCGCGGCCGGGGCCGTTTTCATCGGCAAGACCAATACCGCGGAGTTCGGCCAGTCCGCCACCTGCGAGAACCGGCTGCAGCAGGTTACCCGCAATCCGTGGAACCTCGGCGCGACGCCCGGAGGTTCCAGCGGCGGGGCGGCCGTATCGGTTGCGGCCGGATACGTGCCGCTGGCGCTCGGCGCCGATGGCGGCGGCTCGATCCGCATCCCGGCGGCGATGACCGGCATATTCGGCTTCAAGCCCAGTTATGGGCTCTGCGCCGATGAAGGCGGCTTCCGCGCCATGAGCGCGTTCGCCTGCGCCGGCCCCATGTCGCACGAGGTGGCGGATGCGCGCATTCTGTTGTCGGTTCTCGCCGACAGGGACCTGCCGCGTCAGGCCGGTCGCGGGGGGATGCGCATCGGGCTGTGCGCTTCCCCGGACGGCCATCCCGTGGATCCGGGCATCCGCGCCGCCGTGGCGAAGGCTGCGGCAGCGCTGGACGACCTCGGGCATGCTGTCGAGGAGATCGATCTCGATCTGAGCGGATGGGACGAGGTATTCAACGCGCTCGTGCTGGCGGAGGAGTGGCACGAGCGCGGATTCCTGCTCGACTATTGCGGCGAAGACCTGAGCGACTATGCCCTGGCAAGCCTGCGCGCCGCGACGAACCTGAGCGTCGAGCAGGTCATGGAGGCGCGCAGCCGCCATGCGGGCTATCGCGCACGCATCGCCGCGCTGTTCGACGGGTTCGACGTCCTGCTGACGCCGGCGACCGCGACCCCTGCATTCGCCATCGGCGAGCGCCCGCGCGAGATCGACGGGCAGCGCGTCGGCCGCCTGTGGGGAGCGTTCCCGTTCACGAGCCCCTTCAACGTTGGCGGAAATCCGGCGGCGGCAATTCCCTGTGACACGATCAGCGACTTGCCGGTATCGGTCCAGCTCGTGGGGCGCATCGGGCAGGACGCACCGCTCCTCGATCTGGCCCAGGATCTCGAAGAGGCGCTGGCCTTCGGCGACCGAATTGCGGCGCTTCAATTCATGGGGGCGGGCGGGTGATGGACGATCTGCGCATCGAAACGCCGGCAATGGGCGTCCGCCTGCTCGTGCTCTGCCGCAGCGCCCGGCGCAACGCGCTGTCGCGCGATCTCATCGGCCGGCTGCACGCCGGTGTCGCGGCTGCGAAAGCGGAGGGTGCGCGCGCCATCGTCATCGCGGCGGACGGCCCTGCCTTTTCGGCCGGCGCGGATTTCGCCGATCTGGACGGCAGCGTCGCCGATCTCGATTTCGACGCCGAGATGTCGGGGCTAACCGCCAGCCTGCGCGATGAAAGTCTGGTCTCGTTCGCGGCGATCAGCGGCGCCTGCATCGGTGCCGGTCTCGATCTGGCATTGGCCTGCGATTTTCGCGTCGCCGCGCCGGATGCCGTTTTTGCCCTGCCGGCGGTGCGGATGGGCATCTTGTACAACCCGAAACGGCTCGAACAGATCCTGCCCCTGATGAGCCATGCCATCGCCCTGCGGCTGCTGCTGCTTGCCGAGCGGCTGGATTTCGCCGACGCGCGCGCCGGCGGCATCGTGACCCATGTGACGGAGCAGCCGGGCGCAGATGCGGTGCGGGCGAGGGCGCTGGAACTGGCGGCAGCGGCCGTAGCGCTTCCATCGCAGGCACAGGAGGCGGCAAAGGCTTTCGCCGCATCGTTCGGGAGGCCCGGTTTCGATGCAATGGACTGGGAAGCGTGGCGGCGGCGGCTGCTCGATTCCGATCAGAGGCAAGAGGCGCTCCAGAAAGCAAGGATCACCAAATGACGAAACCGGAGACATTTCACGATCTGATCGGCCTCGATCTCGGCACGCGCGATATCGGCTGGGACGAGAAGGACGCGATCCTCTATGCCCTGGCCTGCGGCGCGCGGGCGAAGGAACTCGACCTTGTGTACGAGCGCGATCTGCGGCCGCTTCCCGGCTTTGTCAGCGCGCTTGGCCTGTGGGCCGTGGAGAAGTGCGGCGATCTCGGTGTGTACGACCGCAAGAAATCGCTGCACGTCTCGCAGGCGATCGAGATCCACGCGCCGCTGCCGCGCAGCACGCGCTTTCCCGCGCAAGGCCGCGTCACGGCCGTGTGGGACAAGGGCAAGGCCACCATCGTCGAGATCGAGGTTACCAGCGCCCTGTTCACCGCCACCTACTCCATCTTCCTCCCCGGCATCGGCGGCTGGGGCGGCGTGAATGCGCCCGCGACCTCCACCAAGGAAGAGGTTCCGACGCTGGTGCCGGTTGCCGAATTTGCGACCTCGCCCGAACAGGCGGTTCTCTACCGGCTGACGGGAGATCTGCATCCGGTTCATGTCGATCCGGAGGTGGCGCGCGGCTATGGCTTCGATCGGCCGATCCTGCACGGGCTATGCACGCTAGGCATTGCACTGCGGCTTCTAGGGCCGGAGTTCGGCCATCATCCCGCGGACCTGCGATCGGCGACGGCCCGCCTCAGCGCGCCGGTGGCGCCCGGCGACGTGCTGCTGCTGCGCGCTGCGTCGTGGCAGGGCGGAGCGGCGTTCGACGTCGTTGCGGGAGGCAGGCAGGTACTGAAGGAAGGCTGGGCGCGCTTCGCACATAATACCTGATGATCGATCAATCAAAACGGGAGGAGACAAAAACAATGAAACAATCGGTTTATAAAGCGGCCATCATAGCGGCACTGGCATTGTGGCCCGTGGGCCAGGCTCTGGCGGAGACGATCAGGATCGGCGAGATGTCGTCCTATTCCGCCAATCCGCAATCAACGGATTCCTACCGCAAGGGCTGGGAACTGGCGGTGAAGGAAATCAATGAGGCGGGCGGCGTTCTCGGCAAGCGCCTGCAGGTGATCTCGCGCGACGACACCGGTCGGCCGGATGCGGCGCTCCGCGCGGCGCAGGAACTGGTCACGAACGAGAAGGTCGCTCTTCTCACCGGAACATACCTGTCTCACGTCGCGGTGGCGGTGGCGGATTTCGCCAATACAAACAAGGTCTTCTTCCTTGTCGGCCAGCCGCAGAGCGATGCGATCGTGTGGGAGCGGGGCAACCGCTACACCTTCCGCCTGTTCAACAGCAATCGCTCGCAGGTGCTGGCGCTGGCGCAACTCGCGGCCAAGCTGCCGGCGAAGCGCTGGGCGACGATCGCGCCCAACTACGAATTCGGCCAGTCGGTGGTCGGCGCGTTCCGGCAGGAGTTGCAGCGTCTGCGCCCGGACGTCGAATTCGTCAACGAGCAATGGCCCGCGCTGGGCAAGCTCGAAGCCGGCGCGACCGTTCAGGCCATGATCGCGGCCCGGCCGGACGCGGTGTTCAACGCGACGTTCGGCGCCGACCTGGCGAAGTTCGTGCGGGAAGGGAACATGCGCGGGCTGTTCGAGGGCCGGGAGGTCTTTTCGGTGCTGACCGGCTTGCCCGAATATCTCGACCCGCTCGGCGACGAGGCGCCGGAGGGCTGGACCGTCACCGGCTATCCGGTGGAGCAGATCGACACGCCAGCGCACAATGCCTTCCGCACGGCCTATGAAAAATCCTATGGCCAGCCGCCCAAGGTCGGTTCGCTGATCGGCTACAGCGAGATGAAGGCCCTTAAGGCCATCATCGAGAAGGCAGGCAGCACGGACACCGAGGCGCTGATCGCCGCCGCGCGCGGAACGACCTTCGATGCGCCCATCGGCCCGGTCACTTTCCGCCCCCAGGATCATCAGTCCACGTTCGGCTTCTTCATCGGCAAGCTCGCCGTCGAGGGCGGCAAGGGCAAGATGGTCGACTGGAAGTTCTACGATGGCGCCGATTATCAGTTGCCCGACGATGTCGTGAAGACCCTGCGTCCTGCAGAAGCAATCCGGTAACCGGCGTGGCGGCCGGTCCATCCGGATACGACCGCCCCGCGGGTCGGCAAAGGCCAGATCCGTTCCCCATGCAGTTTCCGCACGCGTGTCTCGCGACCGATGGGGCTTGTCCGCATTGCTGAGGACCGAAAGTCATGTATGACGCATCCACGCTGTTCGTCCAGTTGCTGAACGGCCTATCCTATTCCTCGACGCTGTTCCTTGTGGCCTCGGGACTCGCCCTGATCTTCGGCGTGACGAAGATCATCAATTTCGCGCATGGCTCATTTTACATGCTGGGCGCCTATATTGCCCTGACCGTGATCGGCCTGATGCCGAATAGCGCCTACGGGTTCTGGGGCGGCGTGTTGATCGCGGCCCTCATCGTCGGGCTGATCGGCTGCCTGATCGAGACCACGATCCTGCGCCGCATCTACAACGCGCCGGAAGTGTTCCAGGTTCTCGTGACCTTCGGGCTCGTGCTGGTGTTCCAGAACCTGATCTTCGAGTTCTGGGGGCCGGACGAGGTTCTGGCTCCGCGCGTGCCGGGCCTGCGGGGCGCGGTGACGATTTTCGGCGAACGCATTCCCCAGTACAATATCGTGCTGATCTTCGTGGGTCCGATCTTTCTCGGGCTGCTGTGGTGGCTCACCCACCGCACCCGCTGGGGACGGCTGATCCGCGCCGCGACGCAGGACCGCGAGATGGTCGCCTCGCTGGGCGTCAACCAGAAGACGCTGTT
Source organism: uncultured Chelatococcus sp. (assembly GCA_937863995.1). GTDB lineage: Bacteria > Pseudomonadota > Alphaproteobacteria > Rhizobiales > Beijerinckiaceae > Pseudochelatococcus. Next base: position 38,397 of record CALMIK010000037.1, read on the forward strand.
CACCGTCGTCTTCTTCATCGGCACCTTTCTGGCGGGGCTCGCCGGCGCGCTGCAGATCCCGAAGGAGTCCGCCAACCTCCAGATGGATATCAACATCGTCGTCGAAGCCTTCGTGATCGTCGTGATCGGCGGCATGGGCTCGATCCTCGGCGCTTTTCTGGCGTCGGTCCTCGTCGGTGTGATCAGCGCCTTCGGCGTCCTGTTCTTTCCGCCGGCGGTGTCGGTGCTGATCTTCCTGGTGATGGTGTTGATCCTGATTTTCCGTCCCAACGGGCTCATGGGCCGACGCCTCATTCCCCAGCGCGCCAGCGACCTGTCCGTCGATCAACCCTTCCGCGCGCCGTCCGCGCGCGCGCAGCAGGTGACGCTGGCCGTCATCCTCGTGCTGGCGCTGCTGCCGCTGCTGGCGCCCGTCTATCTCAAGGTCATGATGACGGAAGTGTTCATTCTGGCGATTTTCGCCGGCAGCCTGCATTTCCTGCTGTCGGTCGGCGGCATCGTGTCCCTCGGGCATGCGGCCTATTACGGCCTCGGCTCCTATGCGGCGGCGCTGGTCGCGACGCGGCTGGGTCTGCCGATGGGGTTCGGCATTGCCGGCGGCATGCTGGTCGCGGCTGCCGGCGGCGTCCTGTTCGGATGGTTCTGCACCCGTCTCTCGGGCGTCTATCTGGCCATGCTGACGCTGGCGTTCGCGCAGATCCTGCATGCGTTGTCGATCCAGATGGTATCGTTCACGGGCGGCGACAACGGGCTTATCGGCCTCGTCCGCCCCGCCTGGCTGAACTCGCACGGGGCCTATTACTACCTGTCGCTCGCGGCGGTCGTGGCTGCGACCTATCTGATGCGGCGGGCGCTTTACGCACCCTTCGGCTATGCGTTCCGGTCGGGGCGCGACTCGCTGGCGCGATCGGCGGCGATCGGCATCAATGTCGCGCGCATGCAATGGGGGGCCTTCGTGCTGGCGGGCGCCTTCGCGGGGCTGGCGGGGGCGCTGATGGCCTATCACCGCGGGTCCGTTTTCCCGACGGACTTCTCCGTTGCCACCACCGTCGATGCGCTGGTGATGGTGCTGGTCGGCGGCGTGCAATCCATCAACGGGCCGCTGATCGGCGCGTTCAGCTATCACATCGTCTCGGCCGAGCTGATCCGCAACCTCTCCGATTACTGGCGCCTGATACTCGGCATCTTCATCATCCTGTTCGTGCTGAAAATGCCTCTCGGGATCGTCGGCGCGTTCACGGGCCGCTTTGGAAAGGGTGAGAGATGAGCACTCTGAAAGTCAACGATATCAGCAAGTCGTTCCGTGGCGTGAAGGCCGTGCGCGGCATTTCCTTCGAGGTCGGTCCGGGAGAGATGATGGCGCTGATCGGGCCGAACGGGGCCGGCAAATCGACCTGCTTCAACATGCTGAACGGCCAGCTTCGCCCCGATACCGGCTCGGTCCATTTCGACGGGCAGGACATCACCGGCAGCAGCCCCGGCCAGATATGGCGGCGCGGCGTGGGACGCACCTTCCAGATCGCGCAGACCTTCGGCTCGATGACGGTACGCGAGAACGTGCAGATGGTGCTGCATTCCGTCAACCGCCGTCTCCTGGGGCTGTGGTCGCCGCTTGGCGCCGGCTACGTCGAGGAAGCGGACGAACTGCTGGAGGCCGTCGGCATGCACACGCAGGCCGACAGGGCCTGCTGCGTTCTCGCCTATGGCGACGTGAAGCGGCTGGAGCTGGCGATGGCATTGGCCAACCGTCCCAAGCTCCTGCTGATGGACGAGCCGACGGCTGGCATGGCGCCCAAGGAACGCAACGAGCTGATGAGCCTGACCGCCCGCCTCGTCAGGGAAAGGGGGCTGTCTGTGCTGTTCACCGAGCACAGCGTCGACGTGGTGTTCGAACATGCGGACATGGTCGTCGTGATGTCGCGCGGCGAGCTGATCGCGCGGGGCGTACCGGCGGACATCCGCGACGATCCGCACGTGCAGGAGGTCTATCTGGGCACCGGCGCCTTCCTCGAAACATCGGATATCGGACAATGACCACGCCAGTCCTCGAAGTGAACGGCCTGAACGCCTCCTATGGGCAGGCGCAGATCCTGTTCGACGTCAATCTCAAGGTCTATCCCAACGAGGTCGTCGCCATCATGGGGCGCAACGGCGCGGGAAAATCCACGACTTTCAAGACCATCATGGGCCATCTGCGCAACCGCTCCGGCTCGGTGCGCCTGCGCGGGGAGCAGATCGAGAAGCTGCCCGTCTACCAGATCGCGCGCCGCGGGCTCGGCTTCGTTCCCGAAGACCGGCGCATCTTCTCGGAACTGTCGGTGCTGGAGAATCTCGACCTTGGTCGCCAGCCGCCGCGCGAGGGCGCCGCGCAATGGACCATCGAGGCGCTGTTCGAGGTCTTTCCGAACCTCGGCGCGATGCCGCATCGGCCAGGCTCCGACATGAGCGGCGGCGAGCAGCAGATGCTGACCATTGCCCGCACCCTGATGGGCAATCCCTATCTGGTGCTGCTGGACGAGCCGTCCGAGGGAGTGGCGCCCGTGATCGTGGAAGGCCTGGCGCGCCTCATCCTCAACCTCAAGGCGCAGGGGCTGACGATCCTGCTCTCCGAACAGAACCTCGCCTTCGCAGCGGCGCTCGCCGACCGCGCGTATGTGCTCGACCGGGGGCAGATCGTCTTCGAGGGCACGATGGCCGAGCTGTCGGCCAACGAGGCCGTCTGCCGCGCCTATCTGACAATGTAGGGAGAAAGAAAATGTCCGATCAAGAAGTCTCCGCCATCGTCGAGGGCGTGCGGCAGTTCGTTCGCCGCGAGATCGCGCCCCATGTCGCACGGCTGGAGGAAGCCGACGACTTTCCGCAGGGCGTCGTCGATGCCATGGCGGCGCTTGGCCTGTTCGGCATGGTGATCCCCGAGAGCTACGGCGGCCTCGATCTTCCGCTCGCGGATTATGTCGCGATCATGGAGGAGCTTGGCGCCGGCTGGTCGGCGATGCCGAGTTTCCTCAACAGCCATTGCACCGTGGCCCGGCTGATCGCGCTCTATGGCACCGATGAGCAACGGAACCGCTACCTGCCGCAGCTGGCCGACGGATCCCGGCGCGGGGCGATCGTTCTCACCGAGCCGTCGACGGGATCGGACCTGAAGCAGATCCGCACGCAGGCGGTGCCGCAACCCGATGGCGGCTTCGTGCTCAATGGCCAGAAGACCTTCATCACCAATGGCCTGCGCGCCGGCCTGCACATGGTGCTCGCGCGTGCCCCCGCCACGGACGGAAGGGGCCCGATCAGCCTGTTCATCGTCGAGCCGGCAACGCCGGGTTTCGAGGTGACGCGCGTCATCGACAAGATGGGCTTCAAGCACGTCGACACCGCCGAACTGCGCTTCGACGAGGTGCGCCTGGGGCGCGATGCCCTGCTCGGCGGCGAGGTGGGCAAGGGGCTGCCGCAGGTGCTTTCGATGCTGGAAACCGGTCGGCTCGCGATGGCGGGAACGGCGCTGGGCATGGGCCGCCAGGCGCTGGCCGTCGCGCTGCAATACGCCAAGGACCGCGAGAGCTTCGGCCAGCCGATCGCCGGTCATCAGGCCGTCCAGATTCATCTGGCGAACATGGCGACACAGCTCGTCGCCGCGCGGGCGCTGCTCAAGGAAGCCCTGCTTCACAAGGCGCGATACGGCCGCGCGGACATGCTGGCGTCGATGGCCAAGCTGTTCGTGACCGAAACCACCATGCAGATCACCCAGGACGCGATGCGCGTGCTCGGCGGTTACGGCTATGTCGCCGAATTCCCCATCGAGCGGCTGTATCGCGAGGCGCCCATCTACGTGCTGACCGAAGGCACCAACGAAATCCAGCGCATCATCATCGCACGTGAAATGATCAAGGCAGACGGTCCCGAGCGGCTTGGCCTCGTCTGACCTCCGCGGCAGGAGCAAAAGCATGAACTTCACCGATATCGTATCGCCGCTGTTGCGCCACGCAGCCGCGCAACCGGACCATCCCGCCTTCGTCTTCAACGGCGGGATCACCACCTACGCGGCGCTCGTGGACGAGGGACGCCGGATCGCGACGGCGCTGGGGGAGGCCGGCATCGGCAAGGGCGATCGCGTCGCGATGCTGTCCGCGAACCGGCCGGAGATCTTCTCGCTCTATCTCGGCATCGCCATGATCGGCGCCGTGATCGTGCCGGTGAACGCGGATTTCGCCCCCCATGAAATCCGTTACGTTCTGGAGCACAGCGAGGCAAAGCTGCTCGTCTCGGCCGGCGAACTGGCGGCGACGGTCGATCTCGCCATCGAGGGGCTGGACCCCGCGCCGGCCTGCGAAACCTTCGACGCGCTTCTGGACCGGGCGAAGGGGGCCTTGCCCTACACCGGACCGCAGGCGGCGGCGGGGGACGATCTCGTCCTGCTGTGCTACACGTCGGGAACCACCTCCACGCCCAAGGGCGTCGCCGCCACCCACGCCAACGAACTGGCCTCCGGGCTGGCCTATAGCGGCATGTGGGGCATGGGTCCGCAGGACAGGGTGCTCGTGACGCTGCCGCTGACGTTCAGTTACGGCTTTCACGCCGCGACCTATGTCGCCCTGCTGAGCGGCGCGACCGTGCAACTGGCGCCGAAATTTCATCCGCGCCTGGCGCTGGAGGCGATCGAGAGCCTGCGGCCGACGGTATTCCTCGGCGTGCCCACCATGTACACCATGATGGCGGACGTGGCCCGCAAGGACGGACGGCGCTTCGACCTGTCGTCCCTGCGGCTGGCGGCGGCCTCGGGGGCGGCGCTCAACGAGCAGATCGAGGCCGATTGCCGGCGCTATCTCGGCATCACGGTGCGCCCGTATTACGCCATGACCGAGGTGCGGCCGATCTTCTCCTTCGACCTGCGGCAGGAAAGCCAGCCGCCCGCAGGCTCCGTCGGCCGCCTGATCGCCCCCACGGAAATCCGCGTGGTGGACGACGACGGCGCCGGCACGGTTAGGGATGTCGCCAGGGGCGAGGTCGGCGAACTGTGGGTGCGCGGCCCGAGCTTTTCCGGCGCGTATTACCGCGATCCGGTTCGCACGGCGAGCGCGATGACGGACGGATGGTTCCGGACCGGCGATCTGGTGGCGAGCGACGAGGAGGGGAACTTCTTCATCGTCGGCCGCAACCGCGACCAGATCATTTCCGGCGGCGCCAAGATTGCGCCCATCGAGGTCGAGGACGCCTTGCTCGTCCATCCGGGCATTGCGGCGGCGGCCGTGGTCGGCAGTCCGGACCCCATCTTCGGGCAGGTGGTGAAGGCGGTGGTCGTCAAGGCCGATCCCGAACTGAGCGAGGAGGACGTCGTCGCGCATTGCCGCAGCCGCGTCGCCGACTACAAGGTGCCGCGCATCGTCGTTTTCATCGATGAGCTGCCTGTTGCTCCGTCGGGCAAGGTTCAGAAGTCGCTGCTGGTCTGACCATGGCGACATCCGCACCCGTAAAGTCTGATACCGTTGCGCGGGGCGTGCTGGCGGGCATCGCCGCCGCGGTGATCTGGAGCGGGTGGTATGTTCTGGCCCGGCATGGGGTCACTGCCGGCGGGCTGGACCCTTACGATCTGGCCGCGCTCCGCTTCATGGTGGCGGCGCCGGTCCTGATGCTGATGGTCCGCCGCATCCCGTTCCCCATGACGAAACTGCCGCTCGCGCTGCTGATGACGCTGGGCGTGGGGCCGCTCTTCGTGATTGTCGTCGGCCACGGATTCCTGCTCGCGCCGGCGCTCTTCGGCGGCGCGGTTTCGGCGAGTTCAGGCGTGGTGTTCACGCTCATCGGCGGCGTTCTTTTCCTTGACGAGCGCCTGAGCAGGATGCAGGCCGGGGGCATCGCAATAACCCTCCTCGGCCTCGCATGGCTGGCGGCGGTGGCGGGCGGGAGCGACCATATCGGCTATTTTCTGACGGGCGGGGTACTGTGGGCCGTGTACGGCATCGCCTTCCGCCGCAGCGGCTTGACCGCGCTGGAGGCCGTGACGACGGTGGCGCTGATCTCGGCACTCATCTACCTGCCGCTCTATTTTTGGATGGCCGGCGCACGGATGCTGGCGGCCGCGCCACGGGAACTCGTGTTGCAGGGGCTTGGACAGGGGGTGCTCACCGGCATCGTCGCGCTAGCGCTGCATGCTTGCGCGGTGGCCAGTCTGGGCGCAATCAAGGGCGCGCTGTTCCAGTCGTTGGTTCCGGCGTTTACCTTGATCCTCGCGGCCGTCTTTCTGGGAGAGATACCCGGTCTGGCCGAAGTCGCGGCGATACTGATCATCCTGTGGGGTGTATATACCGCGCTCAAATATCGAACTTAGCGGCCGCGCGACGTCGAGGTTGACGCCGTGACAGGAAATCTGAACCGGAGCTGTCAGAGCCCCTCGACGATCACGAGATGGGCTTCGGCCGCGGCTTCCCTGTGGCGGCGGGCTTCCCGATACTCGGGTGAATCGTAGCAGGCGCGGGCGCTGGCAAGATCTGGAAAGCGGATCACCACATGAAGTTGCAGGGCCGGTCCCTCGAGCGTCTCCGCCGCGCCGCCGCGCGCCAGAAACTCCGCGCCGTAGCGGGCGAAGGCAGGGGCGGCCCGCTTCCGATACTCCGCATAGGCTTCGGGATCGGTAATGGTGACATGAGCAATCCAGTAGGCGGTCATCGGCCCGACTTTCCTTTTTTGGGAGCGGATATCTCGTTGGCGTCGAGAAGGCGGCCTGCGATCGAGGCCGCTTCCGTCAGGTGATCGTGAACGGCCTGTGCGGCGGTTTCCGGCTGGCGCGACAGGATCGCTTCGGCGATGCGCTGCATGCGCGCGTGGCCCGAAACATGGCGTTCCTTCGACGCCAGCGTCAGCGCCCGCAGCCGCGAAATGCGGCCATTCAGCCGCTGCACGATTTCCCAGGCGATGTGATGACCCGCCGAGGTGAAGATGACCTCATAAAAACGGGTCGTCGCGTTATAGAGAACCTGTGGGTCGGTCGAGGAAAACGCTTCTTCGAGCTTCTTCAGCGCGGCGGAAAGCGCAGCGCGCGACCTGTCGTCCAGAAAGCGGGCGCAATCGGCGGCGGCGGCGGATTCGAGCCGCAGGCGGATGTCGTAAATCTCCCGCGCGGTGTCCCGATCCAGCGTAGCCACCACCGGGCCACTGCGGGGCATGATCTCCACCAGCCGCTCGGCTTCCAGATAGCGGATCGCCTCGCGCACGACCGAGCGCGAGACGCCAAGCTGATCGACCAGCGTACGTTCGACCAGCCGGTAACCCGAAGGGAACTGCCCTGACATGATTGCGGCGCGCATGCGCTCGACTGCGATTTCCCGCAATGTTTGAGGCACATGTTCAATGCGCAGGCCGGTGAATTGTTCGTTTTCCATGCGAGCACCTTACCCTGTGCGGAAAAAATGCACAACATATGATTGACAGATGGTATGTTGGTATACCAAGGTAAGCGGACGGCAAGGTGAATCGTAAAGGATACGAGCATGACCGCTGAAATTCGAAAAACCCTCCTGATTGTCGAAACGATCCTGATCGAGGGAGGCCGCGCGGCGCCGCGCCCCCTGAAGCTCATCGCGGCTGCGGCCGTTGTCCGCAATCCCTGGGCGGGCCTTGGCTTCGTGGAGGATCTGAAGCCCGCGATTCATGCCGTCGCTCCCGAGCTGGGCGAGTTGCTGACGAAGATGATCCTCGATAACGCAGGCTCGGGCGAGGCGGTCGAGGGGTATGGCAAGGCCGCGGTTGTCGGGCTCAATGGCGAACTGGAGCATGCCAGTGCGCTGATCCACACCCTGCGCTTCGGCAACCATTACAGAACAGCCGTCGCGGCGAAGTCCTATCTCGCCTTCACCAACACGCGCGGCCCCGCCAACGCTCCGATCATGATCCCGCTCATGGACAAGAACGACGAGGGGCGCCGGTCGCATTACCTGACGATCCAGTTCGCCATTCCCGATGCTCCCGCGGCGGATGAGATCGTGGTGGCGCTCGGCGCTTCCATCGGCGGCCGCCCGCATCACCGTATCGGCGACCGCTATCAGGATCTGAAGGATCTGGGCCATGACGTCTCGAACCCTGCCGCTGTCTGACGGAAGTATCGTTCGGCTGATCGAGGACGGTCCACGTGACGGCGCGAACAACGTGCCGTTGCTGCTGATCCACGGTGTGGGCATGCGCGCGGAAGCATGGGAGCCCCAGATTGCCGAGCTGTCGCGCAGCCATCATGTGATCGCCGTCGACATGCCCGGCCACGGCGGCAGTTCGCCGTTGCCGCCGGATGCGCGCCTGCCCGAATTCGTCGGCTGGGCCGCGCGCCTGGTGGAAGCGCTGGGGAAGGGGCCGGTCAATCTGGCCGGCCATTCGATGGGAGCTCTGGTTTCGGCCGGGCTCGCCATCGAGCGCCCTGATCTGGCGGCGCGCGTGGCGCTGCTGAACGCGGTTTATCGGCGCAGTCCCGAGGCGCGCGATGCGGTTATCGCCCGCGCCGCCGAAATCTCCGGCGGGGACGGACGCATCGACGGACCGCTGTCCCGCTGGTTCGGCGACGATCAGGACGAAATCCGTGCCACGGTGGCCGACTGGCTCGCCGGCATGGATCTCCGGAGTTACGCAACGGCTTATCGTTCTTTTGCGGAGGGAGACTCCGTCTATGCCGACCGCCTGTCGCAGATCCGCTGCCCTGCGCTGCTGCTGACCGGCGAGCACGATCTCAACTCCAGCCCGCAGATGAGCCGCGACATGGCGGCGGCCATTCCGCTGGGCGAGGCGGTGATCGTTCCGGGCCATCGCCACATGGTCAATCTGACCGCGCCCGCTATCGTCAACGACGCCCTGAAAGACTGGCTCAGCCGGAGTATAGTCCATGACTGCGTTTGATCCCCGCGCCCTGCGCGATGCCTTCGGTTGCTTCATGACCGGCGTCACGGTGGTGACGACTATCGGTCCCTCCGGCGAACCGGTTGGCTTTACCGCCAACTCCTTTTCCTCCGTGTCGCTCGATCCGCCGCTGCTGCTCGTCTCGATCGGTCGGAGTTCGCGCAACTTCGCGCATTTCGTCAATGCGCAGGGGTTTGCGGTCAACGTGCTGGCCGAGGGGCAGAAAGAAGCGTCCAGCACCTTCGCGCGGCCTGTCGAGGATCGCTTCGCGGCTGTCGCCTGGCAGGCGGGTCCGGCGGGCTCGCCGGTGATCGACGGGGTGTCGGCGTGGTTCGATTGCGCCCTGTGGCAATCGGTCGACGCTGGCGATCACGTCATCCTCATCGGCGAGGTGAAGGGGTTCTCCGCCTCGCAGGAGCCGGGACTGGGCTATTACCGGGGCGCGTACGTGACCCCGGCCGCGACCGCGGCGCAGCTTCCGGCCGGTCCCGATGTCGTGATCGCGGCCATCGTTGAGGCCGAGGGGCAGGTGCTGCTTCTGGACGACGGCGCAGGTCGTCTGAGCCTGCCGGAGGCGCGCGTCGGCCGAGAAGGTGTCAGGCCGGCTCTGGAAAAGCTGCTTGCTGACGTGGCGCCGGGAGCGGCATCCGGGGAAATCTATGCAGTCTATGAGGGCGAGGCGGAGGGACGGCAGCATATCGCCTTTCGTTGCCCCGCCACCTCGACGGAGGCGTCGCGCGGCGCTTTCATCCCGCTAGAAACCGCCCGTCTGAAGGCGGTGGGCGACCCGGCCACGCGATCGATGCTGGACCGGCTTGCGACGGAAACAAGGCTTGGCAACTACGGCGTCTACTTCGGATCGCATGTCGAAGGCCAGGTTACACGAAAATAGAACAGGGAGGACATGGCATGAAGTTTTCGCTCTTCATCCATATGGAACGCGTGTCGGCTGACCAGGATCAGAAACAGCTCTACGACGACATGCTCGAGCTTTGTCGCATTGCCGACGACGGCGGCATGCATGCGATATGGACCGGCGAACACCACGCCATGAATTTCACCATTTCGCCGAATCCGTTCCTGAACCTGATCGACATCGCGCGCCAGACGAAGAACGTGCGCCTTGGCACGGGTACGGTGGTCGCACCGTTCTGGCACCCGATCCGGCTGGCCGGCGAGGCGGCGATGACCGATCTGATCACCGGCGGGCGGCTGGATCTGGGCATCGCGCGCGGCGCGTACAGCTTCGAATACGAGCGGATGCTGCCCGGTCTCGACGCATGGGGCGCGGGCCAGCGGATGCGCGAGCTGATCCCGGCCATCATGAAGGTGTGGGAGGGCGACTACGAGCATAACGGCGAGTTCTGGCAGTTTCCCAAAACAACCAGCGCGCCCTTGCCGGTGCAGAAGCCGCATCCGCCGATCTGGGTGGCGGCGCGCGACCCCAGCAGCCATGAATTCGCCGTGGCCAACGGCTGCAACGTGCAGGTCACGCCGCTGCATCTGGGGGACGAGGAAGTCGAAAGCCTGATGGAGCGCTTCAACGCCGCCTGCGAGAAGTATCCAGAGCAGCCGCGCCCGCAAATCATGGTCCTGCGCCATACTTACGTCGCCGACAGCGAGGAAGACGCGCAGCGCGGCGCGGAAGAGCTGAACCTGTTCTACAATTACTTCGGCGCGTGGTTCAAGAACGAGCGTCCGATCTCGATGGGCCTCATCGAGCGGCTGAAGCCCGAAGACGTGGCCGCCCATCCCTTCTATTCGCCGGAGGCGATGCGCAGGAACCAGATCGTCGGCGAGGCGCCCGAGGTCATCTCCCGCATCAAGTCCTACGAGGCGCTGGGCTACGACGAATTCAGCCTCTGGATCGACAGCGGCATGAGCTTCGAGCGCAAGCGCGCCTCGCTGGAGCGCTTCATCCGTGACGTCATCCCGGCTTTCGGGTGATCGCCATGCAAAGGTTCCAGCACTACATCGACGGACGGTTCGAGGACGCGGCCGCGAGCTTTGAAAGTCTCGACCCGGCGGATGGCCGCCCGTGGGCCTCGATGCCCAGCGCCAGCGCCGGCGACGTGGATCGCGCGGTGCGCGCCGCCGATCGGGCGTTCCACGATCCGCGCTGGGCGGGATTGACCGCGACCGCGCGCGGCAAGCTGCTGCTGCGGCTTGCCGAACTGGTCGAGGAGGCCGCGCCGCGTCTGGCGCGTCTGGAGACCCGCGACACCGGCAAGATCATCCGCGAGACCTCGGCGCAGATCGCCTATGTCGCGGAATACTACCGCTATTACGCAGGGCTGGCCGACAAGATCGAAGGCGCGCACCTGCCCATCGACAAGCCGGATATGGAAGTCTGGCTGCGGCGTGAACCGGTGGGCGTGGTGGCGGCCATCGTGCCGTGGAACAGCCAGCTTTTCCTGTCCGCCGTGAAGATCGGTCCGGCGCTGGCGGCCGGCTGCACGCTGGTCGTCAAGGCCAGCGAGGACGGTCCCGCGCCGCTGCTGGAATTCGCGCGGCTGGTCGATCGGGCCGGCTTCCCCCCGGGCGTGGTCAACATCCTGACCGGCGGCCCGGAAGCGGGCGCCGCGCTGACCGCTCATCCGCTGGTCGCCCACATCGCCTTCACCGGCGGGCCGGAAACCGCGCGCCACATCGTTCGCGGCTCGGCGGAGAATCTGGCGAAGACGTCGCTGGAGCTCGGCGGCAAATCGCCCTTCATTGTTTTCGACGATGCCGATCTCGACTCCGCCGCGAATGCGCAGGTCGCCGGCATTTTCGCCGCCACGGGCCAGAGCTGCGTCGCGGGATCGCGGCTGCTGGTGCAGGAGAGCATCCGCGAGGATTTCCTCGCCCGCCTCAAGGCGAAGGCCGAAGCCGTCGTGATCGGCGCGCCCGGCGACATGGCGACCGAGGTCGGCCCGCTGTGTACGCGCCGCCAGCGTGAGCGGATAGAAAGCGTGATTGCGGCGTCGACAGCCGCCGGCGCGCGGCTGGTCACCGGGGGCGCCGCCCTCGATCGGGACGGGTTCTACTTCCCGCCCACCATTCTCGACTGCTCGTCCGTGCCGGACGCGCCTTCCGTCACCGAAGAGCTTTTCGGCCCGGTTCTCTCGGTCGTCAGCTTTCGGGATGAGGAGGAAGCGCTGCGGCTGGCGAACGATACGCGCTACGGCCTTGCCTCCGGCGTGTTCACGCGCAGCCTGACACGGGCGCACCGCATGATCAGGCGCATTCGCGCCGGCGTCGTCTGGGTCAACACCTATCGCGCCGTGTCGCCCATCGCCCCCTTTGGCGGGCACGGGCTGTCCGGGCACGGGCGGGAGGGGGGCCTTGCCGCGGCGCTGGACTATACGACGGTGAAGACGGTCTGGCTGCGGACGTCGGACGACCCCATTCCGGACCCCTTCGTCATGCGATGAACGACTCCGGCATCCGCAGTCCGGAGCCGGTCCAAGAAAAAAACGAAAAGCGACAGTGGAGGATAAGCTGATGAAGATGAAAGTACTTGCGGTCGCCGCCGCGCTCTCAATCGCCGCAGGCGCGGCGGAAGCACAACAGATCGTCTTTTCCTCATGGGGCGGGACGACACAGGACGCCCAGACGAAATACTGGGCGACGCCTTTCAGCGCCGACACCGGCGTCGCCGTGGTGCAGGATGGCCCCACCGACTACGGCAAGATCACGGCCATGGTCGAGGCAAACGCCGTTTCATGGGACGTGGCGGACGTCGAGTTCGACTGGGCCATTCTCGCCGGCCAAAAAGGGCTGCTGGAGCCGCTGGACTTCACCGTGATCGACCGAAGTCAGATCGATCCGCGTTTCGTTTCAGATTACGCGGTGGGATCGTTCTATTTCTCCTTCGTCATGGGCTACAATCCGGCCAACTTTCCGGGCGATAAACCGGCGAAGCTGACCGATCTGTTCGACACCAAGAAGTTTCCCGGCAAGCGCACCTTCTACAAATGGTCGGCTCCGGGCGTAATCGAGGCCGCGCTTCTGGCCGACGGCGTCGCGCCCGAGAACCTCTATCCGCTGGATCTGGACCGCGCCTTTGCCAAGCTCGATACCATCAAGAGCGATATCATCTGGTGGGAAGGCGGCGCGAAGAGCCAGCAGCTTCTGGCATCGGGAGAAGCGCCGATCGGCTTTTTCTGGAACGGACGCCTGGCGGCGCTCCAGGCCGACGGAATGAATGTCGGCATAAGCTGGGATCAGAACATCACCGCCGCCGATGCGCTGGTCGTGCCCAAGGGCACGAAGAACAAGGACGCGGCGATGCGCTTCATCGCCGCCGCGACCGGCGCCAAGCCCCAGGCGGACTTTGCGGCTGACACGGGCTATGCGCCGATCAATACCGGTTCGCCGGGGCTGATGAAGCCGGAGATCCGCGCGACCCTTCCCGATCAGCAGAATGCCGTGCAGATCAACGCCGACCTGGCTTATTGGGCCGCGCATCGCGACGAGATCGGCAACCGCTGGTACGCCTGGCAGGCGCGCTGACCCGATATTCGACCAACGTCCGAGGCCGGTACGGCCCTTGGGCGACATGCCGGCGCGATCGGGAGGAAACATCGCAATGAGCATCATCAGCCTGGCTTTGCCGAACCGCGGGCGCAGGGGCTCGGGCCTTGCGCTGGCCATGCCGGCGATCCTGCTTCTACTGGCGTTTTTCGTGATACCGGTCGCCATGCTTCTGCTGCGCTCGGTCACGGAGCCCCAGCCCGGCCTGCAGAACTATGCGGCGCTGATCGGATCGCCGACCTACATCAAGGTCTTCCTGAACACGTTTCTGGTCGCCGGGATCGTCGCGCTGATCACGGTGCTGATCGCCTTTCCGGTGGCATGGGCGCTGGCGATCATGCCCCGCGGCTGGGCGGCGGTGATCTTCTCGATCATCATCCTGTCGATGTGGACCAACCTTCTGGCGCGGACCTACGCATGGATGGTGCTGTTGCAGCAGACGGGTCTCATCAACCGGATTCTGATCGGCATCGGCATCATCGACCAGCCGCTGCAACTGACCAACAATCTCATCGGCGTGACCATCGGCATGGTCTATATCATGCTGCCCTTCATGATCCTGCCGCTTCTGGGCGTAATCCGGAAGATCGACCCGGCCATCCTGCAGGCGGCGGCGCTGTGCGGCGCGACGCGTTGGCAGGCGCTGACCAGGGTGCTGGTGCCGCTGGCGACACCCGGCATCGCCTCGGGCGGGCTGATGGTGTTCGTCATGTCGCTGGGCTATTTCGTCACCCCCTCGCTGCTGGGCGGCACGGCCAACATGATGCTGGCGGAACTGATCGCCCAGCAGGTGCAGAGCCTCGTGAACTGGGGCATGGGGGGCGCTGCGGCCTTCATCCTCCTCGTCATCACGCTCGGCCTCTATGCCGTGCAACTGCGGTTCTTCGAGTCGAAAGAGGGGGCGCGCTGATGCTTCTCGATTTTCACAAGCTCGGCGCATGGAAATGGGCGCTCTCGGCGATCTGCGGGCTGATGACGCTGTTCCTGCTGCTGCCGATCATGTTCATCGTGGCGCTGTCCTTCGGCAATTCGCGCTGGCTGATCTTCCCGCCGCCCGGCTGGACGCTGCGCTGGTACGAGGAGCTGTTCGCCGATCCGCGCTGGATCGGAGCGGCGCTGACCTCGGCCAAGATCGCCTTCATCGTCATGGTGCTGTCGGTGATACTTGGCCTGCTGGTGTCGCTTGCGCTGGTGCGCGGGCGGTTCAGGGGCAGGGCGCTGCTGCGCACGTTCTTCGTCACGCCCATGGTGCTGCCGGTGATCATCGTCGCGGTGGCGCTTTACGCGGCCTTCCTGCGGATGGGCCTGAACGGCACGCTGACGGGCTTCGTCATTGCCCATCTGGTGGTGACGCTGCCATTCGCGATCATCACCATCTCCGGGGCGCTGGAAACCTTCGATCCCGCTATCGAGGATGCCGCGATCCTGTGCGGCGCCAGCCCGTGGGAGGCAAGACTGCGCGTGACGATGCCGGGGATCAGCCACGGGCTGTTTTCGGCCGCCATCTTCTCATTCCTGATTTCCTGGGACGAGGTGGTGCTGGCGATCTTCATGGCGTCGCCGTCGCTCCAGACGCTGCCGGTCAAGGTGTGGACCACGCTCAGGCAGGACATGACCCCGGTGATCGCCGCGGCCTCCACGCTCCTCATCGTGCTGACGGTATTCCTGATGGTCGCCGCCGCCCTGATCCGCAAAGGTAAAGCAAGATGACAACACCCTTTCTGCATATCAACGGCATCCGCAAGGTTTACGGCGACGTGGTCGCCACCGACCATGTCGACCTTGCCATCTCGCAGGGCGAGTTCATGACTTTCCTCGGTCCGTCGGGCTCGGGAAAATCGACGACACTCTATATCCTTGCGGGCTTTCAGGACCCGACCGCCGGCGATATCCTGCTGCAGGGCCGCTCGCTGCTGTCGACGCCGTCGCATAAGCGCAATATCGGCATGGTGTTCCAGCGCTATACCCTGTTTCCGCACCTGAGCGTGGGCGAGAACGTCGCCTTCCCGCTGCGCGTGCGGCGCGCCGGCAAGGACGAGATCGACCGAAAGGTGAAGAAGGCGCTCAAGCTCGTGCGCCTCGACGGCTTCGAGGACCGCATGTCGGCCAAGATGTCGGGCGGCCAGCAGCAGCGTGTCGCGCTGGCGCGGGCGCTCGTCTACGATCCGCCCGTGCTGCTGATGGACGAACCGCTGTCGGCGCTCGACAAGAAGCTGCGCGAGGAAATCCAGGTCGAGATCCGCCGTATCCATCAGGAAACCGGGGTAACGATCCTCTACGTCACCCACGATCAGGAAGAGGCCCTGCGGCTTTCCGACCGTATCGCCATCTTCAACAAAGGCAAGATCGAGCAGGTCGGCACCGGGCCGGAGCTTTACGCCAACCCGGCCACCCATTTCGTCGCGGACTTCATCGGTGACAGCGCGTTTCTGTGCGGGGAACTGGCTGCGATCGTCGGCGACCGGGCCACCATGCGCTTCGCAGATGGCGAGGTGCTGGCGGGGATTCCACTGCACGGAATTGGCACCACGGGAGGCAAGGCCGAGTTGATGCTGCGGCCCGAGCGGATCGAACTTGCGGCGGGGCCTGGGCGCGAAGGGGCGACGCTGCCGGTCGTCGTCGAGGATGTCACCTTCCTTGGCAACAACAGCACCATCACCGCCCGCACCGGCTGGGGCGACGCATTGACCGTGCGCCTGAACTACGGCCATCCGATGATCGGTTCCGTCACGCGCGGCGACAGGCTGCACGTGCATTGGCAGCCCGAAGACACCCACGTTTTTGTAAAGGCATAAGCGATGCAACTGAACGATCCGAGCCTGCTCTGCACCGACGCCCATATCGCGGGCGCACCCTATGCCGGAACCGCCCGGTTTGTCGTCGACGATCCGGCAACCGGGGAGCGGCTCGCCGAAGTGGCCGATTGCACCCGCGCGGATGCCGCGCGCGCCATCGCGCTGGCGGCACGAGCGCAGCCGATGTGGGCGGCGCGGACAGGCAAGGAGCGGGCGGCGATCCTGAGGCGCTGGCACGATCTCGTCGTCGCGAATGCCGATGATCTGGCGCTGATCCTGACGCGCGAGATGGGCAAGCCTCTGGCCGAGGCGAAGGGCGAAATTCTTTATGGCGCCTCCTACATCGAATGGTTCGCCGAAGAGGCCAAGCGCACCAATGGCGACGTTATTCCCGGGCATCAGCCGGACAAGCGGCTGATCGTGATCCGCCAGCCCGTGGGCGTGGTCGCGGCGATCACGCCCTGGAATTTTCCGAATGCGATGATCGCCCGCAAACTGGCTCCGGCGCTGGCGGCGGGATGCGCTATCGTTGCCAAGCCCGCCGCCGAGACGCCGCTTTCGGCCCTCGCGCTGGCCGTGTTGGCGAAGCGGGCCGGCCTGCCGGACGGGCTGATGTCGATCCTGCCCTCCACCGGCGCCGTGGGGCTCGGGCTCGAATTTTGCGAGAATCCGACCGTGCGCAAGATCAGCTTCACCGGCTCGACCAATGTCGGCCGCATCCTCATGCGGCAGGCCGCCGACCAGATCAAGAAGCTCTCGCTGGAGTTGGGCGGCAACGCGCCGTTCATCGTTTTCGACGATGCCGATCTGGATGCGGCAGTCGAAGGGGCGATGGTGTCGAAGTTCCGCAATGCGGGCCAGACCTGTGTCTGCACCAACCGGATCTACGTGCAGGCGGGTATCCACGATGCGTTCGTCGAGCGGCTGGCCATAGCGGTTTCAGCGTTGCGGGTGGGGCCGGGAACCGCTGCGGACAGCCAGATCGGCCCGCTGATCAACGCCGCCGCATTGGACAAGGTCACGTCGCACCTGTCCGACGCCCGGGACAAGGGCGCTGAAGTAAAGCACGGCGGGGTGTCTCTCACAGGCCGGTTCTTCCAGCCCACCGTGCTGACGGGCGTCACGGCAGCTATGCGGATCGCGCGGGAGGAAACCTTCGGTCCGGTTGCGCCGGTTTTCCGGTTCGAGACCGAGGCGGAAGTCATCGCCGCCGCCAACGACAGCGAGTTCGGTCTGGCTTCCTACGTCTACACCCGTGATCTTTCCCGCGCGTGGCGAATGATGGAAGCGCTCGAATATGGCATGGTCGGCATCAATACAGGGTTGATTTCCACGGAGCTCGCGCCTTTTGGCGGGATCAAGCAATCCGGAATTGGCCGAGAAGGCTCGCTTTACGGAATTGATGATTATCTCGAACTGAAATACGCCTGCCTTTCGATATAAGGCAGCGTACCGGCGGATCTGGGATAGAGGCGCGCGGGCCGCGCGCCTTTTACGGGCGCTATCCGGTTCGTCGCTGCCGGCGGCCATGTCGCTTCTCTCGTTGCCCGCACAGAAAGATAACCCGCTAAGGCAATGGCTTGGCGGGTTTTTTGTTGTCTATATGCCCAAGCCGGACTCTTGCTGTGAAAGCGCAAGCACGGCCTGTCGGCAGGCACCTTCCATAAGGGGAAGACGGGGCTCGGCGGCGCTCTCCTCCTGCCATTGCCGCAGCATCCGCAGCCGATGCGTGACAGGCGAGATGCCTAAATTTCGCGCTTGATTAAAAAACGAACGTTCGTATATATAGCGCTCGAATTTGGTCAGGAGATTGCTGTGGCTCGCATCAGAAGGATCGAGGACGACGAAGTATTCGACGCCGCCGAGAGGGTCGTCATCCGGATGGGCATGGCCGGTCTCTCCATCGATGCGGTCGCGAAAGAGGCCGGAATCAGCAAGGCGCGCGTCCTCTACGATTTCAAATCCAAGGCGGCGCTTCTCGAAGCGCTCATCGATCGGCGGTTGAACGCGGACCGGCGGCACACGCGCGAGGCCGTCGAGGCGAGCAGTGATACGGCGCATCCCGAGCTCTTCGGCCGCATAGAAGCCGCCCGGCCGGCGTTCGGTCACGCCGACAGGGTCATCATGCTGGCCGTCAACGCTGCCCTGTCGAGCAGGGCTGAACTCCGCAACCGGTTCCGGGAATGGTCGAGGGAAGACCTGGACGCGGTGGTCGGCAACTGTTGCAGGTCGCGCGCCGCGCTGATGGCTTACCTCGCGCTGCTCGGCTTCTACTGCACGGAACTCTTCGATTTTCATCGTTGGGATCAGGCGGAGCGTCTCCGCATCCTCGACGAGATTCAGACGGTCTTCCTCTCCTTTCCCGAGCCGGCGTGAAGCCGGCGGCGTCAGGCGGCAGGCCCTGCTCGACCGACAGAACTCAACAGCTTTGAGGCGTATACTCATGAACAACAGACGCGGAAATTTGCCGGTTGCCCGGAAAGGGCTTCTGCCGGCCTCGATCCTTGCGACGTCGATCCTTGCGACGTCGATCCTGATGGGGGCGCTGTCGCCGGCGCTCGCGCAGGCGGGTGGCGAGCTGCCGCCTCCCGCTGTCGGCGTCATCACTTTGCAGGCGCGCGCCGTTCCCGTGGTCAGCGAATTGCCCGGCCGCGTCGCCGCGACGCGCGTTTCCGAGGTGCGGGCACGTGTCTCCGGCATCCTGCAGGAGCGCGTGTTCGAGCAGGGAACGCTCGTCCACGAAGGAGATGTTCTTTACCGCATCGACCCGCGGTTGTTCCACGCGAGGGTCGCCAGCGCCGAGGCCGTGCTGCAGAAGGCAAGGGCCGGGCAGCTGCACGCGCGCCAGCAGCTGGAGCGGCAAAAGACGCTCCGGGAGCGCGAGGCAACGAGCGGCGTGCAGTACGACGCGGCGGCGGTTGTGCTCGCCCAGGCCGATGCCGACGTCGCGCTGGCCCAGGCCGCTCTCGACGAGGCGCGCATCAACCTCGGCTACACCGAGGTCAAGGCGCCGATCACCGGCATCATCGGCGGGGCGCTCGTCACCGAAGGCGCGCTGGTGACGGCCGACGGTACGCAGAATCTCGCGCTGATCCAGCAGATCGATCCGGTCTACGCCGATTTCACCCAGTCCTCTTCACAGCTGCTGGCGCTGAAGCGCGCCGTGGATGAGGGCAAGCTTGAAAGCCCCGCGCCGGGACAGGCCCGCGTCGAACTCGTGTTCGACGACGGCAGGGTCTATGCGGAGCCGGGTAAGCTCCTGTTCTCCAGCGCGGGCGTGGATGCGACCACCGGCCAGGTGACGCTGCGCGCCGAGTTCCCGAACCCGAAGGGCGACCTGTTGCCGGGGCTTTACGTCCGCGTTCGCGCCGAGCAGGCGGTACGGCAGGATGCGATCGTCATCCCGCAGCGGGCCGTGATCCGCACCCCGGACGGCAAGGCGCAGGTCTACCTGGTGGCGGACGACGCGACCGCGCAGGTTCGCGACGTCGAGCTCGGCCTCGCCGTCGGCAACAAATGGATCGTGGAACGCGGCCTGACGCACGGTGAGCGGGTGATCGTGGACGGCGTGCAGAAGGCGCAGCCGGGTAGCAAGGTCGTGCCCGAAGCGGCGGTCGACGCCGCGAGCGCGGCGACCGACGGGAAGGTGCAGTGATGGCAAGGTTCTTCATCAACCGGCCGATCCTGGCCTGGGTCTTCGCAATCTTCATTTCGCTCGGCGGCGTCATCGCCCTGCCGTTCCTGCCGGTGGCGCAATATCCCAAGGTCGCGCCGCCGCAGCTCACCATCTCGACGAGCTATCCCGGCGCCTCGCCGCAGGAAATCTATCAGGGCGTCACCCGGCAGATCGAGGAGGAGCTGAACGGTGTCGACGGCCTGATGTATTTCGAATCCACGTCCGACACGACTGGCTCCATCAGCATCACCGTGACCTTCGCCGCCGGAACGGACATCGACCAGGCTTCGGTCAAGGTCCAGAACGCCATTCGCCGCGTCGAGCCGCGGCTGCCGCAGGCGGTGAAGTCGCAGGGCATCAACGTCGAGGAGGCCGGTACCGGCTTCCTGATGCTCGTCTCGCTCAACTCGACCGATGGCGCGCTGGATGACGTCGGCCTCGGCGACTACCTGACGCGCAACGTGCTCGGCGAGTTGCGGCGCCTCGACGGCGTCGGCCGCGTGCAGCTCTTCGCGGCGCAGCGCGCCATGCGCGTCTGGATCGATCCCGGCAAGATGGTCGGTTACAACATCACGACCGCTGACATCAGCGCCGCGATCGCCGCGCAGAACGCCCAGGTCGCCGCCGGCCAGATCGGCGCGGCCCCCAACCCGGTCAGCCAGGATCTGACCGCCACCGTGCTCGTCCAGGGCCAATTGGCCGATCCCGAGGAGTTCGCGGCCATCATCCTGCGGGCGAATCCCGATGGCTCGACCGTGCGCCTGCGGGATGTGGCGCGCGTCGAGATCGGTGCGGAGGTCTACAACTTTTCCACCCGGCTGAACGGCAAGCCCACGGCCTCGGCGGCCATCCAGCTGTCGTCGACCGGCAACGCGGTCGCCACCGCGACGGCCGTGAAGGCCAAGATGCAGGAGCTGTCGCGCTTCTTCCCGCAGGGTATCGAATATTCCGTTCCTTACGACACCAGCCCCTTCGTGACCGCGTCCATCGAGAAGGTCATCCATACGCTTATCGAGGCGGTGGCACTGGTCTTCGTCGTGATGTTCGTGTTCCTGCAGAACTTCCGCTACACGGTCATTCCGACACTCGTCGTGCCGGTGGCGTTGCTTGGAACATGCGCCGTCATGCTGGTGACGGGATTCTCGATCAACGTGCTGACCATGTTCGCCATGGTGCTGGCCATCGGCATCCTTGTCGACGATGCGATCGTCGTGGTCGAGAACGTCGAGCGCATCATGGCCGAGGAGGGCCTGTCGCCCAAGGCGGCGACGCTGAAGGCCATGGAGCAGATCACCGGCGCCATTCTCGGCATCACGCTGGTGCTGGCCTGTGTGTTCATGCCGATGGCCGTCTTTCCGGGATCGACGGGCATCATCTACCGCCAGTTCAGCCTGACGATGGTCGTCTCGATTCTGTTCTCGGCTTTCCTCGCCCTGTCGCTGACGCCGGCGCTCTGCGCCACCTTCCTGAAGCCGATCCCGAAGGGGCACCACGAGAAGCGTGGTCTGGGGGGCTGGTTCAACCGCAACTTTGACAGGTTGACGCAGGGCTATTTCGGCGTCGTCACCGGCATGGCGCGCAGGGCTGGGCGGGTGATGGTGGTCTATCTCGCGCTCGTGGTCGGGCTCGGCTACCTGTTCATCAACCTGCCGGGCGGCTTCGTCCCGAACGAGGATCAGGGCTTCCTGATCGTCGACGTGCAGGGACCGCCCGAGGCCAGCCGAAACCGGACGCTGGCGTCGTTGCAGGAGATCGAGAAAATCTTCGCGGCGGAGTCCGCGGTCGAGAACGTCGTCGCCATCCAGGGCTTCAGCTTTTCCGGCACCGGACCCAATGCCGCGCTCGTGTTCGTCACCCTCAAGGACTGGTCCGAACGCGGCGAAGGCAACAGCGTCCAGGAAATCGCCGACCGGGCCAATATGCAGCTGTTTGGACTGAAGGATGCGACGAGCTTCGCCCTGTCGCCGCCGCCGATCGAGGGCTTCGGCACATCCAACGGCTTCACCTTCCGCCTGCAGGATCGCGGCGGCAAAGGGCAGGCAGCGCTCAACACCGCTGCCGGGCAACTGATGGCGCAAGCGACGCAGTCCGGCCTCATCGTCGGCATCAGGCCGGAGGGCATGCCGGACGCCGCGCAGCTCATGCTGGTCATCGACCGCGAGAAGGCCAACACCTTCGGTGTGACCTTCGCCGACATCAACGACACCATCACCGCCAACCTCGGCTCGTCGTACATCAACGACTTCCCGAACACGGGCCGCATGCAACGCGTGATCGTGCAGGCGCAGGACAAGGACCGCCTGCAGGCGGAGGACCTGCTGCAGCTGAACGTTCGCAACGTGCATGGCGGCATGGTGCCGCTGTCGTCCTTCGCCATCGCCGAATGGCGCAAGGGCGCGGCGCAGATCGTGGGCTACAACGGCTATCCGACCGTGCGCATTACCGGCGAGCCGGCAGCCGGCGTCTCGTCCGGCGCCGCGATCGCCGAGATGGAGCGCCTTGCTGCCGCATTGCCGGATGGCTTCGGCTTCGAATGGACGGGGCAGTCGCTGGAGGAGATCACCTCGGGCAACCAGGCGCCGATGCTCTTCGGCCTCAGCATCCTGTTCGTCTTCCTGCTGCTGGCGGGGCTTTACGAAAGCTGGTCTATCCCGCTGTCGGTCATGCTGGTGGTGCCGCTTGGCGTCATCGGCTGCGTGCTTGCCGTGATGCTGCGCGGGATGCCGAACGACATCTACTTCAAGGTCGGGCTCATCGCCATCATCGGTCTGTCGGCCAAGAACGCAATTCTGATCGTCGAGTTCGCCAAGGACTACTACGCCGGGGGTAAGTCACTCGTCGACTCGGCCGTCGACGCCGCGCGGGTGCGCTTCCGGCCGATCGTTATGACGTCGCTCGCTTTCACGCTCGGCGTCGTGCCGCTGGCCATCGCCACCGGCCCCAGCGCAGCGAGCCAGAACGCCATCGGCACAGGCGTGCTGGGCGGCATGATCTCGGCGACCGTGCTGGCGGTGTTCTTCGTCCCGGCCTTCTTTGTGTTCGTGCTGAAGCTGTTCCGCACGAAGCCGAAGAAACACGATTCCGATGCGGAGAGCTCATCCCCGCAGCCCGCGCCGCTTCCCCACTCGGTCTGAGTTGAGCGGAAGGCTCCCCGCCCGCTTGACCCCGGGCGGGGAGGAACATTCCACGCGTTGCCATTCGAAAGCTTGCCTGCGAGGATCTTGCCGTCACGTCCGGGTGAATGCGATAGACGTCGTGACGCTTGATCGTCTTGGAGGGTGCCGGGTTGGCTCGAAGCAGGAAAATTGAAGAGGATGACGTTCTCGATGCAGCGGAGCGGGTGATCGTGCGGCTCGGCGCGGCCGGCGTGTCGATCGACGCCGTCGCCCGGGAAGCGGGGATCAGCAAGGCGCGCGTCGTCTACACCCACAAGTCCAAGAGCGCTCTCCTCGAGGCATTGATCGACCGCCGGGTCAAGGCGGAGAAGGAGCGCACGCGCGAGGCGGTCGAAAGCAGCCGGGACACGCCGCACCCGGAACTTTTCGGCCGCATTGCCGCCGCGGCTGAAATTCCCGGCAACGAGGATCGCGCGGTCATGCTCGCCATCAGCGCTTCCCTGTCGAGCGAGGAGAAACTGCAAGGCCTGATGCGGGACTGGACCCGGGAAGACCTGATGGCCATCGAGAGCGACGGCCGCCGCCCGCGCGCGGCATTGATGGCCTACCTGGCCCTGACGGGCTTCTACTGCATCGAGCATTTCGACTTCCATCGTTGGGAGGAAGCGGAACGGCTGCGTATTCTCGACGATATCAGGACAATCTTCACCTCGTTCCCCGAAACGAGCTGAAAAGGCCCGCTTTGAGGTGCTGCGAAATTTCGTCGAGAATGAATTTCTGCGGTACCGGCGATGCCGGTTCGCTCCCGTCCCGGGTCGGTGACGATAGCCGATCATGAATAGGCGAGTCCGCGATTATAATAAAATTAAAATAATTCAAATATTAATTCGATGTAGAAAGCATGGTTGCATTTTAATTGGGCTGCTCTATTAGGTATTAAGTTTGTCCGCCTGGCCGGCGGCGAGGGGGAAATTGCTTAGAGCTTTATAAATTTGCAGAGAAGGATCCATGAAACGTCCCCTGGTTTCCTTGGGGCGTGATGATCGCTTTTGCTGCACTTGCTTCAGGCTGTGGTGACAGGGTGGAAAATGGGACGCAAGCGGATTGTCACGCGGGACGCTATTCTCGATGCCGCGGAAGAGGTTATCCGGAACAGTCACGGTCATCAACTCTCGCTCCAGCTGGTTGCCGAGGCTGCCAATATCACCAAAGGTTCCATTGCTCACAATTTCAGGACAAAGGATGAATTGTTGCTGGCTGTATACGCACGCGAGTCTGCCCGCTTCGAGAGCGAGGCGGCAAGCGTCGAAGGAGCAGCCGAGACAGTCATGCGCGAGCGCGATCTAGGCAGCCCGCATCCATGTCGTGATCCGGTTGACCGTATCGCGGGCTGGATATCCGCCACACGGCGGGAAAATGAAGCGATGATCATGAAGGCTGCAAACCTGCTCATACATATGCTGCCTTCGGAACCGCGTCGCGAAATGGTGGCGGCTTCGTATGAACGCATGCTGGAAGGGATCGACACCGGAACACCGGAGGGGCGGGCCGCCTTCGTTGCCTTCATGGCTGTCGAAGGGCTGTTCTTGTTGCGCGGCCTCGGCCTGTTGCAGTTGTCGGAAGCCCAGTGGCAGAACTATCTCGACACCATTCGCGATGAATGCTTAACGTGAGCCTGCCTTTGCGCCACAAAAACGCTGGCGAGGCACGTGCCGGCGAAGTGCCCGCAGCCGTTCCTGCCTAATCCTTGGCCTGTATGGAGAGCTTCAGATCGAGAGCCTCGATAACGCCGAGAAAAGTGCTGAGCTTGGGATCTCCGCCTTCTCTCAACGCACGGTATAGGGTTTCGCGTGCGACACCTGCCTGCCGGGCGACGCGGGACATCCCGCGCGCCCGCGCAATCAAGCCAAGCGCGTAGGCAATCGAATCTGGATCTGCACTATCGAATGCATCCATGACAAGAGGCAGCTCCGCCCTGTAGCCGAGAACGAGCTTGTACATCTCGACCTCTTGATCTGGATCGAGTCTGGCACTTTTCATGATGAACATACTCCGGAACGCGGAAATTCCAATAACGGCGCGGCGACGTAGTCGGGAAGGCAAGGGTGGCCTCGCTCATGGACATGGGACGCCCAAGGAGCCTGATACGCGGCAAGGCGCCGGGATTCAGGATTTTCTCATGTCGAGGTCATCGCTTTAGAGAGATGTAACCAAGATTACACCTCCCTATTTATCAAAGTTACAGGATCGATAGGAAATTACTACGATCGCAGGATTCATTCGATACGATGGAAACGTGTATAGGCCGCCTACAGGCCGCCGATATCCTTGATCACACCGCTTGTCGCGTCGATGAGATAGAAGGTCCTGCCGACCTGTATCCATTGTTCGCCGCGGGCAGGGCGGCTCAAACCCACATGGTATGGGTTCTTGACGATTCTTTTCCGATAATTCTCGGGCAATACATCCCCCCGGCCGAAGGATTGCGGTGTCGCCTGTGCAACGACAAGGGGTGACTGAGAATTGGGAGCTGCGGCAGCTGCCGTTGCGGTAAGTATTAGCGGAGATATTAAAGCGAAGAGGACCTTGTGTGACATACCATGCTCCAGAAACGTAGATAGCAAGCAGCATCAGCCAGAGGTGCTGGACGGATTCAGGCAGGCGGCACCGCACGCGTGAGAGCTCGCGGTGCCTGTTGCCTTCATGCCATGCAGCCGACGCATGCCGATCTCAATGGCGTCGACCGCCCCCCGAGGAATAGGGGAGGCGGTCGCGGATGCTGATCAGGACTCAGAAAGAGCCGGTCAGCGAGACGTAGTAGGCGCGGCCCGGCTCGTTGAACGTGTTGGCGCCGGCGCTATTTTCAGTGCCCTCGCGCTTGACGCTCTTGTCGAACAGGTTGGTGACACCTGCGGACAGGCGCACATGCTCGTTGAACTCATAGCGCGCACCGATGTTCACCAGCGTGTAGGGTGAACGGGAACTGGTATTGGACAGCTTCTCTTGCGTATACAGGCTTATTGTCGGTGCTTCGATTTTACCGTAGTGCGTGACACCGAGTTGAAGCGAGAGCTCTTTCGTGGCCTGCCAGTCGAGGGTGGAGTTGATGGTGTATTCCGGCACCAGAGACAGCGGCTGGCCAGTGCTCTTATCCTCCGATTCGATCATGTAGGTGGCGTTCGTATTCCATGTCACCTGCTCATGCAGCGGAATCCTCAGGTTACCTTCCAGGCCCGAGACGACGGCCTTGGGGATGTTCTCCCAGCGAAACACGTTCTGCCCGCTGAGGGTTCTGCCGATGACCGTCGTGCCGACGCCAATGCGATCCTTGAAATCGTTATGGAAGTAGGTGACGCCGGCATTCCAGCCTGCGGCATTCGTGTAGTTGATGCCGACTTCCTTGTTGATGCTGGTTTCCGCGTCGAGATTTGCATTGCCCACGACGTAGCACGGCCCCATCCCGGCATAGCAACCGAATCCGCGCGACTGGTAGAGATAGTTCGGGTTGAGCTGGAACAGGTTAGGCACCTTGAACGCGCGCGCGATGCCCGCCTTCAGCGTGATTTCCTCGGTCAATGCATAGGAGGCGTTGAGGCTGGGGCTCCAGTTGGTGCCGGCTTCCGTATGGTAGTCGAAGCGCAGTCCCGGTG
This sequence comes from uncultured Chelatococcus sp., assembly GCA_937863995.1. Lineage (GTDB taxonomy): Bacteria > Pseudomonadota > Alphaproteobacteria > Rhizobiales > Beijerinckiaceae > Pseudochelatococcus. The sequence goes on from CALMIK010000037.1 coordinate 65,023, forward strand.
TCAGGATGAATTTATCCGTTACCAGTATATTGTCCTCGACGTAGACCGCCAGCAACTGTGACTGGCTCTTCGTCTTCCGGCTCTGAGCGGGGGCCACGCCAAAGCTGGCGCCATCATTAAACGCGTTGCCGCGCCTGATGCTGGGGTCTTCCATCCATTCGCCCCGGTATTCCGCGCCGAGCGTTATCGTCTGCGGAAACACGATCTTGGCGGGCAGGCTCCACTCGCTCTTGGCCGTCAGGTTGTTGAGCTCGATGGTGTAGCGATCCTGTGCGTAACGTGTGGCGATAGCGCCCTCGGATGCGCCCGCGTTGCCTTCGGCAAAGCGCCTGTTCTTGTTGTTTTCCCATTGAATATACGTATTCGACGTGCCGAAGTCCCATCTGCCGCGATGGGTCGCGGACAGGGTCGTCCGAGTCACGCGGTTGGTTTCCGCGCCCTCTTGCGCCAGCACCCCGACGATGCCGTCATTCGTGCCGCCAAGGGCAGAGTCGCCCGCGAAGATATTGCGCTGCTGGCTCCATGCGGCCTCGAAGTCGAGGACATGGTCCTCGACGAGCTTCCACGACAGCAGACCGCGGAAGTCGGTGTTGACCACACCCTCGCGCCCCGCGGGTACAGTTTGGATGAGGCCGCCGCTGCGTCCCGGCGTCCACACCGTTGCACTGCGGTTGATGTCCGGATCGTCCGCGCCGGTGTGGTTGTAGTTGGCGGTGAACCGGTAGGACAGCCTGTCGTTCAGCGGCCCGCCGGCGACGATGGTGCTGCGATAGGTGCGGCCCTCCAGGTCGCTCTCGGGGATATTGGCAAAGGATGTCGCGCTGAACGAGTGCTTGTCAGGCCGCTTGGTGATGATGTTGACCACGCCGCCAGCGGCGCCGGAGCCGTAGCGGGCCGCAGCCGGGCCACGCAGCACTTCGATGCGCTCCACGGCCTCGGCAGGCACCCAGTTCGAATCGCCGCGCGTATCCCGCTCGCCACCACGGGTCATGCGCACTGAATTGCGGGAGAACACGGGTTTTCCGTCGATCAGGATCAGCGTGTTTTCCGGCCCCATGCCACGGATGTCGATCTGGCGGTTGTTGCCGCGCTGGCCGTTCGTGGAATTGCCGGTGAGATTGACACCGGGCTGGCGGCGGATGATGTCGGACAGGTCGTTGACCGGCGGTCGGCGCTCGATATCCTGCCGGGAGATAATGGAGACGCCCGGTGCCTGGTTGAGCTGTTCCCGGGCGGAGACGACCACGACTTCATCCAGCAGCAGTTCGTCGCCGGTCAGCTCAAGCCCGGCATCGGCCTCGGCACGTTGCATGCGCGTGTCCTGCGCCTGAGCGGAAACACTCATCGCCGCAAGCAGAGCAACCATCGCGGTCGCAGTGGAAAAACCGACCGTCAAGCGACTGGCCATGCAGTTTGCGTGAGGGCGATCCTCAAGATATTGCGTGCTCATTTATTCCAGCCTATAATAATTAAAAAGAAGAGACATCAGATGTCAAATTACAAATAAATTAGTACATGTGGATTAAAAAGTGAGTTCAGCAATATTATTCCACCCAAACTAATATAATAATACATGAATAGTAACATTCATTACTGTAAATATATTTTATTATTTCTTTTATGTATTGAATTATTTTTACTTATTTCTATGATTACGCTTTTCAACAGGATGGGTTGCAAAATTGCACCTCGCAGGAAAAATCTCCCGTGACGTAATTTGGCGGTCAGCGTCGTTTGCCATGTTGTGGGACGCCTCTCGGGAGATAAAGCGGTGCCCGGAGATGCTGCCGACACATTGGAGTGCCAACGCCGTAGGGTATGCCCGACGGCGTTCTATGCCAGGAGTGACCTACCCCCATCAAGTGGTCCGGCTTCAGTCTTAATGCATGACCGGCTTTTCGGACATCGCCTGTGCCGATGATGGAGGTGCGCCAGGTGGCGGCGGCGGCCAGACAATCGCCTCTGGTGCGGGCGGTTTATATCCGAGTGATGAGTGCGGCCTCTCGGTGTTGTAGTAGCGCCGCTATGCCTCGATGATGACCTTGGCCTCGGCCATGCTGTAGAAGATCTCACCGTTGAGCAATTCGTCACGCAGCTTCGAGTTGAAGCTCTCGCAGTAGCCGTTCTCCCAAGGGCTTCCCGGTTCGATGAACGCGGTCATGGCGCC
>CALMIK010000038.1 GCA_937863995.1 uncultured Chelatococcus sp.
GCTAGCCAGAAACTTCCTCTCAGCCGTCAGTCTCGCAGCCGCAATCATATGGTGGACCTGATTGAGTCCGGACCTTAAAGCATTTCGACGTTTCGTTGAAACGCGGAAATGCTTTAACTTTCTGAGTTAACGCGTTTTCTTCAAGCAAAGCGGCATTCACTTTGCTTGAAAACGCTTCAGGCGGCGCGAACCGAGGCGAGGAAGCCGTCCACCTCGCTGCGCAGCAATTCCGCCTGATGGCTCAGTTCGGAGGCCGCCGCCAGCACTTGCGACGAGGCGGAGCTCGACTCGCCCGCAGCCTCCGTCACCCCGGAAATCGCCCCGGAAACCTGCGCCGCGCCAGACGCCGCTTCCTGAATGTTGCGGGCGATTTCGCTTGTCGCCGCGGTCTGCTCCTCCACCGCAGCGGCGATGGTGGAAGCGATGCTGTTGATCTCGCCGATGGTGCCGCCGATGTTGTGGATCGCACCGGCCGCATCGCCGGTGGAGGCCCGGATAGCGTCGATCTGACCGCTGATCTCGGCGGTCGCCCGCCCGGTCTGATCGGCCAGCTGCTTCACCTCGGAGGCGACGACCGCAAAGCCCCGTCCCGCGTCTCCCGCCCGCGCCGCCTCGATGGTGGCGTTGAGCGCCAGTAGGTTGGTCTGCGACGCGATGGAATCGATGAGTTCGATGACACTGCCGATTTTTTCGGCGGCAGCGGCAAGACCCTTCACCTTGTCGTTGGTCTGGCCGGCCTCGCTCACCGCCTGGGCGGCGATGGCCGACGACTTGGTCACCTGCCGCGCGATCTCGGCCACCGATGCCGACAGCTCCTCAGTCGCCGACGCCACGGATGCGACGTTGCTCGATGTCTGCTGCGACGCCGCCGCCACGGAGAACGACTGGTTCTGCGTCTCCTCGGCAGTGGCCGCGAGCGCCCTGGCCGAGGCCTGCAACTCGGTCGCAGCGGACGCCACGACTTCGACGATGCCGCCGACGGTGCTGTCGAACCGGTCGGCAAGTGCCTGCATGTCGGCGCGCCGTTGCTCGGCCACCTCCCTGTCCCGGACGGTCTGCTCGGCGCGCAGCCGCTCGGTCTCCTGCAGATTATCGCGGAACACCGCCATCGTCTTCGCGAGGGCGCCGATCTCATCGCCCCTGCCGAGATACGGAACCTCGACCGACAGGTCGCCGCCGGCCAGCACCGTCATGCGCTCGCGGACGACGCCTAGAGGCTTCAGCACCCGCCGCTGCAGGCCAAACATCAGCCCGACAGCGATCACTATCGACGCCGACAGAAGTCCCACATTCAGCAGGAATGCCCTGTCCGCGCGCTCACGCGCCGTGGTGGCATGATCTTCGGCCAGTGTCAGGGCGACGTTGGCGACATCGAGAAGCTTCGCCAGCCGCGGCACCATGTTGGCGGTCCAGCTTGGGCCATCGACATCGACGGTCTGACCGGCAACCAAAGCCTTCAGAATGTCGCTCTGGCGCTGGGGCGCCTCCGAGAAGTACGCCCGGTCGGCAGCGGCTATCGCCTGCTCGAACGCGGCGGGCAATTCCACACCGGCACTCATGTCCCGAATGGCCTGCCACGCAATCTGAGCGGAGACAGCGTGCTTGACGTATTTGTCGGTCAATTCCGGTGATTGATAGGCCGAGGCCGGCTTGGCGAGAGCGCCGAGAACGACGAGGGTCGCATCACCCGCATTGGCGCGGGCCATCCAGGCAAACGACTTGATGTCGAGCATGCGGTCCGTGAAGCCGTCCTGCAGGCGGACGCTGTGCGTGAGCTTGAGCGACACGCCGGTCAGCGTGTTGATCGTCGCGGTGACGGTGGCCGCATATTGGGCGCCGAGATTGGCCGGCCTGTCCGCTCTGGGCTGGCGCAGGGCCGCCGAAACCTGAGCCTGCTGTGCCTTGAGGTCGTCATATGCGGTCTTGAGGCTGGCGGCGTGTTCGCTGTCTCCCGGCCGGTCGGAGGCCCGCAGGATGACGATAGCCTGCTCGATCGCGAGCATCTCGACATCGCGGGCAGCGCGGATCTGTTCGAGAGAAGGCGATTGTCCGTCGTTGCTTGCGAGCGCCTGATTGACGCTGGCAGAGTCGACACGCAAATTGTGCAGCGCATCAAAAAGATGGGATGTAACCCGCGTCACCGCTTCTATTCTGGCCTGCTCAACAGATTTTCGCCAGGAAAATACAGCATCTATTGAGAATATAGTAATAATTGCAGCAATGAAAACACTAATAATGACTCGAAGAATAAGTCCAATAGATAGATTGTTCATGCTGCCCCTCTTCAAGTTTGTTATCTCATTACTAAATCAATAGCCCCAATATACATCTATCTGCGCGTTGCGCATCTGTCTATCACTGCGTCTCAGTCCGATTGGCCTAATACGAATTGCTTTTTCAAAAAATGATCGGGTCAGGTTGACACTCAGTTTCATTGAGTTTGCGCACATTCTGTCGGCGTCTTTCGCATGGCAGCCATGCCAACAACGCGCGAGAAATGCATATGCAGAATATCAGGCATGCGTCACGCGCAATCGCGCGCCACGATTGTCCATCTATGCTGCGCCCTAACAACAAAGGGAGCCTGTATTATTCTCCGTCTGAAAATATAATCTGCGGGCGCGGCAATATCACTTTCCACTCACGTAAAATTATCCATCACGTGAGCGCGCTATTTCTCTTTATTCTTGAGGTGATAGATGAACAAATCGGTGTAATATTGAGCCAATTCGTAGCAAACGGTGATCTCACGATCCTCCGATGACCAGTAGGCGTTGTCCTCGCCGCACTCCATGGCCGTCACCTTAATGCCGTTCTTGAGCTTGAAGGGCGTGGCGAAAGCCTCCTGTATGACCTCGAGCACTTCGGATTCACGAAAAATATCCGCGGTATCCGACAACTCGCCGCTCTCCGGTTTGCGATAGGCGATGCGGAAGCGCGTGTGATGATTGTCGGGCGCAACATGCTCGGCCAGCAGACCGTACCAACTGTCGTGAATTTTACGGTATTCGCCCTCGCATTCATCCCGGCGGTCGTCGGGAAGATCGTATTCGTCGGCAATCTTTTTGTATTTTTTAGGGTCTTTGCCCGCCATCATGCAGACGATGCCATAGGCGCGCTGCTCCGCGAGGCGATGGGCCGCCGATGTATCGACATCGTCCTCGCCGCCGTTGCGCTTGGCGACCAGCCGCCAGCCCAGCGCCGCATCGGCCAGCATGCCGTCAAACAGCTTGTCGTCCGCTTCCAGCATGAACAGAACCGCGGCGCTATCGGCCGCGTCCTCTTCGTTACCGAGCACCGGCAGATCGAATTCCGAGATCAGCATGTGGCCCGCTTCATGGAACATGAAGAACAACACGTTGCCGACGACGAACTCGACTGTGCGTTCGATGTCCTTGTCGGCAAGCCCTCTGAGCCGCTTGGAATAAGCGTCAGCGGGCGGCGAAGGCAGGACAAGAAAAAAACAGGCAAGTACAGCAAGAATATATAAGCCAACCCGATGCGGCATGATGGTCCCTGCACGGCGTAGCGTTAAGGCGTGGCGCAATAATGCGCACTGGCGGCCAATAAAATCCACAGTAACTCAAAAATAAAATGAAGAATTTATTGCGAGGATGATCGTCAATCGACCGGAAAACTCTTTGCAAAATGAAAGCCCGCGATGCGTCCGGCGCGCCGCGGGCCATCTGGAAAGATCAGCGCCAGCTGTCGATGGCGTCGGCGATGACCTGGCGTCCGATCGATCCCTTGGCGAACGTGACCGTGCCGATCCCGCCATCGGCGAATCTCACCGGCAGATCCACCCAGTCGCGCTCACGCAACAGGTTGTAGTTGCGCTCGATATCGGAGGGCGCATTGGACAGCCCGACGAGGAAGATGTTGTCCGCCACCGGTATGGTGAGGCCGGCGAGCGGCACGCCGCGCGGTTCCTTGTCGACGCGCAGTTGCGGCACGGCCATGTCGCGCACCGCCCGCTCCGGCTTGTCAGCCGCGTTGACGAAGGTCACCTCGATCGTGTGCGAGGCCGGAAGCGACGCATCGTCGTTGGGCCGGATGACCAGCGAGAACGACAGCCCGACATCCGGCACGGCGATGTCCGTGTAAAGCACCGCCGACCGCGAGCCCTTGCCCTCCAGCCGCCACACGACCTGGCCGGACGAGATCTTCGGCTGGTCGGGGTTCTTGTCGTCGAGCTCGAACAGGAAAGCGCGCTGGGCAACGATCTCCGGCTGGCTATCCATCGGCGCGGCGGCTGCACCGGGCTGGGGCGCAGGCTGGGCCGGCTGAGGCGCGGGAGCCGCTTGCGCCTGTTGCTGCGGCGCGGTCTCGTCAGCGCCACCGCCAACACGATCGGCGATCTTATTATTGTTGTCGTTCTCGACCTGCGCGCCGGTGAAAGCGGGATTGGCCTCATCCGCGTCGGGCGGCGATCCCGCCCGCAGCCACCAGGCGGCGAAGCCGATTCCAGCGAGCACGATCGCGATGGCGGCGATGGTGGCGCCACGCCGCGACGAAGCTCCCGCGCGGGGTTCACGCCGCGCGGCGACACGGGGCCGCCCGCGTCCGGCATCGGCGCCGGCCGCTTGCGCCGCCGCCGTGTCCACCTCATCGGTGCCGTTGGCCGCTCCGGCTGCGCCCACAGTCTCGTCGGCGGCGAAGCGGTCGAACGACAGCAAGTCCTCGCTGGGCACGGGAGCACCGGTGCGCTCGGCCTCGATCCGCGCGATCACGGTCTCGAGCGACGCGTGCTCGCGTCGCAGCCGCTCGATCTCCTCCCGGGTTTCCGCCTCGGGCAGGCCAGAGTCAATTTCCTGACGCCGGCGTTCGTAGAGACTTCTAATATGATTATAAACCGCAAGCCGCGCTTCGGGCGTGTCCGGCTGGCTATCGATCGCCCGATTCAGCAATTCATACAAATCAGTCATCAGCCTTCAACCGCCTCCCGGACGGCCTCATCTGTCCCAACGCTCCGCGCGGTGCGGCGCGAGCCCTCAACCCTCAAAAGGATTATGCACGAGGATAGTATCGTCGCGTTCCGGACTGGTTGAAAGAAGGGCGACCGGCGCGCCGATCAATTCCTCGATACGACGCACATATTTGATCGCTTCCGCCGGCAGATCCGCCCAGGAGCGCGCGCCCGCCGTCGATCCGGACCAGCCCTTGATGGTTTCGTACACGGGTTTCACCCGCGCCTGCAGGGCTTGATTCGCCGGCAGGTAGTCGATGGCGCGCCCGTCGAGCTCGTAGCCGACGGCGATCTTGATTTCCTCGAATCCGTCGAGAATATCGAGCTTCGTGAGCGCGATGCCATTGATGCCGGAAGTGCTGACGGTCTGGCGCACCAGAGTGGCGTCAAACCAGCCGCAGCGGCGCTTGCGCCCCGTGACCACGCCGAACTCGCGGCCCTTCTGGCCGATCAGCTCGCCCGTCTCGTCGAAAAGCTCGGTCGGGAACGGGCCCTCGCCCACGCGCGTCGTATAGGCCTTGGCGATGCCGAGCACGTAGCCGATGGCGCCCGGCCCCAGGCCAGAGCCCGCAGCCGCCTGCCCCGCCACCGTGTGCGAGGACGTGACGAACGGATAAGTGCCGTGGTCGACATCGAGCAGCGCGCCCTGGGCACCCTCGAACAGGATGCGCCGGCCCGCGCGCCGGTCGGCGTCGAGCGTGCGCCAGGTCGTGTCGATGAACGGCAGCACCTTGGGCGCCAGCGCCAGCAACTCGGTGACGATCGCCTCCGCCCCATACTCCGGCAGGCCGAAACCGCGCCTGAGCGCATTGTGGTGCGACAGCAGCCGCTCCACCTTGCCCGGCAGCGACTCCGGATCGGCGAGATCGGCGAGGCGGATGGCGCGACGGCCGGCCTTGTCCTCGTAGGCGGGGCCAATGCCGCGCCGCGTGGTGCCGATGCGCGTGCCGGCGTTGGAATTCTCGCGCAGCGAATCGAGCTCGCGATGCAGCGGCAGGATGAGCGATACGTTTTCGGCGATGCGCAGGTTATCGGCGGTGATGGTCACGCCCTGACCGCTGAGCCGGTCGATCTCGTCCACGAGCGCCTGCGGATCGAGCACGACGCCGTTACCGATGACGCCGCGCTTGCCCGGCCGCACCACACCCGACGGCAGCAGCGACAGCTTGTAGGTTTCCTCGCCGATGACGAGCGTATGTCCGGCGTTGTGTCCGCCCTGGAAGCGCACGACCACATCGGCCTGCTCCGACAGCCAGTCGACAATCTTGCCCTTGCCTTCGTCGCCCCACTGGGCGCCGACCACGACAACGTTCGCCATAATCCGCCTCGTATCCGTCCTTCGCGGACGTTTTTCGCCCGCCGACAAAGCAAACCCCGGCCAAGAGAACGCGCTCTTGTGCCGGGGCTCTCGTTTATCTCATGGAAGATCGCGCCCGCCAGGTCAAGCCCCGAGCGGCGCCATCCCCGTCAGAACGTCAGGTGATGGGCGTGCTTCACGCCGGGGATGGCATGCACCGCATCGAGCACCGACTGCGGCACCGCGCCGTCGACCTGCACCAGAGCCACCGCCGAACCGCCCTCGGCGTCGCGGCCCAGCGCGAGCGTGGCGATGTTGATGCCGGCATCGCCCAGAACCGTGGCAAAGCGACCGATGAAGCCGGGCTTGTCCTCGTTGGACACGTAGATCACGGACGGCGCGAACTCCGCGTCGACCTTGATGCCCTTGATGCCGACGATGCGCGGCTTGCCGTCCGCGAACACCGTGCCGACCACCGAACGCTCGAATGCGTCCGTGACGACAGTGAGCGTGATCAGCGCATCGTAATCGCCCTGCGCCTCGCGCGTCGTCTCCTCGATGACGATGCCGCGATCGCGCGCAACGGCAGAGGCCGACACCACGTTGACGTCCTGCAGGATGGGGCGCAGCAGGCCGGCGATCGCAGCCGAAGTGAGCGCCTTGACCTTGAGCTGGGCGACGGACCCCTCATAGGTGATGCGCACGCTCTTGAGGCCGCTCTCGGTCAGCTGGCCGGCGAACGAGCCGAGCTTTTCGGCCAGCTCGATGAACGGGCGCAGCTTGGGCGCTTCCTCGGCCGTGATCGAGGGGAAGTTGATGGCGTTGGTGATCGCGCCGCGCAGCAGGTAGTCCGAGATCTGCTCGGCGACCTGCAGGGCCACGTTCTCCTGCGCTTCCGTGGTGGCCGCGCCAAGGTGGGGCGTGGCGACAACGTTCGGGTGGCCGAAGAGCGGGTTTTCCTTCGCCGGCTCGACGGTGAACACGTCGAAGGCAGCGCCGGCCACGTGGCCGCTGTCGAGGGCCGCGCGCAGCGCCACCTCATCCACCAGTCCGCCGCGGGCGCAGTTGATAATGCGCACGCCCTTCTTCGTCTTGGCGAGGTTTTCGGCCGAAAGGATGTTTTTCGTCTTCTCGGTCAGCGGCGTGTGCAGCGTGATGAAGTCGGCGCGCGCCAGAAGGTCGTCGAGCTCGACCTTCTCGACACCGAGATCACGCGCCCGCTCGGGCGACAGGAACGGATCGTAGGCGATGACGCGGGTGCGCAGGCCGACCGCGCGCTCGGCGACGATGGAGCCGATGTTGCCGCAGCCGATGATGCCGAAGGTCTTGCCCGTGAGCTCCACGCCCATGAAGCGGTTCTTCTCCCACTTGCCGGCCTGGGTGGAGGCGTCGGCGGCGGGAATCTCGCGCGCCAGCGCGAAGGTGAGCGCGATGGCGTGCTCGGCCGTGGTGATGGAGTTGCCGAAGGGCGTGTTCATCACGATGATGCCGCGCGCGGTCGCGGCGGGCACGTCGACGTTGTCGACGCCGATGCCGGCGCGCCCGATCACCTTGAGACGGGTGGCCTTCTCCAGAAGCTTCGCCGTCACCTTGGTGGCGGAGCGGATGGCGAGACCATCGTAGTTGCCGATGATCTGTTCGAGTTCGTCCTTGTCGATGCCGGGACGGAAATCGACGTCGACGCCGTTGTCCTTGAAGATCTGAACGGCAGCGTCCGACAGGTTATCGGAAATGAGCACCTTGGGAGCGGTCATGGCATGAACTTTCCTGATGTGGCCGCTCTGCGGCGGCCCTTTTGCGGGCGGGCAAAGCCTCTCACCCGCGATGGCGATCCGGGGCGGTGCGCGGGCCCGCGCGAAGAGCGGGCCCGGCGTTCAGTCTGTCCGTTGCGGAAATCCGGCCGCTCAGCCGGCTAGCTTGGCCTTCTCGGTGGCGAAAGCCCAGTCCAGCCAGGGCGTCAACGCCTCGAGATCGGAACGCTCGACCGTCGCGCCGGCCCAGATGCGCAGGCCCGCGGGCGCGTCGCGGTAGGCGCCGATGTCATAGGCGACGCCTTCCTTGTCGAGAACCGAAACGATGCCCTTCGCAACCGCCGCGACCGCCTCAGCCCCGCCCGCGACGACGTCGGGATCGACGATCGAGAAGGTCACGGACGTGTTGGAGCGGGTTGCCGTGTCCTGCGCCAGCGGCGCGACCCACGGCGTGCGCTCGGCCCAGTCGTAGAGCACCTTGGCGTTGGCGTCGGCGCGGGTGATCAGCCCCTCAAGGCCGCCAACGGACTTCGCCCAATTCAGCGCATCGAGATAGTCCTCGGTGGCCAGCATCGACGGCGTGTTGATGGTCTCGCCGACGAAGATGCCCTCGATCAGCTTGCCGCCCGAGGTGAGACGGAACACCTTCGGCAGCGGCCATGCGGGCTTGTAGGTTTCGAGCCGCTGCACGGCGCGCGGAGAAAGAATGACGATGCCGTGCGCGCCCTCGCCGCCCAGCACCTTCTGCCAGGAGAAGGTGACGACATCGAACTTCGTCCACTCCAGAGGCTGGGCGAAAGCGGCCGAGGTGGCGTCGTTGATGATGAGCCCTTCGCGATCGTCAGGGATCCAGTCCGCGTTCGGCACCTTGACGCCGGAGGTCGTGCCGTTCCACGTCAGCACCACGTCACGGGTCCGCGCATCGACCTGCGAAAGGTCGGGCAGCGCGCCGTAGGGGGCGTTGATGACGCGCGCGTCGGCGAGCTTGAGCTGCTTGACGACGTCCGTGACCCAGCCTTCGCCGAAGGACTCCCACGCGAGCAGATCGACGCCGCGCGCGCCGAGCGTCGACCACAAAACGGCCTCTACCGCGCCGGTGTCGGAACCGGGCAGGATACCGATGCGGTAATCCGCGGGAACTTGCAGGATTTCACGGGTGAGATCGATCGCCAGCTTGAGCTTGGCCTTGCCGATCTTGGCGCGGTGCGAGCGGCCTACCGCCGCGTCCTTGAGCGCCTCGACGTTCCAGCCGGGGCGCTTCGCCGTCGGGCCGGAGGAGAACGCGGGATTTGCCGGCCGCGCAACAGGCTTCACAATATCTGTCATGTTGTATCCATCCTCACAGATGGGCGCTTCCCGTTGGGGGGAAGTGTCCCGCTGATGGAGATACAGGTTTTAGCCATCCCGCGCAAGCAGCCGAACGTCACAAACCTCTGGATCGCGCAGATTTACCGCGGCGCGTCCCCGCCCAGCAGCGGCCTCAGGCGCGCGGCGAGTTGTTCCTCCAGCGCGCGCGCCAGCCGGCCCTTGTAGTGAACCTGGTCGAAGTAATCGTCGGGGTTCTCGGTCTCCGGCAACGTGCCCCGCCAGTCGATGACGAAGGTGTGCGGGCGCGCCGCGGCCAGCGCCGACAGCCGCTGGAGACAGGCCGATTCGGTGCGCGCGTGAGGGGTGTCGGCGCGCGGCTGGCCGGTGACGAAGGCCGGCGGCACCATGAGCGCGACCACGGTCTGCGCCGGCACCCGGCCGAGCAGGTCGGCCAGCGCGTCGACGGCGGGGAAGCCGCCACTGTCGTTGACCACGTCCTCGGGCTTGTACTGCATCAGGGCCGCCCGCTTCTCCGCGCCCTCGAAGCCGTTCGATTCGTAGATCGGGTCGTAGTCCCAATACCCGTCAGGCCGGGCGCGCCCGCGCTGGCCGGTGGCATACTCGACGCGCCGCACGCCTTCCTGCAAGACATTGAAGCGCACCAGCCCTCCCAGATAGGCAAGCGTGTCTTCCTCGTAGAGCCAAAACGGGAATGGATTGGCGGTGGCGAAGGCCTCTTCCCCGCCGTTGCACCAGAAGATGTCCGTGCCGATGACCAGCGCCTTCGGCGGCGTCTGGCGATGGCGCAGGAACCATTCGAGCAGCGTGAGCTGTTCCCGGGGACGCGTGCCGGGGACGGTGAGCGACGCAAAGCGCGCGCCGGTCAGTTCCGTCAACCGTTCGGGATGCAGCGCCTGCATGCGCGAATTGCCGATGATGACGGCCTCGAAAGCCGGATCGCGGGCGCGGCTCGCATGCTCGGTGCGCGTGCCCTGCGCACGCACGCCGGGAGGATCGATAAGCCGCACACGGCCCGATCCATACGGATCGATCAGGAAGAGCGCCAGCGTCAGCCCGGGAAACAGCACCGCGACCGTCACCAGCAACGTGACCGCGAACGTTCGCCAGCGCCGGGCCTCACCCGTGACGCCCGAGCCAAAGCCGTGTCCCGCCGTCTCTCCCATAGCCTCAAACCCGCACTTCAGAACTGGAAGTAGATGAACTCATAATTCGCATCGTCACCGATCTTGAACAGGATGACGACGAAAACGATCGCGGTGAGCACCGCCACCCATCGCGCGGGCGGCAGGCGTTGGACGAAGGTCCAGGCGGTGGGGCCGGCAAGCGCCACCGCCGCCGCAAGCGCGATGGTGCGCCACCTGAAACGCTCGCCCGGAATGTCCGAACCGATGAGCGCATCGAACATCGTACCCGCCACCTCGAACGTCGGCGCGCGGAACAGGATGAACGTCAGCGCCAGGAAGGAAAAGGTCAGCGCCCAGCCAAGCAGCGGCGGCATCGGCAGCCCGGCCTTGCGCCACAGCAGCCCGGCGACGAGCCCCGCCCCGTGCGCCATGCCCCAAACGATGTAGGTGTACCCGGCCCCGTGCCAAAGCCCGGCAAGCGTCATGGTCATGAACAGCGCGAAAAGCTGCAGCGCGAACCCGTGCCGGTTGCCGCCCATGGCGATATACAGGTAGTCACGCAGGAAGCGCGACAGCGTCATGTGCCAGCGCCGCCAGAAATCGCGCAACGAGGTGGCGCGATAAGGCGTCTCGAAGTTCTGCGGCAGCACGATGCCGAACAGCAGCGCGATGCCCAGCGCCATGTCGGTGTAACCCGAGAAATCGAAATAGATCTGAAACGGAAACGCCAGCGTGGCCTGCCAAGCCGCAACCGTGCTCACCGCCCCGGCGGCAGCCGCTTCGTAGGCGGGGTTGACGTAGACCGACAGCGGATCGCCGATGAACACCTTCTTGGCCAGGCCGATAGTCAGCAGCACCAGGCCGCGCGCGAAGCGCTCCGCCGCGTCCGAGCGCTGATACGGGCGCTCGTCGAACTGGTGCACGATCTCGCTCCAGCGCACCAGCGGCCCCGCCAGCACCTGCGGAAAAAACGCGATGTAAAGCGTGTAGCGCAGCAGCCCCATCTGCGGCGCGCGCCCTGCCTTCAGGTCCGTCAGGTACATGATGTGGTGGAAGGTGAAGAACGAGATGCCGAGCGGCAACGCCAGCGCCAGCGGCGTGAATTCCGTTCCCCCCAGGTTCGACGCCAGCCCCAACGCGAAATCGGCATATTTGAACACGCCGAGCACCAACAGGTTGACGACGATCGCCGCCCAGATCAGCGTGTTGCGCCCCAGATGCCCAAACGCCCGCGCGACCCCCCAGTTGATGAGGATCGACAAGCCGAGCAGCGGCAGGAAGCGCCAGTCCCAATACCCATAGAACGCGAACGAAAGCACCGCGAGGAGCGGCAGCCGCCATTGCGGCGCGAAACGCTCGGCCGCGAAGTGCAGCATCAGCGCGCAGGGCAGGAACGCGAGCAGAAAGGCGAAGGAGTTGAAAAGCATGCGGGCAGCTGATTGGAGTGAATCCGAACTGCGTCACTCCATAGGCGATCTGCGCGCAGGAATAAACCCCCGCGAACATCCGCGGGAGCGCGGCATGTGCGTCACACGGAGGGCAGGCGCGTTGGCGCAACGTCCGGCTTGCGCCCATTCAGAGGCTGGCTGGCGAGCTGATACAGGCCCCGCCGCCCCGGCACGGCCTGGAAAGAGTCCGTCAACCCGACGATGGTTTCCGCCGCGCCGAGCATCATGAAGCCATCGGGAGCGAGCACGCGGGCGATTCGATCCAGAACCTCCGTCTTCGTCTTCGGGTCGAAGTAAATCAGCACGTTACGGCAGAACACGATGTCGAACCGCCCGAGCGCCGTGAAGGGTTCGAGCAGGTTGAACTTGCGGTAGGTCACCATCGCGCGGATGGCTGGGGAAATCTCCCAGCAATCCCCCGTCTCGTCGGTGCGATGGGTAAAGTGCTTCGTCAAGAGGTTCTGAGGCAGACCGCGCTGGATCTCGAACTGCGAGTAGCGCCCCGCCCGTGCCCGGTCGAGCGCCTGAGTCGAGATGTCGGTTCCCAATATCTCGATGCGCCATCCCGCGATGCGTGGACCAAGCTCCTGCAGGCACATCGCCAGCGAATAGGGCTCCTGCCCGGTCGACGCCGCCGCCGACCAGATGCGCAGGTGCCGGGTCGCGGCCCTGGCGGCGAGAAGCTGCGGCAGCATCACGCCGGTGAAGTGCTCAAAGGGCACCTTGTCGCGGAAGAAGAGCGACTCGTTGGTGGTCATCGCCTCCACCACCGCCTCGCGTAGCGCCATCGCCTCCGGTCGGCGCAGGCGGGTGATGAAATCCGCGAGCCCCGAGTTACCCGCGTCGCGCGCCACCGGCGACAGCCGGCTTTCGACGAGATAGTGCTTGTCGCCCGGCAGCACGAGGCCGGACTTCTCCTTCACCAGGCGGGCGACAAAGGTGTAGTCGTCGTCCTTCATCGGCTGCTTCCACGCAAAAGGTCTGTCAGTTTCTGACCGATTTTCGCCAGCGGCAGAACGGCGGCGGCCGCGCCAGCCGCCCTCACCGCCCCCGGCATGCCCCACACGACGCTCGTCTCCTCGTCCTGGATGACGACGCTGCCGCCGCCGCTGCTGATGGCGCTGGCGCCAAGCCCACCGTCGTTGCCCATGCCAGTGAGCACGACCGCGAGGCTCGATGCGCCGAACACCTGCGCGACCGAGCGAAACATCGGGTCCACGGCCGGGCGGCAGAAATGCTCAGGCGGCGTGTCGCGCAAGCGGGCGAGCACGGCGCGCTCCTCCTTCTCTATGACGAGGTGCAATCCGCCGGGCGCCACGTAGATGCGCCCCGCCACCACTTCCTCGCCGTCCCGGGCCTCGGCGGACGGCAGCCCGGTGGCGCGGCCGAGCTGCTCGGCGAGCAGGGCCGTGAAGGTCGGCGGCATGTGCTGCACGACGAGAACCGGCACGCGCACCAGCGCTTCCTTGCATGCGGTGAGCACCTGCACCAGCGCCTGCGGACCGCCGGTCGAGCTGCCGAGCGCCAGCACCCGCGGCGGCACGCTGGAGAAGGGCCGCAAGGGCGGCGCCTCTCCGGCCGACCGCTTCGCCGGGGTGGGCCGCGGATCGGCCGGCCGGGCCGAGGCGGCTGCCGACGGCGTATGAGCGGTGGACGCCGCATGACCGGCTCCATGGAACGCGTTGCCGCCATGCGATGCGCCGCCGGGCGGCAACGTCCCGCTCCCGTGACCAGCCTGATTCCCGTGGGCCAGCCCCTCTCGCGCGGAAGTATCGGCTTTTGTGAAAATCTCGGCTTTTACGAAAATTTCGGATTTCGCCGGCGCCTCGGTTTTCGCGGATGCGGCGGGGGCCTCGCGGCGCGGGTCGGGCGCGGCCAGTCCGCGCCGACGGCGCGCCTGCGCGCCGAGCTGCGTGACGAGCTCGACCAGCTCGCGCCGGTAATCGGCGGCGCTGGCGATGCGCCCGCTGCCGTCAGGCTTGGCGATGCACTCAGCCGCGCCGAGCGTCAGAGCGCGCAGGCTGATCTCCGCCCCCCGGCGCGACAGCGTCGACGACACCAGCACGACCAGACCGGGCCGGCGCTCCAGCAGCAGCGGCAGCGCCGTGAACCCGTCCATCTCCGGCATCTCGATGTCGAGAACGACGACATCGGGCTTCGAGACGGTCACGTCCTCTACCGCCATCCTGCCGTTGGCGTGAACGGCAACGACATCGACGCCCGGCACCTCGCGCAGCCACCGCACCGTCAACCCGCGGATTACCGCGGAATCGTCAACCACCATCACGCGAATATCGTCTGGCCTGCCAGCCATTCAGCCCCCCAAACCGCTGACACGCCAACGCGTCATGCCCCTGCGCCTATCAAAACCGTCGCACCGTCTCCGGCATCAGGCGGAAGCCTCCTCCTTGATGTTGGCCAGCACGACCTCAACATCGAGCACGGCCATCAGTTCGGCATCGAGCGAAAAGACGCCATCCGTCATGGCGCTCCAGCGCGGATCGAGATTGGGTGGCTTGGTGGTGAGGCGCGACTTGTCGAGGGTGAGCACTTCGCCCACCTCGTCGACCAGAAGGCCGTATGTCTCGCCCAGGTAATCGACGCCCACGGCAATCTCGACCTCGTCGGCGTCGCGAAGCGGAAAGCCAAGGCGCCGGCGCATGTTGACGGCTGTCACGATCCTGCCGCGCAGGTTGAGAACGCCGTCGATCTCCGCCGGAGCCAGCGGCACCGGCGTGATGCGCTGGGGAACGAACACGTCGTGCACGGCCCAGATCGGCAGTCCGAACAGTTGACCGGCGATACGCACCGTCACGAACTGGATTTGCGCGTCGTCGCGCAGCGTTGCGAGCTGGGTGCTCATGACACCACTCCGTTGCGGCTGGCGGTGAATTCATCGAGGGCGGCCAGCAGTCCAGCCTTGTCGAACTTGGCGATGTAATCCGTGAACCCGGCCTGGCGGCCGCGTTCGATGGCCTCCGGCGTGCCGAGCCCCGAGAGCGCCACCACCGGCCACTCCGCGGTGTCCGGGTTGGATCGCAACTGCTCGACAAAGGTGAAGCCGTCCACGTCAGGCATGTCGATATCGCTCACCACGACATCGAACCGCGCGCCGGCATCGAGATGCGAGTACGCTTCCGACACGCCGGCGCACAGGGTGACATCGTAGCCCGCCGCCCCGAGCACGGGCGCGAGCATGTTGCGAAAGAAAGCGCTGTCGTCGACCAGGAGCAGGCGCGGACGCTCGGCGCCGGCCGCGGCCCGCTGGGTTGTGATCGCGGCGAAGTTGGACGGCAGGAAATGGCCGATGTCGAGGATTTCCGTCGCCTTGCCCCGGACCACCGCCGTGCCGACGATCCCGGGACCGCCCGAGCCGAACTCGATGGTGAACTCCTCGTCAACGATGTCGACGATCTCGTCCACCACGAAGCCGATCGCCCGGCCGTGATCGGTAAACACGAGCAGCGGCCGCTCCTTCTGGCCGTTGTTGCGCGAGGATTCGTCGAAATAAACCAGCGGCATCAGCGAGCCGCGATATTGCACGAGATCGTGGCCGGTGACGCGCTCGATGCGCTCGGCGTCGAAAACCTCCAAGCGGGTCACGAGTGACAACGGCACCGCCTTGGGCTCTGCCGAACCGGCGCGGAACACGATCAGCGACATGCTCTGGCCGCCCTTCGAGGCGACAGCCTTCTGCGCCTCCTCATGCGCCGCCCCCGAGGTCAGGCTGACCGCCATGGCCTGGGCCATGCTGTTCGGGTCGATGATCATGATGACGCTGCCGTCGCCGAGGATGGTCGTGCCCGAGAACATCGACACGTGCCGCAGGATCGACGACACCGGCTTGATCACGATCTCCTCTGTGTGCAGCACGTTGTCGACGCCGATGCCGAAGGCCCGATTGCCCACCTGCATCACCACCACGAAGCTGTCACGCGCCACGCCTGCGTTCACGTTCTCGGGGCTGCCGATGCCGAGCAACTGGTCGAGATAGATGATCGGCAGCAGCTTGTCGCGCAGCCGCAGCACCGGCGCGTCCTTGAAGCGCTCGATGCGGTGCTCGCTGCCCTTCTGCACCCGCACCAGCTCCACCACCGCGAGCTGGGGAATGGCGAAGCGCTCGTTGCCCGATTCGACGATCAGCGCCGACACGATGGCCAGCGTCAGCGGAATCTTGATCAGGAAGGTCGAGCCCTGCCCAGGCCGCGAGACGACGTTGACGGAGCCGCCGATCACCTCGATGTTGGTGCGCACCACATCCATGCCCACGCCGCGCCCGGACACGCTAGTGACCGCATCGGCGGTGGAGAAGCCGGCGTGGAAGATGAAGGCGTGGACCTGCGCGTCCGACAGCTTATCCGCCTCGAGCTCGGACACGAGCCCGTTCTTCACCGCCTTTTCGCGGATGCGCGCCGTGTTGAGGCCGCGCCCGTCGTCGCTGACCTCGATGATGATGTGGCCGCCCTCGTGGTAGGCTGACAGGCGGATGGTCCCGACTTCGCGCTTGCCTGCCTTGACCCGCTCCGCCGGCGTTTCGAGCCCGTGATCGGCCGAGTTGCGGATCATGTGCGTCAGCGGATCCTTGATCATCTCCAGCACCTGCCGGTCGAGCTCGGTGTCCGCGCCCAGCATCTGCAGGTCGATCGGCTTGCCGAGATCGCGCGAGAGGTCGCGCAGGATGCGCGGCAGCTTCTGCCATGCGTTGCCGATAGGCTGCATGCGCGTCTTCATCACCGCTTCCTGCAGCTCCGCCGTCACCTGTGACAGACGCTGCAGCGGCACCTTGAATTCCGATTCCTCGTGCCGGCGCATCAAATCGAGCAGCTGATTGCGGGTGAGCACCAGCTCCGAGACCATCGTCATCAACTGTTCGAGCGTATCGACGTTGACACGGATCGACTGCGCCGGTCCGCCGCGAGAGGCCGCCGCACCGTCGTCGCCGGAGGCGGCAGGCGCCTCACGCGATGCGAGCGCCGCCTCGGCGCGGGCGGGCACGCCTGGCGCCGGCCTGGACGCCGGAGACTTGACGGCAGCAGGATTGGCGGCAGAAGGCTCGGCCGCAGAAGATTTGGGGGGAGCGGATTCCGCCCGAGGAGGCGTCGCACTCTCGGCTTTCTTCGGCGCGGAAGCGCTTGCCGGCGCGGCAGGGGGTGCGGGCCGCGGATCGACAGGGGTATCCCGAAACAGGCGCTCGAGCTCGTCCAGATCGTCGTCCGCATCGGCGCCCGCCTGCACGGCGACGGGTTCCGGCGCAGCAGGAGCCGGCTCCGGATCGGGCTGCAGCACCTTTTCAGCCATTTCCTCCAGCGCGCCGATGAGGTCGCTGTCGTCGCCCTCTCCCTCGACGCCGTCATTCGTCTCGAGGTCGTGGATGATTCCCTTGACGCGGTCGATCGACTGCATGACGAGATCGACGGCATCGGGCTTCACCGGGGCGCCATCGCGAAAACGCCCCATCAGCGTTTCGGCGGCGTGCGCCACGGATCCCAGCCTTACCAGGCCAAGAAAGCCGCTCGTACCCTTGATGGTGTGAACGAGCCGGAAGATGTTGCCAAGAATATCGGCATTATTCGGGTCGCGCTCGAACTTCACGAGTTCCGCATCGACAAGGTCCAGGCTTTCGTTGGTCTCGGTCAGGAACTCTTGCAGCAGATCATCCATGTCGGCTTCTCCTGGAACGCAACTCCGAAGTTCACGCCCGCCACATATCCGGGCACGACTTCTCCACTATTTCCGCACACAAACCCTTCAGCGAAATTCCGCCGCGCCTCCGCTGACACACCCGAGAAGCAGCGCCGGAAATTTTCGATGTCAAAATACCCGTCCGCACTCCTGCCAAGCGCGTGCCTGCCCGGTCGCTGCCGGTCAGGCCAGCGCGCTCACTGCATGATGTCCTTCTTGTCGACGTAGTTGAATTCCTCGATGAGCACGTCCCTGACGACATCCGCTCCGAACACCTCATTGACCGCCACCTTGATATTGCCGGTCAGCTTGTCGATGTCCTTCTTGTTGACGCCGTCGAACTTGCGGTCGGAGTCGTCGTAGATCAGCCGGAACGCCCGGTCGATGATCAGCGGCTCGGGGGGAATGGAGATCTCGCGCAGGGTGCGCGCATCCGCCGTGAAAACGAACTGCGCCACCACATAGCCCTTGACCTCGTTGTCGGCGACGATCGGCACGTTGATCAACCGCAGCTTGCGGAACTCCAGCCCCACCAGATAGGCAGACTCCGGAGCCTCGGGCACGCGGTTCGACGACCATTGCGCGGCGCTGTAGCTGGAAATCAGCGTCACGACGCAAACCCACAAACCGATAAGCACAAAACGGATCATCGGCCATATCTTCCAAACGGGCCGGCCTCGGCATAAGTGCCGTCCGACTCGGAGGCCCGCAGGCCATCCGCGACGAGGGATGCAACCTCGCGCGCCGCCTCCATGTAGCGCTTCAGGGTCGCCTCGTTATCGGCGAGCTTGGCCTTGATGTGAATCAGATCCTGCCGCAGCGCCTCGCCGCCCTCGTCCGCCGTCAGCGCCTCCACGTTGAGCGCCCGCGCGAGCCGGGTGAGATCGAGCAGGCACTGGCTCTTGCGCCGGGTGATCTCGTCGAGCCCCGCGATCCGCCCCTCCTGCAGGGCGGCGAGCTCGTCCTCAATCACAGCCTCGAGACGCGCAAAGACCTGCCCCAGCGCACGCTGCGCGCCCGAAGCGGGGCCGGCAAGCCTCACCGCGAACGCGCCGTCAACTGCCGTCCCGTCTCGTCTGTCCAGCGCCGCCTCGTCTCTTTCGCCGCTCATGCCATGCACCCGTTCCGTGACCGCTAGACCGAACCGACCGAGTTCAACGCGGAGGCAGCAAGACCGCCCGCGGCCGCAAGCTGCCCCTGTCCGTCCTTGACTGATTGCGCCCCGTTTTCATCCTTGTCGTTACCCGGATGAGCGCGCTCCACCATCCGCGCGATGCCGATACCGCCAGAGCGCGCCAATTCCGTCGCCACCTGCTGCGCCAGGAACGATTTCCACGTCTCGCCGGCAAATCCCTTGCCAAACCAAGCCTCCGCGCCCTTCGGCAGGATGGACTCGACGAACTTCTGCAGCGTCAGCGCCTCGAACTGCTCATAAGGACCGCCTTCGCGCAGCCGATCCGCATTGAGCAACCCGTCGGCGAGCCGGATATCGGGCACGCCCGTGAAACCGTCGCGCCCGCCAAGCCGCAACCGCGCCTGATCGACATCGAATGGCAGACGTACGCCCGGCGCCCGGGCCTGCCCGCTCGCGCCCTCGAGCCCCTGGGTATCGGCGGAAGTGAAGGCAAGCGCGACGTCACGCGCCACGGCAGCATAATCGCCACCGCTGTCCAGCTTGTTCACCGCCGCCCTGAACCGGTTGGGATCGGCGGCGCGCGCAACATCCATCACTATATCGGCAGGCAGGCTGACGGCCATGACACCTCGCTACGATGTTTCGCCACGCGAACTCCGGGCAAATACGCTCCGCACTCTAGGGCATCGACCTTACGCGAGGCTTTCGCCTTTTTTCGCCGCCCCGGCCTCGACGATGCGCTCCAGGCTGCTGCGCTCGTCATGCGCCTCGGCATCGCGCGCCATGTTGTGGGCGAGCCTTTCGGTGCGCTTCAGGCGCATCGCCTCGTCGATGATGCGCTCCTGCAGCTCCTTGCCGGTTTCGCGCAGCGCCTCCTCTTCCTGCGCCAGCCGCGACAGGCGGCGCGCCATGGAGCCCACGAACAATCCGTGATGCAGCGACTGGTCGTTGAGGTGGTCGATCAGTTGCTCCTGCGCCTTGCGCAGGCCAATTTCGTCGCGCCGCAGGATGGCGAGCTTCCACTCGGTCAGCCGTTTGAGGTGCCTTTGCACCTCGACGACGCGCTCAATCTTCTTCAACCGGTCGCTCACGATGCCCCTATCCGAAAAGCAGCCAGCGCGAAAAGCCCTTCATGAACTCACCGAGCATTTCCTGGATCAGGAAGAACATGATGATGATGCCCCCCGCGATCACGAACGGAATGGAGATGAAGTACACTTGGATCTGCGGCGTGAACTTGTTGACGATGCCGATGGCGAAATTGATGATGACGGAATAGACCATGATCGGCGCGCTGATGCGCGCCGCTAGCAGGAACGAGGTCGCGAACTGGTCGGTGAGGCCTATCAGCGACAGCCGCGGCTGGAACAGCATGCCCGGCGGCAGGTTGGCGTAAGACGCCTTCAGCGCGCGCAGGATTTCCCAATGCAGGTCGGCCGCGAAAACCAGCATCGCCGCCGACATCGAAATAATGCTGCCGATGGGCGGCAACGGCTCCATCTGGTCGAAGGACACGCCGGACGGATTGCTGACGTTGAGCGCCATGGCGATGAGAACCGTCAGCGTCTCCAGCGCTAAAAACATCAACCGACCGAGAAAGCCGATCCAGATGCCCGACAGCGTCTCCGATACCACCAGTTGCACCAGAAACGAGAACGGCTGCCCCTGAAACACCGGTGCGACGGTGGAGAAAAGCAGCGGATAGAGCGTCAGCGTCACGGCAAAGGCGACGTAAAGCCTTATTCGCATGGGGATTGCCGCGTTGGACAATCCCGGCATCAGCATGAAGCAACCGCCAATGCGGCACATCAGCAGCATGGCGCCGATGACCGCGTCCGACGCCGATACCGGCATCAAGAGATGGCTCCGAGATTCTCGATCTCGGTACCCTTGGCGATTTCGACATGCGACAGCACCGCGAGCGCGGGAAACATCCGCTCGACGATCATGCGGACATAAGGCCGCGCATCGGGGGCCGCCACGAGCACGAACGCCTTGCCGGAACCGAGGTGCTTGCGTATCGCCACCGCCGCCTCGGTGCTGAAATCCTCGACCATCTTCGGTTCGATGTCGAGTTCCAGCACGTCGCCGCGCTGGTCGCGCTTGATGCTCTGATGGAACACGAGGTCCCAGCGGTTGCCCAGCCGCAGCACGCGCAGCACGCCCTCGTCCGACAGGTCGCCGCAGATCTGCTGGGCGATGCGCAGCCGCACATGCTCGACGATCTGCTCCGTCTTGCGCACGTGGGGGATGATTTCCGCGATTGCCTCGAGGATGAGGTTCAGGTTGCGTACCGACACGCGCTCGGCCAGCAGCAGCTTCAGCACCGCCTGCAGGCCGGAGTATGAAATGTGCGCCGGGCAGATGTCATCGATCAGCCGTTTGTATTCAGGATCTAGCTGCGAGAACAGCATCCGCATGTCCTTGTAGGACAGCAGTAGCGGCAGGTTGTTGCGAATGATCTCGCCAAGGTGCGTCAGCAGCACCGACAGGCTGTCGATGGGCGCGAGACCGAGACGCTTGGCGTCGTTGGCGTAAATCTCGTTGATCCACAGCGCCCGCATGCCGAAGGCCGGCTCACGCACCTCGTCGCCCTCGATCTCGGGCTTGCGACCGTCGCCGATGATGACGAGGAAGTCGTTGAGGCGCAGCTCCTGGGTGGTCACGATGGTGCCGTGAATCTTGATCTGGTAGGCTTTCGGTGGTGTCGCCAGGCTGTCGGTCAGCTTGATTTCGGGCACGATGAAGCCGTACTGCTGCGCGAACTTGCGGCGCATCTTTGAAACGCGGTGGATCAGTTCGCCCTGGTTCGCCTTCAGGCGCACCGAAAGCTGGCGCCCCATGCACAGTTCGATCTCGGCGGTTTTCAGCGTCTCGCGTATCGCCTCGCGGGTGTCGATCTTCTCCAGCGCCTGCTTGTTCTGCGCCTCGATCTCCTCGCGCGCCTGTTGCTCGGCCCGGCGTTTGGGAATGATGTAGCCGACGAACGCCATGACGCCGGCAAGCGCGGCGAACGGCAGTGTCGGCAGGCCGGGGGTGAGCCCCATGAGCGCCATCAATCCCGCCGCGACGAAAAGCGCCTTGGGATAGGCGCTGAGCTGGCCAAGCACTGCCTGCTCGGCGGAGCCCTGCGTGCCGCCCTTCGACACCAGCAGGCCGGCGGCGAGCGACACGATCAACGCGGGAATCTGCGAAACGAGGCCGTCGCCGACCGTCAGCTTGGTATAGACGTCCGCCGCCTGGGACAACGGCATCTCGTGGCGGGTGACGCCGATGATGATGCCGCCGAAGATGTTAACGGCGGTAATGATAAGGCTCGCCACCGCCTCGCCGCGCACGAACTTCGACGCACCGTCCATCGAACCGAAGAAGGAGCTCTCCTCCTCGAGTTCGCGGCGCCGGCGCTGGGCTTCCTTGTCGTCGATCATGCCCGCCGACAGATCGGCGTCGATCGCCATCTGCTTGCCGGGGATCGCATCGAGGGTGAAGCGCGCCCCGACCTCCGCGATACGCGTTGCGCCCTTGGTGATGACGAGGAAGTTCACCGTGATGAGGATCAGGAACACCACGAGGCCGATAACGAAATCGCCGCTCATGACGAACTGGGAAAAACCGTGGATGATGTGTCCGGCCGCCGTGACGCCCTTGTCTCCATCGGCCAGAATCAGGCGGGTGGTGGCAATGCCGAGCGCCAGACGCAGGATGGTCGCGATGAGCAGCACCGTCGGAAACGACGAGAACTCCAGCGGCTTCTGAATCCACAGCGCCACCATCAGGATGAGAACCGACAGCGCGATGGACAGCGCGAGCCCCACGTCGATCAGAAACGGGGGAACCGGCAGGAACAGGATGAGCAGAATCGCGACGATACCGATGGCGAAGGTGACGTCCCGTCCCTTCTTTCCCTGGGTCGCGTTCAAACTGTTGACGAACAGATCAGCCATGAAGTGCCATTGTTCCATCTCCGGGCAGACGGCCTGACGGCGGGCGAAACGAGGCGCCCCGCCTATGCAGGCTCAGTCGAAGCCCGTGACGATCCTTCCGTAAACCTGCTCGGTAAACATGAAAATACGCGCGCCCATGAACGAACCGGTCAGGGCCGTGACCGCGAGAATGGCAATGATCTTCGGAATGAAGGTCAGCGTCATTTCCTGAATTTGCGTCAGCGCCTGAAACAGCGCGATGATGAGCCCCACCACCATCGCCGCTCCGACCGCAGGACCGGCCGCGATCAGGATCGTCCAGATTGCCGACTGAACGAGATCGAGCGCATCGGCCTCATTCATGGCTTTTCGTTCCCTTGCATTTCGTTGATTGTATCGCCCGGCGCGGATTCCGCGCGAACGTGCTGATGCATACCACGTTCACGACAAATATGGCGCAATAGCGACGTCGCGCTCAACCCGCGCCACCGATTGTCAACAACCTTTCGGGCAGCGAATTCCCTGCCTGGTCGGAAGCAAGGCCGAGAGCCGATCAGGACACCCAGATGCCCGCGCCTGCGAGAATCTGTTGGCCGTCGGCAAGGGTCGCTATAGTTCCCTCGCTCGTGACCTGTACCGCAACGACCTTGCCAGTGACTTCGCCATCGGCGGAGGTGAGCGTCCGGCCAATCAGGGTGTTGGCCTGGGAAATCGACTGGGAGGCCAGCAACGCATCGAGCTTCTTGTTGGTGCTGACACCCTGCTCCACCTGCGAGAAAGTCGCGAGCTGAGCCAGCGACTGCGCCGGATCGAGTGGCGAAGTCGGATCCTGATGCTTCAGCTGCTCCACGAACAGCTTCAGGAAGGCCTGGCTATCGAGCGTGTTCTGGTTATCCTTTTTCGTCGTCACGGTCGTGGTGGGCGTCGTGCCGACGCCAGGTATCGAGACCATTACACAATCTCCTTCATACCGCGCGCCAACTCAGGCGACCCGGCTTTGCGCAAGTTGCCGAAGAGGGCTCCGCTGAACCGGGTTTTCCGCGCCTGTCCCGGCCAACGCAGGATCAGCCTCCGGCGCAATTGCCGCTGGAGCAACAGCCGGCGGCAGCTCGTGCGCGAAAAGGCCGCGCACCAGACGCAGCGCCTCAAACGGACGTTCGTCGACGATGAGAGCGCACACTTCGGAAAGCCGCGCGTCAATCACCTCGTCATCGTAGGTCTCCCGCATGTGCGGGATCAACGACAGGATGGAGGCCTGCGTTTCTTGCTGTGACGCCGGATTGATCAGCATCGACTGGATAATGAAATACAACTGCCGAAGCGGCGTCGTTGCATCATCGAGCTGCATCACATGCGCCTCGAGAAGAAACGTAGCGTCATTCAGCAGTTCAAGCGTCACGCGCCGATCTGAGCGCAACACCGCACCGTTGACAAAGATCCGCTCACCGGCTTTCAGGCTCAATCGCATGGCCGCTCACTTCAGCCCGTCACGCACGAGCTTGTTGACGCTGATAATGCCGGAAATGTCCTCGGCCTCACCGGATTGAACCCGGCGCGTCTCCTGCAGTATCCATCCGCCGATCGAAATCAGCGATCCGCGCAGGTCGTCGGAGAGTGCATTGTCGGGGTGGATGAGATCATCGATCAGAAACTGCCACAGCTCCGATACGCGCGTGAGAGCGAGCTCCGCCTCAGGAGTATTGATGCCCTTTTCCGCGGCGCCCTCGAGCAGCTCGATCACGATATCGAATGCCTGCTTCTCGCTGGAGCGGGCGATATGGGGGTCGCTTTCCACCATCTCGCCATATGAAAGCATGTACATTGTTCTACACCCTACGATCAGCGTCCATACTCATTGTCTGGGCAACGGCATCAGGACCAGCCCGCCCTTCTAACGTCGCCCTTACCTGACGTAGTTCAGCAGGTTGAGATTCTGCAGTCGCGCAGTGAGCGCATACGACAAGCTCAGCTGAAGCTCGACGGTATCGAGCTGCACTTTGGCCTCGGCGGGATCGACGCCCTCCAGATCCGTGAGATTGCGCTGGAGCAGCAGCTTCTGGGTCGCCAGCGCTTCGTTCACGGTCTTGACGCGCGTCTGCGTGGCGCCGAGATCGGCCTGCAGGATCGTCACGCCGTTCGTGGCCTTGCCGAGCTCCTTGATGGCGTGGTCGACCGCCGCCTTGAACGCCCCCTCGTTCATCTGGTCCGCCGGCAGGGCGCCAAGCAGCGCATAGGCCTTCGCCAATTGCCTGAACGCCGCGTTGTTTGCATTCACGGAACTGTCGACGGATTCCGTCTGGGAAATCTGGCTCGTGAGATTGGTGTCGGAGGCGGACGACCATGCGCCCCACTGATAGTCGTCGAATGCACCGTCGAGATGCGCCGCCACCCTTGCGGTCGCGGAAGGAACAGCGAGCGTCTCACCAACGCCTGGCGTCGTGCCGACGATGGTCAGAACATTGTAATCGTTCCCTGTTCCGAACTTCGCGCTGGCGACACCCGGCACGCCCTCAAGCTGCGCCTTGAGATCTGCGGCGCTGGTGAACGTGATGGTGGTGGGCGCGCCATTGACAGCCAACTCGAACTGGCCGCCGAGCGAGAGATCGACGTTACCGAAATTCTGCACGAGCTGAGGCGGCGTGGTGGCCGTTCCGCTTGCAGCAGCAGCCGGCGTCACCGTCGCGGGTATCCCGTTGCGTACCGCCGTCGCGAGATTGCTCAGCGCATCGATCTCCGGCGTGTTCGGGTCACCCACGTTGAGACCGGCCGCCGCCCGCAACTCCTGCACCAGCACGGCCGGGTCGGGCCTGTTCAGAAATATGCCCATCGCCTCAGGCACGATATCATTCACTGTCGGCACGCCGGGCTTGGGCGGCGGCACGTCCCAGTAAAGCGTCTTGTACTGGGCCTGAAACTCGGCGAAAACCTTCTGGACCTTGTCCGTTCCCGCGTTCAGGTTCATGGGCTCCGTATCGGTCTTGACGCCGCTGAAGAGCCGCTGCCCCGCGTAGGAGGAATTCAGTTTCTCCGTCAGCGCCTTGAGAGTACGCTCGGCCTCGCCCTTGATCGTCGCCGCTCCCAATTCGTTGGTTGGCAGGCCGACGAGGGTCGCGAGAGTGGTCTCGGCGGCCGTGCGAATTTCCGTCAGCGCGGACTGGGTTACGTCGAGGCGCCCGGAAGTGAGGCCGTTGGAAGTGACGAACGTCTCGACCCGCTTGAGTTCCTGATAGAGGATGGTCGAATGTCCGCTTTTGGCGCCAAGGACAAGCCCGACGTCGGCGTGGCGGGCATCGACGATCTCCTTGCCAAGGCGCGCGATCTCCACCTGCGCGGCGCGCGATTGAAGACGCGGACCGTTCAGCAGGTTGTACGTGGAGATGAAATTTGAAGCCATGGCGTTACCTCACAGCGTCCAGCAGGTTCTTGAACAGGTTGTCGATGACGGAAATGAGCTGCGCGGAGGCAGCGAACATCCGCTCGATCTCAAGCTGCAGCGCGGTTTCGTCGTTGAGATCCACACCGCGCGCGTTCGACAGCGAGGTCGTCACAAGCTGCAGCACGGCGTCGTTGGCCTTGGCAGCGGAGTTCGAAGCCTGCCGGCCGCTCTCGATCCAGCTGACACTGGCGGCGGCGTAATCAAGCGGCGTCTTGCCGCCCAGCCCAGCAGCAGGGGAAGCGAGCTCCCCGAGCAGAGACGTCAGGTGTCCTGA
Organism: uncultured Chelatococcus sp.; assembly: GCA_937863995.1. Lineage (GTDB taxonomy): Bacteria > Pseudomonadota > Alphaproteobacteria > Rhizobiales > Beijerinckiaceae > Pseudochelatococcus. The sequence continues at coordinate 26,366 of CALMIK010000038.1, forward strand.
GAAAGACGCAGCGCCATCGGTGTTGCGATTGTAGGCGGCATTGGGCGTGCCATCGAGATTGACGCTGTTGACGCCGTCACGCAGGTGGGCTGGATTGCCCCCCTCCTGCGGATCGACCCGCACATTGACTGCGATGGCGGAGGCGAGCCAGCCGGTCATGTCCGGCGGCGTGGGCGTCACGGAGGCTGGCAGAGCGGCACTGACGCCATTGGTGAAGAGACCGGGGAGCGGATTGGCGCCGGCATTGTCCAGCTCCTGAAATGTCTGGATCAGCCCGAATGCCAGTGTATCGATCTGCTTCCCATACTCGCTGGCCACATCGTTGTGCAATGAGACAAGCCCAACGAGCTTGCCATTTTTCGACGGCATCTGCGCGCTGTCGCCCGCAATCTGAACGCCGTCGACGAAAACCCGCACTGGCTCGCCCAAGCCGGCCGTCAAGCGCACCTCGCGCGCGCTGGTCTCGAACAGCGTCACGCCGCCGTCGGTGAACAGCACCATGTCACCGTTGCCGCGCGTCACGGCAGAAACGCCGATCTCCTCGGACAACTGGGCGACGATCGCATCGCGCCGGTCGAGTTCGCCGGTGACATCGGCCCCGCCCGCCGTTCCCTGCGTGATGGCCGTATTGGCCTTTTCGAAATCCTTCAGCAGAGCGTTGATGCGATCGACAGACGCAGTGGCATCAGCCACAGCGCCGCGCCGCACCTCGGTGACAGCCACCGACGCATCGTTCAGGGCTCGCGCCAGGTCCTTGGCGCTCGTCACGGCGGCGCGGGCCAGATTATCGTCGGCGGGAGCGTTGGCATATTCGGTCAGCGCATCGGTCAAGGCGCCGAGCCGCCCGACAAGCGACTTGCCGGCCGACGTGTCGCCGACCGTCTCGGCAAGACGCGTATAACCCGCAAGCAGCACTTGCTCACGGGCCGATACAGAGGTTGCCTCGAGGTAGCGCTCATACAGCCGCGCGTCGCCCGCCCGCACAGGACCGGCAACGTAAACGCCGCCATCCCGGGTCACGAGCGGCGCAAGCTTGCGCGAGTAGGTAGGATCGCTCGCACCCGCGACGTTGCTTGCCGAAATCGCGATGCGCTTCTGGCTCGCGGATAACGACAACTGCGCGGAATTCAGGGCTGCATTCAGGCTCATGACCTCGATACCTTAAATAGTTCCTTCGGACCGGATTCGGCTGGACCACGCCCGCCGAATCCGTGACCTGCTTCAATGCGGCAAACGCCGCTGGACGCCCGCTATCGCTTGAGGTTCACCAGCACTTCGAGGATTTCGGCCCCGGTCTGGAACGACTTGGAGTTCGCCTGATAGTTGCGTTGCGCCTCGATCATGGTGGCGAGCTCATCGGCCAGATCGACGTTCGAGGCCTCAAGCGCGCTGGAGCGCAGAACACCGAACCCACCCTGCCCCGGGAACCCAACCTGCGGCTGACCGGAGTCGTTGTTGGCCTGGAACAAGCCGCCCGACAACGCCGTCAGATTGTCCGGGCTCGGCACGTCGGCAAGCGCGATCCGGTAACCGGCCACGGAAGTGCCGTTCTTCATGCCGAACGAGACGACGCCATCGCTGCCTATGCTGACGCTCTCGACGGAGCTGGGCGCATTGCCGTTGACCTGCGGCTGGCCGGGCGTGTACTCCGCCTTGAACTGCGTAAGGCCAGAGAAGTTGAACGCCACCGTCGCGCCGCCGGTTATCGCAAGATTCACGGTCTGGGCACCCGCAGCGGGAGTCGCGATCGCGCCCGTGGTCGCGCTGAACGTGATGGCCGTGCCACCCGCGCCGTTGAGCGGACCGCCGGTATACGGGAAGCCGCCGCCTGCCGCCGCCTGACGCGAGTCGAAAACGGAAAGCTCCCAGGCATTCGTGCCCGTCTTCGTGTAATAAACGTCTAGCTTAACCTCGCCGCCGAGATTGTCGTAGACGACGATCGACGACTTCGACGTGAACTGGGCCGCGGCGGCATTGGCGCTCGGCAGGTTGGCAGGTACAACGACAGGAACAGTATCGCGCCCGTCGAGGTTCGCCGGCAGCGCGGCCGTGGTCGTCGGCGCGGCCTGCATGTTGAAGCTGTTGAGGTTGATGCGCTCGCCGCCGTTCAGGCTGTTGAGCACCACGCCGGCATTGCCGTTACGGATATCATAGCCGGTCAGGTAGTAACCCGCGGCATTGACGAGATAGCCTTCGTCGTCGGGCACGAACGAGCCAGCGCGGGTCATGAAGCGCCCGCCCGTTCCGTCGTCGACGACGAAGAAGCCGCTGCCACGGATGGCAAGGTCGGTTACCGAGGCGGTGGACGTCAATCCGCCTTCCAGGCTTACCGCGCGCCTCACATGCGTTTCCACGCCGCCGGGATTGTACCCGCTCGAGCCGGAGGGCACCACCAACGCCGAAAATTGCGTCGACGTCTTCTTGTAGCCAACGGTCGAGGCATTGGCGACATTATCGCCCACCGTCCCCAGCCTGTTGGACTGGGCCTTCATGCCCGAGACGGCGGTTTGCATGATGCTCATGACCAGCTCCGTTACTGAAATTTCTTGCGCTGGCAGTTAACAACAGGTGCCTTGCGCGAAGCTCACCTCAGATACGCAGCCGGCGTTTTTATCGTCGGTGGAGATGAGCATGCGAAACTTCACCGGAATGGAACTGCATCGGCGCGCCTCAGCGCGAGGAAGAAACTGGCTCGCAAGGTCAGCCCGGCCGCAACGCATTCGCGAGATCCTGGAACGGATCCTCGCTCATCGGTGCGTCCATGTCCTGCCGCAGCGCCTCGTAAATGCGCGGAACGAGCGCCACCGCCTGATCGAGCTCGGCATCGAGGCCGGGCTGATAACCGCCGACGAGCCGCAGGTCGCGCGTGTCTTCGTAGCGCGCGATCATCGCCCGCATGCGGCGCAGGAGGTTGCGCTGCTCGGGCGTCCACGACAGCGTGGCGAGGCGCGAGATGGAACTCAGCACGTTCCCCGCAGGATAGCGCCCCTGATCGGCGATGCTGCGGTCGAGCACGATATGACCGTCGAGAGTGCCGCGGATATTGTCGGCCACGGGATCGTTGTGATCGTCGCCGTCGACGAGCACCGAGAACACACCGGTTATGGTGCCGCCCCCCTCCACGCCAGGGCCAGCGCGCTCCAGCAGGCGCGGCAGATCGCTGAACACGCTGGGCGCATAACCGCGCGCAACCGCCGGCTCGCCCGCCGCGAGCGCAACATCGCGCGCGGCGTGCGCGTAGCGCGTCACGGAGTCGATGATGAGCAGCACCGACTCGCCGCAATCGCGAAAATATTCGGCGATCGCCGTTGCCGTGCGCGGCGCCATGCGGCGCATCATGGGGCTCTCGTCGCCCGTCGACACAACAACGACCGCGCGGCCGCGGTTGCCGGCGAGCGGCCCCTCGAGGAACTCCCGCACCTCGCGGCCGCGCTCACCCACCAAGCCGACCACGATCGTGTCGAACCCGGTGGCGCGCGCCAGCATGCCAAGCAACGTGGACTTGCCGACGCCCGAACCGGCGAATATGCCGATGCGCTGCCCGAAACACAGCGGCGTGAACAGATCGACCATCCGCACGCCGGTCTTCAGCGGCTTGTCGACGCGCGCGCGCGTCAGCGCCGGAGGCGGGGGCGCATCCACCGGCATCTCCTTCGCCCCCATTTGCAGCGGACCTTCGGCATCCAGCGGCCGGCAGAACGCATCGATAACGCGCCCCTTCCAGCTGTGGTCGGGGCGCACACCCATCGCCCCCTCGCGGAACACGCCAGACCCGATGCCGGCTTCCATCTGATTGCCGAAAGGCTTGATGGTGGCACCCGACTGGTCAATGCGCACGACCTCGCCCGGAAGCCCTCCGCCCTCGAACACCACGCGGTCGCCAAGCCGCACCTGACGCGACAGACCGACGACACGGCAGTATCCGGTGGTGATTTCCTCCACCGCGCCACCGGTGCGGACTAGCGGCAACTGCTCGCTTTCAGCCGCGACGATGTCCTCGATTTTTCCAAGCACCGTGCGCCGACGCCCGCCAGCGCCCCGTCCGGCATCGCCACGGCGCCGCGCGCCGCGCGACTGCGCTGAAGCGGCGGACGAACTCGCCTCCGCGATTGCCCCCGACGCCTCGGCAGCGGACACAGGCAGATCGTCGATAACGGTTTCGGCAATATTGCTCATCTACACCCGGTCAATCAAATTCGAAGCCCCGGTCCTCGCGGAACTTGCTCCGTCAAATCACGCCGCCGGCCCCAGGTCGCGAATGACCTGCTGCAACTCGTTGCTCAGCGAACCCGTCGCCGCGGCCGCGTACTCGAAGCTGCGCTGGCCGTCGATCAGACGCGTCATCTCGATGACGGGGCTGACGTTGGAACCCTCGACATAGCCCTGCACGACACCGGATGTCACGAAATCCGCTATCGGCTCTACGAAGTTGGCGGCAACGGCCACCGAGCCATCGGTAGCCCGAAAGAGATCAGCACCGGGAGCGATACGGAACAGGCCAACGGCACCCACGATTTCGCCGTTCTGGGATATCGTTCCATCGGAAGCGATCATCACTTCGCCCGCAGCCGGGTTAACGGCCAGCGGCGCACCGCCGCCGTCGAGCACCGGCAGACCGTTGATGGTCGTCAGGTCGCCCATATCCGTCATGGTCATGCGCCCGTCGCGGGTATAACGCACGCCGGTGGGCGTCTGGACGGCGATCCACGCCTCGCCCTTGATGGCGATATCCAGCGGATTACCGGTGGGAGTGATGGAGCCCGGATTACGCGTGATGAACGCCTTGCCGCTACCGGCAAAGGCCACGGGAACCCTGCCAGTGTTCGACAGGACACTTTCGAACGTCGTCCCCTCGGCGCGAAAACCTGCCGTGTTGATATTGGCGATATTGTTCGCCACCATCGTCAGTTGCCGCTCCCGCGATACCTGACTCGACAGCATCACATAAAGTGCTTCCTGCATTACGCCCTCACCGCACCAGAGCCTGACGCGCCTGCAGCAGGTCCTCGGCGATCCCGGACTGGGCGTCGCCATAGAACAGCGTCAGAAGCGGCGAATTGGCGCCCGCCTCCACATCCGCGAGCAGCAGGAAGCGCCGGATCAACTTGTCGACCTTCTCGGGGTCCTGAAAATCTTCCATATTGACCTGACTCGTGATCAGGCGCGCCTGGGCCTCGACATTCGCGGTGGCGGATTCGGCCGGAATGCCGAAAGCCGTGCGCACGACAGCCGCAAGGGCTTCATCGGCCAGAATGTCGTAGGGCGACTTGATATCGGCGGCGCGGCGCTGGAAGTTAAGCGCCAGACGGACGTTATTGTCTTCATTGCCGATGTCGACTTCGAGCACCTGCCGGATGTAGGCCTGAACAGTCTTTTCCGCGTCCTTCACCAGCGGCGCGACCGTCGGGTTCCCGTCCGCCTCGAATGCGAAGACCTTCTTGAAGGCAGCGAAGTTTTCGCGATCCTTCGCATTCGTCAGCTGCAGCGCGCGCGCGTCGCCCTTCAACGCGGCGACAATGGCCTTTTCCTTGCCAACCAGATGCCCAAGGTCGAAAGCGCGCAGGCCAACCGACATCACATCCCAATTGGTGGCGAGATCGGCGGCGGTCTTTATATTGCTGATCCCGGTATAAAAGGCGGTAACATCGTCATCGGCATTCTTGGTCAGGCGCTCGCCAAGTTTGGGCGCCTCCATCCGGTAGCTGACGATCACCGCCTCACGCCCTGCCTCACTGCCGGACGCCATGAGCGCGTTGAAGAACTGACCGAACTTGTAGGTACCCTCCGCATCGGTAATGCCGATTTTGTCGAGGCCGGAAATGTAGGCACCCGAGCCACCAGCGTTGCGCGCGGCAATCTCATCGGAAACAACCTTACGAACCGCGCCAAGCTGGAAAGTCTGATCGTCGAGCCCGAACGCCTCCAGTGTAAACGCCAACACCTCGTCATTTGCCAGAAAGGCATCGAAGCTCTGGACCTTGTCCATCTCGACCCGGTAGTCGAGAATGCGCGAGTCCACCCCGGTCGCGACAGCTTTCCCGATCGCGCTCAGATTGTCGCGGTAGCGCTGCGACACGGTCAACGCGGAAGCCTGAAACACGGGCGGCGCGACACCGGTATCGGTCACCTGGAATGCACCGGCCAATTCGAGATAACGGCTGTCCGACAGCTTTCCCGCATAGCTGTCCTTTCCCGTGCCCTCGCTGACAACCCTGCGCACCAGCGCCCTCGCGAAGAGCAACTCGTCCATGCCGTAGGCCTTGACCGCGAACTCGTAAGTGCGATCGTCCTCAAACAGGGCATCGACCGACTGCACGCTCGCCGCCGCCGCCGTAAACCGCTCGATGTCGCGCGCGACGATGGGCTCCGCCGCCTTGCGCTCCAAGGCCTTGGGCAGATCCCTCACGATAGCCTGATAGTTCAGGAACGACGACTGATAGACGGCCACGGCTAGCCTCCGGCGCTGAGTCATCCGGATAGGGCGATGCCCGCTCCACCCGGATTGCAGCAGAAGCATACGGCTCGAAGCTTGTCCGTAGCTTCCCAATGCCCGACCCCAAACATCACGCCGCGCACGGCACTCAAGTCGCTGTCATTGCGTGCATTATTGCGCTGCAACGCGGATCAGCCTCACGCAAGCTTGCGTGCCTATCGTAAATTGCCTGCCGTGCCGAATGCTCGAAGCGCCGGAGTGTCTCCGGGCTCGCGCATTTCTCTCTCGCAGCTCACGCGAACGGCATGGTCGCGCAAGCGATGCAGTTGCGAGCGGTGTCATCGGGATGCGGATCTGGCGGCATCCGGATCGTTCGCTCTGCTCTTGCCTGTGGCATTGGGCGCGGGTGGCGTTGGGCGTGAAGATGCGAAGCGGAAAGACGGCGGCCGGGACTTAATGCCCGGCATTCGGCGCCTTTGGGTTAAGGAGTACGGCCAGTGGGTTTTATCATCGGTGTGCTTGTCGCGGTAGGCTCCATGCTTGGCGGATTCATTGCCATGGGCGGCCACGTCGGCGTCATCTGGCAGCCCTGGGAATTCGTCATCATCTTCGGCATGGCGGCGGGCGCCTTCATCGTGGGTCATCCCTGGAACGTGCAGATCGATACCGGCCGCGCCACGATGGAGGCGCTGCTTGGCAAGGTGCCGAAGGAAAAAGACCACCTCGCGCTCCTTGGACTTCTCTTCGCGCTCACCCGCATGGTGCGCACGCGGCCCCGCAATGAGATCGAGTCGCATGTGGACGATCCGGAAAACTCGTCAGTTTTCGCCAACTTTCCCACTGTTACCGCCAACAAGGAACTGACGAACTATATTTGCGATTACGTGCGCCTCATCATCATCGGCAACGCCAAGGCGCATGAAATCGACGCGCTGATGGACGAGGAAATCGCCACCATCCGCCGCAACAAGCTCAAGTCCTACCATGGCATGACGAGCATTGCGGAAGGACTGCCCGCGCTCGGCATCGTGGCGGCCGTGCTCGGCATCATCAAGGCGATGGGCGCCATCGATCAGGCGCCGTCGCTGCTGGCCGGTCTGCTCGGGGCAGCTCTTGTCGGCACCTTCACCGGCATCTTCGCTTCCTACGGCATCTTCGCGCCGCTTGCCTCGAAGATAAAGTCGACCCGCGAAAAACAATGCCAGCCCTACCTGATCGTCAAGCAGACGCTGCTCGCATTCATGAACGGGGCCATGCCGCAAGTCGCGCTTGAGCACGGGCGCAAGTCGATCAGCTCCTACGAGCGCCCTTCCATCGATGACGTCGAGAACGAAATGATGAATTCCGGTAACCGGTCCGGCGGCGAGCAGGATCAGCAGGAGGCCGCTTGACCATGAATGCCGCTGCGGGTGCCGGCGACGGCAAGGTGCGGGACCGCCTGCTCGATACCACCGGCCTGTCGCTCGACAGGCTGCCTATGCTGCACGTGATCTTCGATCGCATGGCGACGATATGGGTCGACGGGTTCCGTCACCTTGCTGCGTCGCCGGCCTATTGCTCGTTGAGCGCGATCGAAAGCGGGCGCATCAACGAAATCCTGGAGATGTACGAGTCGAACGCCATCGCCGGCGTGTTCCAGGCGGTGCAATGGGATAACCAGGTGCTCGTCGGGTTCGATCGGGACTTTATCTTCACGATGGTCGAGGTGCTTCTGGGCGCCGACGGCACCGAGCCGCCGATCGATGACGAACGGGCGTTTTCGACCATCGAGCTGCGGATCGCCAACATGATCTTCGAGCAGCTCGGCAAGGCGATGCGTACCGCTTTCTCGCTGGTGACGAACACGCACTTCAAGCTGGAACGCAGCGAGACGCGCATGGACTTCGCCGTGATCGGCCGGCGTAACAGCCAGGCGGTTGTCGCCAAGTTCCTGGTTCAGTCGCTGAACCGGGGCGGCGAGATTTTCGTGCTCATCCCCCAGTCGGCGCTGACGCCGATGCGCCAGAACCTCGTGCGGGTGATTTCCAACGAGCCGAACGTTCGCGATCCGCGCTGGAGCAAGCAGATCGAATCGGAAGTCCAGCGCGCCGAAGTAACGCTCAAGGCGGTTCTCGAAAAGCGCTACCTGACCCTGGAGGAAATCGCGAGCCTCGAGGTTGGGCAGACGATCCGATTGCAGGCGAGCCCCAAGACGCTGGTGACGCTTGAGAGCGACGACCAGGCGTTGTTCACGTGCTTCCTGGGGAAATCGGAAGGCGCCTACAGCCTGCGCATCGAAGAAGTCATCGACAACAAGAAGGACATCATAGAGGACCTCCTGTCACAATGATCGGCAGGTTGGGCCGATACGTCCCCGCCTCGCCCGGCGCCCTGACGGAATGCTGGCGACGCGGAAGTTGCTATGAAACTCGAATTGTCTTGAAACACGGATTCTGAACGCGATGGCCCAGGACGCAGACGAACTGAATACGACGGGAGATGCGGCTGAGATCTTCTCCCCGACCAATTTCTCGCCTCTGTCGGGCGACGATCACCAGCACCAGCCGAGCGGCGAGACGCGCAACTTCGATACGATCAAGCGCATTCCCGTTCTCGTGCAAGTGGTTCTCGGTTCCGCCACAATGCCGGTCTCCGCGCTGATGAAGCTCGGCCGCGGCGCTGTCGTGCCACTCGACCACCGCGTCGGCGAGCCGGTCGACGTGGTCGTCAACGGGCGCATTATCGCGCGCGGCGAAGTCGTCGTCGTCGAGGATGACAATTCGCGTTTCGGCGTGCAGTTGACGGAAATCGTCGGTCCGTCGACCGATGATCCCGGCGCGTAATTTTTGCGCCCGTGCGCGGAAAGCCGTGGCCTGCGGGGAATCTGCCCCTTTGGCCGCCCATTCCGCATACGGGAAATGTCCTGTTTCCGTACGCATCAGGCTTGCCCGGCAGCGGGCCGTAACCTGTCTGATGCGGCAGTCCGGTGATATATTATGAGCGCGCAAGGACAGGTCACCCGCAAGACCGTGACCCTGAAGACGGGCGTGGACCGCGTCGCTGCGCTGCTGCTGACCGTGGGCAATCCGACGGCGGGCAGGCTTCTGCAGCATTTTTCCTCTGAGGAAATCAAGCTCATCACCCGCTCGGCCGCGGCGTTGGGGTCGATTCCGCCCGAGCAGCAGGCGCAGCTCACCGAAGAATTCTCCAGCCAGTTCCAGACCGGCATGCATCTCTTCGGCACCGCCAACGAGGTGGAGAAGCTCCTGACCGGCGTGCTGCCGGCGGACCAGATCGCCGATATCATGGCCGATGTGCTCGGAAACTCCAGCCAGTCGATCTGGGAGCGGATTTCAGGCGTTTCGGAAAACATCCTGTCGAGCTATCTGCTCAAGGAGCATCCGCAGACGATCGCGCTCGTCCTGTCGCGCGTGAAGCCCGCCTGCGCGGCGAAGGTGATGGTTCACTTCCCCACCCGCCTGCGCAATGACGTCACGCGCCGGATGTTGGCGTGCAAGCCCGTTGTGGAAGAGGTCATGCGCGTGATCGAGAGCACGCTGCACGAGGACTTCATGACGAACTTCTCGCGCAACATGGGATCTGACACGCACGCCAAGATGGCGGACATCATCAACAAGATGGACCGCGATCACATGGAAGACTTGCTGCAGAACCTCGCCAATGACAAACCGAAGTCGGCCGAGATCCTGAAGGGGTTGCTGTTCACGTTCGACGATATCATCAAGCTCACACCGGCAGCGCGTTCGGCACTGTTCGATGCGGTGCCGTCGGAAAAGATCATCATCGCCCTGCGCGGCACCGATGCAGCTTACCGCGAGATCGTGCTCGGCGCGCTTCCCGCCCGTTCTCGCCGCGCGGTGGAAGCAGAGCTTGCATCGGGCCAACCCGTTCCCCAGCGCGAGGTGCTGGAAGCCCGCCGCTTCATTACCGATCTCGCCCTCGACATGGCCGGCAGAGGAGAAATCGACCTGGCGTCGGACTCTGACCAGGACATGTTCATGCAATAGCCAGCGCCTCAATGCGCTAGCGCCCCGTCGGGCGGCAATTAGAAGGCATCTCTCGGCGACAGGCACCCGCACAACAAGGCGCACTTGCCTGACGATGGTTATAACGTGCGGCCACCAGGGTAGATGCATGATCCGCCATACCGTGAGCCGTTGTGAGATGCATTCTGATTTTATATGCTTTTCAGCATCTTACGTTTATTCGAAAACCGCAAATCGAACGCAAGTTGCCGTAGCGCGCCCGTCCCTTTTCCGGCGAAGCGCCTGAAGGCTGAACGGAACAACGGATCGGGAACCGGATACACCTATGTCAGACGCACCCGATCCCGACAGCAAAACCGAAGAGCCGACAGAGAAAAAGATCCATGATGCGATCGAAAAGGGCAATGTGCCTCAATCGCGCGAGATGGCGGTTTTCTTCTCCATCGGCTGCATTGCGATCATTCTGTATCTGTTTCTCTACAACTCGGCGGTGATCCTCAACGAGTTTCTGACGTTCTTCATCGACCAGCCGGCGTCGATCTCGCTTGCCGACGGACAGGATGCCACCGCGCTGCTGCAACTCGTGGCGATCAGTGTCGGGGCCTTCCTGTTTCCCATCGTTTGCATCCTGATGGTGGGCGGCATATTGGCCTCCGTGCTCCAGAACGCACCAAGGCTCGCCGCCGACCGCGTGGAACCGAAGTGGTCGCGCGTGTCGTTGATGTCCGGCTTCAAGCGCATCTTCGGCATGAACGGCCAGGTCGAATTCGCCAAATCTTTGCTGAAGCTGCTGATCATCACGGTGGTGTGCACCATCCTGCTGAACTCCGAACGGCATCAGGTCGTGAACGCGATGTTCAGCGATCCGACACATATCCCCGAGATCATGCTCGATCTGGCGATGCGGCTGGTTTCGGCGATCTGCGTCGCGACGGTGCTTCTGGTGGCGGGCGATCTGGTGTGGTCACGCCTCAAGTGGCGCAAGGAATTGCGCATGACGCGCCAGGAGATCAAGGACGAGATGCGTCAGGCGGAAGGCGACCCGATGGTGAAGGCGCGCATGCGCTCCATCGCACTCGACCGGACCCGCAAACGCATGATGAGCAGCGTGCCCAACGCCTCGCTCGTGGTGACCAACCCGACCCACTTCGCCATCGCGCTGCGCTACGTGCCCGAGGAGGGCGGCGCGCCGGTGGTGCTGGCAAAGGGCAAGGACCTGATAGCGCTCACCATTCGCGAGATCGCGCAGAAACATGACATTCCCGTGATGGAAGACAAGGCTCTCGCAAGGTCCATGTACGATCATGTCGAGGTGGACAGATCCATTCCACCCGAATTCTACAAAGCGGTCGCCCAGTTATTTTATTACCTCTACCAGAGGAACGGTGGTCATGCATCAGTCACAAGGTCGCTCGGATCCTCCTAGCAAGCCCGCTCTTACCAACGCGCAGGAAGCGGAGCGCCTTATCTGCCTCAACATCCGCTCTTTCATCGCCGATCTGTGCCTCACCGACCGATCGTTTCTCATCGCCAACATCATCAACGGCAGCCACGACGCGATCAACGACATCGTCGAGTCCTCGTCGGAAATGTTCTTCAAGCCCGGCACGCTGAGCTACGCCTATGGCTCGCGCCTGGCGGAACGTTTCAATGCCACGCCTGCGATCGCCATGGACATGCGCTTCGTACGCAAGGCGGTGTTCGTGTCTTTTCTGCTCCACATTGAGGACGATTTCATCGGCGTGTCGCTGGTGGATTTCCGCCAGCGCAGCAGCCAGGGCAACGTCGCGCTCAGCGAGTTGTCGGATGCGTTCTACGACGCGCGCATTTACGATCGCTTCGCCGCCGTGCAGAGCGGCGGTCGCCGGCCGCTTCACTGAAAGCGTCATCCCCCGTTTTTCGATCGACGGGGCGCGACAGGTTCGGACAAGGTTATCCGCATAGCATCCCCGACATAGAGTGCTGTCATCCCTTTCGGGCCGACAACAGCGACCATGAAGCAATGTTTCGTGACGATGCGCGCCCCGGCGCGGCGCCGTGCGTTGCAATGCGTGGATGAATTGATGCGATCGGCCTGGCGCCGCAGCAGGAGTGAGTAATGGACCCGGTTTTCCTGTTCGATCTGGCATCGAAGAAGACCGACTGGCTCTCCACGCGGCAGGCGGTGCTGTCGCGCAACGTCGCCAACGCCAACACGCCGGGTTTCCGCGCGCAGGACATCGAGCCCTTCTCCGCCACGCTGGACAAGACGGCGCTGTCGTTGGCGACGACGACGCAGGGGCATCTTTCCGTGCAGGCGGATCAGGCGCGCGCCGCCCGTCCGACGCCCAACAACGGCAAGGATGGCTGGGGTGTTCATCACTCTGGCAACTCGGTCAACATCGAGGAAGAACTGCTGAAGGCCGGCGAAGTCTCGCGTCAGTTCGGCGTGGCGACGGCCATCACCAAAAGCTTCCATAAACTCGTTCTCTCAAGCGCCAGGGCTCCGGCATGACCTTCCCCCAGACTGAACAGGTCGATTCGGTCGCTGCCTCGTCGCGGATCGCGGCCTCGGCCATGCGGGCGCAATCGGCGCGCCTGCGCATCATCTCCGAGAACATCGCCAACGCCGAGACGACGTCGAACGTTGCCGGCGGCGATCCTTACGCGCGCAAGACTATCACTTTCCGCGAGGAGCTCGACCGCAATACCGGCGCCGACCTGGTGGCGGTGCGCGACATCGGCACCGACCGCACGCCGTTCGAGATTGCCTACGATCCGGGGCATCCGGCCGCCGATGCCCAGGGCTACGTGAAGAAACCGAACGTGCATCTGCTGATCGAACTAGCTGACATGCAGGAAGCGACGCGCGCCTATAGCGCCAACGTCCAGATGATCAAGTTCGCCCGCACCCTTTCGTCCATGACAATTGATCTGCTGAGGACAAGCTGATGGTCGCTGCTGTCAACGCCATTGAAATGCTCGGAAGCGCCGCCGCTGGCGGGGTTTCCGGTTTGGCCTCCACGGGCGCCGCGCGCACGGCGGCGACGGCTGCGAGCGTCGCGGTCGATTTCACCGCCATGCTCGGCTCCATGATCACGGACACCGCTCAGAACCTTCGGGCCAGCGAGACGGTTTCGGTGGAAGGCCTCCAAGGCCGCGCCTCGACGCAGGCGATCGTCGAGTCGATCATGACCGCGGAGCGGTCGCTCCAGACGACACTGGCGGTGCGCGACAAGGTTGTCGCCGCGTATCAGGAAATCAGCCGCATGGCGATCTGATGCATCCGGCCGCATGGCATCAGCCACGCGGCCGGCTTTGAACGGCAAGCTTACCGGTCGTCGGAGTTCATGTCCGCCAGCGCCGGCACCTGAAAAAGGCTATTGGAGACTGTCATGGGAATTCTGGCTATCGCCGCCACGGGTGCCGAGGCGCAGCAGACCAACGTCGAGGTGATCGCGAACAACATCGCGAACATCAACACGACGGGCTTCAAGCGCTCGCGGGCGGAATTCTCCGACCTGCTCTATCAACACATCCGCCTGCCGGGGGTTCCCAACCAGACCCAGGACGGCACCGTGCCCGAAGGCGCGCGGCTGGGCGTCGGCACGCGTGTGGCCGCCATCCGCAACGTGCACAAGCAGGGGCAGCTGACGCAGACGGGCAACGATTTCGATCTCGCCATCGTCGGCCGGGGCTGGTTCCAGGTTATGGGTCCCAACGACGAGATCCTCTACACCCGCGCCGGCGCGTTCAACAAGAACGAGAACGGCCAGCTTGTCACGCTCGACGGCTTCCAGATCGAGTCTCCCGTGGGCCAGATCCCGGACGACACCGTTCAGGTCACCATCAACGAGGCGGGACAGGTGTTCGCACTCGTCGGCAACGACGCCGTGCCGCAGGATCTCGGGCAGCTCAACATCGTCACTTTCCCCAACGACGTCGGCCTCGAGCCGCTGGGCAATAACCTGTTCCGCGAGACGCTGTCTTCGGGCGCGCCGGTGGTTAACGTGCCGGGCACGCCCGGCTTCGGCACCATCAAGCAGGCCTATCTCGAAGCCTCCAACGTCGACCCGGTCAAGGAAATCACTGAACTGATCAGCGCGCAGCGCGCCTATGAAATGAATTCGAAGGTCATTCAGGCGGGTGACGAAATGCTCGCCACCATCTCGAAGGGTATTCGCTAAGCCGCACACGCGCTGGCTGGCGACGGGTCGCTCGATATACTGGATGTTGTCATGTTGCTTGTCGCAGCCGTTCGCAAATTGCTTTCGCCCTCGCCGGCCAGCGCGCCGCGCAAGGAGCGGCAATGGCAGACGCTGCGGCAGATTTCGCTATGGAGACTGGTCCGTAGCATCGCGGCCTTGTTCCTGGCAGCGGTGTTTGCCGCAGCGCCTGTGGCTGCGCAAAGCGCAGGGCCGGAGTCCACGGTGGCCGTAACCCCGATCATCACTCTTTATCCCGGCGACGTAATCGAAGAGAACATGGTGGCCGAGCGCGAGTTCAATCAGTTGCGACCCGTGAGAGGCGGTTACATCTCGTCCGTGGACGCGCTCATCGGCAAGGTTTCCCGCCGCACGCTCATGCCCGGCTTCGCTATCCCGCAGAACGCGGTCGAGAACGCGAAGCTCGTGCAAAAGGGCGTGCCGACGCAGCTCGTGTTCCAGGATGGCGCGCTGTCCATCACGACCCTCGTCGCACCGCTGCAGGCGGGCGAGCTCAACGAGTCCATCCGGGCGCGCAACCTCGACAGCGGCCTCATCGTCTACGGCATCGTGCAGGAAAACGGCACGCTGCGCGCGACGGGAGGCTAGGCATGATCAGGTTTCTTCTCGCGGCGCTCATCATCGTCCAGTCGGGGTTCGCGCTCGCCAACACACGCATCAAGGACATCACCACCCTGCAAGGGGTGCGCGAGAACCAGCTCGTCGGCTACGGCCTCGTGATCGGTCTGCAGGGTACTGGCGACTCGCTGCGCAACTCGCCGTTCACCGAACAGGCGCTGCAGTCCATGCTGGAACGCATGGGCATCAACGTGCGCAATTCGACACTGCGCACCCGCAACGCCGCCGCCGTGATGGTGACGGCCGACATTCCCGCATTCTCAGGCACCGGCACGCGCATCGATGTCACCGTGTCGTCGCTCGGCGACGCGCAATCGCTCAAGGGCGGGACGCTTCTCGTCACGCCGCTGATGGGCGGCGACGGCATGAACTACGCTGTCGCGCAGGGGCCGATCGCCGTCTCGGGCTTCACGGTAGCCGGACAAGCGGAAAGCCTCACCCAGGGCGTGCCGACCGCCGGGCGGATTCCGAACGGCGCGCTCGTCGAGCGCCCGCTGCCGGGCCGCTTCAACGATATCGGCCAGCTCGTGCTTGAGCTCCGCAACCCCGATTTCAACACAGCCGCACGTATCGCCGACGCCATCAACCGCTATACGCGCCAGCACTTCAAGTCGGCGGCGGCGCACGTTCGCGACCAGCGCAGCGTCTCCGTGCAGCGGCCGCAGAATGTGAACGCCGCGCGCTTCATGGCGGCGATCGGCGATCTGACCGTCAACCCGGACGTTCCGGCCAAGGTGGTGGTCGACCAGCGCACGGGCACCATCGTCATCGGCCGCGACGTGACGATCTCCACCGTCGCCCTTACCCACGGCAACCTCACCGTGCGGGTGACCGAGCTGCCGCAAACGTCCCAGCCGGCACCGTTCTCCGACGGCGAAACCGTCATCGAGCCCCGTACCATGGTGGCGGCTGAGGAGCAGAACGGCCAGCTCGCCATCGTCAGCGGCACGAGCCTGCAATCGCTGGTGCGCGGCCTCAACCAGATCGGGCTGAAGCCGACAGATATCATTTCCATTCTGCAGACCATCAAGACGGCCGGAGCGCTGCAAGCGGATCTTATCGTCCAATGACTCATCGCGCAGCTTCAATAGTTCTCCTCCTGCTGGCGTCCCTGCTGCCGTCCCTCACCGCGGCGCAGACGCCCGCACAAACACGCGCGCCGGCTCCGTCACCAGCCGCGCCACCACCGGCCGCGGGCGCGCCCGCACAGCCCGCAGCGCCCACAGAAGCCGGGCTGCCGGGAACGCCCGCCAATCCTTATTGCCAGGCCGTGGTCGACGCTGCCTCCGACGCCCGCTTCGCGTGGCAGGCCAAGACGCTCGAAGCCATGCGCGTCGACATCGAGGAACGCGCCGCCAAGCTCGAGCAGAAGCGCGCCGAGACCGAGGAATGGCTCAAGCGTCGGCAGGAGTTTCTGGACCGGACTGAAGAGCGCGTCGTCGCGATCTATGCGCGGATGCGCGCCGATGCGGCCGCGGCGCAGATCGCGGTAATGCAGGACGACGCCGCAGTCGCGCTGCTGTCGAAGATCGACACGCGCAACGCGAGCGCGATCCTCAACGAGATGGAGCCAGGCCGCGCGGCGCATCTCACCAACGTCATCACCGGCGTCCTGCGGCGCTCGGCGCAAAACAAGACGAGGGCACAATGACACCGCTGGCGCACCCCGCCGTTTTGCCTCGCGGAAGCGGGCCGGCGTATCCACGCCGGATGCCGCGCGCGCGCATCGCCGCCCTGCTCCTGGTTGGCGCCTCGTCGCTCGGCGGGTGCACCGCCATGAACGATCTGGGCCGCGAGCCGAAAATGACTTCCGTCGGCACGGGCCTTGCTGTGCAGCGCGCGCCGCTGCCCGGTAACTTCCCCACCTGGAACGGGCACGCCTATCACTCGCTTTGGGGCCAGCCCGGACAGGCGCTTTTTCAGGACCCGCGCGCCACGAATGTTGGCGACATCGTCACCGTCATCATATCGATCGACGACCAGGCGAAGTTCGACAATACCTCTGAACGCAAGAGGGCGTCGAACGCCGATCTCGGGCTCGATCTGAGCTTCAGCACACCGAGCCATTCCACAAACCTGTCAGGCAGCGGAGCGGCAACGTCCAACTCGCGCTCCAAGGGTGAGGGCAAGATCGACAGATCCGAAAAGCTGCGCCTGTCCATCGCCGGCGTGGTGACAGAGGTGCTGCCCAACGGCAACCTGATGGTCAGCGGTTCGCAGGAAGTACGTGTGAACTTCGAGCTGCGGGTGCTGCACATCGCCGGCATCGTCCGCCCGCGCGATATTTCCCGCAGCAACACCATCGCCTATGAAAAAATCGCCGAAGCCCGGATTTCCTACGGCGGACGAGGCAGGCTGATGGAAGTGCAGCAGCCCGCCATCGGGCAGCAGCTTTACGACAACCTGACCCCGCTCTGAGCGCGATGACAGCATGAGCGATCTTACCGTCATCGATAAGCCCGAAGAGCCGCCGAAAGGCGAGGGTGCGCGGCCCATCATCCTCGCCGTCATCGTGCTGACGGTGCTGTCCATCGTCCTGGGGGGCGGCATCGGCTTTCTCATGTCGAGCAGCATCGAGGAAAACGTCGTCCGCAAGGAAAAGAAGGCCGAGGCCGCCCGCTGGGCGCCGCCGCCCAAAAGCTACAACGACGATATCGTGCTGGTGAAACTCAACCCGGTCACCACGAACCTCATGTCGCCGGATTCGATTTTCATCAAAGTCGAGGCTTCGCTCGTGGTGCCGAAGGCGCTGGGCGAGCAGACCAGCGTGATGGATGCGATGTCTGCCGACATTTCCCAGGACATCCTCAACTTCCTGCGCACGGTGACGCTGGCCCAGATCCAGGGGCCGGCCGGACTGCAGAACCTGCGCGAGGACCTGAACGACCGGGTCAACATTCGTTCCGAGGGCAAGGTGCGCGAACTCATTCTCGAAACGATGGTCGTCCAGTGAAGCTGTCCCGCATCGCGACGTTCGTTGCCGCTTCCCTGCCCGCCGTCCTGTTCGCCGCCGTCGTCCTGATGGCCTTCGCGCCGCCCGCGCTGGCGCAGATGCCCGACCTCTCCAGTCTCGTCCCGTCAGGGGATGCGTCGGCGGCCGGTCGGATCATCCAGATCGCCGCGCTGCTGACGGTGCTGTCGGTCGCGCCCGGCCTGCTGATCATGGTGACGAGCTTCACGCGCCTCATCATCGCGCTGTCCTTCCTGCGCTCGGGGCTCGGGCTGCAGAGCACGCCCGCCAACATCGTGCTGACCACGCTGGCGCTGTTCATGACGTTCTACATCATGGCGCCCACGTTCGACCGCGCGTGGCAGGGGGGCGTGGTGCCGCTCATCGAAAACCGCATCACCGAGCAGCAGGCCTACAGCGAGATCACCGAGCCGTTCCGCGAATTCATGCTTTCGCAGGTGCGCTCGAAAGACCTGCGACTGTTCGCCGATCTCGCCGAGGTGAATTTTCCGCGCCCGCCGCAGAATGGCCAAACGGCTCCCGGCCAGACACCTGCCGCTGCGGCCTCCCCCGGCGGAGAAGCCGCCGTCGAGGAGGTGGAGTTGCGCGTGCTCATCCCCGCCTTTCTCATCTCGGAATTGCGGCGCGGCTTCGAGATCGGCTTCCTGATCGCGCTGCCGTTTCTGGTTATCGACATGATCGTCGCCACGCTTGTGATGTCGATGGGCATGATGATGATGCCACCGACCGTGATCGCGCTGCCGTTCAAGGTGCTGTTCTTCATCCTCATCGACGGCTGGAACCTGCTGACCAGCGGACTCGTGCGCTCATTCTTCTGATCGCGCGCGATTCCAGGCGCGACAGGGGCGATATTCTCCCTATACTGCCGGCTCCCTTCTATCCGTACACGGAGCGGATCATGACCCGGCTTCTCCATCTGGTCGCGGCATTCGGATTTGCCGCGGGTTCGGCCGCGAGTTCGGCCATAGCGCAGGAAGCCGCGTCGCCCGTCAGCCTGATCGGCGAGGTCCGCCTGCCGACGGCGCTTGCCATCAGCGGCGTCCCGTTCGGTGGCATATCCGGGCTCACCCGCGATCCGGGCAACGGCCTGTTCTATGCCGTCTCGGACGACAGGGCCGAATACGGCCCGGCGCGTTACTACAAGCTGCGCCTCGATTATTCGGCTGACGGCATCACGCGGCTCGACATCGTCGACACCGTGCCGCTACGCAAGGAAAAGGGCGAGCCGTTCGCGCGCGGCGACGTCGACCCCGAGGGCATCAGCTTCGATCCGCAAACCGGCCTGCTGGTGTGGGCGAGCGAGGGCGACCTTGCCGGCAATCCCGCCATCATCGAGGCCGGCCTCGACGGCAACCTGCGTCGTCGTTATGATTTGCCGGCGTATTACCTGCGCGGCTCCGGTACCGGCGTGCGCGACAATGCCGCGTTCGAGGGCCTGTCCCACGCGCCCGACGGCAGCGTGCTGTTCGCCGCGCTCGAAAGCAGCCTGCGGCAGGACGGCGCCAGCGCGACGCTGGAAGAAGGCAGCCTCGCACGCGTGCTCGCCTTCGATCCGAAGACCGCGAAACCCGTCGCCGAATACGCCTATCGCACGGCTCCCGTGCCGCGCGCGGCGAAGGGCCTGAGGCCCGCCGACAACGGCGTGTCCGCCATCCTGGCGCTCGACGCGAGGCGGTTTCTCGTGGTGGAGCGCAGCTTCGCCGCCGGCTACGGCAACACCATCCAGGTGTTCGAGGCGTCCCTCGACGGAGCCACCGATGTGCTCGGCCGCGAGCGTCTCGCGGACGCGGCTTTCGAGCCGCTCGCCAAGAAGCACCTCTTCACGCTCGAGGAGGGCACATTCGGCCTCGACATCGACAATATCGAGAGCATCACCTTCGGCCCGGACATCGACGGCCGCCGGACACTGGTGCTCGCCTCTGACAACAACTTCAATCCGCGCGGACAGGTGACGCAGTTCGTCGTGCTGGCGTTCGACCCGTAGCCGCCGTCAATGATTGTGCCCGGCCGCCCGGTCGGTTTCGATGGGCGTGCTGGCGATATCGGCGATCTCGAACCGCCAGGTTTCATCGTCGACCGATTCATTCGGTGGAATGCGCGAGCGCAGCCAGCCGTTGGCGTCGATGTGGATGCGGGTGCCGGTGAAGTCGTCCTCGCCGATGCCGCTGATGATGGCGAACGCCGTCCATGCATCGGGCGACGAGGTGTGGCAGATGCCGCCGGCAAGTTCCGCCGGTGCGAGCTCGCGTCGGGCGAGCACGAGCGTCGCGACATCGATACCTTTGGGTGCGGCGGGTGCGGCGGCGATGGGACCCTCGCCGCCGGCCACGACATGCACGATGCGCCCGGAGAAATCCCGCAGGCGTCGCGGCCCCTCGGCGCAGGTCACGCTGAATTCGGGCGCGGGCACGGGATACCACCAGCGATCAAGGCGCTTCACCGCAGAGCCGGCGACGCGGGCGCGGAAATAGTCGATGAGCAGCCAGCGGTCGCGCTGATCGAGCCGCGCGATGGTGCCGTGCGGGAACGGGCTATGGCCGATCACGTCGAAGACGCTCGTCATCCACCCGAACAGATCGCCGTCGCTGCGCGCCCAGAAATTGTAGGGCGTCGGATCGGAGGGATCGTCGAAGGGGCGGAAGCAGGCGTCCGTGCAATAACGGCGCAGCAGCTCTTCGCCGCGCGCGATGGAGGCGGTGGTGAAGCCGGTCTGGGAGCGGTAGAAACTCGTCTGGGTCGCGGGCTTGGCGAGCAACCTCCAGTTGGGCGCGGGCAGCCAGACGACGAGCGCAACAGCCGCCAGCGGCCCCAGCACCCGCGTCGGCCGCCAGAGCAGGGAAGCGACGCCGGCCGCGACAACGGCCAGCAGCACCAGCCCCCTGACGATCTCGCGCCGGACGTGAGCCGCGCCGATATCCGACCAGTCGGGCTGGAAGGGAAACGGCCATTCGGGCAGGATGTGCGCGCCCGGCGGCAGGGTTGCGAGCCACGCGCCGAGCGCCACGACGACAAGCCCCACCATCGTCTCGATCGTGACGCTGATGACAAGCGCCCGCCCGCCCGCTGCCCCGCCAGCGAGCTTCGGCGTCAGGATGAAGCGGTTCACCAGCGCCAGCGCCAGCAGGATGAGCAGGCCCAAGACCTTCCACTGCGCGACGATGCCGTAGGCCGTTCCGAACCAGCCGCCGACATCCCCCACCAGCGCCGGCGATTGCACGACGGCGGTGCCCAGAAGCACCGCAACCGCGACAAGGCCGAGCCATGAAAAGCGGCGCGCCACGCGCGCAGCCGCATCGGGCCAGGCGGCAAGGGTAAGGGCGAGCGGCGCAAGCCCGCCGAGCCAGGCGCCCGCCGCCAGGACGTGCAGGGCGACGGCGGCCAACAGCAATGGATCATCCGCCGCCAGCGCGTGGCCGAGCCGCGCCTGCAGCGCCACGGAGACGCCCGCGATGACGGCCGCCGCCGCAACCCGGTCGCGGCGATGCAGCCGCCCCGCGACCAGGACCGCGATGACGGCAAGCACCGTGCGCAGGATCAGCGCCTGCCCGAAGGAAGTGTTGGCCGCAATGAACGGGACATGATGGAGAAAGGCGCGCACATCGCCGGTGTACCCCGCGCCCATGCCGGCCGCCTGCAGCGGCAGCCATGCGGCAGCAGCGGCGAGGTTCAGCGCCAGCGCGGCGCGGACGAGCCGCGCCAGTCGCTCGCGCAGAAGGCCTGCATCACCGGGGGGAGCCGCGGGGAACGCGATCGCCACCCAGAACAGCAGCGTGCCGAACAGGCCGAGCGACGCCGCCAGATCGAGGCCGCGCGCCAGACGCAACGCCAGGAGTGCGGCGCCCCAGTCCGCTTCCGCCGCGCCTGGCCACATGGTCAGCGTTTGGCCTCGCCGCCGACATCGAACGTGTATTTGCCGTTGATCTTGTGGTTGTAGATGCAGGTCACCGCATAGGACACGGTGTAGGTGCCGGGCGGCAGCGCGCGCAGCGAAACGGCAAGCCGCGTGGCGTCGCCGGCGACGATCGCCGTGTCGTTGGCGTCGACGCTGGCACCGGTGCTGTCGATGACGCTGATGCGGGAAAGCTGCGGCTGCACCTTGTCCGAAAAGCTCACCACCACTTCCGTGGGCGATGCGGCGACGGCTTCGCTTTTCGCGGGCGCCGTCGCGACGACGTGAACGTGGGCAAACACGGGCATGGCAAACGCCATGGACATCGCGAGACCCAGCGACAGCGGCGCGATGAGCCGCACGGCGCGCGTGGGCATGTTATGAATCATGAAATGCCCTCACGGCTTGATGGTGAACCGGTACGATCCGTCCGTGCTGTGGGTGTCGACGGAAGTGACCGACCATTTCACGGAGTAGGTGCCGGGCGGAAGATCGCCGACGCTGACGGAAATTTTCCGCGGGTCGTCCTTGGAAACGGCGGTGTCGCCGCGATCCACCTGCTTACCCGCCGCGTCGCGCACCTCGATACGGGCGAGGCCCGATTCCACCCGCTCCGTCAGGGTGATGACCACCCGCTCGGGCGCGGTGCGGATGGTGGAATCCTCCGCCGGCGAGGCCGTTTCCCGATGCGCGTGCGCCAGCGCCGTGCCGACGAAGGCGGCGATGACGATCGCGGAAAACAGCAGGGCCCGCAGCCCCGACGCGACGTGGGAGGACGCCGGGCCATCGAACGACCCCGGATTCCGGAACAGCGTTACCATTGCACTTCACCTTTCTGCCACACCAGCAACCTGTCCCGCGTGCGGAACAGCAGCGTCGTCAACGAAGAGAACAGCACAGCCATAACCAGCAATCCGGCGAACAGATGCCCGTAGGCGGCCCAGCCCTGCGCCCAGTCGAGATAATAACCGAGGCCGGACTTGACGCCGACCATCTCGGCGACGACGAGAACCGATATGGCGCTACCCAGTGCCATGAAGAGTCCCACGAAAACATGCGGCAGCGAACCCGGAACAGCAACTTTCAACAGCAAAAACCGATCCCGCGCGCCCAGCGTCCGCGCCACGTCGTAGTAGCTGCTGTCGATGCTCGCGACCCCCGACCACGTCAGCACCGCAACCGGAAACCATGTCGCGAGCGCCACGAGGAAGATGCTGGCGCTGAAGCTCGTGGGGAACAGGAAAAGCGCGATCGGAATGAGGGCGGTCGCGGGAATGGGACCGATGAGGCGCAGGATGGGATTGGTCCAGTAGCCCACCTTCTGCGTCCAGCCGGTGGCGAGGCCGGTCACGAAGCCCGCGATCCCGCCGATCGCCACGCCAAGGAACAGCAGCAGCAGGGATGAGCCGACACTGGAGAGCAGCCGCTCGTAATCGATGAAGAAAACGTTCAGCACCTCCTGCGGCGGCGGAATGAACGGCTGCGGCCACAAGCCGATCTTGGCGGAAGCGATCTGCCACACGGACAGCAGCGCCGCGAGCCCGGCAAGGCGCGGCGCGTTGACGCCGAACCAGCGCCCTACCCCGCCGAGGCGCGGATAGAGCCCGTAGCCCGCGACGAGCAGCAAGGCCAGTATCCACTGCGCCACCGCGAGATCGGAGGTGCGGGCGAACTCCTGAATGTTCGGCCAGAAAAGCGTGACCGCGCCCGCGACCACCCAGAAGGCCGCCGCCACCAGCAGGCTGCGTGGCGGCACGGCCGCCTCGTCGCGCGGGAGGATGGCGTCGGATGCCGAAACAATACGGGGGCCGTCCACTGTACCGATGGCCACCCCTGAAACTGCGGTATGGTTGCTCACGTTGTCACCCCTGCTGCTGCGCCGCTGTTCGTCCTGCCGCTCAGCTCAGCACGTCCACGGTGATGCGCTCCGCGAAGGCGCGCGCGTCGGTGCGGCGGCGCACGATGCCCACCGTCTTCAGCTCTTCCGCATAGGTCGCGAGCTGGCCGCGGAACTCGTCGCCCACCGGCAGGTGCACGTTGTGGGTGTGCGAGCGGATGATTTCCGCCAGCGTCTCGCGGTCCACGGGCGAGTAGTTGGTGAACAGCTCGGCCGCCTCGTCCGGATTCTCGTGGGTCCACTTGGCCGCGTCGAGCAGCGCGCGGGTCACCGCGGCGGCGTCCTGGCGGCGGGATTCGACGAAGTCCTTGCGGATGCCGATGGCGCAGCACGCCAGGTCCGCATACGGGCCGCTGTGCAGGCCGCCGATTTCGGTGAGGCCGCCCTTGCTGTTCTTGAGGATGAGGTAGATCGCGGGATCGGCGTCGATCGCGGCCTGGATCTCGCCCTTGTTGATCGCCTCGCCGAGCAGGTCGGTGGGATAGACCTTCCACTCCACCTCGTTCTGCGGATCGATGCCGGCCTTGTGCAGCTGCACCGACAGGAACTGCTTGCCGGGGCTGTCGATGGAGCGCACGCCGATGGCCTTGCCCTTCAGCGCGGCATAATCCGTCTCGGCCGAGCCGGTGCGGGCCAGCAGACGGATGCAGCCGCCGTGCACCGTGCCGGTGAACTGGACGTTGACGCCCTGCTCGAGCGGCTTGATGTACTGCAGGATGAAGTTGACGTAGACGTCGATCTTGCCCGACGACACGGCCTCGACGCCGGCGGCGAAGTTGGAGCCGAAGTTCACGAACTCCACGTTGGCGCCATGTTTCTCGAAGAAGCCCTTGTCGCGCGCCACCGGGATGGAAATCAGGCAGATGCCCGTGCCCGTCCAGCCCACCTTGATCGGGTCCGAGGACTGGGCAAACGACTTGCTCGACAGCAGGCCGCCGACCAGCGGCGCGCCCACCGCCAGCGCCGAGGCGCCAAGCAGCGTGCGCCGTGACAGCAACGGAAGCTTTTTGATTTCGTCAGACATTTCAACACTCTCCTTGGATGACGGCGGCGTTTTCACACCGAAGATGCTTTAAGGATCACCAGCTCGCGGCCAGCCCCAGCAGGGCGAGGCTCTCGCGGCGGAGTTCGGCCAGGCGCGGATCGCCGCGATGGCGCGGATAGGGCAGATCGACCTTGAAATCGGCCTTCACGCGGGCGGGGCGCTCGCTGAACACGACGACGCGGGTGGAGAGGAACAGCGCCTCCTCCACGTCGTGGGTGACGAGGATCGCGGTGAATCCCTTGGAGCGCCACAGCGACACCAGTTCGGACTGCATGGTGAGGCGCGTCAGGGAGTCGAGCTTGCCGAGCGGCTCATCGAGGATCATCACCGCCGGATCGTTCACGAGCGCCCGCGCCAGCGCCACGCGCTGGGCCATGCCACCGGAAAGCTGATGCGGATAGGCCTTGGCGAACTGCGTCAGGCCGACGAGACCGATGGTGGCGTCGACCCGCTCGCGCTGGCGTTTCAGCGACCCTTGCGCCTCGGGGCCGAGCGCGACGTTGTTCCACACCGTTCGCCAGGGAAACAGCGTCGGGTCCTGAAACACCACGACGCGGGAAGGATGCGGCCCGGTAATCGGCTCGCCATTCTCGCGCAGGGCGCCGGAGCGCGGCGGCTCCAACCCGGCGATGAGGCGCAGCAGGGTCGACTTGCCGCAGCCCGACGGCCCCAGAAGGGCGACGAACTCGCCCGGCTCCACCTTCAGGCTCACGGAATCGAGCACCCGCAGCAGCGAACCGTCGAGGTCGAACGCGTGGCTGACGTTGTCGATATCGAGCGACGCGCCGGTGGAGGCTATCGGCTCGCGCGGCTGTTCAAGCGCTACCATTTGACAAGACCTTTCTGCCAGGAAAGAAGCCGGTCGCGGGTGCGGAACAGCAGCGTGATCGACCCCGAGCACAACAGTGCGAGCAGGATGAGCGCCGCATAGACGTTGGCGTAGGACGCCCACCCCTGCGACCACTGGATGTAGAAGCCGACCCCTGCCTTGACGCCGACGAGCTCCGCCACGGTCAGCGCCGTGAAGGCCGCGCCGAGCGCCATGAACAGGCCGACGAAGACGTTGGGAAGAGCCGCCGGAATGGCGACCTTGAAAATGAGCCCCAGCGGCCGGACGCCGAGCGTGCGCGCCACGTCGTAATAGGCGGTGTTGACGTTGGCGACGCCCGACCACGTCAGCACCGCGACCGGGAAGCCCGCCGCGAGAGCGATGAGGAAAATGCTGGCGCTCCAGCTCGTCGGGAAGGCAAAGAACACGATCGGCAGCAGCGACGTCGCCGGCAGCGGCCCGATGAAGCGCAGCACCGGGTGCACCCAGTAACCCGCCTTCGTCGACCAGCCGATCGACACGCCGATGACAAAACCCACGGCCGCCCCGATGGTGAAACCAACCACCAGCAGCCGGAACGAAGCCAGGAAGTGCGTGGCAAGTTCGTCGTATTCGAACGTGTAGACTTCGATGATGCCTTGCGCCGGCGGGAAGAAGGGCTGCGGCACCCAGCCGAACTTGGCGGCTGCAAGCTGCCACACGACCTGAAACAGCCCGAGCGCGATCAGCCACGGCCCCGCCCGCAGCACCCAGGCGCCGGCGCGCGGCAGCCACCGGTTCGCGAGCGCCACGGCGACAATGGCCACGCCGATGACGCCGACCGCAATGGCGTAATTCTCCGTCTCCAGCCAGTCGCCGATATCCTCGAAGGCCACCGCCGCGATGGCGGCGAGCAGCCAGGACAGGCCCGCGACCACGCCGGTGAGCGTCTCCGCCCAGCCTTGCCCCGCCAGCACCCCGGTTCGCCCGGGCTGCAACGCTGTCACATGAGTCATGATGTCTCCGTCATCGCGCGGCGGCAGGAACGTGTCACGCCGGCATGCAGTGAGCCGGCAAAGACCCGATTGATCCAGCAAAGACCCCTGCCGGGTTCAGTTCGCCGCTACCCATTTGCCCCGATCATCAGTATATAAAATCTATATGTCAAGAAGACTTTTGAACGCGGCCGACTGCTGGTTCCAGCCTTTTTCAAGAGGCATTATGCGATTGATATTCATGATAAATTTTCCATTATCCGCCTGCTTTAACATGCGCACGCCAAGCTGGCTTTGACCCTATCAGCCACCCCTACATTGGTATCATATTACCAAAAATATACAAATTCCATATTATTTATTGACATAAAAAATGGCAGTCGCTACCCCTTGAACGTGGCGTCGTAAGCATGGCGTCCGGACCACCTGATGCGAGGGCTGCGGATGCGCCAGCTGTGCATGCGTGATGGATCTCCGGCTCCGAAATATACGGCCAGGACGGTCAGCCGCGCCGGCAGACGCGCCTCGTAGCAACGAAAAGCCCGGAAAGATTTCCATGACGAATTTTCAGCAAGGCTGGGGAGCAGGGCCGAGCCCGCGTTATGACGCGCTGGCCGCGCCGTTCAGGCCGATCTTCGCCCGTATCCGCGAACACGCCGTGGCGCGCGACCTCGATCACACCTTGCCCGACGAGGAAATCGGCTTGCTGCGCGAAGCCCGCTTCACCAGGCTGCGCCTCGCGCCGGAACTGGGCGGCCAGGGCGCGAGCCTGCCGGAACTCTTCGCCCTGCTGATCGAGCTCGGCGCCGCAGACCCCAACGTCACCAATGCGGTGCGGGCGCATTTCGGCTTCACCGAAGACGTGTTCAACAACGACGACGAGGCATGGCGCGCGCTGTGGATCGAACGGATCGCCGCCGGACAGACGATCGGAAGCGGCTATTCGGAAGCCGGCTCATCGCCACTCGGCGGCCAGTCGACGACGCTGCGCGAGCACGACGGGCGATGGATCATCAACGGCGAGAAGTACTACACCACCGGCTCGCTGTTCGCCGACTGGGTTCACGCCTCCGCCACCGACGAAGCAGGCGAGGAACGCCTCGTGCTCGTGCCCACGCAGGCCAAGGGCGTGACCATCATCGACGACTGGGACGGCTTCGGCCAGTCGCTGACGGCAAGCGGCACTGCGCGCTTCGACAACGTCGTTGTCGACGCATCCTCGCTCAAACCGCAGGCCCCGCGCTTCTCCTACGCAACGGGTTTCTACCAGCTCGTGCATCTGGCGACGCTGGCCGGAATCGCCCGCGCCGCCTCCATCGATCTGGCGCAACACGTGGCCGGACGCAAGCGCGTCTATGCGCGGGGCAACGGCCTGTCGGCAGCTGGCGATCCGCAGGTGCTGCAGGTGGTGGGGCGCGTGCGCAACGCCGCCTACGCGGCCGGCGCCATTACGCTCAAGGCGGCAGAGGCCCTGCAACGCGCCCACGACGCCAAGTTCGACACCAGCCTGGACGAGGAAGCGCGCACGCTGGCCTTCGATCTTTCCGAACTCGAGGTCAGCCAGTCGGTAACCGCCGTCACCGATCTCGTGCTCAATGCAACGACGATCCTGTTCGACGCGCTTGGCGCGTCCGCCGCCAAGCGTTCCCACGGGCTCGACCGCCACTGGCGCAACGCCCGCACCATCTCCTCGCACAATCCGCGCATCTATCACGACCGCAACGTCGGCCTCTATGCCGTCAGCGGCGTCATCGACCGCTCCCGGCCGGGTGTGGGCGTGCCCACCGAGGAGCAACTGGCGCAGGCCGCCGCGAGCCGAAACGACAGGTGATTTGCCGACAAAGGATCATGCCGTCATGAGCGGGCGCGAGCTGCATCTCAACATCAACATCCTGAATTCGGGTTTTCACGTCGCGGCGTGGCGGGCGCCCGGCAGCGACCCGTCCGCCTTCGTCGATGTCGGGCACTACGTGCGCACGGCGCAAATCGCCGAGCGCGGCAAGTTCGATGCCGTCTTCCTCGCCGATGTGCCCACTTTCGCCGAGCGGCCGGAATACCGGCCCTATCAGGCGCTGGAGCCGACCATCATCCTTGCGACAGTGGCGGCGCACACCACCCACGTCGGGCTCATCGGCACGGCTTCGACGTCGTTCAACGATCCCTACAACATCGCGCGCCGCTTCGCCTCGCTCGATCTCGCCAGCAACGGACGGGTGGGTTGGAACGCCGTCACTACCGCCGATGCGAGCGCGGCGCGCAACTTCGGCCTGGATGCCGCCCTCGCCCACCGCGAGCGCTACGAGCGCGCGACCGAGTTCGCGGAGGTGGTCATCGGGCTGTGGGACAGTTGGGAGGACGGCGCGCTCGTTGCCGACAAGGACAGCGGCCGCTTCGTCGACACCGGTCGCGTGCGCGCCATCGATCACGCCGGCAAGCATTTTCGCGTGCGCGGGCCGCTCAACGTGCCCCGCACGCGCCAAGGCCGGCCGGTGCTGGTGCAGGCGGGCGGCTCCGAGGACGGACGGGAACTCGCGGCCCGCCACGCGGAGGCGATCTTTTCCGTTGCCCGCACGCAGGAGGAAGGCATCGCCTTTGCCGCCGATGTGACGGCGCGCGCCAGGGCACTTGGGCGCGCGCGCGGGCCGATCTACCTGCCGGGGCTCGCCACGCTCATCGGTTCGACGGAAGCCGAGGTCAAGCGGCGCGAGGAAGAACTGTGGGAGCTATTTCCGCTCGAGTTCGGTCTCCAGCGCATCGCCGGCACGCTGCAGATCGACCCGGCCCGCCTCTCCTACGATGCGCCGTTACCGGCCGACGCCGCCATCCCGCAGGACGGCGGGCATACTTTCGCCGAAGCGACGCTCACCGTCGCACTGCGTGACGGCCTGACCGTCCGCGAGACGCTTCGTCGGCTAGGCACCGGCACGGGGCATCGCTTTCTCGCCGCCACGCCGGAAGCGGTCGCGGACGATATCGAGGCGTGGTTTCGCTCGGGCGCAGCCGATGGCTTCAACCTGATGCCGGACGTATTGCCGGACGGACTTGAAATCTTCGTCGATCACGTCGTGCCCCTGCTTCAGCGCAAAGGCATCTTCCGCACGGATTATCGCGGCGACACGCTGCGCGACCATTTCGGGCTGGCGCGCCCTGAAAACAGCCTCGTCGCGACGCAGCGCGCTCCGGTCAGCGCATGAGGCCACCCGTCTTGCCGGCCGGTGCGGGCGGGTATAAACAGGGGCATGGCCTTTTCGGATGAAGAAATCGAACGCTACGCCCGCCACATCGTCATGCGCGATGTGGGTGGGCCGGGGCAGGCGAAGCTCAAGCGCGCACGCGTGCTCGTCGTGGGCGCGGGCGGCCTGGGCGCGCCGCTCCTCGCTTATCTCGCCGCCGCGGGCGTCGGCAAACTCGGTATCGTCGATGATGACACGGTGTCGCTCTCCAACCTCCAGCGCCAGGTAATCCACGGCACGCCCGACATCGGCCGCCCCAAGGGCGAGAGTGCCCGCGACGCCGTTGCCCGCCTCAATCCGCATGTCGACGTGGAAGTGCACCCGGTACGGCTCGACCCCGCCAATGCGGCGGCGATCATCAGCCAATACGATGTCGTCGCGGATGGCTCCGACAACTTCGCCACACGCTATCTCGTCGCGGATATCTGCGAGGCCGAACGGAAACCGCTCGTCGCCGGAGCGCTCGGCCAGTTCGACGCGTCGCTGACCACGCTGCGGCCCTTCGAGACCGGCCCCGAGGGGCGACAGAACCCGTCCTACCGCACGCTATTCCCCGATCCGCCGCCGCCCGGCACCGTGCCGACGTGCGAAGAGGCCGGGGTTCTGGGCGCGTTGCCCGGCGTCATCGGCAGCCTGATGGCGATCGAGGTCCTGCGCGCCATCGTCGGCTTCGGCGAACCGCTCGTCGGCAAGCTGCTCATTGTCGACGTGCTGACGATGCGCTTCGAAACCATTCGCTACTGATTTGCCCTATCGAATGATTAGTCGGCGAAACGTAGCCTCGTGCCCTGTGGCTGCGCGGATGCGCGCAAGCGCTTCCTCAAGAGGCTCGCTGACGACGAGCATGTGATGACCGCTCGCGTGCAGCAACACGCTGGCATCGCGCAGGATGCCGACATGGCCGGGCCAGAACGCCAGATCGCCGCGCCGCAGCGCTTCGCCAGCCGGCAACGACTCACCCAATTCGCGCGATTGCGGCCCGCTGTCGCGCGGAGCGCCGACGCCTGCAGCCGCCAGCGAAAGCTGCACCAGCCCGGAGCAGTCGATGCCCAACGCCGACTTGCCTCCCCACAGGTAAGGCGCACCCAGAAACCGCTCGGCTACGGCGACGAAATCATCCTCGGGGGCATGGGCGACAGGCACCAGATGCGCGCCATAAACATAGCCCTCGCCAAACTCGCCCCAAATGCGAACGAACGTGTCGTTCACCGCCAAAGCCCGCACCCGACCGCCGAGCGGCAGCACGGCAACCGGCGGCAACTTGATGGAGGGGCCGGGATAGACGAACGTGCGCGGCGCGGCCACCCGGTGCGTCGGCTCGGAGGGATCGCCGAGCGCATCAGCGGGAAGATAGCCGGCATAATGATCGCCGAGCAGGGTAACGCGCACCCAGCCTTCGCCGTCGTCTTCCGTCACGTCGACCTGCTCGCCGATCAGCGCCTCCGTATCGAGAGCCGCACCGGAGTGGGGCTCGCGGCGCAAGGGCGCGAGCGGGGCAGTGACCTGCCGGATGAACGGACGCCCAACCGCGCTCATGCCGCTACTCCATAACGCTTGCGCAGCCACGCATACACGAGGCGCGCCGCCTGTACCTCGCCGCCCTCCGGCCTGCCGGGCCGCGCGGAGGGCGTCCAGCCGTAGATATCGAAATGCACGTGCGGCACGCCCTTCGTGAAGCGGCGCAGGAACAGCGCCGCCGTGATCGAGCCCGAAAAGCCGCCGCTCGAGATGTGGTTGACGTCGGCGATCTTCGACGCGAGCAACTTGTCGTAAGGCGGCCAAAGCGGCAGACGCCACACCGGATCGTTGACCGCGAGGCCGGTTTCGGCGATTTCGGCGGCAGCGGCATCGTCGTCGGTATAGAACGGCGGCAGTTCCGGCCCCAGCGCGACACGCGCCGCGCCCGTCAGCGTGGCGTAGTCGATGATGAGATCGGGCGCTTCCTCTGTCGCGAGCGCCAGCGCATCGGCCAGCACCAGCCGACCCTCGGCGTCGGTGTTGCCGATCTCGACCGTGAGCCCCTTGCGGCTGGGGATGACGTCGCCGGGGCGGAAGGAAGCGCCCGAGATGGCGTTCTCCACCGCCGGAATGAGCACGCGCAGGCGCACCTTCACCCGGGCGTCGAGCAGAAGATGCGCCGTGGCGAGCGCGCTTGCCGCGCCGCCCATGTCCTTCTTCATCAGCAGCATGGCGCTGGAAGGCTTGATGTCCAGGCCGCCGGTGTCGAAAGTCACGCCCTTGCCGACGATGGTGACCTTCGGCCAGCTCTCGTCGCCGGCCGAGAAATCGATGAGCCGCGGCGGCGTCGCGGACGCACGGCCGACTGCGTGGATGAGCGGGAAGTTCGCCTCCAGCAAATCCTCGCCCACGGTTGCGGAAAAGCGCGCCCCATGGCGGATGGCAAGGGTGTGCGCGGCATCGGCGAGTTCTTGCGGGCCCAGATCATTAGCCGGCGTATTGATGAGATCGCGCCCCAGCCCGACCGCCTCGGCAAGGCGGCTGACCTCGCGCGCATCGACGTCCTCGGGCACGACGAGACGAACCTGCCGCACCGGGTTATCGCGGTATTTTTCAAAACGATAAGCGCCCAGAAGGAAGGCCAGCACCGCGCCGTCCAGCGCGGCAGGGGGCACGGCGCTGAAACGGTACACGCCCTCGGGCAGAATTTCCGGCAGCTTGCCGTAGATGAACGGATCGGCGTCAGCATCCTCACCGGTGCCGAACAGCACCGCGCCGACCTGCCCTTCGGCGTCGGGCAGCAGCACCGCCTTGCCCGGTTCCGGCGCCTTGCCCTCCGCCGCATACCCTTGCGCTGCCGCGAACGCCAGCGCCAGCGGCGGAAGATTTTTCGCGATTTCGGGCCAGTTCTGCGGCGAAACCGCGTGGATGGCGACAGGCGGGCGCTCTAGAGCGGCGACGGCGGATTCTATAACGAGCAGCGGATGCATGATACCCTTCACGGACGCAGGCGATGGAACGGCATGTGGAAGCCCAGCCGGCTGAGGTTAAAGCATTTCGACGTGCCGTTGAAACGCAAAAACGCTTTAACTTTCTGACTTGACGCGTTTTCTTCACACAATGCGGTATGCACTTTGCTTGAAAACACTGCAGCCGATGCGAGGGCTGGTCGATGCGGCTGTGCCCCGCTTTACACAAGCGGCACATTTTCCAGCGGCCTTCTCGCAAGCCCCTTCGCGTATGCAATACTGTTATCCGTTCAGTGTAGACAGTGCCAGACTAACCCGCACGATGTGCAGCATCCCGGAGCATCCCGATGACAGACAACACCTTCGACCTGCCGCCCGCCGCCGAGTTCGCCCGTCGCGCCGCCGACAAGCGCGCCGAGGAAGACGCTCGCCGGCAGCAACTGCACCAGACCGGCGACACCCAGCGGTCCGAACTGATCGACTCGCTGCTGAAGCCGGCGGAAGTCGCCGTCGAGGAGGCGCTGCGGCGCGTTGCAGTCCTCGTGCGCACGGCAAGCGAGCACGGGCTGAACGAAGTGCTCGTCAACCGCTTCCCCTCCGAGACGCTGGCCGACCACGGCCGCGCCATCCTGGCCGGAGACGCCTCCTGGCCGGACACGCTGCAGGGCCAGCCGCGCTCGCTCTACGAAATCTGGCGCGACCACCTGAAGCCGCGTGGCTACGGGCTGCGGGTCGAGATCGTCGACTACCGCAACGACCTGCCGGGCGACGTCGGCTCGTTCCTGTTCTGGGGCACCTCCATCGACTGAGAGGGACTGCCTTCGCCACAGCGGCGGGAGCGCCTTTAATGCTCCCGCCGCACCTCCCGCGCTTTCGCTTGTCCTGCGGCCGATCTTTCGCCATCAGTTCGGCGCTTTTTGCGCGGAAATGACGCGGAGGATAAGCGCGGGCAATCCGGGAGACGCGGCATGGCGCAGCAGGCACAGATAACGAAGACCGGGCGGCGCGCCCGCTGGTTGATCGGCGTGGGGTGCATGGCGCTGCTTCTCGGCGGCTGTCTGTCGAGCGCCGAGATTGCCCGCATGAACGCCGAACGCGACATGAACCGCTGCACCGGTTACGGTTTCAAGCCGGGCACGGAAGCTTTCGCGCGATGCCGCTTCGATCTCGACCAGCGCCGCGACGCCGAACATGAAGCCGACCGCGAAGCCGTGCGCGCCTCGACGATGTGGGGCGGCTTCTATACCGTGCCGCCGCCGGGCCCATGTTGGCAAACGCCGTGGGGCCTGCGCTGCGACACGTGGTAACTAAAAACCTCAAACCGGCCCGGAGACGCCCGCCTGCTTGAAGGTAGCCATTTCACCATGGCAGGCAGCGGCGGCCTTGACGATTCCGGCGGCAAGCGCCGCGCCCGTTCCCTCGCCGAGGCTGAGCCCGAGCGACAGCAGCGGTTTCTTGCCGATGCGCTCCAGCACCTGCGCATGCGCGCCCTCCGCCGAGACATGGCCCGCAAGGCAATGGTCGATGGATGACGGATCGACGGCGTGCAGCACCGCCGCCGCAGCCGTGACGACATAGCCGTCGAGCACCACGGGGATATGCTCGAGCCGCGCCGCGAGGATGGCGCCCGCGGCCGCCGCGATCTCGCGTCCGCCCAGACGGCGCAGCACTTCGAGCGGATCGTCGAGCGCATCGGCGTGAAAGGCGAGCGCGGCCTTGACAGCCTCGATCTTGCGCGTGATTCCCTCGGCGCCGCCGTTGGCGGCCTTGGCGCCCCAGGTGCCGTTTCCAACCCACTGCTCCACCGGCCCGCCATAGAGCGCCGCGTAGACGGCAGCGGCGACAGTGGTGTTGCCGATGCCCATCTCGCCGATGCTCAGCAGGTCCGTCCCGCCGGCAATAGCCTCCATGCCGAAGGCAAGCGTCGCCACGCAGGATTTCTCGTCCAGCGCCGGCTCGCGGGTGATGTCGCCGGTGGGCAGATCGAGCGCGAGATCGAAGACCTTGAAGCCGAGATCGTATGCGGCGCAAATCTGGTTGATGGCCCCGCCACCGGCGGCGAAGTTCTCCAGCATCTGCCGCGTGACGGCCTGCGGATAGGCGGACACGCCGTGACTAGCCACGCCGTGATTGGCGGCGAACACCACCACCAGAGGCCGCCGGACGGCTGGCTTGGGGCTTCCCTGCCACGCGGCGAGCCACTCGACGATCGTCTCCAGTTCCCCGAGCGAGCCAACCGGTTTCGTCAACTCGCGATTGCGCGCCCGCACTGCCGCGACAGCGAACTCGTCAGGCCCGGGCAAGGTGCGGAAAAGCCCGCGGACATCATCGAAGGGCATACCGGAGGTATTGGTCGGGTGCATCGTCCCATCCTGGACATGGAATCGTTTCAGGCTGGCAATCTGCATAGCAGGCCCCGGCCTGGGTGGCGAGCCGTTTGCCTGCGCGAAGGCAGCCGTGCCGCCGGATACCACCTGAAGCGGCGCTCCACAATTATCGCACCGTAATTATCGCATTGCCGCGCGGAGCGGTGATTGTGTTATCGCAAACCCGGCACTATGATCCGGCTTCCCTGACAGATTCGCCGTCGCAATCAATGGCAATGGCTCTGCGGGATAGGTCTTGGGGCGTCGCCAAGCGGTAAGGCAGCGGATTTTGATTCCGCCATGCGGAGGTTCGAATCCTCCCGCCCCAGCCAAGCCTACCCCCTCCGACACCCTGCAAATACCTGAAAATCAAGCAAAAATCGCCTTGAAACCTGCGCAACGCGGGTGAGACCATGTTGCCAAAAATGGCGCTTGGGATATGCGATTCCGACATTTGACTGTCGTGGGTGTGTATGAAGAGTGTATGGGATCACCCCGTCGACGGCATGCCCCGCGCCCGATTCGTCGACCCTCCGGAGGCCGGGCCATGCCCTTCGAGACCGTGAAATTTAACGTCGCGTCCCTACGCCGTGCCATCGACGAGGCGACGGCCGGACAGCGCACGTCGGCGCAGCCGCTGGTCCTTCGCGATCCGGCTCTCGTCGGCCTGACGATCCGTGTTCAAGGGAAGAGGGCGTCATTCTACCTGAAGTACGGGAAGATCGTAAAGAAGTTGGGTGACCTCGGGAACCCGAGGACAGCCGAGGGTTCCCGGGAGCCTGGACTGATCTACGCCGTGGACGTCGCGAAAGACCTGGCCGACACGGTCAGGCGGATGCTCGACGATGGAACCGATCCATCGGATTACCTGAAAGCGCGCTCGCTCGGCGCCACGCACGACGAGGCGCTCGGCAAGGCCGCGTCGATCCTGGCTGCGTCGGAAGGCGCATGGACCTGGGAAGAACTCGTCCGCCGGTTTGTCGCCGACAAGATTTCCAAGCCCACGATCACCTCCAGGGGGAAAGTCAGGGCGCCGTCGAGGGGGTCGATCCGCGACGTGAAGGCTGCCCTGGAGCACCCTGATCTGGATCACCTGAAGCCCCTGCTCCTGCGAGACCTCCGCCGGGATCACATCGAAAGGATCCGCGACCGGTGGAATTCCGATGGCAGGGAGAGTGCTCAGCGGAAACTGTGCGCGTACACGAAGAGCGCGCTGACGTGGGCGCGGACCATCTACGACAACGCCGGATTGAGCCACGTACCCCCATGGTGGGTTGACCTGAGGCATGTCAAACACGCCACGAAGGCGCAGGTCGCCGAGGCAAACGGCGAGGTCATCGCAGCGCCGCTGACGGCGCGTCAGGTCGCTGTCCTCCTTTTTACAGCCGAAAGATATCGCGTGGCGCCAGGGAGGCAGATCGCATCGCGGACGTCAGAGACTGCGCTAGCCGCGCTCTGGTGGGTGACACTGGCGGCACAGCGCACACATGCGGCATATTCCGTCGAGACGTCTCGGATATACGACGCAACGGGTGATGCCGATGCCGGATGGTACGAGGTGGTTTTTCTCCCAAATCAACTGAAAAGCCGCCGCTGGCACGCGCTGCCGATCCCGCGTGAGGTCTACCGCAGGACCATCGCCAGGGCGCTGGCGGACCCAAAGCGGAGAAAGGAAAGCCGCTACGCGTTTTCCTCGATCCGGCCAAGGGATGGTATGGACTCTCCAGTGTCCGATAATATCGTCAACTCCATCCTAAATCGTTTACGAGGAAAAGATGGCATTGGGGATATCGACCTTTTGAAGGCGTCTGGCCTGCCGCACTTCACGCTGCACGAACTGCGAGACTCGCTGACGACTTTCTTGTCGGCCGACCCACACATCCCGGCTTCGGCCGCCTCGGCGATCCTAGACCATGCATCGGATTCAGGTATCGAACCGACGTCGCGGGAAGCGGCCGTCACGCGTGAGCACTATAATAAGAGCCATCGTATGCGACTAAAATTCCTCGGACTTTCGGAATGGTCGAATGCCGTCCTGAAGGAGTACGCTGCACTCGTCCTCGATGAGCGCAGGCGCCTGGGGTTGTGGTCGCCGCTCGGCCGCGACCTCGTGACCAGGCAGAACATCGCCAGGATCAAACCCGATGACGAGTGGCTCCTCGGGCGCCACCTGCCGGTCCTGCCGGGCGATGAGGTCGCGCCGCCGACGTCGGGCGGCATCCGGTCGCTGAATCTGGCGCAGGAACCCGAGGTTGGGTGACGTCACCCAACCTCGGTGACACGATGGTCGACATCGATGACAGATCCGGCACCGCCCATCAAGCCGGTGCGGACGATCTTTCGGCGGCCAAAACCGCCCCAGAAATACTCCGCAACTTATCGAGATCGTATTCCGACAGCGCCCGCAGCATGTTGATCATGGTCTGCCGCTGCTGCCTGGGCTTGTCATTCATCTTCCCGACCGCTCGCAGCGCAGCCGCCAGCGTGCGACCGATCGGATGCTCATCGACGATCCGGTGCCACGGTGAAACCTCTGGATCGCATAGCGATCTGACGTGGCCGCTGTACGAGAATCTTATTGTCGGCGGCAAGGTCTCCATCTGATCCTTTGCATCCTCCATCATCCTTCGGACCGCCCTATCCCTCCTTGATTCCGCCGATGACGGTGCAGGCGTCATTGGCTCCGTCGGCTTGAGTCTGCGCATATGTCGGCCAGTCATCTCAACCGCCTCGGCCCATGCAACGAACGCAGCCTCGAAGCCGTTTTCCTTAATTAAATCAAGTAGATATTCGCCGCATATATCCACGTCTCCGATAGGCTCCCTGACGTCCGCACGCA
Source organism: uncultured Chelatococcus sp. (assembly GCA_937863995.1). Classification (GTDB taxonomy): domain Bacteria; phylum Pseudomonadota; class Alphaproteobacteria; order Rhizobiales; family Beijerinckiaceae; genus Pseudochelatococcus. Next base: position 64,578 of record CALMIK010000038.1, read on the forward strand.
GTGCTCCGGATCGCTTGCATTCGACCGCCTCGTCGATGGCCGCGAGCCAGGATTCGAATATCCGTAGGGCGCGCGCGGAGTCATCCAGGTTTGATGGACGTCCTCTGGCATGCAGGTGTGTCACGAGCCGCGAGAGCATAGACAGCGACGGGATTAGGGTCGGCATGACGCCGTCGATCCGCACCTCCATCTTCATCAGCCGATTGATTTCGTCAGCGATCGTGGAGGAAAATGGCACCGCCTGGCGCGACGCCAACGGCGGCGTGAATGCGGTGTCTTCGAAGTCAAAACGCAGCCTGACGACGGCCGGGAGGCCCCGGCCAACGTCCTCCTTAACAGGGGTGCAGGTCACCCTGAATCGGGTGACGTACAGGGATATATCGGTCAGCGCTGGCTCCAGTGCATTGCGGCGGAAATCGGCGTAGCGGAAGGACTTGCCGATTTTGAAGCCGAGGGATTCAGCGAGTTTTTTCGGCTCGATCTCCCATGAGATGCGGGTCTCGTTCGTATACCCGGCGCGCAATGCCAGCCGCTGATACAGCCGGGCGCTGTAGCGGCTGGAGAATTTTGGGAATGCGGCAAGCTCCAGGTGGGCATATTGACGGGATTCGATCATGATTTCGCGCACCGATTCCGGTATCTGGAATCTGACCTCGACGTCGCCGGTTTTTTCGTTTTCGGCAACTTCGGCCAAGACCAGCGGCAGGGTCCCTCGGCGCCGCCATTTTCGGTCTCTGACGTCGTATTTGACGTACGTGGTGCCCAGCCGATGTAGCATGGCGACAAGATCGTCGGTGCGGGTGATTTCCGCATACGTTTTTAGCGATGATAGAGGGATCGTATGGGCGCTGTCGGCGATCCCCTTGTCGCGGACCCACGCCAGGAGAGCTTCGTAAATTGCTTGATCAGAGGCCGTCAGGCGGTCCTGGCCAATGATTTTTATGGATTCGATGAGTTCTTTCGCCTTGGGTACGCGCGGCTGCTGGCGTGCGAGTTCGCGGCCATCGGAAAGGGCCGCGGCCAGGTCGGATGCCTGGACGGCAGGCATGACGCGTCGTCCGCTGCGTCGTATCAGACCCGTTGGTGAGTGTCCTGTCGTCATCCGTGCGACCCCTCCCTGCGCCCATGTGCATACAAGAGTGTGTGTCCACCGGCGTGATCGTGACAAGGGGGGGGGGGGGGGGGGGGGGGGGGGGGGGGGGTGGGGGGGGTGGGGGGGGGTGGGGGTGGGGTGGGCAGCCGCCAACTTAGAAGTCTTAACAAAGAAAAGAAACAACACCAATT
>CALMIK010000039.1 GCA_937863995.1 uncultured Chelatococcus sp.
CAGTCGACGCCGACGAGCCATCTCATCAAGGTCGCGCTCGCCACGGCGCTGGGGCAGCGGCCGCATGTCGACATCTTCGGCCAGGATTATCCGACGCCCGACGGCACCTGCCTGCGCGACTACGTACATGTATCCGACCTCGCCCGCGCCCATTCACTGGCGCTCGCGCACCTGCGCGCGCAGCCGGACAACCTGACGCTCAACTGCGGCTACGGACGCGGCGCCTCGGTGCGCGACGTGCTCGCGGCCGCGCGCAGCGTCACCGGCCATGCGATCGAGACCCGCGACGTGCCCCGGCGCGCGGGCGACCCCGCCTCGCTGATCGCGCACAACGCGCGCATCGCGGCCCTCGGCTGGCAGCCACGCTTCGACGATCTGGCACTCATCGTCCGCCATGCGTGGGAGTGGGAGCAGCGCCTCAGCCGCGCATAGATCCACCGGCGCATAAAAGAGAAGAGCGGGCGACGCCAGCGCGTCCCCGCCCCTGCGACAGCCGGTATCGTTGCGCGTCAGTGACGCGGGCGTGAGGAAAAGCCGCCGGAACGCACGCGATCGGGCAGACGCTCGGCGAAATCGGCCACGGCGTCCTCGCCATAGACGGTCACGAGGCTGTGAAAAGCCGCGAACAGCGCCGCATGCGCGATGCAGTCCTCGTCGAGACCGTCGAGCTGCGCCTCCGCGAAGGCTTCCTTCACATAGAACAGCGCCGCCCGCTTCTCGTCCATGACGTCATGGAGATCGCCCGATTCGTTGTGGTCTATGATCATGCCTGCACTCTTCCAACTCGTCTGTCCCGTATGCGAGCATCATAGAGCGGCGACGTGCGCGCAGCCAGCGAGTTGTTTCAATGCGGTTAACACGGCAGGGAATGCACACGTTGCCCACAGGGTGTTGCGCGCCGGCCACACAGCGGGGCGGCGCGATCACGCGGCAGCGGCGATCCGGCCAAGCCCGCCGCGATAGGACAACGCTTCCGCCAGATGGCCGCGGCGCACCCGCTCCTCGCCATCGAGATCCGCGAGGGTTCGCGCCATGCGCAGCACACGGTGGTAGCCCCGCGCCGACAGGCGCATCGCCTCCGCCGCGTCGCGCAGCAGGGTGAGGCCCGCATCGTCGGGGCGCGCCACTTCCTCCAGCACCGGGGCGGGACAATGGGCGTTGGTCATGTCGGCGGCGAGACCGAGCGCCTCGAAGCGGCGCGACTGCAGCAGACGCGCGCGCGCCACCCGCGCCGCGACAACGGCCGAGGGCTCCGAGGGCTGCGGCTGGATGAGATCGGACGCGGTGACCGCCGGCGCTTCGATGACGAGATCGACGCGGTCGAGCAACGGGCCGGAAAGGCGCGCCTGATATTGCGCCATGCAGCGGTCGTTCGGCTGCCTGCGACAGGCGAAGCCGGGCTCGGTAGCGTTGCCGCAGCGGCAGGGGTTCATCGCCGCCACCAGCTGGAAACGCGCCGGGTAGATGGCGCGGCGATTGGCGCGGGCGATCAGCACCTCGCCCGTTTCCATGGGCTGGCGCAGACCGTCGAGCGTCTGGGGCTGGAATTCGGGCAACTCGTCGAGAAACAGCACGCCGTTGTGCGCCAGCGATACCTCGCCGGGCCGCGCGCTGACACCGCCGCCGACGAGCGCTGCCATGGAGGCGGAATGATGCGGCGCGCGAAACGGCCGCCGGTTGGTGAGCGCACCGTCCGCCAGCAGTCCCGCGACCGAATGGATCATCGACACCTCGAGCAATTCGCGCGGGGTGAGCGGTGGCAGGATCGAGGGTAGACGGCTCGCCAGCATCGACTTGCCGCTGCCCGGCGGTCCATGAAAAAGCAGGTTGTGCGAACCCGCCGCCGCGATCTCGAGCGCACGCCGGGCGCTTTCCTGCCCGCGCACGTCCTTGAGATCGGGCATCGCGCCCGGATCGCGGTCCACGCCGGGCTGCGGCCGCGACATCACCTGCACGCCCCTGACGTGATTGACGAGCTGCACAAGCGAAACCGGCGCCACCACATCGATATCGCCGCTCGCCCAGGCCGCCTCCGGCCCGCAAGCGGCGGGACAAATCAGGCCGAGGCCCCGCGAAGCCGCCGCCATCGCGGCCGGAAGCACACCCGCCACCGGCGTCAGCGCGCCATCGAGCCCCAGTTCGCCCAGAACGACATAGCCCGACAGCGCATCGGCGGGAATGGCCCCGATTGCCGCCATGACGGCGAGCGCGATCGGCAGATCGTAGTGCGACCCCTCCTTCGGCATGTCAGCCGGCGCGAGGTTGACGGTAACGCGCTTCGCCGGCATCGCCAGCCCGGAAGCCGCCAGCGCCGCCCTCACCCGCTCACGCGATTCACCGACGGTTTTATCCGGCAGGCCGACGATGGAGAACGCCACCGCGCCCGAGGCGACAAGCACCTGCACGTCGACGGGCCGCGCCTCGATGCCCTCGAAAGCAACTGTCGCCACGCGCGCTACCATACGCCCCTTCCCGAGC
>CALMIK010000040.1 GCA_937863995.1 uncultured Chelatococcus sp.
GGCTTGAGGAAGCTCGCGCCGATCTTGTAACCCAGCCTGTCGGCGATGCGTGCCCGCGAACGGCCGTTGACCGTGTCCAGGTTCGTGCTCGACAACTGCGCCTCGAGGCGCAGCCGCTCCGCGCCGCCAAAGAGATTTCGGTGCCCCCAATAGACATTGGCCGCCGGCCCGTCGGTCGTCGAATACTTCGCGCCGAAGCCGACGAAACGCGGCAGGCGTTCCGCCACCTGCACCTCGATGGGCAGCGAGCCGTTCGCCGTCAGATGATCGGCCTCGACGATACGCACCGATTCGAACACGTCGTAGGCGTTGAGATCGCGCCGCAACCGGGCGATGGCGTCGGGCGAGAACACCTCGCCTTCATGGAAGGGCACGCGATCGCTGATGAAATCGGGATCGAGCCTGTCGGTGCCCGACACCGTCACGGGGCCGAAGGTGGCGCGCCGGCCCGCATCGACCTGAAAGACGATGTCCATCGTCTGGGTGGAATGATCAACGGTTGCCTGCCGGCCGGGCACCTTCGCCAGGGCGTATCCCTGGTTGCGGAACTCGCCGACGAGCGCGGCCTCGGCCCGCAGAACTTCCGCGCTCACGGCGGGCGCGCCGGGTGTCAGCCCGATCTTGCTCCAGTCCGGCGACGGCAGCGGACGGCGGGTGTTGGCATCCATGAGCGCGAAGCGGCCGAAAACATAGCGCTTGCCGGGGATGACATTGATCTGCACCGGCACGGGGCCGGAGCGGCGCGCCGCCTCGATGCGCGCGGCGACCTGCGGACTGTCCAGCGGCGTTCCGGCGATCAGGATGTCGATGCGGCCATTATAGTAGCCCAACGCCTCCAGCCCAGAGATCAGCCGCGCCTTGTCGGCGTTGGCGCGCGCCATCAGCCCCACCGCGCCGGACGGCAACTGGCGGCGCAAACGCGCGAGATCCGAAACGTCCTCGAGCCGCTCCGCCGCGCTGTCGTCGGGGATATCGAAGGCCACGGTGTAAGCAACCCCGTCGGGAACGGGAATCGTATCCACTTCCTCGGCCTTGGTATCGCGCCCGATCAGGCGGTCGTAGAGACGCCCGAAAAACGACCGGCTCGTCTTTTCGCCGTCCGCGTCCGCCTCGGAAGGCGGGGCGGAGAGAAGCTGCGCCTCGGCCCGTTGTGAGGCTGCGATTCCGGCGGCGAGCGGCAGCATCATCGCCGCCGCGACCCACAAAGGCGGGATCAGGCGCGCCGCGCGCGACGCACCGCTTGCCGGCGCCCTGCGCGCGGCACTGCGGCCGACCGGCGCGGCAAGCGGGATGGTCCGGTCTTCATTCACGCGCCTTCGGGCCTCCAACGCAAACGCCTATGCTATACCATCACGGTGTGAGAGATGCATTGCCCTTAGGGCAACACACCGCCGCCGTCGAGCGGGCGGCATCAACGATCACCTTCGGAGATCACCTTCGGCGATCACTTGCAGCTACCGCTCATCTCTCGGTGAACAATACCGAATCGCGCTTGGTCATTAGTTAACGTCAGCGAAAATTCAGCATTCCTGATACACCATCGCGCTTGCGGAGCGCTGACGGGGGAGGAACAGGCGCACCAGCCGGCTGACAAGTTTCGCGCAAGCCATTTTCCGGCAGAATGTTGCAGGAGGCAGTTGAAAATATCCTTTCGCCGCAGGAAGCTGCATAAACGTGGAGCGGCGCGCACGAAGGAGGCTGGAAGCCGCCGGCCACACAACGGCCTGCAAGCACTTAGAACCCCTAACACAACCTCGCGGGGTCGGCTGGCCGGTGATTTTGGCCCCCTGCCGCGTCGCCGATCCTCGCCGATGCAACCAGCATCGACTGCGTTCGGCTTCTTGCAGGATGACCAAAACCCCTCGGCCATCCTCAACCCGGAGGTTTTGTTAGGGGTTCTTATAAAAACACCGGCGGTCGCGGCCGCTGCAACTGGTGCTGTTGCCTTGGATGTCCAGTTGCCTGGAACATCCCCATCTCGGGAGGTGCGCAATCTTGCTGGAGGAGATTTTCCGGCTTACGGCCAAATGGAGCGCGGAGCAGAACCGTGCCGAAGACGCGCCGCAGGACAGCGCTCCGGAGCTGGTGGAGCAAGAGGTCGCGGCGGAGGATGCCACAGGCAGCGGCCTGCGTTTCGGCCTCGCGCTCGGCGGTGGCGCGGCCAGGGGCTGGGCGCATATCGGAGTGCTGAAGGTTCTGCAGCGTGAAGGATTGCAGCCTTCCGTCATCGCCGGCACCTCCATCGGCGCGGTCGTGGGCGGATGCTACGCTGCGGGCAAGCTTGCGGAACTCGAGGAGTTCGCGCTGTCCCTCACCAAGCGCCGGGTCGTCGGCCTCATGGATTTCCACATCAACGGCTCCGGGCTGCTTGCCGGCGACCGCCTGCAGAAACTGCTGGCGGATCATCTCGGTGCGCTCAGGATCGAGGAGCTGCCGCTACGTTTCACCGCCGTGGCGACGGAACTCGGATCGGGCCACGAAATCTGGCTCACCCGCGGCTCACTGACCGAGGCGCTGCGCGCCTCCTATGCCTTGCCGGGCGTGTTCGACGCCGTCAGGGTGGGTGGCCGATGGCTCATGGACGGTGCGCTGGTCAATCCCATTCCGGTGACGGCGGCGAGGGTCATGGGCGCCGAGGCGGCTGTCGCCGTCAACCTCAACGGCGATCCGCGCGCCCGCACCGCCATCGGGCAGGCGGAGGATCCCCAGGAGGTGGTGGAGATCATCGACAGCGCCGAGCACCCGACGGACAATCTCCTGCGGCGCTTCTTCGCGCCATTCCAGAGTGCGCTTCCCGGCGCGCGCGGCCAGCCGCGCCGTCAGCGCGGGCCGGGCCTCGCCACCGTATTGATGGACGCGTTCAACATCACCCAGGACCGGATCGCGCGCTCACGCCTTGCCGGCGATCCGCCGGACATCACCGTATCGCCGCGCCTGGCGCACATCGGCCTGTTCGACTTCCACCGCGCGACGGAAATCATCGCGCTGGGCGAGAAGGCGACGGAAAGAACCCTGCCCGACCTGCTGGAATACCTGCAAGGCCGGGGCCAGGGTTGAACCGCCGCCCTCCGGCGCTGGTCACGCGGTGGCGATGTACTCGCGCATCGCCCGATGCTCGGTCTCGAAGGCGGCCAGCCGATGCTTCACCACATCGCCGATTGAGACGATGCCGGAAAGCTTGCCATCCTCCATCACCGGCACGTGGCGAAAGCGGCCTGCCGTCATCATTTCCATGACATCGTCGATGGTGTCGAAGGGCGTGCAGGTTTTCACGCGCGCGGTCATGATGCGCGCCACGGTGTTGTCCAGCACGCGCGTGCCTTCCTTGCCCAGCACACGCACCACGTCGCGCTCGGACAGGATGCCGAGCACCGCGCCATCCACACCCGTCACCACCAGGGCACCCACGCCGCGTGACGACAAGACATCGACGGCCTCATGCAAGGTGCGCTGAGGCGATATCGTGATGACCGACCGCCCCTTGGACGAAAGAATTGCGGCAACTGTCCCCATATCAACCTCCCCATAATGCCTTGGTGAACCGCGCGCACTTTTGCGGCGCTGCGGCACAAGCCCGTTTGCGATTCTGCATTGTTGTTTGGCGTGCGCTGTCGCCGAAAAGCAGCATGCCCTTCAGCCGCACGCAGGCGGGCTTTCAGACATTGTGCCCGCGGCAGGCGCGCATGGCAAGACTGATGCTGGGAACGGGCAACGGGTGCAATCGGATAATCGGCCGCCATGCTTCCGGCTGCTGAAAGCTCTACCGGAACCGCACAGCCCTTCGAACCACGCTCAGGCTAAGAGCGCCTAACAAAACCTCCGGGTTGAGGATGGCCTGGGGATTTTGGTCATCCTGCAAGACGCCAAACGCAGTCGATGCTGGTTGCATCGGCGAGGATTGGCAACGCAGCAGGGGACCAAAAGACCGGGCCAGCCGACCCCGCGAGGTTTTGTTAGGCGCTCTAAGCGTCACCTTGGCGGTTTCAGTGCTACGAGTATGAAAACGAACGTCTACCCGCTCCGCGCACGACATGGCCGAATAGACAAAAACGCAATCAGATCATGTTATTATGATTGATTATGCGGTATGATCGCGCATATAAGGCCATGCGCGCGAGTCGTGGAAAATCTGGCCGCAGCATCGGATGGCCGCTTGCCGAAATTGGTAGACGGAAGGCACTTAAAATGCCTCGGGCATCGCCCGTGTGGGTTCGAGTCCCACAGCGGCCACCACATTATTTCAGCTTCTATGAACAGTTCAGCAAGCGGGCGGCAAAAATGCAGGCTGATCGGCCTCGCGAGCATAGCCTGTTCAACAATGACGCGAATGCAACGCCAGTCACGCTGCATTCGCGTCATCATCCGAAACCATCATACAGTTCGATGGCGTCTCTATAGCGTTAACGTGCGGATCTAAAGCAATTCCATGCAAAGCAGATCCCGCCTTGCATGGAAAAACGCGCGCAATCAGAAAAATCGAGCATTTTTGCATTCCAACAAAACGTCGAAATGCCTTAGCGTATCCGGCCTCAGGAGGTCTGGACGGCCCGCCGGGCATTCAGAGGCACGCCGCTCTGAGAATCGCGCGTCGGCAGGGCAGTCGCACCACGCGCGGGAGCTGCTGTTCCTGCAGTAAGCCTCACGCCATAACCACCAAAAGAACCCGTGGGGGCAGCCGCAGCAGCGCTGCCAGCCCCGGCGGCCACACCGGTAAAAGCGGCGCGACCCGTATTATTAATACCGTTAGTCATCTCAGTAATCCCTTTAATTATAAAAACTTATAATCAAATACGCACAAATCTCTCTTCACCGTCTCCCGCAGGCAGCGTCGTTGGAGCCTCGGGACGGACCAGCGCCTCAAAAAGCGAGCCCTTCAAAAACTCGACCTGATCCACGGCGGCTTTCAGCTTCTCCTGAAACCGTTCCTGTGTCAAATCTGACAGCGGCACCGTCTCCGACCACACCACCTGGGCGTGCTGCTCGTCAATGGTCAGCGCACCCTGGCCGTTGAAAATGGAATAGTGGCATTCGGCCAGAAGGCGGCGGAAGAAACGCTCGTCGCCGGTCGGCACCGCGCCGATCGGCCCATATACCAGAAACGCGTCACGGGCGCCGTCGTAAAGAATGTTAAGGGCATGATCGTCGAACATGAGCCCGACGAACCCCTGCTCGCCGAACGTCAGCCCCGGCAGGCCGATATACTTGCCAAAATCGGACAAAAGCGCTTCCGCATCCAGCGAAACAGCCGCACGAACATCGCTCATCAAATCTGCTCCCGAACTCAACGTTTTATATCCACCACAACAAAGAGAAACATAAAACGAAGATTTTAGACGCCAACGTGACCGCTATACTGGAATGCAAGAGAATATAAAAAAACCCGGCACGCCTTTATTTTCTTTATACACAAACGAAGAAAAAACGAAAGAGCCGCTCTCAACTCCACCACAGGAAACATATCCACATATAGCGACCCTCTGTATTGCACGAATAAAGGGATATGTCAAATCCTTCCCAATTTTTGGCCCGAATGTGTCGTACTACCGCCACATTTGCGATGGCGCAGCCTGCGACACAGTCGCGCTGCCACCGGGCTTCGATCGAAACGAATTTGCGGTCACGGCGCGTGGCAAGGAAGGTAAATTCCTTTTAAATTCATAATTTTATATTGGACGCACAATTCCGGTTCCACCTTTCTGCGGGCAAGCGTATGCTGCAAAGGTAGGAACAGATGGGGATTGCGGTTGCCGGCGGGCGGCGTTATCACCGCAAACCTCCCCGACGTGAGCGGGCCTTGCCCGCGCGGTCACGGGGCCGCGGGATGGAATCGGAGGCCGATCGATGGACGAAGTGGCACAGCGCAGGGCGCAGGTGATGGCGGAGATTACAGCCGCTACGGGTATCGATGACGATCTCATCGCCCGACTCGTCGATACATTCTACGCCCGCGTGCGCCTCGACCCGGAACTCGGACCCATTTTCGAGGGCCACGTTACGGACTGGGATCTGCATCTGTCGCAGATGCGCCTGTTCTGGTCCTCAGTAGCGCTCATGAGTGGCCGCTACCACGGCCGGCCGATGCCCAAGCACATGAATCTGCCCATCGACGCGCGCCATTTCGATCGGTGGCTGACGCTGTTCGAAACCGTTGTCTGCGAAGTCTGCCAGCCGAAAGCCGCCGAGCACTTCCTCGAACGCGCACGCCGTATCGCCGAGAACCTTGAATATGGTGTCGCCACGCGTCACGGCGCGGCGCTTGAGCACGGCGAACGCTTCCATAACCCGAACCTGCCCGCGCCGGAAGCCGCGTCCCCTGCCAATGAAGCACAGTCCGACGGGCCTCAGGCCACGCGCCGCGCGCTGGGCGCCCGCGCATGAAAGACCGGCAGCCCGTCGACACCTCCGGGTTGCATCTTCCCGCCGGCTTGCCCGACGGTTTTAGCGCCTATCGGCAGTCACCGGTATTCGAACACGGCACCATCCCCGATGCCCTGAAGCGCAACCATCGGACCAAGGCCGGAGTCTGGGCCGTCATCCATGTACTTTCGGGCAGGTTGCGTTACCGCATCGAGAACCCGGCGTCGGAACAGGTGTTGACGCCGCAAAATCCGGGACTGGTCAGGCCGGAAGAAGAACACGCCGTTGAGGCGGATGGGCCTGTGCGCTTCGTCGTGGAATTTTATGCCGCCGGCACGAGCGCCGGCGACCCGCATGCCTGAGCAAGGCACTCAGGGTGCCCGCCAGGCTGCGCAGGCCGGACTCACGCCTTTTTCACAAATTCCGTCTTCAGCACGAGGCCCTTGACCTGCTTGGTGTTGGCCTCGATCTCACCGGCCTTTCCGGTCAGCCGGATGTTTCTCACCAGCGTGCCGCGCTTGAGCGTCTCCGACGTTCCCTTGACCTTGAGATCCTTGATAAGGGTCACGGAATCGCCGTCTGCAAGCGTGGCGCCGTTGCTGTCTTTCACGATATCGTCGTCGCTCATGCCGCGTCTCCATCCGGTGTGTCTCCACCGATACCCACCTCAGCGGGATCGATATCGTAGAAGCGGGAGCAGAACTCGCAGGTGACGCCGATGCGGCCGTTGTCGCCCACGGTGTGCCGCCGGTCGTCGTCGCTGAAGGCCGCGAGCATCGCCGTTATCCTCTCGCGGCTGCAGCGGCAGGCTTCGTGCACGCCCTGCGGTGTGAACACACGCACGCCGCGTTCGTGAAACAGCCGGTAGAGCAGCCGCTCGCTCGATACCGTCGAGTCGATCAGCTCGTGATCCTCCACGGTCTCGACAAGCAGGCGCGCTTCCTGCCAACGGTCGTCGTCCGGCGCGGCTGCTGCGGCCACTTCCTCCGCCTGCGGCAGGAACTGCACCAGAATGCCGCCGGCGCGATAGCCGATGCGCCGCTCCGATCCCGCCCCGAGCGTTTCCTCGCCGACAGCCAGGCGCACACGTGTGGGGATCTGCTCGGACTGGCGGAAATAGGTATGCGCCGCCTCTTCCAGGCCCTCGCCTTCCAGCGCGACGATGCCCTGATAGCGCGTCATGTCGCTGCCCTGGTCAACGGTAAGCGCCAGATGCCCGTGGCCTATCAGATGGCCGGTGCCGGCCTCGCCTTTTTCCTCGGCGGCGCGCACGCGCTCGGCGTCGAAAGTGGCGCAGGCGCGCAGCCTGTCGGGCGCGTCATAGTCCACAACTATCATCTCGATGGGACCATCCGACCGGGTCTGCAACTGGAACTGGCCCTCGAACTTGAGCGCCGAGCCGAGCAGCGCCGTCAGCGCCGCCGCCTCGCCCAC
>CALMIK010000041.1 GCA_937863995.1 uncultured Chelatococcus sp.
CGGTCTCGATGATTGTCTGCAACCGCTTCGACGCTTCGGTCGGCGCCGTCAAGCCGTGTAATGCGCGTGATGCAACAGCGGATATTTTGACGACTAAAGACATTCCACGTATCCTATGAAGTTACTTTATACGCGGCGATACATCCGGTAAAGCGGTTTTTGCCGTGGTAATAAATTATTCACCAATGCTGCATGCGATGCACGCTGACACTTGAACAGGCAACGCATTTAACTGCATATCGATGGGTAATTTCATTATCCGGCTGTTTTTCGGCATCTCCCGATATTTCAAGGCGCTAAGGCGCTTTGCGCTCAGAGGAGGCCGTCCGATCGCCAAATGCCCTGAGGCGAGGCGTCAAACGTCCGCGTGCTCCGCCGCGCCGGCGCCAGCGTACAGCCTGCGGTAGAGGCCGTTCGATGCCAGCAGTTCGGCGTGCCGGCCTTGCTCCACGATCCGCCCGTCGCGGATCACCACGATGCGGTCGGCGTTGGCGATGGTCGCGAGCCGATGGGCGATCACCAGCGTGGTGCGCCCCTGCGACAGCTCGCCCAGCGACTGCTGGATCGCCCGCTCGGTCTCGGTGTCAAGCGCCGATGTCGCCTCGTCGAGGATGAGGATCGGCGGGTTCTTCAAAAAGATCCGGGCGATGGCGAGGCGCTGCTTCTGGCCGCCGGAGAGCTTCACGCCGCGCTCGCCGATCACCGTATCGAGCCCTTCCGGCAGCGACGCCACCAGTTCGTCGAGCCGCGCGCGGCGCACAGCTTCGCGAATGTCGCCCTCGGCGGCGTCAAGGCGGCCGTAGGCGACATTCTCGCGGATGGTGCCCGCGAACAGGAAGACATCCTGCTGGACGATGCCGATGTTACGGCGCAGCGAGCGCAAGGTCATGTCGCGGATGTCGATGCCGTCGACGCTGATCGCGCCGGAGCCAACTTCGTAGAAGCGCGGCAGCAGCGAGCAGATCGTCGTCTTGCCCGAGCCAGACGGCCCAACGAAGGCGACCGTCTCGCCCGGCGCGATGGCGAGGTCGATGCCGTCGAGCACATGCCGCCCGGCGACATAGCCGAAACGCACGGCCTCGTAGCGGATCGCGCCGCGCAGGCTGGCGACGTCCACGGCATTCTCGCGGTCGTCGATGTCGGGCCGGGTGTCGAGAAACCGCAGGTAGCGCTGGAAGCCGGCGAAGCCCTTCGGGTAGGTTTCGATGACCGAGTTGATCTTGTCGATCGGGCGGAAGAACACGTTGACCAGCAAAAGGAAGCCGACGAAGCCGCCGGGGGTGAGTTCGCCGCCGATGACGAAGAAGCTGCCGGCGAGCATCACGACCACCTGCACGAAGCGCATGGACAGGTAGCTCAGCGTGGTGGAGGCCGCCATCACCTTGTAGGCTTCGAGCTTGGTACTGCGGTAGGCGCTGTTGTCTTGCGCGAACAGGTCGCGCTCGTGGTCCTCGTTGGCGAAGGCCTGCACCACGCGGATGCCGCCGACGTTTTCCTCGATGCGGGCGTTGAAGCTCGCCACGCGGCCGTAGAGCGCGTGCCAGGTCGTCGTCATGCGGCCGCCGTAGCGCGTGGTCAGCCACGCGACGAGCGGCACCACCAGCGCCGTGATGAACGCGAGCGGCACATGCACCCACAGCATCAGCGCGAAGGCCCCGATCAGCGTCATCACGGCGATGAAGACGTCTTCCGGCCCGTGGTGGGCCACTTCGCCGATCTCCTCCAGATCCTTGGTGAGGCGGGCGACGAGATGGCCGGTCTTGTTGTTGTCGAAGAAGCCGAACGAGAGCTTCTGCAAGTGGTCGAAAGCCCTGCGGCGCATCTCGGTCTCGATGTTGATGCCGAGCATGTGCCCCCAGTAGACCACCACCGCCTGCAGCGCGCCGGTGAGGGCATAGATCGCGAGCAGCCCCGCCATGGCGAGGATGATGAGCCCCCATTGCGCAGACGGCAGCAGGCTGTCGATGAACATCGTCACCGCCAGCGGAAACGCCAGCTCCAGCAGCCCGGCGGCGACGGCGCAGCCGAAGTCGAGCATGAACAGCCGCTTGTGCGGGTTGTAATAGGCGGCGAAGCGCTTCAGGAGGTCGATCATCGTGTCACGTCGGTCTGGCGTCCGCGTGGTCGCGGAACTGGCAAACGGATTGCCGGATAAGGTGCTGGACGTGTCTGCATGGGCCGCGCCGGGGCGCGTGTCAATCCTTTCGCGCCTCGTCTCCGGCCGCGCCCCGGCGCCAGTAGGCGACGATGTGGCATTTGTCACGCGCCAGTCCGGCTTCCTTGTGGACGAAGCGGCGGATGGCGCGCGCCTGCGCATGCTCGCACCCGGCCCAGACGAAGGGCGTCTCGCCATCACCCGCAAGCCAGCGATGGTCGCGAACGGCGCGCGCGAGGCTTTCGCCCGCGCCCGCATGCGCGCCGTTCCGGTGCAGCCAGTTGAGGGAGAGGCTGGCGGGGGACGCGAGCGGCTGCTCCTCGCGCGCATCAGCTACCTCGACGAATGCCGCAACCTCGGCGGTTTCCGGCATGGCTTCCAGCAGGCGGGCGATGGCGGGTAGGGCGGTTTCGTCGCCGAGCAGGATGTAGCGGCTGGCCTCGCCGATGGAACCGCCTCCCGGCCCGGTCATGCCCACGACATCGCCGGGCCGGGCATCCTGCGCGAAACCCGCGCCGGGCGCATGATTGCCGTGAGGATCGTCGTGCAGCACCATGTCGATGGCGATCTCGCCCCTGTCCGCGTTTATGTGGCGGATGGTGTAGGCGCGCGCCGCAGGTTTCGCGTCTGCCGCCGGCCAGCTCGGGCGCCCGTCCTCGCCGTTGACGGGCCATTGCGGAACCGCGATGCCGGGCGGCGGAAACAGCAGCCGCACATGCAGGCCGCCCGTCGTGAAGCGGGCAAGGTCGGGACCGGCGAGCACGATGCGGCGCATCAGCGGCGTGACGCTGGCGACGGAGACGACGCGCATCTCGCGAAAATACGGCAGCGGCTCTCCCGCCTTGCCGTCGCCGCTCCAGCGGATCGCGGGGGTCTGCTCTCCGGCGAAAGCCAGAATGTGTTCGGCCATCATCAGCCGCAGGAACGACAATCCCGTTGCGTCGGCGCTCTCCAGCGCGACCGCGAGCGCGTCGCCCTCGACCGAGGCGCGGGCCACGCCGAAATCGCACGTAAGCCTGGCCTGGCCGTCGCCGCATTCCACTTGCAGGTGTTCCGCGAGATGATCGCACAGGCGGCCGAGCACGTCGCGCGGATGTTCCAGCGCGATGCGGGCAGAGGATGCGAGACGGCGGATTTCGGTCACGAGCACTCTCCGTTTCAGCGTCCGGCGCTGGCGCGCCCGCGCCCGAGCAGCCAGATCAGGTAGGGGCCGCCAATGAGGGCGGCGAACAGGCCGAGCGGCAGTTGGTAGGGGAAGGCCGCAAGGCGCGACAGCCAGTCGGACAGCATCATCAGTCCCGCGCCGATCACCACGCTGCCCGCCATCGCCGGCGGGGCGCGCGTGAGACCGGCGAGCCGCGCCAGATGCGGCGCGATGAGCCCGATGAAGCTCAGCGGGCCGACGAACAGCGCGGCAGTGGCCGTGAGCAGGCCCGCGAGCACCACGATCGCCGCGTGGCTTTTGCGCACCGGCACCCCGAGCGCCCCGGCGGTGACGGCGCCGAGCGGCAGGATGTCGAGCCAGCGGCTCATGAAGGGAAGCGGCGTCAGCAGCACGAGCGCGGCCAGCGCGGCCAGCAGCGTCTGTTCGGGGGTAATGATGTTGACCGATCCGCTGATCCAGCGCAGCAGGGCGAAGGCCTGCACGCCGCCGGTTGCGATCACGGCGGTGAGCACCGCCGAGCACAGTGCGCCCATCGCGACACCGCCGAGCAACAGGCGCTCCGGCCCGAAGCCGCCTCGCGCCGCGATCAGCAGCATCGACACGAGGACGATAATGCTGCCCGTCACCGACGCCGCGAACTGGATGCCGATACCAGGGTTATCAAATAGATAGAGCGCCGCCGTGAGGCCGACGCCCGCTCCCGTTCCCACCCCGAGGATTTCGGGGCTGGCCAGCGGATTGCCGGTCATGCGTTGCAGCAGCATGCCGGCGCCCGCCAACATCGCGCCGCTTGCCGCGGCGATGCCGAGATGCGGCGCGCGCCACGTCAAGAGATCGCTGAACAGCGCGCCGGTGGCAACGGTCCATCCGTCCGGACCGCGGCCCACCGCGAGGCTTGCGGCCGCCACAGCGATGCCGGCGAGCGCGAGGCCGGCGACGAGCCGCCATGGCCGGGCAGCGCGGGTTTCCGAGCCGGAACCAGCTTGCAGTGAGGGCCATTCCGCCATGCGGATGCGCGGCAGGAGCCACAGCAGCAGCGGCCCGCCGAGCAGGGCCGTCGCGGCGCCGGTGGGAATACGCTCGCCCTGCGCGCCCGCCGTGATCTGGATGGCGCCATCGGTCAGCCACAGCAGGATCGCGCCGATCAGGGGCGCCGCGACCATCCGCGCCCGCATAGTCCGCGCACCGCCCAGATGCGCGAGCGTCGGCGCGGCAAGGCCGACGAAGCCGATCACGCCGACCTCGGCGGTGACCGTCGAGGCAAGCCACACCGCCAGCCCGATCACCGTCAGCCGCATCGCGTTGACGGCAAGCCCGAGACTGCGGCTGGCGGCGTCGTCGAGACCAAGAATGGCCAGCGGGCGCATCAGCAGCACGGACGCCGCGACCACGACCGCGAGCCGCGAGGCGATGGTGGCAGTCGCCCCCCAGTCCTGCTGCGTAAGCGCGCCGCCGCCCCAGATGAACAGCGAAAACATGTATTCGCCATTGGCGAGGATGAGCGCCGCGCTCGCCGCGGTCGCGGTCAGGGCTACCATCATGCCGGCGAGCACCACGGATACGGGTTCGAGCCCGCGCCGCCATGTCAGTGCCAGGATGAGCGCCGCCGCTCCCATGCCGCCCGCCAGCGCCACGCCCTCGCGCGAGAAGGCCATCAGCCCCGGCGCGGCGATGGTGGCGGCCGCCATGGCGAGCTGCGCGCCCGCCGCGATGCCGAGCGTCGAGGGTTCGGCCAGCGGATTGCGCAACACCCGCTGCAGCAGCAGACCGGCAAGGCCCAGCGCCGCGCCGGCAACAATCGCGACGGCGGCGCGGGGGAGGAGGCCGTGGGTCAGGATCACCCGGCCGATCTCCTGCATGTTCTGCGACGCGAAGGCGGGATCGGCGAGATGCAGCCATATCCGCGCAGCGAAGAGCGCCGCCGCGAGCAGCGCCATCGCGCTCCAGAACAACGTCGGGCGCTCAGCCATCGGAGACACTCCCGTCGCCACGCAGGAGAACGGCGGCGAAGAGGCGCGCGAAGCGGCAGGCGGAGGGCAGGGCGCCGAAGTGGTTGACGGGCTCCATGAACGCCACGCGCCCTGCTCGCACCATCGGCAGCGCCCGCCACAGCGCGCTTGTCGCCAGCACGCGGCTGACCTCTGGCGGTGTCGGCTCGACGACCACGAGCCGCGCGTCTGGTACGCGCGCCAGCGCCTCCATTCCCACGGGCGCGGCGGCGGAATAGCTGGACGCGCCTTCCCATGCGTTGTCGAAGCCGAGCCGGTCGAGCACATTGCCGAACAGGCTGTCGCTGCCGAAAGCGCGCAAATGGCGCGCGTCCCCGAGGCTGACGACGAAAACCGGACGGCGCTCCACGGTGGCCAGGCTGTCGCGGATCGCGCCGATCCGGCGCCGGGCATCATCGATGACGGCTT
Organism: uncultured Chelatococcus sp.; assembly: GCA_937863995.1. GTDB lineage: Bacteria > Pseudomonadota > Alphaproteobacteria > Rhizobiales > Beijerinckiaceae > Pseudochelatococcus. The sequence goes on from CALMIK010000041.1 coordinate 5,738, forward strand.
CGGCCTGGCCAGCGAGGCCGAGGCGCTCCCCCAACGCCGTCGTCGCGCGTTCGGCAAGCGGATAGGGCGGCTCGCCCTGCGCGAAAATGGTGGCGGAAAACACCGGCGCGATGCGCTCGTAGACCGGCCGCAGGTTTTCGTAAAAGTTCGAGATCAGGATGAGATCGGGCGCTGTCATGCGCAGCAGCTCGAAGCTCGGCATGCCGCGCAGCCCGAGATCGGTAATGCCGGCGGGCGCTTCGGGCTCGATCACCTGCCGGCGAAACTGTACCAGCTCGGTCGCCGCGACCGGCGTGACGCCGAGCGCCAGCGCCGTCTCCAGCATCGCCCAGTCGATCGCCGCGACGCGCTGCGGCGTCTGCGCCCGAACCGGCGCGGCACAGGCCAGAGCGGTTGCCGCCAGCACGGACCGGCGCGTGATCGCGTGGCGGTGCATCGGCGTCACTCCACGTAGCCGATGGGCCGGCCGCTCGCTGGATGAGGAAAGATGCCCATGCGAATGCCGTAGAGCGCCTCCAGCACGCCGCCGTCCATGATGGTGTCGGGGGCGCCGCTGGCCATCAGCGTGCCGTCGCGCAACGCCAGGATGTCGTCGCAAATCATGGCGGCCATGTTGATGTCGTGCAGCACGATGACCGCCGTGATGCCGCGCGAGCGGCTGAGGCGGCGCACCAGCGCCAGCATCTCCGCCTGATGCGCGATGTCGAGCGCGGAAGTGGGTTCGTCGAGCAGCAGGCAGCGTGTGTCCTGCGCCAGCATCATCGCCAGCCACACCCGCTGGCGCTCGCCGCCCGACAGGCGGTCGACCAGCCGGCCGCGAAACGCGACAAGGTCTGTATCGGCCAGCGCCTCGTCCACCTTGGCGCGGTCGCGGGCGGAAAATTTGCCCAGCGCCCCGTGCCACGGAAAGCGCCCGAGCGCCACGAGTTCCGCCACCGTCATGCCCTCGGCGGGCGGCGTGAATTGCGGCATGTAGGCGACGCGGCGCGCGAACTCGCCGGCGCTCCAGCTGCCGATGTCCTTGCCCATGAACGCTAGCCGCCCGCCGGACGGCGCGAGCTGGCGCGCCAGCATGCGCAGGAGCGTGCTCTTGCCGGACCCGTTCGGTCCCACGAGGCCGACGACGCGCCCGGGCGCGATGGACAGCGCGAGACCGGGAATGATCGTGCGTGAACCGGCTCGAAAGCTCACCCCCTCCAGCGTGTAGAGGGGGGTAGCGGAAGCATCGTCACCGTCGGTGTCAGCAGTCATAAATCGACGTGCGCCTTGAACTTGAACACGCGTCCCTCGGCGTAGCTGCAGGCGAACTGCGTCTGGCAGCTGGCGACGAACTTCTTGTCGAACACGTTAGTGATGTTGAGATCGACGCCCCAGTTGTCGCGCTTGTAGCCGATCCGCGCATCGAAAACCGTCGCGGACGGCACCTTCATCGTGTTCTCGTTGTCGGCCCAGGACGAGCCGATGTAACGCACGCCGCCGCCGAGAATAAGGCCCTTCAGCACGCCGCTGTCGATGGTGTAATCGAGGCCCAGCGCCGCCTGCTGCTCGGGCACGATGAACGGCGTGTTGCCGATCAGCGCCGCGTTGGCATCGTCGGTGATCTGCAAGTTGAAGGCCGTGAAGGAGGCGAGCACGCGCAGGTTGTCGGTGACGTTGACCTTCGCCTCCAGCTCGATACCCTTGGAATTCACCTCGCCGATCTGGGTCTCGGCCAGGAACGGCCCCGTGACCACGTTCTCACGCGTGAGATCGAACAGCGACAGCGTGAACAGCGCGTCGAGGAAGGTCGGGCGATACTTGACGCCGACCTCGTACTGATAGCCGCTCTCGGGCTTGAACATGTTGGTGGCGAGCGTCGAGCCGACCAGCGGCAGGAAGAACGTCGCCACGCTCGCGTAAGGCGTGATGCCGCTCTCGAACTCGTAGGCGAGGCCGGCGCGGCCGGAAAACTTGGCGTCCTTGCCGGTATATTCCGGCGTACCCTTCGCCTTGGTGTCGACGTAGTCGTAGCGGCCGTTCAGGGTCACGATCCAGCCATTGCCGAAGCGCAGCTGGTCCTGCAGATAAAGGCCGAACTGGTTCTGCTTGATGTTCTGGTCGATGTAGGGGGTGCGAATGCCCTGCAGTGCGCCATAGATGGGCGCGACCGCGCTGATCGGCGTCGCCGTGCCGGTGGCCTGCATCTGATCCATGTCGACGTACTTGTAGTCGAAGCCGAACAGCAGGCGGTGGTTGATCGGCCCCGTGTCGACGTTGCCCTCCAGCTGGTTGTCGACGGTGACGGTGGTCAGGTCGGTGTTGTGGCCGAAGTTGATGCGCTGGAGCAGGAAGTCGGGATCGGTGGGCGTCGGCGAGAAGCCGAGATAGCCATAGGGATAGAGCGATATTTCCTTGATGTCGGCATGGCCGAAGCGGAAGTTCTGTCGCACCGCCCAGGCGTCGTTGATCGCGTGCTCCAGCTCGTAACCCACGGTGACCTGCTTGCGCACGTAGGTATCGATGTCGGGCTCGGTGAAGTTGGCGTCACGCCGGATGCGCCCGAATGCGGCCGGGCGCACGGTGCCGATATAGGGCAGGAAGCTGCCGCCGCCGTGGTTCTGATCGAAGAACGTGTAGTTGCCGAGAACGGTCAGGCTGGTGTCGGCAGTGGGCCGCCACGTGATGCTGGGCGAGAAGGAGCCGCGCAGCTCCTCGGAGAAATCCGTGTAGCCGTCGCCGCCCGTGAAGATGCCGGAGAAGCGGTAGTCGAACTTTTCGTTCACCCTATCGGCGATGTCGACGCCGACATAGGCCGTGCCGGCGTCGTTGATTCCGGCCTCGATGCGGCGCTTGCGCTCGCCCTCGGGGCGCTTGCTGATGTAGTTGACGAGGCCGCCGGGGTTGGCGCCGCCGTAGAGAACGGACGCCGGCCCGCGCAGCACCTCGATGCGCTCCATGTTGAACGTGTCGATGTAGAAGGCGCCGAAGGCGAAGCTGAACAGCGGCAGGCCATCGAGATAGGTGCCGGTCGCCGTCGCCTGGAAGCCGCGGATGAACATCCAGTTGGTGTCGCTGTCGGCGCCGAAGGGCTGGGCGAACACGCCCGCCGTGTAGCGCAGCGCCTCGTCCACCTTTTTCGCGCCCTGATCGTCGAGCTGCTGGCGGCCGATGACCGAAACCGATTGCGGAATTTCCTCGATGGGGGTGTTGGTCTTGGAGCCGGTGGCGGTGTTTCGGGCGACGTAGCCGTTCACCGGCCCGGTTGCCGATCCGCTGTCGGCCTTCGCGTCGACCACCACGGCGTCGAGGGTGACCTCGGGAGCCGCCTGTTGCGCTGAAGCCGCAAGCGGCAGGCACGCGGTGAGCAGGGCCGTCGTCGAAATGAGTATGAGATCTGAACCGGAGCGCTTCGTCATTGCCGTGTTCCCGCACGTCGCCACAAGGCCGGCACGCTGCGCCGCGACCGTTTCATGGCAGTCCATCCTGTCGAACGGGGTGTGTAGCATCGCGCCGGGGATGCTGGATTGAACGTTCTTGCGGCGGATCGGACGATTCTGGCTTCTTGCGCGCGCCGGTCACGAGGGGCGCGCCGGCGTGGTCGCGTTTCCATGCGGCGGGCGTCGTTCCCACCATCTTGCGGAAGATGCGCGTCAGGTGCGCCTGGTCGGAGAAGCCCGTCATGGCGGCGACGTCGGGCAGCGACGCGCCCCGCGCGCCCAGCAGTTCCTTGACCTTTTCGATCCGCGCCCGCATCTGCCAGCGATGCGGCGGCAGGCCGGTGGAAGCCTTGAACGCGTGACTGAAGTAGGACTGCGACAGCCCGGTGAGTTCGGCAAGTTCCTCAAGCCTTATCCGGCGCAGGCAGTTGTCCTCGATATAGGCGACAGCCCGGCGCAACTGCCATTGCGACAGGCGGCTGCGCGCGCGCGGCTCGCTTCCTTCAAGCCGAAGCGCGGCGGTGAGCAGCGCGTTGACGAGGCTTTCGCCGTACATGTCCTCGAGGCCGCTCGGGTGGGCGCATTCGTCGGCGATCAGGCGCGCGAGCCGCAGCACGCGATCGTCGCCGAACATGAGGCGCGGCGTGTCGAGGGCGCCGCCGTCGATCTTGCCGCCGAAACGTTCCTCGACGTTCCGCCTGTCGAAATGCAGGTCGAGATGCCGCAGCCTGCACAGCGGCGAAGCATGCGACCAGATGCACATGTCCGCCGGAACGTAACAGACGGGATTGGCCTCGGCCACGATGGCGCCGCGCATGGCGCGGGAGGCCGTTTCACCGATGCGGATGCCAGCATCCGGCGCGCCGCCCGCACCCTGATCGAGGACGATGAACAGGCGCGGGTCCGGCGAGACATACTCGCCCCTCGCTCCGCGCGGACACGCAACCTCCCAGACATCCGCGACGACCCCGTTCCACGAGCGCCAGTTCAGGGGGGAGAGAACCTCGACCCCCACATGAAAACTTTGCATCCGGGGACGGAAAGACATGGTAAAGCCCGTCGTTGAGCGTAATTGTTATTTTAGAATTATTGTATTTACGAGCCTTTATGGCCGATTTCGAAATATTGTTTATCATATAGCTGGGAAATTGCAAATATATGTTATTATTGAATTATAATCATTTAAAAGTATTGTGGATGTTGCTGAGCGGCGGCGTGCTTGCGAACATCCTGCATGCGAAAATCACACGAAAGCGGCGCTGCCATCGGCCTTGCGGGGTGGGTGGAAGCGGCTTCGTCAGCCGCTTCCCGTCGTGTTTCACGGCCGCTGTCTTTGCGGCCAGGGTTATGCTTGGGCCGACGCGAGGTATTCGTCGGTGGAGTACAGGGTAGCGTAGGCAAAGCCCAGCGCCGCCATCACGGCGGCATGCACCTGCGCCGCCGGCACGGTGACATCGTTGAAGCTGAGATCGCGGGTGGCGACCGCATCGTGCACCACCGTCGTCTGATAGCCGAAATCGGTGGCGGCGCGGGCGGCGGCTTCGACGCACATGTGGCTCATCGCCCCGGCGAGGGTCACAGCCGTGACACCGTTGCTGTCGAGCAGTTGCTTGAGATTCGTATCCTTGAACGAGTTGACGGCGTTCTTGAGCACGACGCTCTCGCCGGGAGCGGGCGTCACGGCGGGGTTGATCGCGGCGCCTTCCGAGCCCGGCGCGAAGAACGGCGCGTCGGCGGAAGCGAATTCGTGGCGCACGTGCACGACGAGCTCGCCGGCGTCGCGGGCGGCCTGCAACAGGCGCGCGGCGTTGGCGGCGGCGGCCTCGATGTTTTCCAGCGTGAACTTGCCGCCGGGGAAGTAATCGTTCTGCACGTCGATGATTACGAGAGCGCGTTTGGTCATGGCTGTATCCTCGTCATGGCTGTTTGTGAACGCGTCAGCTATCCGTCCGCCAGTGGCGGCGGCGGGGCGTGTTCGCCCGCCTTGCAGGGATAATCGCCACATGACAGGTTGAGTATTGGCGAATATGACAAAGAACAAGGCATTTCGGACAAATGAACGGCTCCCGGCAGGCATCGGACGACGGTCTTCGTCACATCGCGTTGATGGTCTATCCGCACGCCCAGATGTCGGCCGTTCTGGGGTTGACCGATGTCTTCGCCATTGCCGACAGGCTGGCGCGCGGCGGCGCGCATCCACGGCTTCGCGTCAGCCATCTCGGCCCGGCGGCGCATGCCGATGCGGTCGCGACCTCCTTCGATACCCATCCCGGCCTGCCGGGCGATCCCGATGTCATCGTGTTGCCGCCGAGCCTCGGCGATCCGCCGTCGGGCGCGGCGATGCCGGCCGTCGCCGCGTGGTTGCGCCGCCGCCACGCGGAGGGCGCCGTGCTGGCTTCGGTGTGCGCCGGGGCGTTCCTGCTCGCGGATCTGGGCGTGCTCAATGGGCGCCCCGCCACCACCCACTGGACCTACGCGGGGCCGTTGGCGGCGCGATTTCCCGAGGTGCGCGTCGACGCCGAAAAAATGCTGATCGACGACGGCGACGTCATCACCGCCGGCGGCCTGATGGCATGGACGGATCTCGGCCTGCACCTGATCGAGCGGCTGCAAGGCACCGACATGATGATCGCGGCCGCGCGCTTTCTGGTGGTCGATCCGCCGGGGCGCGAGCAGCGCTTCTATAGCGCCTTCTCGCCGCCTCTCGACCACGGCGACGAGCCCGTCCTCAAGGTTCAGCGCTGGCTGCAGGCGAACGGCGCGCAGACCGTGACGGTGGCTGACATGGCGCGGATCGCCGGGCTCGAGCAGCGCACGTTCCTGCGCCGTTTCAGCGTGGCCACGGGCCTGCGCCCGGTCGCGTACTGCCAAAGCCTGCGCATCGTCCGCGCGCGGGAACTGCTGGAGCGCACCGCGACGTCGATCGACGCCGTTGGCTGGGAGGTGGGCTACACCGATCCGGCGTCGTTCCGAAAGCTGTTCACGAGGCTGACCGGCCTGACGCCCGGCGATTACCGCCGCCGCTTCGGCGCGCCGCTTGTCCGCGTGGCGGAGTGATGTAATCTCCGCGGGGGCCGGGAAGCGGCGGATGCAAATAACAGGTGCGGCAGCATGGGCGCAGGGGATTTCAACCGGGAGCTTCACGCGCGCCCGTCGATCTATTTCGAGGGACCGGCGCTTCTCTGCCACGCCGCCTACATGGGCGGTTCCGACGCTCATCCGTTTTATCAGGAGCAGCCCGCCGCGCTGGAAAGCGGCATCAGGCTGGTGCGCGAGACGCACGCGGAGTTCCACACGCTCACCGCCGTCGCCACGCTCGCCGTGAACCCCAACGCGTGGCCGGACGCGCCGCCCGAAAGCCTCGACGGAATCACCAACGAAAACGTCGCCATCATGCGGGTGCAGATCCTGATCCTCTCCGATGAGGCGGGGGAAGACCTCGCCGATTCCGCCGCACTCGCGCAGCGCTACGGCCTGCGCCAGCCGGTGGCCTCGGTGGTGGGCGGGGGCGATGCCACGATCTACTCCGATTTCCGCATCGCGGCGGACGGCTTCGGCCGCATCCTGCTCGTCAACCGCGGCCTCAACGCCTATCGCCTTGGCCGGATGGTGCGCAGGCTTTACGAGATCGAGACCTACCGCGCCATGGCGCTGCTCGGCCTGCCGCTGGCGCGCGAGGCCAGCGCCGCGCTGCCGGGCTACGACGAGCGGCTCATATCGCTGTCGGAGCAAAGCGTCGGCTCCTCGCTCACCGACCCGCGCGAACTCCTCGACCGGCTGGCCGAGCTTTCATCCGAGCTTTCCCGCGCCATCGCGCGCGTCAGCCACCGGTTCGGCGCCACGCGCGCCTATGCGGAAATCGTGGAAGAGCGCGTGCGGGAACTGCGCGAGGCGCATGTGCCCGGCTTCCAGCGCTTCGGCGTGTTCATGGAGCGCCGCTTCCGCCCGGCGGTGCGCACCTGCGCCGCCACCGAGCGACGGCTCGACAAGCTCGCCGCCAACGTCGCCCAGCTCGTGCGCCTGCTGCAAACGCGGGTGCAGGTGGCGCTGCAGGAGCAGAACGGCCAACGGCTGCAGGGCATGGAAGCGCGCACGGCGACGCAGATCAAGATCCAGAAGGCGGTGGAGGGGCTGTCCATCATCGCCATCACCTATTATGCGGCAAGCCTCGTCAAACTGTCGCTGGAGGCGCTCGATCACTCGCAGATCGTCAGCACGAAGAGCTGGATGCTCGTGGCGCTGCCGATGACGCTGTTCGCGACGGTCGCCGCCGTGCTGATGGTGCGCCGGGCGCTGAAGTGACGCCGCAACCCGGAGCTGCGCAATTCATTCGGCCGGAAACGGCCGGCTGAGTCCGGATGCGCCCGCAAGGCCGAACCGCCACGGCAGGTCAATCCCCCGCGAAATACCGATGCGGCTGCCGCACACGACGCCGGTCGCGCTGGGATCGGTCATGGCATCGGTCATGAACAGCGACAGGCCGTTACCGTCGAACGGCGCGCCATCGTCCGACAACGCGATGCCGAGCGCCTGCGCGACACGACCCGGCCCGGCGCACAGCGGTGTTCGCCCCTGTCGGCGCGCCTTCATGGCGTCGAGCCCTACCTGAGGCTCGATCGCGCGGATCAGCACCGCTTCGCCGGGACGCGCGACGATGTTGAGGCACAGGTGAATGCCGTAGGAGCGGTAGACATAGGCATGGCCCGCCAGGCCGAACATCGATGCGTTGCGGGTGGTGGGGCCGCGAAAGCTGTGCGAAGCGGGGTCGTCGCGCGTGTAGGCTTCCGTCTCGATGATGGTCCCGCCGGCGCCGCGCACGACGAGCCGGGCGCCGATGAGCGCGCGCGCAAGATCGACGGCATTCATGCCGGCATCGAAGGGCGGAAACATGCAAGTCCTCTCCTGGCGGCTGTTTCCGCCGGCAGCGCTGCGCTGTCAAGCCGCCAGCGCCCAAGGAAACGATGCGCAAGGCGCCGACGGGCGAGGAACCGATGAGCCGAGGGCGCGTTACCTCGGCACACGCAACATCCGAGCCCTTGGCAGGAGGCCGCATGACCAGGACAAACACCGACCCCGTCCGGCTACACGTGGACGATACCGGCGGCAATGGCCGTCCCGTGGTGCTGATCCACGGATGGCCCCTTTCGGGCGCAGCCTGGGAAAACCAGGTGCCGGCGCTCGCAGACGCCGGATTCCGCGTCATCACCTACGACCGGCGCGGTTTCGGCCGCTCCGAGAAAAACGGCACGCGATACGATTACAACGTGCTGGCGGACGACGTCGCGGAAATCATCAACGAGCGCGATCTCGAAGACGTGACGCTCGTCGGCTTCTCCATGGGCGGCGGCGAGGTCGCGCGTTACGTCGGCCGCCATCGCGAGGAGCGCCTGCGCAGCGTCGTTTTCGCGGCTGCGGTTCCGCCCTACCTGCTGAAGACGGCGGACAACCCCGAAGGTCCGCTGTCGCACGAGGAAGCGGAGGCCACGGCCGATGCGCTGCGCAAGGACCGCGACACCTTCTTCGATACCTTCACCACAACCTTCTTTAGCACCAGGGAAGGGCTGCAGGTAGCGGAGCAGGAACGCCTGAAAGCGGTGGAGCTGTGCCGGCAATCCGGGGAGGAGGCTGCGCTCGCCTGCCAGCAGGCGTTCAGCACCACCGATTTCCGGGACGATCTGAAGCGCGTCACGGTTCCCACGCTCGTCCTGCACGGCGACGACGATCTCATCGTCCCACTCGCGGGTTCAGGCGCACGCACCCACAAGGCGATCGAGCACAGCGAGCTTGCGGTCGTGGCGGGCGCGCCGCACGGCCTCAACGTCAGCCACGCGGAGCAGTTCAACGCGGCGCTGCTGGCGTTCCTGTCGAAACATCCTGTCGCGGGGCGCTAAAACTTACGGAGCGAACAAAAGGGAGGCAATCCATGGCCAGATGCGACCAGTGCGGCAATGATTACGACAAGTCCTTCGAGATCGTCATGGCGGGGCGAACCTACGTCTTCGACAGCTTCGAATGCGCCGTGCATAAACTCGCGCCCGTATGCCCCCATTGCGGCTGCAAGATCGTGGGGCACGGCGTGGAGCAAAGCGACGTGATCTATTGCTGCGTGCATTGCGCGGAGAAGAGCGGCGCGACGGAGCTCGTCGACCGCGCCGACTGACGCAGATCCTTGTACTTCACGATGAAATCCTGCATTCCCCGGTGGCAGGTCGACAGGGGGCGTTTCCGGCTCCCCGCTTGCACGGGAGATGCAGGAGATGGAACGCAGCACGGCAAGCCTCCGCGCGTTGCTGGAGGCGCATCAGGTTTCCATCTACTTCGTCGCCGTTGCCGCCGCTGCTCTCGCGGGCGTGCTGATGCCGGCGTTCGGGGCGCTGGAGGGTGCGATCAATCCGGCGCTCGCCGTGATGCTGTTCGCGACCTTCCTGCAAGTGCCGCTTGGCGAACTGGGACGCTCGTTCCGCCAGATCCGCCTCATGGCGGCGTTGCTCGTGGTCAATTTCGCGGTGATTCCGGTGTTGGTGGCGCTGCTCGTCCAGTTGCTGCCGCCGGACCCGCTGCTGCGCTTCGGCGTTCTTCTCGTGCTGCTCAGTCCGTGCATCGACTATGTCGTTACCTTTGCGCATCTGGGGCGAGCGGACGCGCGCGGTCTGCTTGCCGCGACGCCGCTGCTGCTGGGCGCGCAGATGCTGCTTTTGCCGGCCTACCTCGCGATCATTCCGGGCGGCGGTGGGGGCGACATCATCCGCCTGGCGCCGTTCCTGCATGCCTTCGTGTGGCTCATTGCCGTGCCGCTGCTGCTGGCGGGCCTCGTGCAGCGTTTTGGCCGAAACAAGAGTGGGGGCGAGCGCGCCCTCGATGTCCTCGGTCTGCTGCCGGTGCCCGCGACCGCGCTCGTGCTGTTCATCGTGGTATGCGCCGTCGTGCCGCAACTCGGCGCAGCCGGCGCCAGCGCCCTTGCGGCAGCGCCGGTCTACGTGCTGTTCGCGCTCGCGGCGCCGGTCGCGGGGCTTCTCGTGGGGCGGCTTTTCCGGCTGCCCCCAGGCGGGGTGAGGGCGGTTGCCTTCAGCGCGGCGACACGCAACTCCCTCGTCGTGCTGCCGCTCGGCCTTGCCGTTCCGGGCGCGGTGCCGGTCGTGCCGGCGATCATCGTCACGCAGACACTCATCGAGTTGCTGAGCGAACTCATGTACATCCGCGCCATTCCCCTTGCCGCACCAGAACGGCACGCCGGGCGGACTCCCGCTGCCTGAAGCGTTTTCAAGCAAAGTGGATACCGCTTTGCATGAAGAAAACGCGTTAAATCAGAATGTTAAAGCATTTTTGCGTTTCAGCGAAACGTCGAAATGCTTTAAGGCCAGTCGGCGAATGAGGCGTTGCCGGCCTGCACGCCCTCGCCCGCATCGCGCACCTGCGCGCGGAAGGAGGAGGGCGATATACCGCTGTTGCGCTTGAAGAAATGGCTGAACTCGGTGGCATCGCCAAAGCCCAATGAATGGGCGATTTCATGGATCGTCTCGCCGGAGCGCTCCAGCCGGATGGCGGCCTCGCGCATCATGCGCTGATGGATGAGTTGCAGCGGCGAGCGCTGCTGGGTGCGCCGGCAGATGCCGTGCAGACGGTCGTAGGTGATCCCCAGCAGGGAGGCATAGCCCGCGACCGGCAGGCGCGAGCGGAAGTGCAGCTCGACCAGCCGCCGGAAGTCCTGCAGCACGTGCAGCTCGCTGCCGCGCCCGAGGCTCGCGGGGTCGAGCCCTCCCTCGCGCCAGAACGAGATCAGGATCAGCCGCAGGCAGGCCACGGCGGCCATCTGGGAGCCGCGCCTGTCGTGATGCGTCTCGTGGTGGAGCTGTTCGGCAAGGTTGAGAAAGCTGGCGCCGAAACGCCCGTCCTCGCCCTGCGCCACGGCGAAGCGGGCGCTGACCGTCTGCAGCAGTCCCGATTCGGCCTTCGCGCCCACCGCCTCCGTCAGAATGGCGGGAGCGGCGCCCAGCAGCCATCCGGAGGCGCCGGGGCCAAGGGTGACGGTTGCCGCCGGCTGCGGTGGCAGAATGAGCGCGACGGGACCCTCGGGATGGAAAAACGCCGTCTCGCCGGCCTCGATGGCGACGCTGCCGGTTTCCGCAAGCAGAAAATGCGTGAACTCCCCGTAGATGCCGCGCGAGGGGCGCAGCACGACGCCGCGCAAGCCGGGGCGAATCCGTTCCGCCCTCGTCAGGCTCGCGAGTGTCTGGATGCCGGAAGGTGGTGGCGGAATGGACATGATATAGCCAGAAAATCACAATATTGCGCCATGAAATGACATTTCAATCGCCTTTGCAAGCCGCCATCCTGCAAGCGGTCATTCTGCGAATAGTCCGGTGCACGTCCGGCAGCGGGAATGAACGATAAACGAAATGAGCGCCGGCGAAGGGTTCGCTGCTTGCCACGCAGCACGCTCAAACGCCGGTTCGCGGCTTCCCTTCCGGAAGCCGCCGGGAGGAAACCGATGGACGTAATCGCGCCGGGAGGCGCGCGCCGCGTTGCCGCGAGTGCGGACGCGTGCGCCGGGCCGCCAGAATTCGAACGCATCGATCCGGCTCTCGGAACGGTTGCCTCCCGCGCCGCCGCGTGCCGGGCGCGCGATGCCGTTGCCGCGGTGAACGCCGCCGCGCGGGCGTTTCCGGCCTGGGCTGGCACGCAACCACAAGAAAGACGCCGCATATTGATGCGCGCCGCGGCTCTCGTCGAGGCAGAAGCCGCCGAGATCGGCCGGACCATGCGGGCCGAGATAGGCGCGACCGACCTTTGGGTTCGCTTCAACATCGACGTGGCGCGGCTGCATCTCGAGGAAGCGGCGGCCATGGTGACATCGATCACCGGAAGCGTCTCGCATGCGCCGGACGGCATGTCGTTCGCCTTTCGCGAACCCGTGGGCGTCTGCCTTGCGATGGCGCCGTGGAACGCGCCGTTCGTGCTCGGGATGCGGGCCATCGCGACGGCGCTCGCCTGCGGCAACGCCGTGGTGCTGAAGGCTTCCGAGATTTGCCCGGCGACCCATCTGCTGATCGGGGCAATCTTCACGCAAGCGGGCCTGCCGGCGGATGTCCTGAACATCGTGACCCATGCGCCCGAACACGCGGCGGAGGTTGTCGAGGCGCTAATCGGGCACGACGCCGTGCGGCGCGTCAATTTCACCGGCTCGACCCGCGTCGGGCGCATCGTGGCCGGCGTCGCGGCGCGCCATCTCAAGCGCTGCCTGCTGGAGCTCGGCGGCAAGGCCCCGCTCGTGGTGCTCGACGACGCCGATCTCGACGCAGCGGCGGATGCCGCGGCCTTCGGGGCATTCCTCAATCAGGGACAGATCTGCATGTCCACCGACCGCATCATCGTGCTGGACCGGGTGGCGGACGCGTTCACGGACAAGCTGGTCGAGCGCGCGGCGCGCCTCAAGGCGGGCGATCCGCGCACGGGCGAATGGCCGCTCGGCCCCGTCGTCAACGCCGCCGGCGCGCGCCGCCTCGCCGATCTCGTCCGCGACGCCGTGGGCAAGGGGGCGCAGTTGCGCGCGGGCGGCCCGGCCGGCAACACATTCATGGATGCGACGGTGATCGATCATCTCGCGCCGGGCATGTCGCTCTATGCCGAGGAGAGTTTCGGGCCGGTGGCGGGCATCTGCCGCGCCGCGAGCGAGGACGAGGCGATCGGCATCGCCAACGACACCTCATACGGACTTTCCGCCGCCGTCTTCAGCCGCGACGTCGGCCGCGCGCTCGCCGTCGCCCGCCGCATCGAAAGCGGCATCTGCCACATCAACGCGCCCACCGTTTCCGACCGGCCGGACGTGCCCTTCGGCGGCGTGAGGGACAGCGGCTACGGCCGCTTCGGCGGACAGGCGGCGCTGGACGAATTCACGGAACTTCGCTGGGTGAGCGTCGGCCAGGGGCCGCGCGCGTATCCGTTCCTGCATGGTCACCAACAGCCTCTTGGGAGAACGTCATGACAACCGAACTGCTGATCGACGGCAAGGCCGTTCCCGCATCCGGCGGCCGCACCTTCACGCGGCGCGATCCGGTGACGGGCGAGGTGGCGACCGTCGCCGCCGCGGCCTCCGTCGACGACGCACGCGCGGCGGTCGCGGCGGCGCATGCGGCGTTCCCCGCGTGGTCGAGGACCAGCCCGCAGGAGCGCCGGACGCTGCTCAACAAGGCAGCGGACGCGCTGGAGGCGCGCGCCGCCGACTTCATCGCCGCCGCCGTCGCCGAAACCGGCGCGACATCCCCGTGGATCGGCCACAACGTGTCGCTGGCGGCTGGCATCCTGCGCGAGGCGGCGAGCATCGTCACGCAGATCGGCGGCGACATCATTCCCGCCAACAAGCCCGATACCCTCGCGCTGGCGGTCGTGAAGCCCAGGGGCGTGTGCCTCGGCATCGCGCCGTGGAACGCGCCGGTGATCCTGGGAACGCGCGCCGTGGCCGTTCCCATTGCCTGCGGCAATACGGTGGTGCTGAAATCGTCCGAGCTGTGCCCGGAGACGCACCGGCTGATCGGCCAGTCCTTTGTGGACGCCGGGTTTCCGGCCGGCGTGCTCAACATCGTCTCCAACGATCCCGACGATGCCGCCGCCATCGTGGAAGCGCTGATCCGCGCGCCCGAAGTGCGCCACGTCAACTTCACCGGCTCCACCCACGTGGGGCGGATCATCGGACGGCTCGCGGGCGAGAGCCTGAAGCCGGCGCTGCTCGAACTCGGCGGCAAGGCGCCGCTGGTGGTGCTCGCCGACGCCGATCTCGACGGCGCGGTGAATGCCGCCATCTTCGGCTGCTTCCTCAACCAGGGCCAGATCTGCATGTCGACCGAGCGCATCGTCGTGGACGAGAGCATCGCCGACGCCTTCGCCGAGAAATTCGCGGCCCGCGCGGCGGCGCTTCCGGCCGGCGATCCGCGCGGCCACGTCGTGCTTGGCGGCCTCTGCACGCCCGGCGCGGGCGAGAAGATGGACGCGCTCATCGCCGATGCTCTGGCGAAGGGCGGCAGGCTGCTCGCCGGCGGCACGCGCGACGGCGCGGTGGTTGCGGCCACCGTCATCGACCACGTTACACCGGCAATGCGCGTCTATGCCGAGGAGAGCTTCGGGCCGGTTAAACCCATCATCCGCGTGGCGGGTGACGACGAGGCCGTGCGTGTAGCGAACGACAGCGACTACGGCCTTTCGGCCGCGGTGTTCAGCCGCGACGTTCAGCGCGCGCTGGCGGTGGCGGGCCGCATCGAGAGCGGCATCGTCCACATCAACGGCCCTACCGTCGCGGACGAGCCGCAAATGCCGTTCGGCGGCGTCAAGGCGTCGGGCTATGGCCGTTTCGGCGGCAGGGCGGGGATCTCGGAATTCACCGACCTGCGCTGGGTCACCGTGGAGGATGCGGGGCAGCACTACCCGTTCTGACACGGATTTTTCAATAATCACAACGAAGGGGAACACCCATGTTTTCGAGACGCATCTTCTTGCAGGGTGCGGCTGGCGCTCTTGCTTTGCTGTCGAGCGTGGCGGCGGGCGCGGCCATCGCCGGCGCCGACGCCGACGACGCCGTCACCATCGATTGCGCGGAGACGCCGCTGCCGGCGGCGGCGCGCGGGCGCCGGCACGTGCATCTCTCGGGCAGCCAGCTCGAACGCTACAACAGGCTGAAATCGCTGCTCGCCTCCGGTGAGCCGGTGCGCGTGCGCGCCCGCCTCGACGACACGGCGGGCGTGCTTCTCGCCGCCGCTCTCAGTGAGATCGGCCGGGCGGTCGGTGCGACCGTCAGCGAGGGCGGTGTCAGCAGCTTCCTCGTGAAAGCCGGGTAAAGGGCGCAACCTCATGATGATCAATCCATTGCTGAAGGCCGCTATCCTGGCGGCAGCCGTTCTCTGCGCCGCGGGTTCCGCCACGGCCCTGGAAGGCGCAGCCGCCGGACGCCTCGACGACCGGCGCATGTTCCGGAGCGGGCAGGATGCCTTCGCGAAAACCTGCGCGCGTTGCCACACCGGCCGCGAGGACGCTGTCGGGCCCAATCTTTTCCTGATGGAATACGACCCCGACACCATCAAGTTCTTCGCCCGCCACGGCCAGGGACCGATGCCCGCCTTCACCCAATCCATGATCGACGACGCAACGCTCGACGAACTGGCGGCCTATGTCGCCGAACAAGGCAAGAAAGGAGCTGCCCGATGAGCACGGAACGCGAAGTGACCCACGTGCCAGACGGCGTCTCGCGCGAGAACTTCCTCGCCGCGCTCGCCCGCTTCGAGGCGATCGTGGGGCCGGGCAACGTCCTGACCGAGGAAGAGCGGCTGACGCCCTACCACAAGACCATGATGCCGGTGGAGGATGCCGGCTACGCATCGTCGGCAGTGCTGCAGCCCACCTCCACCGAGCAGGTGCAAGCCATCGTCAAGGTATGCAACGAGTTCGGCGTGCCGGTGTGGCCCACCTCGACCGGGCGCAATTTCGGCTACGGCACCTATGCCCAGGGCAACGCCAAGGGCCACAGGCACCAGGTCGTCATCGACTTCCGCCACATGAACCGCATTCTCGAGGTCGACGCCGAACTCGGCACCGCGCTGCTGGAGCCGGGGGTTACCTATCAGCAGCTCGTGGATTACCTGGAAGAGCACGACATTCCGCTGTGGGTGTCGTGCCCCGCGCCCTCCGCCATTGCGTCGCCGGTTGGCAACACGCTCGACCGCGGCGTCGGCTACACGCCCTATGGCGAGCATTTCATGATGCAGTGCGGCATGGAGGTTGTGCTGGCCAACGGCGAGGTGCTGCGCACCGCCATGGGCGGCGTCGAGGGCAGCAACTCGTGGCAGGTGTTCAAATGGGGCTTCGGGCCTTATCTCGACGGCCTCTTCACCCAGTCGAACTTCGGCATCGTCACCAAGATGGGCCTGTGGCTCATGCCGAAGCCGCCCGCTTACAAGCCCTTCTACATCCGTTTTCCCGACGATGAGGACATCGCCGAGCTCGTCGACATGATGCGGCCGCTGCGCATGGCCAACATCATCCCCAACGCCGTGGTGTTCGCGCACGCGCTGTGGGAGGCGCCCGCCGTCATCCCGCGCTCGAAGTATTATGACGGCAAGGGCGCGATGCCCCGCGCGGACATCGAGCGCATGAAGAAGGCCGAAGGCTTCGGCGCCTGGAACGTCTACGCGGCGCTTTACGGCACGCCGGAGCAGATCGAGGTGAACTGGAAGATCGTCACCGACGCCGTGAAGCGCCTCGGCAAGGGCGAGATCTTCACCGAGAAGGAGATGGGCGAGACCGAGCCCTTCCACTACCGCGCGGCGCTGATGCGCGGCGGCATGAACCTGCAGGAATTCGGCCTCTACCGCTGGCGCGGCGGCGGCGGCTCGATGTGGTTCGCCCCCGTGACTGTCGCCAAGGGATCGGAAACGCTGGCCCAGACCAAGCTCGCCACCGACATCCTCAACAAGTGGGGCTTCGATTACTGCGGCGAGTACATCGTCGGCATGCGCGACATGCACCACGTCATCGATCTCCTGTTCGACAAGACCGATGAGGAGGACACGAAGAACGCGCACGCCTGTATGTCGGAGCTGATCGAGGAGTTCCGCAAGCGCGGCTATGCCGTCTACCGCACCAACAACGCCTTCATGGACCAGGTGGCGGA
>CALMIK010000042.1 GCA_937863995.1 uncultured Chelatococcus sp.
GGTTACACCCTCACCACCCAGGGCGAGCACCTGCTGCGCCACGCCGAGAACATCGAGAGCGCGGTGATCGCGCTGCAGTCCGACATGGCCGACAGCCGCTCGACGGTGTCGGGGGCGGTGAGGATCGGCGCGCCGGACGGGTTCGGCGCCGCCTTTCTGGCGCCCGTCATCGGGCGGCTCGCCGACGCGCATCCGGGGCTCGACATCCAGATCGTGGCCACGCCGCGCAACTTCAGCCTGTCGCAGCGCGAGGCGGACATCGCCATCACCCTGTCGCGCCCCTCGCACGGGCGGCTGCACGCGCGGCTGCTGACGGAATACGAGCTCGGCATCTACGCCGCCCGCGACCGGCCCGAGCTGTGGGAAGGGCTGGACGGCCCCGACGATTGCGCCAGCCGCCCGTTCATCAGCTACATCGACGACATGATCTTCACGCCCGAGCTCGATTATCTGTCGCAGGTGGCGCGCGACATCGCCCCGCGCATCAAGAGCTCGAACCTCATCGCCCAGTACCGCGCCACGGTGGCCGGTGCGGGCCTGTGCGTGCTGCCGTGCTTCATGGCCGCCAGTGACGCGCGCCTGACGCGGGTGCTGCCGGAGGTGCGGCTGATGCGCAATTTCTGGCTGCTGGTGCACAGCGACATGCGCGACCTGGCGCGCATCCGCGTCACCGCCGATTTCATCGCCGAGGAGGTGCGCAGGGCGCGCTCACTCTTCCTGCCCGCCGCCGAGTGAGCTGGCGCGCTTTCGGCGGCGATAGGCGCCGGGCGTCAGCTCCGTCCATTTGCGGAAGGCGCGGTGGAAGGCGCTGGGTTCGGCGAAGCCAAGCTCCGCCGCGATGTCGCCGATGTGCCTGTCCGTGCCGATGAGGGCGGCGAAGGCGCGCTCGCGGCGCAGCTCGTCCCTGATGCCGGCGTAGCTCTCGCCCTCGCGCCGCAGCCGCCGGCGCAGGGTGGAGGCGGGCACGCGCAACTGCCGCGCCATCGCGTCGAAATCGGGCCACGCGGCTGGCGGCGTCTCGTTGAGACGGGCGCGCACCTCGGCGTTGATGCCGGAATCGTAGCGGTAGCGGATCAGGATATTGGCCGGCGCGCGGCGCAAGAACTCCTTCAGCGCCGCTTCCGAGCGGTTGACCGGCAGGGCGAGGTGGCGGGCGTCGAAGCTCAGGCGGCTCAGCGGGCAGTCGAAGGTGACAGGCGCGCCGAAGAACAGGCGGTAGTCGTCCCCGCCCGCCGGCACCGGCCCGCGGAAATCCACCCGCCGCAGCGGCAGCCTGCGGCCGGCGAGCCAGCAGGCGAGGCCGTGCAGCATGATCCAGTAGGCGCGATAGGCGAAAGCCGAGCGCGGCGGCGCGCTCTCGTGTAACGTGATGGTGGCGAGGCCGTTCTCGACCACAAGTTCGCCGCGCGGCTCGTCGATGATGAGCGTGAGGAACCGCAGCGCCCGGCGCAGCGCGCGGCCGAGATCGGGGCTGTCGAGCACGGCGCGGCAAACCATGGTGAAGCTGCCGGGCCGCATGGCGCGGCTGCCGAGGCCGAAATACTCGTCCCGCAGGGCATCGGCCACGCCGAGCCACAGCGCGCCGTACTGAGCGGCCGAGATATGGCCGCCGGCGCGGTCCAGCACCTCGGGGCCGATCCCGGCGCGGGCGAGAACGGGGGCGGTGTCGAGGCCGCGGTCGCGCATCGGCTCCAGTGCTTCCAGCACGAAGCTCGCGGCGATCGATTGTCGCGCGGGCTGGCGCGGGTGCTCCGTGGCGCTTGTCGACATGAGTGGCAAAACCGATCACAAAATTCCGGCACGAATGGTCATTGAATGCCATGTCGAGGCGCGATAGCACAAGAGCAACGAAAAGTTTCCCGCGTGACCATCTGTCCGCCGCGCCCCGCGCGAGGCACGATGGACCGGGCGCGCGGCGGCGACAGCGGGAGGACAGCATGCAGGTTGCGGACCGGGTGTTTCTGATCACGGGCGGCGCGTCGGGGCTTGGCGCGACGGTGGCCGGCCATCTGGTGGCGGGTGGCGCGAAGGTGGTGCTCGCCGACATCGGCCGCGAGGCGGGCGAGGCGAAGGCGCGGGAGCTGGGCGAGGGCGCGCGCTTCATCGTCACCGACGTCACCGACGCCGGGCAGGCCGAGGCTGCGGTGCGGCTCGCGGTGGAGGCGTTCGGCCGCCTCGACGGGCTCGTCAACTGCGCCGGCATCGCGCCGGGCGAACGGGTCGTGGGGCGGGCCGGGCCGCATTCGCTGGAGCTGTTCGCGCGTGTCATCAACATCAACCTGATCGGCACGTTCAACGTGCTGCGGCTTGCCGCCGATGTCATCTCCCGCAACGAGCCGGGCGAGGACGGGGAGCGCGGCGTGATCGTCAACACCGCGTCGGTCGCCGCCTTCGACGGCCAGATCGGACAGGCGGCCTACTCCGCCTCGAAGGCCGGCGTGGCGGGCATGACGCTGCCGGTGGCGCGCGAGCTGGCGCGCTTCGGCATCCGCGTGGTGACCGTCGCGCCCGGCACCTTCGAGACGCCGATGATGGCCGCCATGACGGAGGAAGTGCGCGCTTCGCTCAACGCGGCGGTGCCGTTCCCGGCCCGTCTCGGCAAGCCGGACGAGTTCGCGGCGCTGGTGCAACACATCATCGAGAACCGCTATCTCAACGGCGAGGTCATTCGCCTCGACGGCGCCATCCGCATGGCGCCCAAATAAAGCACACGCCAATAACGTGACGCCGCAATAGTCGGAAAAATCGGGAGGGAAACACCATGACCACGCACGATCCGATCGTCATCGCCGGTTACGCCCGCACGCCGATGGGCGGTTTTCAGGGCGATTTCAAGGATGTCACCGCCGCCAGGCTCGGCTCCGAGGCCATCCGCGCCGCGCTCGCGCGCGCCGGCATCGAGCGCGAAGCGGTGGAGGAAGTCGTGTTCGGCTGCGTTCTGCCGGCCGGGCAGGGGCAGGCGCCCGCGCGGCAGGCGGCGCTCGGCGCGGATCTGCCGCTGTCGGCGGGCGCGACCACCGTCAACAAGATGTGCGGCTCCGGCATGAAGGCTGCGATGCTCGCCCACGATCTCATCATCGCCGGCAGCGCCACGGTCGCGGTGGCGGGCGGCATGGAGAGCATGACCAACGCCCCCTACCTGCTCGACCGCGCCCGCGCCGGCTACCGCATGGGCCACGGCAAGGTCATCGACCACATGTTCCTCGACGGCCTCGAGGACGCCTACGACAAGGGCCGGCTGATGGGCACCTTCGCCGAGGACTGCGCCCAGAGCTACCAGTTCACGCGCGAGGCGCAGGATGCGTTCGCCATCCGCTCGCTCATGCGCGCGCAGAAGGCCATCACCGAGGGCCTGTTCCGCGACGAGATCGTGCCCGTCGCCGTGAAGGCGGGCCGGGACGAGCGGCTCGTCAGCGACGACGAGCAGCCGCCGAAGGCGAGGCTCGACAAAATCCCGACGCTGCGTCCCGCCTTCCGCGAGGGCGGCACGGTGACGGCGGCGAACTCCAGCTCCATCTCGGACGGGGCGGCGGCGCTCGTGCTGCTGCACCTGTCGGAAGCCGAGAAGCGCGGCCTCACGCCCATCGCCGCCATTCGCGGGCACAGCACGCACGCGCAGGCGCCGGGGCTGTTCGCCACCGCCCCCATCGGCGCCATCGAGAAGCTTTTCGAGCGCACCGGCTGGACGAAGGACGACGTCGACCTGTTCGAGATCAACGAGGCCTTCGCCGTGGTCGCCATGGCGGCGATCCACGATCTCGGGCTCGATCCCGAGAAGGTCAACGTGCACGGCGGCGCTTGCGCGCTCGGCCACCCCATCGGCGCCTCGGGCGCGCGGGTGATCGTGACCTTGCTCGGCGCGCTCAGGACCCACGGCCTGAAGCGGGGCGTCGCGTCGCTGTGCATCGGCGGCGGCGAGGCCACGGCCATCGCCGTCGAGCGGCTGAACTGACGGGCGCTATCAGCAAAGGGAGGACATCATGATCCTGACGGAAGATCAGGTCGCCATTCGCGACGCCGCGCGCGATTTCGCGCAGGAAAGGCTGAAACCCTTCGCGGAAGAGTGGGACCGCACCAGCGAGTATCCGCACGAGGCCATGCGGGAACTCGGCGAGCTCGGCTTTCTCGGCATGCTGCTGCCGGAGGAATACGGCGGCTCGGACGCGGGGCAGATCGCCTACGCGCTCGCCATCGAGGAGATCGCCGCCGGCTGCGGACCGATCTCGACCATCATGAGCGTGCACACGTCGGTCGGCTACATGCCGATCTACCGCTACGGCACGGACGAGCAGAAGAACCGCTTCCTGCCGACGCTCGCCACCGGCGAGGCCATCGGCGGCTTCGCGCTCACCGAGCCCCACACGGGTTCGGACGCCGCCGCCATCCGCACCCGCGCGGTGAAGGACGGCGATCACTACGTGATCAACGGCGCCAAGCAGTTCATCACTTCCGGCAAGACCGGCAAGGTCATCATCGTGTTCGCGGTGACGGACCCGGCCGCCGGCAAGAAGGGCATCAGCGCGTTCATCGTTCCCACCGACACGCCCGGCTACGAGGTGGTGCGGGTGGAGAAGAAGCTCGGCCTGCATCTGTCCGACACCTGCCAGCTCGCCTTCACCGACATGCGCATCCACGAGAGCCTGCTGCTCGGCAAGGAAGGGCAGGGTCTGTCCATCGCGCTGTCCAACCTGGAGGGCGGGCGCATCGGCATCGCCGCCCAGTCGGTGGGCATGGCGCGCGCCGCGTTCGAGGCGGCGCGCGATTATGCGCGCGAGCGCGTCACCTTCGGCAAGCCGATCATCGAGCACCAGGCGGTGGCCTTCCGGCTCGCCGACATGGCGACGCAGATCGACGCCGCGCGCCTGCTCGTGCTCCACGCTGCGGCGCTCAAGGAAGCGGGCCTGCCGTGCCTCAAGCAGGCGAGCCAGGCCAAGCTCTTCGCCTCCGAGATGGCGGAGCGGGTGTGCTCCGACGCCATCCAGATCCACGGCGGCTACGGCTATCTGGCCGATTTCCCGGTCGAGCGTATTTATCGTGACGTGCGTGTGTGCCAGATCTACGAGGGCACGAGCGACGTGCAGCGGCTCGTGATCGCGCGCGATCTATAAGGGAAAAGACGATGAGCGGACCTCTGGCCGGTGTGAAGGTTGTGGAAATGGCCGGCGTGGGGCCGGGTCCGTTCGCGGCGATGATGCTCGCCGACATGGGCGCGCGGGTGATTCGCGTGCATGCGAAGAACGCGCGCCCGCTGCTGCCGTTCATGAACGGCCCGCACGACATCCTCGCGCGCGGCAGGCGCTCCGTCGCCATCGACGCCAAGTCGGAGGCCGGGCGCGCCGCGCTGCTCGATCTCGTCGGCACGGCGGACGCGCTCGTCGAGGGCTTTCGCCCCGGCGTGATGGAGCGGCTGGGGATCGGGCCGGAAGTCGCGCTCGAACGCAATCCCCGCCTCGTCTACGGCCGCATGACCGGCTGGGGACAGACCGGCCCGTGGGCGAAGACGGCCGGGCACGACATCAACTACACCGCGCTGTCGGGGGCGCTCGATGCCATCGGGACGAAGGAGGGCGGGCCGGTGGTGCCGCTCAACCTCGTGGCCGATTTCGGCGGCGGCGGCATGTTCCTCGCGTTCGGCGTGGTCTGCGCCTTGCTGGAAGCGGGGCGGTCGGGCAAGGGGCAGGTCGTGGACGCGGCCATGGTCGATGGCGCGGCGGTGCTGTCGGGCATGCTCATCGGCATGCAGAAGGCGGGTTTCTGGAGCGGCGGGCGCGGGGGCAACCTGCTCGACGGCGGCGCGCACTATTACGGCGCCTATCAGTGCGCGGACGGCAAATGGCTTGCCGTGGGCGCGATGGAGCCGCAGTTCTACAGCGCCTTCCTGGAGCGGGCGGGGCTCGCCCTGGCCGATTTCGCCGACCAGCACAACGAGGCGCTGTGGCCCGCCTACCGTGAGAAAATCGCCGCGCGCATCCTTGAGAAGACGCGCGACGAATGGGCGGCCCTCTACGACGGCACCGATTGCTGCGTGACCCCGGTGCTCGACTGGGACGAGGCGGCGGAACATCCGCACTACCGCGCGCGCGGTAGCTTCGTGGAGGTGGCCGGCGTGACGCAGCCCGCGCCCGCGCCGCGCCTCAGCCGCACGCCCGGCGAGATTTCCGGCCCGCCACGGGGTCCCGGCGAGGACGACGCGGCGGACGTGCTGGCCGACTGGGGGCTGGACGGCGCCCGCATCGCCGCCTTGCGGGACGCGGGCGCGATCTGAGCCGGAGCCGGCCAGGCGCTCAGGAGATCAGGCGCTCAGGCATAAGTGCGTTCGTCGGCGATGACCTTGCCGTCGTTGGGCAGATCGCCCGGCGGCACGATCTCGACGCCGCCGCGCACCTTGGTGACGTTCTGGAGCGTCGTCGCCAGCGCGCTCACCAGCGCCTTGGCCTCGGCGGGGTTGGTGACCGGCGATTCCACCCGCAAGGTCATGTGGTCCGCCTCGTCCGCCCGCGTCACCACGAGGCGCAGCCGCCCGAGGCCGGGATGGGCGCGGCCGATCTCGGCGATCTGCTCCGGGCGCACGAACATGCCCTTCACCTTGGTGGTCTGGTCCGCCCGCCCGAGCCAGCCGCGGATGCGCTGGTTGGTGCGCCCGCACGGGCTGATGCCGGGCAGGACGGCGGAAAGATCGCCGAGCGCCAGCCGGATGATGGGATGCAGCGGATCGAGCGCCGTGACCAGCACCTCGCCGATCTCGCCCTCTTCAACCGGATCGCCGGTGCCGGGGCGCACGATCTCGACGATCAGCCCCTCGTTGACCACCAGCCCCTCGCGGGCGGGCGTCTCGTAGGCGACGACGCCGAGTTCCGCCGTGGCATAGGCCTGGTAGGCCTCGACGCCGCGCTCCGCGATTTCCTTCTGCAGCGAGGGCGGGAAGGCGGCCCCCGACACCACGGCCTTCCTCAGCGACGAGGCGTCGGCGCCCTTTTCGCGTGCGGCGTCGAGCAGGATCTTGAGGAAGTCGGGCGTGCCGGTGTAGCCGGCGGGCCGATATGCCTCGATGAGCTGAAGCTGGGCTTCGGTGTTGCCGGGGCCTGCCGGGATCACCGGGCAGTCGAGGGCGCTCGCGCCGGAATCGAAGATGAAGCCGCCCGGCGTCAGGTGGTAGGAAAAGGTGTTGAGCACGATCTCGCCTTCGCGAAAACCTGCCGCATACAGCGCACGCGCCGAGCGCCACGCGTCGCGGCCGTTCACTTCCGGCTCGAAGATCGGCCCGGGCGAGGCGAAGAGGCGCGAGTAGACGGGCGAGGGCCGCGCCAGCAGCCCGCCGAAGGGCAGTTGCGCTGCGTGCAACTCCGGCAACTGCGATTTGCGCAGCACCGGCAGGCCGGCGAGCGCCTTGCGGTCGCGGACGGCGGCGGAATCGATGCCGGCCAGCCGCTCCGCCCACGCGGGCAGCTCGCGCGCCGCGTCAAGCACGGCGGGCAGGTTGGCGAAAAGATCGGCTTCCCGCTCCGCAGGGTCGCGGGTCTCGATCTGGTGATTGAACGCGGTCATGCCGTATCTCCGTTTCTTTTGGGACCTTGCGAAAGTTGTTCGGGGCAGGAAGTGCCCGCCAGAGTAGCGCTGACGGGCGCTTCCTCAGGAGAGCCAGCGCTTGCGGCGCTTGTAGCTTTTCACCTCGCGAAACGACTTCCGGTCGCCGCCGCCGACGCCCAGATAAAATTCCTTCACGTCCTCGTTCTCGCGCAGCGCCGATGCCTCGCCGTCCATGACGATGCGGCCCGTCTCCATGATGTAGCCATAGGTGGCGTAGCGCAGCGCGATGTTGGTGTTCTGCTCGGCGAGCAGGAAGGACACGCCCTCCTTGGTGTTCAGCTCGCGCACGATCTCGAAAATCTCCTCCACCACCTGCGGCGCGAGGCCCATGGAGGGCTCGTCGAGCAGGATCATGGACGGTTTCGACATCATGGCGCGGCCGATGGCGCACATCTGCTGCTCGCCGCCGGACGTGTAGCCGGCCTGCGAGCCCTTGCGCTGGCGCAGACGCGGGAAGTAGTCGTAGACCTTTTCGAGGTCGCGCCGCACCGCCGCTCCGCCGTCGCGGCGGGTGAAGGCGCCGGTGAGCAGGTTTTCCTCGATGGACAGATGGCCGAAGCAGTGGCGGCCCTCCATCACCTGGATGCAGCCGCGGCGCACCAGCTCGTTGGGCGACAGCCTGTCGATGCGCTCGCCCTTGAACGCGATGGAGCCCTTGGTCACCTCGCCGCGCTCGGCGTGCAGCAGGTTGGAGATGGCCTTGAGCGTCGTGGTCTTGCCAGCGCCGTTGGCGCCGAGCACCGCCACGATGCCGCCCCGCGGCACGGTCAGCGACACGCCCTTGAGCACCAGGATGACGTGGTCGTAGATCACCTCGATGTTGTTCACCGACAGGATGGTGTCGGCGGCGGGCTCGGGCGCGACGGCGTTGACGGGATTGAGGCTCATGGAAAAAACCCTCTCTTGAGCAACCTTTTTGGGATCGACCTCTCCGGGAATTTCAGACCGCATCCCGGTTCCGTGTAATCGATAAGCGCTCTGGTCCGGCGCGCCGTCCCTCCCCCTTGCGGGGGAGGGACGGCGCGGGGCGATCACGCGGGGGCGTCGCAGGCTTCGGTGCGCTTGGGCCAGCCGGTGTTCTTCTCGGCATATTCCTTCGCGGCCGCCTTGAGCAGCGGCTCGACCCGGTCATGCAGCGGCTCGACGAGATCGGTCGCGCGCACCCACTTCTCGCCGTCCCACTCCTGCAGGAAGGTGGCCTTGTGGCCGTTGTGATCGGTGCAGGAGAGCTTCAGCGGCTCGGCGAAGCCTTCGAGGCCGAGTTCCTTCAGGCGCTCGGGGGTGATGTTGATGGCTTCCAGCCCGCGCCGCACGTCCTCGCCCGTGACCACCTTCTTGCCGGTGATCTTCTGGGCGTTGGCGATGCCTTCC
This sequence comes from uncultured Chelatococcus sp., assembly GCA_937863995.1. Classification (GTDB taxonomy): domain Bacteria; phylum Pseudomonadota; class Alphaproteobacteria; order Rhizobiales; family Beijerinckiaceae; genus Pseudochelatococcus. The sequence goes on from CALMIK010000042.1 coordinate 8,959, forward strand.
GCGATCAGCAGCGAGTTGTAGACGCCGCGGTTGTAGAGCACGTCGCCGACCTTGTTCTTGTCGGTCTTGCTCTTGCCGGCGTCGACGAGGTGCTTCTTGATGTCGTCGAGGGCGGGGAAGTTGGCGCCCACGCCGTGCCAGTTCAGCGTCTTGAAGCCCTTGGCGCCGGGGCCGGCGGAGCGCACGTCGTCCTCGCCCGGCCACCAGATCGAGACGAACTTGTCCATGGGATAGTTGATCTTGACGGCTTCCTTCACGGCGGTGGGGTTGAGCGCCCCCCAGCCGAACAGCACCATGTAGTCCGGTTTGTCGCGGCGCACGCTGAGCCACTGCGAGGACTGGTTCTGGATGTTGTCGGCGGGCACCGGGTAGAGCTTGAGGTCGAAGCCGATTTCCTTCGACAGGGATTCGAGCAGCGGAATGGGCTCCTTGCCGAAGCCGGCGTCGAGGTAGATGTAGCCGATCTTCTTGCCCTTGAGCTTCTCCAGCCCGCCTTCCTGGGAGCCGATGTAGGACAGGATCATCGAGATGCCGTCCCAGTAGGTGTTCGGCGGGTTGAAGATCCACGGGAAGGTCTGGCCGTCGGCGGAGGCGGAAAGGCCGTAGGCCATCGACAGCACCGGCACCTTGTCGACGCCCGCCTTGGGGATGAGCGACAGCGTCGTGCCCGTGGACCACGGGTTGACGACGACCGGCCCCTTGCCCTTGACGGCCTCGTAGCATTCAACGCCCTTCTTGGCGTCGTAGCCCGTCTCGCACTCCTCGATGCGCAGCTTGACGCCGCCGATGCCGCCGTCGCGCTCGTTGAGAAGCCGCAGGTAGTCGTGCATGCCGTTGGCGATCGGAATGCCGGAGCCGGAGAACGGGCCGGTGCGGTAGGTGAACAGCGGCACGAAGATCTCGTCCTCGGCGCGCGCCTGCGTGGGCGCGAAGGCGCTGAGGGCGGTGGTGGCGGCGAGAACGGCGGTCAAGGCCAAGGTCTTGTATGTTCTGGACATTTTTCTCTCCCTAGGATGAAGCCTTTTGGCTCCGTTATCTGGCGCGTTCTCAGTAGGGGAACGGCCACGTTCTCAGTTTCTGCTTGGCGGTTTGCCACAGACGGGCAAGGCCATGCGGCTCCACGATCAGGAAGGCGATGATGAGGGCGCCGATGATCATGTAGTTCAGGTGTTCGATGGTGGCCGCGCCGATCGAGAAGCCGAGGCTTTGCGGCAGGTAGCGCAGCAGGATGGGCAGGATGAAGATGAACGCAGCGCCCATGAACGAGCCGATCAGGCTGCCCAGTCCGCCGATGATGACCATGAACAGGATCAGGAACGACAGGTTGATGGAGAAGGCGTCGGGCTCGGCCGATCCGAGGTAGAGGAACACCATCAGCGCCCCCGCGACCCCGGCGTAGAAGGACGACACGGCAAACGCGAGCAGCTTGGTCGGCAGCAGCTTGATGCCCATGAGCTCCGCCGCGATGTCCATGTCGCGCACCGCCATCCACATGCGGCCGATGCGTCCGTGCACGAGGTGGGCGGCCACCAGCGTCAGCAGCGTGACGATGGACAGCACCACCAGGTAGCGCACCTCGGGCAGCGCGTTGGGGCCGGTGATGGCGATGCCGAACAGCGTGCGGGTCGGCACTTCGATGGCGCCCGAGATGTTGTTGTTGGTCAGCCACGGAATGCGCACGAAGCACCATTGCAGGAAGAACTGCGCCGCAAGCGTGGTGACGGCGAGGTAGAAGCCCTTGATGCGCAGGCTCGGCAGGCCGAAGAACACGCCGACGCCGGCCGAGAAGAAGCCCGACACCAGCAGCCAGACGATGATGTTCACTTCCGGGAAGGCGGTGGTGAGCTTGTAGCAGGCGAAGGCGCCAACCCCCATGAAGCCGGCGTTGCCCAGCGACAGCAACCCGGTGTAGCCGGTGAGCAGGTTGAGCCCGACGGCGGCGAGCGCGAAGACGAGGAAAGGGATCATCACCGCGTTGATGAAGAAGCTGCCGCCGAACATCGGCACGGCGATGAAGGCGACGGCGAGAATGAGGGCGACGCCGATCTTGTCCTGCAGGATCGGGAAGATCGCCATGTCGTCGGCGTAGTTGGTCTTGAACTGACCTGCCTCACGGTAGAACATGTGCGGCGCTCCTCAGATGCGTTCGATGATCTTGTCGCCGAAGAGGCCCTGCGGCCTGAACAGCAGGAAGACGAGGGCGATGAAGTAGGCGAGCCAGCTCTCGATGCCGCCGCCCACCAGCGGCCCCCAGTAGAACTCGCCGAGCTTCTCGCCGATGCCGATGATGAGGCCGCCGACGATGGCGCCCGGCACCGAGGTGAAGCCGCCGAGGATGAGCACCGGCAGGGCCTTCAGACCCACGATCTGGAGCGCGAACGACACGTCCGAGCGCGCGCCCCACATGATGCCCGTGGTCAGCGCCACGACGCCCGCCGTGAACCACACGATCACCCAGATCTGGTTCAGCGAGATGCCGACCGACAGCGCCGCCTTGTGGCTGTCCGCGACGGCGCGCAGCGCCCGGCCGATGCGGGTCTTCTGGAAGAACACGGCAAGCCCCGCCACCATGATGGAGGCGATGAGGGCTGCCGCTATGTCGAGCTTCTGCAACGACACGAAGCCGCCGAGCATCTCGAAATCGACGGAGCCGGAGGGCAGGAAAAGCTCCTGCGTGATCATGGACTTGGGGTTGCCGCCGAAGACGAGCTCGCCCAGCCCGATGAGGAAGTAGGTCAGGCCGAAAGTGGCCATGAACAGGATGATGTCCGGCTGGTTGACGAGCGGGCGCAGCATCACCCGCTCCACGCCGACCGCGAGGCCGTACATGATGGCGACCGTGAGCACGAGCGCCAGAAGCGCCGGCACGCCGATCTCGAACAGGCCCACCAGCGTGAGCGCCGCGAACACCACCATGATGCCCTGGGCGAAGTTGAACACGCCCGACGCCTTGAAGATCAGCACGAAACCCAGCGCGATCAGCGCGTAGAGCACGCCCGAGACGAGCCCCTCCCACAACGTCTGGACCAGGAGGTCCGGCGCGCCAGCCATCTGCGCGAAGGGGTCGATGAAGATGTTGTACAGGATGTCCATTCGCTCCCCCTCCTAGTGCGAGACGCCGAGATAGGCGTCGATGACCTTCTGGTCACGCTTGACTTCGTTCGGCACGCCGTCGGCGATCTTGCGGCCGTACTCCAGCACCACGATGCGGTCGGAGAGGTCCATCACGACGCCGATGTCGTGTTCGATCAGGGCGATGGTGGTGCCGAACTGGTTGTTGACGTCGAGGATGAAGCGGCACATGTCCTCCTTCTCCTCCAGGTTCATGCCGGCCATGGGCTCGTCGAGCAGCAGCAGCTCAGGCTCCATGGCGAGCGCGCGGCCGAGCTCGACGCGCTTTTGCAGGCCGTAGGGCAGGCGCCCCACCGGCGTCTTGCGGATGGCCTCGATCTCGAGGAAGTCGATGATCTCCTCGACGAACTTGCGGTGCTCGATCTCCTCGCGCATCGCCGGGCCGTGGCGCAGCACCTGCCAGAAGAAGCCGCGGTTCATCTTCAGGGTGCGCCCGGTCATGATGTTGTCGAGCGTCGACATGCCCTTGAACAGCGCCACGTTCTGGAACGTGCGGGCGATGCCTTGCGCCGCCGCCAGCGACGGGCGCATGCGGGCGCGCGTCGCGCCCCGGAAGGTGATGCGCCCTTCCTGCGGGTTGTAGAACCCGTTGATGACGTTGAGCATCGAGGTCTTGCCGGCGCCGTTGGGGCCGATGATGGCGCGGATCTCGCCCTTCCTGATGTCGAACGACACGTCGGTGATGGCCTTGACGCCGCCGAAGCGCAGCGACACGTTCTCGACGTTGAGCAGGACGTCGCCCCGATGCGGCGCCCCCGTTTGCGGCGCGCCCAGTGCGCCCCCCGTGCTGTTCATGTGCGGCGCTCCCGTGATGTCGATGACTCGCATGGCTGCCTCCTCATGCCGCCTGCCGCGCGGCGGCGGTTCGCGCCACGGCCACGTCGCTGATTTTCACCCGCGCCGAGATGGAGCCCTTGCGGCCGTCCTCGAAGGTGACCTCCGTGGTGATGTCTTCCTCGGCCTTGTCCGAATAGAGCGCGTCGATCAGCGGCTTGTAGCGATCGGCGATGAAGGAGCGGCGCACCTTCTGGGTGCGGGTCAGCTCGCCGTCGTCGGCGTCGAGCTCCTTGTGCAGGATGAGGAAGCGGTGCACCTGGGCGCCGGCCATCAGCGGCTCCTGCGCCAGCGCGCGGTTCACGTCCTCGACGTTCTTCTGCAGCATTTCGTAGACGCGCGGATGGCCGGCGAGCTCCTGATAGGAGGCGTAGGAGACGTTGTTGCGCTCCGCCCAGTTGCCGACCGCGGTCAGGTCGATGTTGAGGAAGCAGGTGACGAAATCGCGTCCGTCGCCGAACACCACGGCTTCCTTGATGTTGTGGAAGAACTTCAGCTTGTTCTCGACGTATTTCGGCGGGAACAGCGATCCGTTCGCCAGCTTGCCCACGTCCTTGGCGCGATCGATGATCTTGAGGTGGCCGTCGGGCTCGAAGAAGCCGGCGTCGCCCGTCTTCACGAAGCCGTCCTCGGTCAGCGTCTCGGCGGTCTTTTCGGCGTCCTTGTAATATTCGCGGAACTGGCCGGGCGAGCGGAACTGCACCTCGCCGTTGTCCGCGATGCGGATCTCGACGTTGGGGGTGGGCGGGCCGACCGTGTCGGAGCGGATCTGGCCGTCGGGCTGCGCGGTGACGTAGAGGAAGGCCTCCGTCTGGCCGTAGAGCTGCTTGAGGTTAAGCCCCAGCGACCGGTAGAACGAGAACAGGTCCGGCCCGATCGCCTCGCCCGCCGTGTAGGCGGTGCGGATGCGGGTGAAGCCGAGCACGTTCTTGAGCGGGCCGTAGATCAGGATCTCGCCCAGCCCGTAGAGCAGGCGCCCGCCGAGCGGCACGGGTTCGCCGTTGAGCAGCTTCTCGCCATAGCGCTTCGCCACGCCGATGAAGTGATGGAACAGCTTGCGCTTGAGCACGCCCGCATCTTCCATGCGGATCATGACGCGCGTCAGCAGCGCCTCGAACACACGCGGCGGCGCGAAGTAGAAGGTGGGGCCGATCTCGCGCAGGTCGTGCTCGGCCGTCTCGGGCGATTCCGGGCAGGCCATGCAGAAACCGGCCACGAGGCCCTGGGCGTAATTGAGGTAATGGTCGCCGACCCACGCCAGCGGCAGATAGGCCAGCACCTCGTCGCGGTCGGTCAGCTTGTCGAAGGTCACGGTGTCGGTGGCGGCGTCGATGCAGCCCTTCGCCGTCAGCACCACGCCCTTCGAGCGCCCGGTCGTGCCGGAGGTGTAGAGGATGATGGAGACATCGTCGCCCGATCCCCCCGCGATGCTGTCGTCGATGCGCTGGCGCACGGCGTTTTCGGTGAGCGCGTCGCGGCCGCTGGCGATGACCTCGTCGATGGCGTGCAGCTTCTCGTGGTCGTAGTCGCGCAGGCCGCGCGGCTCGTCGTAGAAGAGATGCGCCAGTTGCGGCAGCCGGTCGGACACGGAGAGCAGCTTGTCCACCTGCTCCTGGTCCTGCACGGCGGCGTATTTCACCTCGGCGTTGGCCAGCACGTAGGCGAGCTCGTCCGCGACGGCGTCGGCATAGACCGGCACCGGCACCGCGCCCAGAACCTGCGCCGCCATCACCGACCAGTAGAGTTTCGGCCGGTTGGAGCCGACGATGGCGACCGCGTCGCCGCGCCGCACGCCGATGCCCGACAGGCCCGCCGCGTAGGCGCGCACGATGTCGTAGCTCTCGGCCCAGTTCCATGTCTGCCAGATACCGTAGTCCTTGTGGCGGATGGCGGGCCGCGTTCCACGCACGGCTGCATTGTGCGCAAGGAGCTTCGGAAAGGTGTCGAGACGTGCGGAAGCACTCGTCGCCATGACGATCAACCCTCCTGTAAAGCCTTGATAAGGCTGCTGTCGTTTCCTCCGGACACGGTGTCGAGACGACCCGCATCCTGGTTGTTATGAGAGAAATTTGCCCGATATAGTTTTTTTTGCAACCGTGCGCTTGACAGACGGATCGGGGTATTTCAGTGTAAAGTTGCTCTCAGTGCGCCTTGTACGAAATTATATTCCTCAGGCCCCATAAGCGGCGAGGCCGTCGATGTCGCGGACGATGATGCCGGTGCGGTCGACGGTGATGAGCCCTTCTTCCTCCAGTTCCTTCAGCGACTTGTTGGCGATCTGCCGCGACAGGCCGCACAGGAGCGCGAGTTCCTCCTGACTGATCTCGAGAAAGCGCCCGACGCCGGGATAAAGCACCGGGTTGAACAGCCACCCCAGCGAACGCGCCACGCGCGCGCGGCCGTCGAACATGCGGTCGCTGATGACTGTCGCAATGAATTGCCCCAAACGCTCGTTGAGCAGGCGCACCAGAAAGCGGTTGAAGCCCACGGAGTTCTCGAACAGCCAGAGAAAAGTGGTCTTTTGCATCAGCGCCACGCGCGAATCGCGCAGCGCGACGATGTCGTACTGGCGGACCTCGTCCTTCAGCACCGAGCCTTCGCCAACCCACCCGGACGGCGGCACGCCCGCGAATGTCACCGCCTTGCCGTGTGTGGAGATGGTGCCGACCTTGACGATGCCCGTCGCGACGCCGCACCAGTAGTTCATGCGGTCGCCCTGGTGGCAGATGTAGTCGCCCCTGGAGAACGCTTTCTCCACGGTGCCGCGCGCCGCGCGCTCGCGCTCGGCCGCCGTCAACTCCAGCGACCACGGCGCGATGGTGGAAAGATATTCAGCTGTTATCAAGGGCGTTTCCGATACCTTGCCCGCACGTCGGCGCTTCGTTCCCTATCGGCCGCGCACTCCGGTGCATCAACCGATTGCCATATTATCAGTGTTTATTGACGGCAGTATCGTCCGGCGTGTGTTTTTGCTCAAGTCCTCCTATTGACTAATGCTTCACGCCTTGCCGCGCAGGCGCGGCACGATATTATCTTCGGGCATCATAATATTGTCCATGGGTTGGGGCGCCGCGGCTGAAGACAGCGGCCAAGGCAAGAAGAAAATGGGAGGAAAAATGCTGTCTGCGCAACGTTCGACCCTGCTGCTGGTCGACTTCCAGCACCGCCTCGCCCCCGTCATCGACGGGGCGCAGCGGTCCATCGACGCGGCCGGGCGTCTCGCGCGGGTGGCCGGGCTCGCCGGCGTTCCGGTCATCGCGACGGAGCAGATCCCGGAAAAGCTCGGGCCGACCGCGCCGGAACTGCTGCCGTTCGCCGAACAGGTCATCGCCAAGCGCACGTTCAACGGCGCGGGCGAGAAAGGCTTGCCGCACGCGCTCGACGGCGATCGCGAGCAGGTGGTGGTGACGGGCTGGGAAGCGCATATCTGCGTGCTGCAGACCGCGCTCGGCCTGCGCCGCGAGGGGTTCGAGCCTCTGGTGGTGGCGGACGCTGTCGCGTCGCGCGATCCCTTCAACAAGGAGATCGCCCTGCGCCGGCTGATTCATCACAATATCGAGATCGTCACCAGCGAGATGGTGATTTTCGAGTGGCTGGAGAATGCCGATCATCCTGCTTTCCGGGAAGCGATCGCGCTGATCAAGTGACGCCGGGGCGCAAGTGACGTCGGGGTAAGTGACACCGGAGCGGATGAGGACATCGGCCCCCATCCGCAGCCCGATTTGCCGTCAGCCGGCCCTTTTGGCGAGGATCGCGTTGGCGACGTTCGAGCCGTTGCGCCGGCCGATGCTGCCGGAAATGAACGCGCCCGCGTCGATGAGCGCGTCGAGATCGATGCCGGTCTCGATGCCGAGGCCGTGGAGCAGGTAGACCACATCCTCCGTCGCCACGTTGCCGGTCGCGCCCTTCGCATACGGACAGCCGCCGAGCCCGGCGACCGAGGCGTCGAACTGGCTGACGCCCAGTTCCAGCGCGGCGAAGATGTTGGCGAGCGCCTGCCCGTAGGTGTCGTGGAAATGGCCTGACACATCGGCGAGATCGTAGACCGCGAGCGCCGCTTCCAGGGCATGTTGCGCCTTGCGCGGCGTGCCCACGCCGATGGTGTCGGCGATGGCGACATGCTGCACGCCGATGCCATGCATGAGGCGCGCCACGGCGGTGATCTTGTCCGGGGCGATCTCGCCCTCGTAAGGGCATCCCAGCGCGCAGGAAATCGCGCCGCGCACGTAAATGCCCGCCGCCCGCGCCGCAACGACCACGGGCGCGAAGCGCTCGATGCTCTCGGCTATCGAACAGTTGATGTTCTTCTGGCTGAAGGCCTCGCTCGCCGATCCGAACACCTCGATTTCACCCGGCGCGGTCGCCACGGCGGCCTCGTACCCCTTGAGATTCGGCACCAGCACCGAATAGGTGACGTCGGCGCGGCGCGCGATGCCGGCCATGACCGCCGGGGCGTCCGCCATCTGCGGCACCCACTTCGGGCTCACGAAACTCGTGGTCTCGATATGCTTCACGCCCGCCGCCTGCAGGCGGTCGATGAGCGCGACCTTCACGCCGGTGTCGACGAACTGCTTTTCGTTCTGCAGCCCGTCGCGCGGGCCGACCTCGACGATCCTGACCTTCGATGGCAATGCGCCCATGGCTTACCCTGCCTTCTGTTCCAGCCGCAGCAGCTCCGCGCCCTCGTTGAGCTGGTCGCCGACGCCGTAGAGCAGTTCGGCCACCGTGCCCGTGATCGGGGCCTTGATGGTGTGTTCCATCTTCATGGCCTCCATCACCGCGAGCGGCTGGCCCTTTTCCACCGCGTCGCCGGCGGCGACGAGGAAGGCCACCACCTTGCCCGGCATCGGCGCGGTGAGGCGCCCGGCCTCGGCCTCGGCTTCACCGGCGTGCGCCAGCGGATCGACGAGATGCACGCTGGCGCTGCCGTCGCGGGTGAACACCGAAAACAGCTCGCCGGTGCGATAGGTGCGCACGTGCAGCCGCCGGCCGTCGATGGCGATGTCGTCCGTTCCCTCCAGCGTCAGATGATGCGCCGCGCCGGCCGCTTCAAGCCGCACCTGCCCGTCGGCCCCGGCGGCGAACGCCACCGTCTCGCGCGTCTCGCCGTGTTCGAGGACGAGCCGGCGCGTGACCGGACCGGCGATACGCCAGCCGTCGCGGCGCGACCATGGATCGGCGGTAGCGGCGGCATCCGCGAGCCCTCTTTCGGCGCGCAGCAGGTGGGCGACGACAGCGGCGGCGGTGACCGCAAACGGCAGCCCCTCGCCCCCGAAGAGCGCGTCGCGCTCACGCACGATCAGCGCCGTGTCGAGATCGGCGGCGGCGAACGAGCGGCTCGCCGCGACCCGCCGCAGGAAGGCGACGTTGGTCGCCACGCCGACGATATGCGTCTGCGCCAATGCGGCGTCGAGCCGCGCCAGCGCTTCCTCGCGCGTCGCGCCGTGCACGATGAGCTTGGCGATCATGGGATCGTAGAACGGCGAGATCTCGTCGCCCTCGCGCACGCCGGAATCGATGCGCACGCCCTCCGGGTTGATGCCGAAGGCCGCATGCTCCGGCAGGCGGTAGACATCGAGATGGCCGGTGGCGGGGAGGAAGTCGTTGTCCGGGTTCTCGGCGCAGATGCGCGCCTCGATGGCGTGGCCGCGCAACGGCAGCGCGTCCTGCGCCAGCGGCAGCGGCTCGCCCGCCGCCACCCTGATCTGCCACTCCACGAGATCGAGCCCGGTGATGGCCTCCGTCACCGGATGCTCCACCTGCAGGCGCGTGTTCATCTCCATGAAATAGAAGGCGAGGTCGCCATCGGCGGTCGGCTCGGCGATGAACTCGACGGTGCCCGCGCCGACATAGCCCACGGCGCGCGCGGCGGCGATGGCCGCTTCGCCCATCTCGCGGCGGCGCGCCTCGCTGAGGCCGGGGGCGGGGGCTTCCTCCAGCACTTTCTGGTGGCGGCGCTGCACCGAGCAGTCGCGCTCGAACAGGTAGACGTAGTTGCCGTGGGTGTCGCCGAAAACCTGGATCTCGACGTGGCGCGGGCGCTGCACGTAGCGCTCGATGAGCACGGCGGCGCTGCCGAAGCTGTTGATCGCCTCGCGCTGGCAGGAGGCGAGGTTTTCAGAAAATTCCTCGAAGCGCTCGACGATGCGCATGCCCTTGCCACCGCCGCCCGCGCTCGCCTTGATGATCAGCGGATAGCCGATGCGTTCCGCTTCCTGCGCCAGCAGCTCAGGCTCCTGTCCGGCGCCGTGATAGCCCGGCACCAGCGGCACGCCGGCGGCCTCCATGAGCCGCTTCGATTCCGCCTTCAGCCCCATCGCCTCGATGGCGGAGGCGGGCGGGCCGATGAACACGAGCCCCGCCGCCGCGCAGGCATTGGCGAAGTCGGCGTTTTCGGACAGGAAGCCGTAGCCGGGATGGATGGCGTCAGCGCCGGTGGTCTGCGCGGCGGCGATGATCTTGTCCCAGCGCAGGTAGCTCTCGCGCGGCGCGGCGCCGCCGAGCGAAACCGCCTCGTCGCAGGCCTCGACGAATTTCGCCTGCGCATCGACATCCGAATGGACGGCGACGGTGCGAATGGCGAGTCTGCGGGCGGTCGCCGCCACCCGGCAGGCGATCTCGCCCCGGTTGGCGATGAGGATTTTATTGATTTTTCTTGTCATTTTTCCTCAGCCTGTTTTTGCATCCACGATGGCGTCGTCTTGTTGAGGAAGGACTGCACGCCCTCGCGGCCTTGCGCGGAGGCGCGGATGTCGGCGATGCGCCTTGCGGTGTCGCTCACGAGGGCGTCGTCGATCGCGCGCCCGCCCACCTCGCGCAGCAGGTGCTTGGCTTGCGCCAGCGCGGCGGGGGATGCGCCAAGAAATGCCTGCACGTAGCGCGCGACAGCGGCATCGAGCCCTTCCGCGTCGACGACTTCGTGCACGAAGCCGGTTTCGGCCGCGGTTGCGGCGGAAAACACTTCCGCCGTGAGGAAGAAGCGCTGCGCCGCCCGCGCGCCCAGCGCCGCGATGACATAGGGCGCGATGGTTGCGGGGATGAGGCCGAGCTTCACCTCGCTGAGGCAGAAGCGGGCCGTGTCGACGGCAACCGCGATGTCGCAGGCGGCGACGAGGCCCATGCCGCCGGCGAACACGTCGCCCTGAACCCGCGCGATGACGGGCTTCGGCGTCTCGTGTATCGTGCGCAGCATGACGGCGAGCGCCGTGGCGTCCGCGAGATTTTCGTCATGGGTATAATCGGCCATGCGCCGCATCCACGCCAGATCGGCGCCGGCGCAGAACGCCTTGCCGCTGGCTGCGAGCACGATGGCGCGGATGTCGCCGTCGTTGCCCAGCTCGGCGAACGCCGCCGTCAGCGACGCGATGAGCGCGTCGTCGAAGGCGTTGCGCACGTCCGGGCGGTTCAGCGTCACCGTGGCGACGGGGCCGTCCGTGGTTATCAGCAGGCTGCTCACTTTCGCGCGCTCCCTTGCATGTGAATATCGATGCCGCCGCGCCTCACATGCGGAACACGCCGAAGCGCGGTTCCGGAATGGGCGCGTTGAGGCTCGCGGAAAGGCCGAGCGCCAGCACGCGGCGCGTGTCGGCGGGGTCGATGACGCCGTCGTCCCACAGCCGCGCGGTGGCGTAGTAGGGGTGGCCCTGATGCTCGTACTGGGCGCGGATGGGCGCGCGGAAGGCGGCTTCCTCCTCGTCGCTCCATGTGCCGCCTCTGGCCTCGATGCCGTCGCGGCGCACGGTGGCGAGCACGGCCGCCGCCTGCTCGCCGCCCATCACCGAGATGCGGGCGTTGGGCCACATCCACAGGAAGCGGGGCGAGTAGGAGCGCCCGCACATGCCGTAGTTGCCGGCGCCGAACGAGCCGCCGATGATGACGGTGAACTTCGGCACGTTGGCGCACGCGACGGCCGTGACCATCTTGGCGCCGTGGCGGGCGATGCCCTCGTTTTCGTATTTCTGCCCCACCATGAAGCCGGTGATGTTCTGCAGGAACACGAGCGGAATGCGCCGCTGGCAGCACAGCTCGACGAAATGCGCGCCCTTGGCCGCGCTCTCCGAAAACAGGATGCCGTTATTGGCGACGATGCCGACCGGAAGCCCCTCGATGTGGGCGAAGCCGGTGACGAGGGTGGGACCGAAGCGGGCCTTGAACTCGTCGAACTCAGAGCCGTCCACGATGCGGGCGATGATCTCGCGCACGTCGAAGGGCTTGCGTGTGTCGGTGGGGATGATGCCGTAGATCTCGGCGGGATCGTATTTCGGCGGCCGGGCCGCGATCACGTCGAGCGGCTGCTGCTTGGAGACGTTGAGGTTCGCCACGGCGCGCCGCGCCAGCGCCAGCGCGTGGGTGTCGTCGTTGGCGAGGTGGTCCGCGACACCGGAAAGACGCGTGTGCACGTCGCCGCCGCCCAGCGCCTCGGCGCTCACCACCTCGCCGGTCGCGGCCTTCACGAGGGGCGGGCCGGCCAGGAAAATAGTGCCCTGATTCTTGACGATGATCGTCTCGTCGCTCATCGCCGGCACATAAGCGCCGCCTGCCGTGCACGAGCCCATCACGACCGCGATCTGCCCGATGCCTTCCGCGCTCATGTTGGCCTGATTGTAGAAGATGCGGCCGAAGTGGTCGCGGTCTGGAAAGACCTCGTCCTGGTTGGGCAGGTTCGCGCCGCCCGAGTCCACGAGGTAGACGCAGGGGAGCTTGTTCTGCTGGGCGACTTCTTGCGCGCGCAGGTGCTTCTTGACGGTGAGCGGAAAGTAGGTGCCGCCCTTCACGGTGGCGTCGTTGCAGACGATGACGCACTCGCGGCCGTTGATGCGCCCGATGCCGGCGATGACGCCGGCGGCCGGCGCGGAATCGCTGCCGTCCTTCTCCTTGTAGACCTCGTAGGCGGCCATCGGCGCGATTTCGAGGAAGGGCGTGCCGGGATCGAGCAGCAGCTCGACCCGCTCGCGCGGCAGCAGTTTGCCGCGCGCGACGTGCTTGGCGCGCGCCGCCTCGCCGCCGCCCTGCGCCACCTGCGCGAGGCGTTGGCGCAGGTCCTCGACGAGCGCCCGCATGGCGTCCGCGTTCGCCTGGAAGTCGGCGGCGCGCGGGCTGATCTGGCTGGTGATGACGGCCATGGTTAGTTCCCGGTCTCGTTGAACAGCTCGCGCCCGATCAGCATGCGCCGGATTTCCGACGTGCCGGCTCCGATCTCGTAGAGCTTGGCGTCGCGCCACAGGCGCTCGACCGGGAACTCCTTCGTGTAGCCGACGCCGCCGAGCGTCTGGATGGCCTCGCCCGCGATCCACGTCGCCTTCTCGGCCGAATAGAGGATGGCCCCGGCGGCGTCCTTGCGCAACGTCCGCGCGTGGTCGCCCCGGTCGCAGGCCTTGCCGACGGCGTAGACGTAGGCGCGCGTCGCCTGCCACGTGGTGTAGATGTCCGCGACCTTGCCCTGCATGAGCTGGAATTCGCCGATGCTCTGGCCGAACTGCTTGCGGTCGTGGATAAAGGGCACGACCGCGTCCACCGCCGCCGCCATCAGCCCGAGCGGCCCGCCGGAAAGCACGGCGCGCTCGTAGTCGAGGCCGGACATCAGCACGCGCACGCCGTTGCCGACGCCGCCCAGCACATTCTCCTCCGGCACCTCGACGTTGTCGAAGAACAGCGGAAAGGTGTTGGAGCCGCGCATGCCGAGCTTGTCGAGCTTGGCGCCGGCGGAAAAGCCCGCAAAACCCTTCTCGACGATGAAGGCCGTGATGCCCTTCGCGCCCGCGTTCGCGTCGGTGCGGGCGTAGATGACGAGCGTGTCCGCGTCGCCGCCGTTGGTGATCCACATCTTCGAGCCGTTGAGCACGAAGCGGTCGCCTTTTTTCTCCGCCCTGAGCTTCATGCTGACGACGTCCGATCCCGCGCCCGGCTCGCTCATGGCGAGCGCGCCGACATGCTCGCCGGAGACCAGCTTGGGCAGGTACTTTGCCTTCTGCGCCGCGGTGCCGTTGCGGTGGATCTGGTTCACGCACAGGTTGGAATGCGCGCCGTAGGACAGGCCGACCGAGCCGGAAGCGCGCGAGATCTCTTCCATGGCGACGATGTGCGCGAGGTAGCCGAGATTGGCCCCGCCGAACTCCTCGCCCACGGTCAGCCCGTGCAGGCCGAGGTCGCCGAGCTTGCGCCACAGATGGGGCGGAAACAGGTTGTCGCTGTCCACGCTCGCGGCGATGGGAGCGATTTCCTTCGCGGCGAATGCCTGCACCGTGTCGCGCAGGGCCTCGATGTCCTCGCCGAGGTCGAAATCGAGTCCCAGTCCGTGAAATGCCATCGTGCCGCTCCCCCTGATGCTGATTGCGCCGGATTATCCAGCTTCTTGGTGGGCAGATTAACGCTTACCCGCCGCCATTTGCCGCCACAATGGTTGCAAATCGCGCCATCAGCGCGCATTCTTCCGCCATGAGAAAAGCCGCCGGAAACGCCCCGCAAGCCGTGACGCCTGTCGCATTTGTGAAAGCGATAACAGAGGCTTATGCGTTATATGGCCGATCGCCCGAGGCCGCGCTGCGCGAGGCACGGATTGCGCCGGAAAGCGTCGCCGATCCGGCGGCGCGGGTCACGGCCGAGCAGTTCGAGACGCTCTCGGGCTTCGCCATGCGCGAGCTCGACGACGAGGCGCTCGGGTGGTTCTCGCGCCGGCTGCCGTGGGGCAGCCACGGCCTGCTGTGCCGCGCGTCCGTGACCGCGCCCGATCTCGGCGTCGCCCTCAAACGCTGGTGCCGCTGCCACGGGCTGCTCACCGAGGATATTCGGCTCGCCCTCACCGTCAAGGCAGGACGGGCGACACTGGTGCTGGAAGAGCGGCGCGTGCCGGCGCATCTGCGCGAGTTCTGCCTGGTGTCGGTGCTGCGCATGGTGCACGGCTTCGCGTGCTGGCTGATCGATTCCCGCATTCCGCTGGACGATCTCGCCTTCCCCTTCGCCGAGCCGCCTCACGCGGCGTCCTACCGGGCGATGTTTCCCGGCGAGGCGCGGTTCGGGGCGGGGAGCGCGGGTTTTGCCTTCGACGCGGATTATCTGGCGCTTGCCCCCGTGCGCGACGAGGCGGCGACACGCGCCATGCTGCAGAAGGCGCTGCTGCTGACCGTGCTGCAATACAAGCGCGACCGCCTGCTGGTGGACCGGGTCAAGAGCCTGTTGAAGGCGCACATGCGCACGCCCGCGAGCACCGCCGGCCTGCCCAACGCCGAGATGCTGGCGCAGGCGCTCGCCATATCGAGCCGCACCCTGCACCGGCAGTTGCGGGAGGAGGGGGCCTCGCTGCAGCAGATCAAGGACGACGCGCGCCGCGAGCAGGCCATCGACCTCATGCGCCGCACCAGCAGGCCGCTGAAGCAGATCGCGCATCTGGCCGGCTTCCGCAACGAGAAGAGCTTTTCCCGCGCCTTTCGCGACTGGACGGGCGTGCCGCCCGGCGCTTTCCAGCGCGGGTGACGGGGCGCAAAAAGCGAAACCCGGCAGCGCATCGGGAGTTTGCGCCGCCGGGTTCCCTGTCGTTCGGGAGGAGTTACACTTGCTCACAGACACGCATGCGGGGAGAAACGCATGCGAGGGGTGGAGCGCGCCGGCATCGGTATGCCCTCATGCGGCGCGCGAACCGTCGATGCCGCGGCTCAGAAAGCGGGCAGTTGGCCGGGGAACTTGTCCTTGATCAGCTGGCGGATGGTGTCGTTCTGATAGGCGGCGACCAGCTTCTTGAATACCGGCTTGTCCTTGTCGGCGGTGCGCACGGCGATGAAGTTGGCGTAGGGGTTGTTCTTGTCGGACTCGATGGCGATCGAATCCTTGCCCGGCGTCAGGCCCGCCTGCACGGCGTAGTTGGTGTTGATCGTCGAGGCGTCGGTGTCGTCGAGGCTGCGCGCGAGCTGGGCGGCGTCGATCTCGCGGATCTTGAGGTTTTTGGGGTTCTCGGTGATGTCGAGCACGGTCGGCAGCAGGCCGACGCCGTCCTTGAGCTTGATGAGGCCGAGCGCCTGCAGCAGCAGCAGCGAGCGGCCGCCGTTCGACGGGTCGTTCTGGATGCCGATGGTCGCGCCGTCCTTCAGCTCGCCGAGCGCCTTGAGCTTCTTGGAATAGAGGCCGATGGGGGCGATGATGGTGTCGCCGACGGGCGTGATCTTGTAGCCCTTGGCCTTGATCTGGTTTTCGAGGAACGGGCGATGCTGGAAGGCGTTGGCGTCGAGATCGCCGGCGTTCAGCGCCTCGTTGGGCAGGAGGTAGTCGCTGAACACGACCACCTCGACGTCGAGGCCGTCCTTGGCGGCGATCTGCTTCACTTCCTGCCAGATGACCTCGGCGTCGCCGGCCGAAATGCCGACCTTCACCTTTTCCTGCGCCTGAGCGCCGGTGTGGAGTGCCGGGCTCGCGGCCAGGGCAAGGCCGGCAAGGGCGGCAAGAAACCAACGCTTCATGATGAACTCCTGCATCGCATGGACCCGGCGGCATTCTCGCCGGTGGGGTATCGTTTCGCTTGATGCTATAAAATCGATAGAATATATGTCAATCGATTTCGTGCGGATTCGCACATATTCGACAGGCGGCAAAGAACATGACGATTGTGGCGGCAGCCTTGGATGAGGCGGCAGAGGCGGCGGTATCGGCCGCCCCGCCCGCCCGACGAGGCGGGCGGGTGACGTTCGATAATGTCGGCAAGGCGTTCGACACGCCGGGCGGACGGGTCAACGCATTGCAGGATATCGGCTTTACGGTCGAACCCGGGGAGATCTTCGGCATCATCGGCCGCTCGGGCGCCGGTAAGTCCACGCTGGTGCGCACCGTCAACGGACTGGAGCGCCCCACCTCCGGGCGCGTGCTGGTGGAGGCGCAGGGAGCGGCGGTCGATGTCGGCGCCCTCGCGGTCAACGATCTGGCGCTTTTGCGGCGCGACATCGGCATGATCTTCCAGCACTTCAACCTGCTGTCGTCCAAGACGGTGGAGCGCAACGTCGGCCTGCCGCTGAAGCTCGCCGGCGCATCGCGGCGGGAGACGGCGGAGCGGGTGACGGAGCTGCTCGCCCTCGTCGGCCTTTCCGACAAGCGCGAGCGCTATCCGCGCGAGTTGTCCGGCGGCCAGAAGCAGCGCGTCGGCATCGCGCGGGCGCTGGCGCGCGACCCGGCCATCCTGCTGTGCGACGAGGCGACGTCGGCGCTCGATCCCGAGACGACGCTCTCCATTCTCGACCTGCTCAAGGACATCAACCGCAGGCTCGGCCTCACCATCATTCTCATCACCCACGAGATGGAAGCGATCCGCCACATCAGCGACCGGGTGGCGGTGATCGAGAAGGGCCGCATCGTCGAGATCGGCCCGGTGTGGAAGGTTTTCGGCGATCCGCAGCAGGAGGCGACCCGCGCGCTGCTCAAGCCCCATGCCGATGACCTGCCGGACGACCTGTCGCGGCGCATCGCCCCCCTGCCGGGGCCGGGCCTCGCGCCGGTGTTCGCGCTCACCTTCACCGGGCAGGAGCCGGGAGAGCCCAACCTCGGCGTCGTTTTCGAGGCGCTCGGCCACGACGCGCGCCTGCTTCACGGAACGCTGGAGCGCATACAGGGCCATGCCCAGGGCAGGCTCCTCGTGGCCGCGCCCGCGGTGCCGGCGCAGGAGGCCGCCCACGTGCTCAACATCCTCAAGGCGCATCCCCCGCGCGCGGAGATCATCGGCTATGTCGGCGGCCCTCTTTAATCTTTTCCTCGACGCCATCTGGGAGACGCTGCTGATGGTCGGCGTGTCGGGTCTCGTCACGCTCGTGCTCGGCGGCCCGCTCGCCATCGTGCTGGTGACGACCGCGCCCGGCGGCGTGTTCGAGGCCAAAGGCGTCAACCAGGTGCTGGGCACCATCGTCAACTGCTTCCGCTCGACGCCGTTCATCATCCTGCTGGTGGCGCTGATCCCGTTCACGCGGCTCATCGTGGGGACGACGATCGGCATCTGGGCGGCGATCGTGCCGCTCAGCATCGCCGCGATCCCGTTTTTCGCCCGCATCGCCGAGGTGAGCTTTCGCGAGGTGGATCGTGGCCTCGTCGAGGCGGCGCAGGCCATGGGCGCGAGCCGGCTGCAGATCATCACCAACGTGCTGATTCCGGAAGCGCTGCCGGGCGTCGTCGCCGGCTTCACCATCACGCTGGTGTCGCTCATCTCGTCTTCCGCCATGGCGGGGGCGGTAGGGGCGGGCGGGCTCGGCGATCTCGCCATCCGCTACGGCTACCAGCGGTTCGAGACGACGGTGATGCTCGCCGTCATCGCCGTGCTGATCGCCATCGTCATGACCGTGCAGCTGACCGGCGACTATTTCGCATACCGGCTCAACAAGCGTTAGGATGATCCTTCCGAACAGGAGCACGCCATGACGGACGCCATTTCGATTCCGCAGGAAATCGCCGCCTTCAACGACGACATCGTCGCGATCCGTCGCGACATCCACGCCCATCCCGAACTCGGCTTCGAGGAGGTGCGCACGTCGGCGCTCGTCGCGGAGCGGCTGGAGGCGTGGGGCATCGAGGTGCACCGCAACGTGGGGCGCACCGGCGTCGTCGGCGTGCTGCGCGCGGGCGGCGGCAACCGCAGCATCGCCTTGCGCGCCGACATGGACGCCCTGCCGCTCACCGAGGAAACCGGCCTGCCGTTCGCCTCGAAAAGCCCCGGCCGCTTTCACGGCTGCGGCCACGACGCGCACACGGCGATCCTGCTCGGGGCCGCGCGCTACCTGGCGCTGACGAGGAATTTCGACGGCACGGTGGTGTTCGTGTTCCAGCCGGCGGAAGAGGGGCTTGGCGGCGCGCGGGCGATGATCGCGGACGGCCTGTTCGAGCGCTTCCCCGCCGACGAGATTTTCGGCCTGCACAATTCCACCATCAACCCGCACGGGCATGTGCACGTGTCGCCGGGGCCGGTGCAGGCGGGGGCGGATTTCTTCGACATCGTCATCACCGGCACCGGCGGCCACGCCGCCCATCCGCATGCGGCGCGCGATCCCGTGGTGGCTTCGGCGGCGCTGATCACGGCGCTCCAGAGCATCATCAGCCGCCATGCGCCGCCGCGCGAATCGGCGGTGCTGTCGGTGACGGCGGTGAACTCGAACGTGTCGTACAACATCATCCCCGAGACGGTGCATCTGCGCGGCACGGTGCGCACCCTCGACGGGCCGCTGAAGGCGCGCATCGCCGAGCGCATCCGCGCGGTCTCCGCCGGCATCGCGCTGGGCCACGACGTGCGGGTGGACGCGGATGTGCGCGACGCCGTCGCGCCCCTCGTCAACGTGGCGGAGCAGGCGGAGGCTGTCGCCGGCGTCGCGCGGGCGGTGGTGGGGCAGGCCAACGTCACCACCGACTGGCGGCCCAGCATGGGCAGCGAGGATTTTTCGGAGTTTCTCGCCCACGTGCCCGGCGCCTTCTTCTCGCTGGGTCATCATGGCGACATTCCGCTGCACAGCCCGCGCTTCTTCCTCGACGAGGGCATCCTGCCCGTGGGGGCGACGCTGTTCGCGCGGCTCGTGGAGGAACGGCTGAAGCCGCCCGGCTGACGCCGCCGATAAAAGACGATCCGCGCACGCACGCTCCGGGCATGTTGCTTTTCCGACATCGATACGGGTATCGGCGCGGGCGGCGTTGCGAAACCGTCATCGGACTGTCAACCAACCATCATCGCCAACGCCTATCTCCGCAACAGAGGCAGGCTCCCGTCGGGGGCCGTCATCCTATGTGGAGAAACGACCATGGCAAGCAAGGCTCTTATTTCCGGGATGGCGGTCGCCGTCTCGCTGACGCTCGGCGCCCCCGCTTTCGCGCAGACCGAGATCCAGTGGTGGCACGCGATGGGCGGCGAGCTCGGCGTCAAGCTCGAAGCCATCGCCAAGGGCTTCAACGACAGCCAGTCCGACTATAAGATCGTGCCCGTCTACAAGGGCTCCTACCCCGAGACGCTGACGGCCGCCATCGCCGCCTTCCGCGCCAAGCAGAATCCGGCCATCGTGCAGGTGTTCGAGGTCGGCACCGGCACGCTCATGGCGGCGAAGGGCGCGGTCTACCCGGTCCACAAGCTGCTCGCCGACCACAAGGAGCCCTTCGATCCCAAGAGCTTCCTCGCGCCGGTCGTCGGCTACTATTCCGACACCGAGGGCAACATCCTGTCGCTGCCCTTCAACTCGTCGACGCCGATCATGTATTATAACAAGGACGTCTTCGAAAAGGCCGGGCTCGACCGCAACACGCCGCCCAAAACCTGGGCCGAGGTCGAGGCGTTCTCGAAGAAGATCCTCGACACCAAGGCCGCCAAGTGCGGCTTCACCACCGGCTGGGTGTCGTGGGTGCAGCTCGAGAACCTCTCGGCGCTCCACGACAAGCCCTACGGCACGCTGGAAAACGGCTTCGGCGGCCTCAGCTCCGAGTTCCAGTTCAACGGCGACGTGCAGGTGAAGCACTTCGACAACCTCAAGAAGTGGGCCGACGCCGGCATCTTCCAGTATGGCGGCCCGGTGGGCGGCAACGATGCGCCGCCGAAGTTCTATTCGGGCGAATGCGCCATCTACTTCAACTCCTCCGCCTCGCGCGCCGGCGTGGTGGCGAACGCCAAGACCTTCGAGGTCGGCTTCGCGCCGCTGCCCTTCTACGACGACGCGATCAAGGAGCCGAAGAACTCCATCATCGGCGGCGCCACGCTGTGGGTGCTGCAGGGCCGTCCCGAGAAGGAATACGAGGGCGTCGCCAAGTTCTTCACCTACCTGTCGAAGCCTGACGTGCAGGCCGAATGGCACCAGGCCACCGGCTACCTGCCGATCACCTACGCCGCGTTCGAGCTTGGCAAGACGCAGGGCTATTACGCCAAGAACCCCGGCGCCGACATCGCCATCAACCAGATCACGCGCGGCGAGCCTTCGGTCAACTCCAAGGGCCTGCGCTTCGGCAATCTCGCCCAGGTGCGCGACGTGATCGACGGCGAGTTCGAGGCGCTGCTCGCCGGAAAGAAGTCGGCCAAGGACGCGCTCGACGCCGCTGTCGTCGGCGGCAACCGCATCCTGCGCGACTTCGAGGCCGCCAACAAGTAAGGCGCGCCTTCGCTTCGAGAGCCCGCGCGACCGGCGCGGGCTCTTCGCCTTTAATCCCGAGCAAACGGGAACCGTTCCCCCGCATGCAGACCAAGCGCACCATCTTTCCGAACAAGCTGCTGCCCTATGCGCTGCTGGCGCCGCAGATCGCGGTGACGGTGGTGTTCTTTCTGTGGCCGGCGGGGCAGGCGGTGGTGTCGTCGTTCATGCGCGAGGACCCGTTCGGCCTCAGCTCGGCCTTCGTCTGGTTCGACAATTACATCCGGCTGTTCGCCGATCCCGCCTATCTCGCCTCGATGCGGGTGACGGTGGTGTTCGCGGTGTTGGTCACTGCCGTGTCGATGGCGCTGGCGCTGCTGCTCGCGGTTTGCGTCGACCGCCTCATCCGGCTCGGCGGCGTCTACACCACGCTCCTCGTG
>CALMIK010000043.1 GCA_937863995.1 uncultured Chelatococcus sp.
GTGGCTTGCCATCGGCGCGCTGATCGAGGCGGCGCGGCTCGCGGCGAAAGCGGCGGTGGATGCTGCGGAAAACGCGGAGGCGGCGCGGGCGGTGACGCCGGCGTGGCCGGAGCCGCCTGAAGAGTAGCGTTCAAAAGATATTCAGCCATTCCCACCCGCCTCGCGCGGGTTTTTTTGTGCCCGGAGAACACCATGGCAGATATTTCCTACAACCACGGCGCGCGCGTTTTCGAGAGCAACGAAACGCCGGTGCTCATCAGGACCGATCAGTCGGCAGTCGTCTTTCTCATTGGCACGGCGCCCGACGCCGAACCCGCCGACTGGCCGGTGGGCAAGACCGTGCTGCTCAAGGGCAGCCCGACGAAGGCGCGCACGCTGGGCAACACCGGCACGCTCAAGGCCGCCGTCGACGGGATCTTTGACCAGCACGGCGCCTATGTCTTCGTGCACAGGATTGCCGCGGGCGCGGACGCGGCGGCCACACTCTCCAACATCGTCGGCGACAGCACGGCGTTGACCGGCGTGCACGCGGCGCTGGCGTGCGAAAGCACGTTCGGCCTCAAGCCCCGCATCCTGATCGCGCCAGGCTTTACCGCCTCGACGGCGACAGACGGCATCGCCTCGCTCAACGCCACACAGCAGGGCGACGGCTATACCACGGCGCCCACCGTGACCATCGCGGGCCAGGGCGGCAACGGCGCGGCCGCAACGGCAACGCTTGCCGGCGACGAGGTGGCATCCATCGCGGTGTCCGCCGGCGGCGCGGGCTACGTCACCGCACCCACTGTCGTCATTGCCGGCGCCGGCACGGGGGCCGAGGCGGTGGCGACCGTGGTCGGCGGTGTCGTCACGGGCGTGATCGTAACGGAAGGCGGCGCGGGCTACACCGCCGCCCCGACAATCACTTTCACCGGCGGCGGCGGCACCGGCGCGAAGGCTGAAGCCATCGTCGAGGCCGGCAAGGTGACGGGTTTCATCGTCCGCAATCCGGGCTACGGCTATGTCAACCCGGTCGTGACGATCTCCGGTGGCGGCGGCACCGGCGCCACCGCGACGGCGACGGTGGGCGCCACGATCAATCCCGTGGTGGCGGAACTGGCCGGCGTGGCCGACAAACTGGGCGCGGTGGCGTTCGTCGACGGGCCTGACACCACGGACGAGGCCGCAGTCGCCTATCGCTCGCTGATCAACAGCCAGCGCATCTACATCATCGATCCGAAGGCGCTTGTGTGGTCGACCGATCTCAACGCCAACGTGCCCCAGCCCGCCTCGGCGCGCTTTGCCGGCGTGCAGTGCCGCGTCGACAGGGAGAACGGATTCTGGTGGTCGCTGTCCAACCAGCCGATCAATGGCATCACCGGCGTGACGCGGCCGGTGACCTACGGCGATCAGGCGAATTACCTCAACGAACGCGCCGTTGCCACCATCATCAACCGCAACGGCGAGGGTTATCGCACCTGGGGCAGCCGCGTCGCGACGGGCGATGACCTGTGGCGCTTTCTGCCGGTTCGCCGCACGGCGGATTTCATCAACGAGGCAATAGAACGCTCGTATCTCGAGTTCGTCGACAAGCCGTTCTCGCTCGCCAACCTCAAGTTCATGGTCGAGAGCGGCAACGCCTTCCTGCGCACACTGCAGGCCGAGGGCGCCATTCTCGGCGGGCGGGTGTGGCTCGACCCCGAGCGCAACACCAACGAGGAAATGGCGCAGGGCCGCGTGACGCTGGCCGTCGCCTTCGAGCCGCCGGCGCCGATGGAGGACATCCGCATCCTCGCCCACCGCGACATCACCTACTACGTCGTGCTGCGCGACCGCGTGCTGCAGGAAATCGGCAGCGGCAACCTCTCCGCCGCAGCGTAATCCCAATCTGAGACAGGAGCACCATCATGGCATCCGAGCTGCCGCGCTACATCCTGCGCAACGCCACGATCTTCGTTGACCGTATTTCCCGCATCGGCCAGGCGCGGGAAATCACCCTGCCCACGCCCGAGGTTGTGGTCGAGGAATTCCGCAACGCCGGCATGGTCAAGCCGCGCGACGTGAACCTCGGCTACGCCAAGCTGGAATCGTCATGGGTCGAAACCGCGTTCGATCCGGCCGTGATTGGCCTGTTCGGCCTCGCGCCAGGCGTTGTGCGCGAGTTCATGGCGACCGGCGCGCTCGTCGACGAGGACGGGACCGTGACCAACGCCACGGCGTACCAGACCGGCTTCCTGCGCCAGTTCGACCCGGGTGCGTGGGAGCCCGGAGCCAAGGCCGAAACCACGTTCAACCTGTCGATCCATACGTACAAGCTCGAGATCGGCGGCCAGCCGATCATCGAGATGGACGATTTCGACGTGAAGATCCGTGGCGTCAGCCAGTACCAGGGCATCCGCTCGGCGCTGCTGCTCTGACCGCCCTCGCCTCCCCTGCCCCATGACCCGCCGCGCGCGGGATTTTTTATGTCCGGAGACAAGCATGACCGCCGAAATCACCGTCAAACTGACTGACCCTGTCGAGTATCAGGGCAAGACCTATGCCGAACTCACGCTGCGCAAACTCAAGGTGCGCGATCTCGCCGCAACGGATCTGGTCGACGGCGAGGTGCGCAAGGGCCTCGCGCTGGTAGCCTCCAACGCGGGGGTGCCCGTGGGCGTCATCGAGGAACTGACCGTCGCCGACTTCGAGCGCATCAACCGGGAGGCGATGCCGCTGCTGGGAAAGCAGCCGGCCGCGATCCTCTCGGCGGGCGGCGGCGAAAGCATCCCCACGTCGACGCCGTAGCAGCCGTGGCGCGCTACCTGCACACGCCCGTCGCCGATGTCGAGGACATGGATGTCGACAGGTTCGAGGCATACCTCGACGCGGCGGCGCGGCTCGTGAAGGCGGAGAATGCGCCACGATGATGCATTAGCGGGTAAGGGAAAGCCGCTACACTTGGCTCATGACGAATCTGGCGTTGCGGTTGATCGCCGTAGTGGCGATGTTGTGGACGGTGCCCGCGCTGGCGACGAAGATCGCCGGCCGCGCGACGGTGATCGACGGCGACACCATCGCCGTCGAGGGTGCGGATTTCCATATCCGCCTCTATGGCATCGATGCGCCGGAGGGGCGGCAGGTGTGCCGCGATGCCGACGGGGCCGCCTATCTCTGCGGCTCGCGCGCCGCGCTGGCGCTCGACGACATCCTCGGCCGGAATGCAAGGGTTTCGTGCCGCGTGAAGCATCGCGACCGTTATCGGCGCTATGTCGCCATCTGCCGGTCGGGCGGCCGCAGCGTCAACCATGCCCTGGTGCTCGCGGGCTGGGCGCTGGACTATCCGCGCTACTCGCGCGGCATCTACGCCCGCGCCGAAGCCCTCGCGCGGGAGCACCGGCGGGGCATGTGGGTCGGCGGGTTTCAGGCGCCATGGGAGTGGCGGCGAAAAGGTGCGGACGAATGAAGAGCATGCTGTGGGCGATAGCGGTTATGGTTGAGACGTTTGTGGGGCCTGCTTACGCGTCCTCCTGGCGATGCAAGCATGCCACCAGTTGCGACGAGGCTGTGCGAGAGTGGTGCGGCGGTTACGCCGACGCTGACCGTGACAATGACGGCATTCCTTGTGAGAATGTGTGTAAGTCCCGCGAGCAGGTGAATACCGCGAAGAAGCGCGGCGCGTGCGGTTAGACGATGGCGCCTTCCAACGCAACTACTTCGGAATAAGTAGTTTTTTGACGTTAATGCCATTCTCTCCGTAAAGCATGATCCCGCTTGCACATGCTATCTCGCTGTCGATGTCAGACATCTTCGCGCTGGTGAGCTTTATGCGTTCCCGCAGCATATTCGCGAATTTCGTTTTCTTCAGATCAACCTTGTATAGAGTTAGCGCGGCCCCAATCCAAGGCTCGTTAACCTTCAATGTCGGGCATTTTGACTCAATAACCGTAATATCGCCAATGTGATTGATAACATTTCTTTGCTCTTGTGTCTGCGCCATCGCATTACTTGCTGTCGCCAACACAATAACAGCAGACGCATATGCCAGTAATTTACATACCATCATTGCCACCTTTCATTCGTCGCGACGAAATCACGATCTGAACGTCTTTGTCAATTGAGAGAACATTGAAATGGCAGTTCTAACGTCCAAGCTGATCGTCTCGCTTGTCGATCAGGTGACCGCACCATTGCGGGCAATCAATGCTTCGCTCAAAAGCGTGCAGGATGGCATCCGCGCTAACAACGCGGCGATGGATGCCATGCGCGGGCGGGTGATCGAAGCGGGCGCCGTCGCTTATGGCCTCGCCCGCGCGGTCGCGTCACCGGTCGCCGCGGCATCCGATTTCGAGACGACGATGATCGACATCGGCCAGAAGGCCGATCTCGGCACGGAAGCCATCCAGGCACTTGGAAAGCGTGTCCGGTCTCTGGCGCGTGATCTCAAGACATCATCCGGGAGCGTCGCCGGCGGCATCGACACGCTGATGGGTATGGGCGCGGGAGACAGCGACGCGCTGGAGCTCATTTCGCCGATCACCAAAGCCGCGCGCGCCTACCGCGCCGAAGTTGCCGACCTGTCCAAGGCTGGCTATTCAGCCCTCGACAACCTCAAGGTGCCCGCCGCCCAATTCTCTCAGGCTCTGGATGCCATGGCGCAGGCTGGTAAGGACGGCGCGTTCGAGTTGCGTGACATGGCGCAGTATTTCCCTACGCTCGGCGCGGCATATCAGGGCTTGAAGCAGTCAGGCGTCCCGGCTGTCGCCGATCTTGCCGCCGCCTTGCAGGTGGTGCGCAAGGGCACGGGTGATTCCTCTTCCGCTGCAACCAACCTTGCCAACCTGCTGCAGAAGATCAGCTCGCCGGGAACGATACGGAACTTTTCCAAGCTCGGCATCAACCTGCGTGCCGAGCTGGAAAAGGCGGCGCAAGCAGGCCGCACGCCGATCGAAGCCATTTCCGATCTCGTCAACAAGACTCTTGCTGGCGATCTGTCGCGTATGGGTGAACTGTTCGAGGACGCGCAAGTGCAGGCGGCGTTACGGCCGCTTATCCAAAACATGGAAGAGTACCGGGCCATCCGCGAGCGATCGCTGTCCGCGAACGGCGTCGTCGATGCCGACTACGAACAGCGGATGGCGTCGAGCACCTCACGAATGGAGGCATTCAGGGCCGGGCTCGAAAATATCGGCATCTCGATTGGCAACACTTTGCTGCCGGCGCTGAATGACGTGCTTGACACTATCGCACCCCTGCTGCGCGCGGTGGAGGATTTTAACGAGGCCAACCCGGCGCTCGTTCGCGGTATCGTGCTGGCGTCTGCCGGTCTCGTTGCCTTCCGCGTCGCGGCGACCGCCGCCGCATGGGGCGGGCTTTTCCTGAAAGGTGGCATTCTCCAGATCGCGTCTATCGGGTTGCAGGCTGCCCGCGGGTTGCTGATGATCCTCAATCCGGTGCGGTTGCTTACCGGAGCCATGGGGCTGCTGCGGGTGGCCATGGTCGGCACCGGGATCGGCGCCATTCTCGTCGCCATCGGTCTCGCGGGCGCATTCATCTACAACAACTGGGACGGGCTTTCGGCCGCCTTCAGCGCGTTCGGCGATGCGTTCATGGCGGCGCTTGGACCGGCAAAACCTTTGGTCGATTCCGTCATCAGCGGGTTTTCAGAGCTTTGGTCATGGGTGTCGTCACTGGTTGGGCCGCTGGATGCGAGCCAGGCGCAGTGGGCGAACTGGGGCGCTGGCATCGGTACGACGCTGGGCGCCATCGCCGCCGATCTGCCCGGAGCCTTCGCGGCCATCGATTGGTCGGGCTTGTGGTCGCAGGTGTCGGCTTCGCTCACCACTGCCATCACGTCGTGGACAACTCTCATCGGATCGGTCGACTGGAACGGCGTTGGTCAGCTGATTGGCCGCACCATAGGCGACGGGCTGGCCGGGCTGCTGGATATCGGCACGATGCTGCATCGATCCATCATGAGCGGCGAAGTCAGCGCCGGAGGGTTGGGCAGTGCCATCGTCAACCTGATCGTCACCCAGGTCACAAGCGCCTGGAGTCTCGTTTCCGGCGTCATAACCGGCCTGTTCGGCAACATCAACCTGCAGGAAGCCGCTGTCAGGATGATGGAAACGCTGTGGGAGGGCGTCAAATCAATGGCGAGCAAGATCGCCGAGTATCTTCAGAGCGTGCTTTCGTCCGCCATCTCGTCGATCGGATCGCAGGCCAGATCCCTGCTGAGTTCGATCACGTTCGGGCTCGCGGGCTCGAGCGATCCCGCACCTGTCGACGGCGCGCGCGCTTCGGGCGGGCCGGTGTGGGGCGGCGGCAGGTTTCTCGTCGGCGAGCAAGGTCCGGAGCTGTTTTCGCCGAGCCGCTCCGGCTTCATCATCCCGGCGGCCGCCACCCGCGCGCTGGCGCTGGCGTCGTCGCTGGGCGCGGCTGCGGCGCCCGCGCACGCCATCAACTTTGACGCCTACACGCTGCCCGAGGATGTCGAACGGGCCATGATGCAACCACGCGCACCCGGTGGCGGGGCGACGGCAGCGCAGGCGCCGGCGCGCAACGTCAACATCAGCCCGACAATCCACATCACCATGAGCGTCACCGGCGTGAACGACCCCGACGCCATCGCCCGCGAGCTGGGACGCCGTGTTACCGAGCGTCTCGAAGGCGCGCTGATGGACATCGACACGGGGGTTTAACCCCGGTCAAGGATGCCCGGCACCGTGCTCCACGAGGTAGCGCGTCGCGAGGGCAATATGCCGGGGGATGGGCTTGTCCTTCCGGTAGTCGGCCACCAGCCGGCGGGAGATTTCGAGCTGCGCCGCCATGCCGTCGAGGGTCAGGCCGAGCCGCGACATCGCATCGCGAAAGTCGGCGTTGCCGAAATCCACCGCCGGCAGCCGGTCGATCCATGCGGCCGAGAAGTCAAGCCCGCCATCCCACTCGATGGCGTCGCCGTACTCGCTCACCCGCAGCGTTTGAAACAAGCTGTCGTCGCGGCGCAGCGGAATGTAAATCCGCCTGCTGCCCAGCGCAGGCGCGAGGTCGACCGTCTTCCGGCCGCCGTCGCGCCAGACAATGGCGACCTGCCGGCCGTCGAGCGCGGTAGCTGACCGAATACGCGGCAGCGGCTCACCGGCCGAGATGATTTCACCGCTCATTGAGGCGTTTCCATTCATTCTCGAGAA
The DNA here is from genome assembly GCA_937863995.1 of uncultured Chelatococcus sp. Taxonomy (GTDB): domain Bacteria; phylum Pseudomonadota; class Alphaproteobacteria; order Rhizobiales; family Beijerinckiaceae; genus Pseudochelatococcus. The sequence continues at coordinate 7,149 of CALMIK010000043.1, forward strand.
CCTCCTTGTTTCCCGCCGCCCACGTCATGGCGGTATCGAGACTGCCGCGGTCGATCGTGCCGGCATGAACGGACAAATCGGCAATCAGCACGATCGCTTCGTGGTCGGGCGTGACGACATGAAAATGGGGCGGGTTGTGATCGTCAGCAAAGATACGGATCAGAACATTTCCCAGCTTCACGATCGTCGGCATCCCGTCCCCCTCGGTTGATGCCTGACATATAGTGCACATCATGCACTATGTCTAGAGAAAAATGCATCTGGCGCACTATTTTTGACAGGACGATCCAATGGCCGGACCCATATCAATGTCGCTCGGGTCGTTCGCCTTCTCGGCGCACGGCTTTAGCTATACCGATGTTTCCCGCAGCCTCGACACGTCGTGGGCGTCTGTCGAGGTCGTCGACCGTTTCGAGGCGCTGCAATGGACCGGGCCGAAGTCCGAGACCATCGGTATTCGCGGCGTGCTGTTCCCGCTCGAATTCGGCGGCGAGGCGTCGCTCGAGGGATTGCGCGCGGCGGCGATCGCCGGCGAGCCGCTGATGCTTGTGACGCTCGATGGCGGGATTTTCGGCATGCAAGTCATTACCGGCATCAACGAGGACCGCGCGTTCATCAACCGCTACGGCCAGCCCGCGAAAAACGCCTGGCGCATCGATCTGCGCCGTTTCGAGGAATCTGGCTCCTTGACGCCCGGCCTCTCTCTGACAGGATTGTTCTGATGCGCGAGATCCGCACCGTCTCCGGCGACCTGCTCGACCTGATCTGCCTGCGCCATTACGGCCAGCACAAAGGGACGGCCGAGGCCGTGCTCGCCGCCAACCCCGGCCTGGCCGCCGTGCCGCAGCCCTATGCTGCCGGTATCGTCATCCTGCTGCCGGACATCGCGCCGCCCGGCAGGCGCTCGCAAACCGTAAGCCTGTGGGATTGACCGGCCATGCATCATCCGAGCGCGACCATCGAGGTCAACGGCCAGCCGGTTTCCGGCGTGTTCTGGTCGCGCCTCATCAATCTGTCCGTCACCGACCGGGCCGGCGGCGAAGCCGACAGTGTCAGCATCGAGCTGCTCGACGGCGACCCGTTTCTCGCCATCCCCGAGAAGGGCGCGACGATCCGCGTCTGGCTCGGCTACCGCGAGACCGGTGAGCGCTACATGGGATCGTTCGTGGTCGATTCGGTCGAGTTGCAGTGCGCGCCGTGGCGAATGTCGATCACCGGCAAGGCGGCAGACGTGCGCGAGGCGCTGAAGGCGCAGAAAACGCGCCACTGGGACAACAAGACGGTCGGCGAGATCGTGCAGGCCGTCGCGGCAGAGCACGGGTTGCAGCCCGTGGTGTCGGAGGCGGTCGCGAGCATCCGATACGAATGGCTGGGCCAGCTCGACGAATCGGACCTGCACCTGCTGACCCGGCTGGGCGAGCGCCACGGCGCGCTGGTGTCCTACAAGGATGGCAGGCTGGTGTTCGCCGAGCGCGGCGCCGGCGCGTCCGGGTCGGGACAGGCGATGACCGTGCTCACCGTCGACCTGTCCGAGATCGTGCCCGGCTCATGCCGGGTGCGGTTTTCGGATCGCGGCCGCCACCGGCGCGTCACGGCCCGGTATCAGGACAAGGGCGAGCAGAAGCGCAAGGAAGTTGAGATCGAGGAAAACGCCGACGCCGGCCCGGATTTCGCCCTGCCGGAAACCTACGCCAACGAGGAGGAGGCGACGCGTGCCGCCCGCGCCAAGGCCCGCGAGCAGCAGGCCGACAGCGACACCGTGGAATTCACCGTTGTCGGCAATCCCGACCTGAAGGCCGGAACGCCGTTCCGGCTGGCAAACGTGCGCCCTGGTGTCGACGGGCTGGAATGGACCGTCGACCCCGCCGTGCATGAGTACAGCAAGAGCGGCTACACCACCCGCATTTCCGGCAAGCGCGCCGTCGAGAGCGGCAATACGGCTAAAAGAGGCAGATAGCCAATCGTCAACTATTCCATGTAGCAACGTCTTCTTCGCTCACTTGGTCTGAATCAAGTTTAGCGGCACCGGTATAAGGCGACACTATCAGCGACACGATAAAATCCGGCCCACCAGATCTGTTTACAAAAGCGTGGACGACGTGACGGATTGCAAATAAACCCCCTTGAGGACTGCGGATTATGTCGTTTGCGGAATAACTGGGTGGCACGGATGCTCCCAGCTGTATTCTCGTTACGGGCGCCTGATTAATACCGTACTTGATTTCGAGTGTGTAGCTCGCCATGTCGACCTCCATTTCCAATAGATTAATTTTGCATGTGGAGAGGAAAACGCAACTCGTGACACCTTACCACGATCAATAACTTAATATCTGAATCTGGAGCACTCCATGATCCGCATCGTTTCCGCTGCGGTGCTGGCGCTTGTCGTCGGCGCCTGCGCCACGCGTCCGCCCACCTACGATTACGCGATCTTCATCCCGATGCCCGCCCAGCCGCGCGGGCCGCACGGGACGGGAGCCGTCCGATGATCGCGCTCATTGCCGCGATCGCGGCGCTCAACCGCCTGCGCGGCGACGCGACCTGGCTCGGCTGGCTGGGACTGCCGGGCCGCACGCTGTGGTACATCGCGCCGGCTGTCGGGCTGGCGGCGTGGGCGGCCCAGCCCTGGCCGGTGGCGGCCGCGTTCGCGGTGGCTTATCTGGTCTGGGCGGTTCCGGCGTGGGGGCATCTTTATGGCCTCGGCCGCTACAGCCCGGATCGCGCCATCGACAGGTTCACCGCCGTGTTGCTGAAGATCGCCGGCGGCAACGTGCACGGCGCTTTTTTCCTGCGCCACCTCGCCCTGCTGCCCGGCCTCGGGCTGATCTCGATCGCCTCCGGCAACATCTGGTTTGCCGGGGCTGCAATTCCCGCGGCGCTGGCCATCGTCGCCGGCTACGAGGCCGGCTGGCGCTGGGCGCCGCGCCAGCCGATCCTTGCCGCCGAGCTGATCGCCGGCGCTGTCTGGGGCGCGCTCATCCTCGCCGCCTGATCCTTTCCACAACCCAATCTGTCCGCCCGCTCCCGCAGCGGGCTTTTTTATTTGGAGGCCGATCATGGCTCGCAAGATCACAGCATTCGTTCTCGCAAGGCTCAAGCAGTGGGAGGGATTGCGCCTCAATGCCTATCAGGACAGCGCCGGCGTCTGGACTGTCGGCTACGGCCACACCGGGCCGGACGTGCGCCGGGGCCTGACGATCACCACGGCGCGGGCGGAAGCGCTTCTGCTCGCCGACCTCGCCCGCTTCGAGGCCGCCGTCGACGGCGCCGTCACTGTGCCGCTGACGGATAACCAGTTCGGCGCGCTGGTGTCGTTCGCCTTCAACGTGGGCGAGGCGGCGTTCCGGAAATCCACGCTGCTGAAGCGCCTCAACGCCGGCCGCCATGACGACGTGCCGGCGCAGCTCGCCCGCTGGGTGCATGCCGGAGGCAAGCGCGTGCAGGGCCTCGTGAACCGCCGCGCGGCCGAGGCCGGTCTGTGGGCTTCGGGCTCGTTCGTGTCGTCGGCGCCGGTCGCTGCCGCGCCCGCGACGCGCGCGGCCTATCTCACGGGCGAGAATGTCGCCGTCGCCGGCACGGTCGCCTCGTCGCTCGCGGCGGCGTCCGCCTCTTCCGGCCCGCTGCAATATGCGCTCGCGGCCGTGCTTGTCGTCGCGACTGTGGCGGCGGCGTTCTTCGTCATTCAAAGGGTGCGCGAATGATCGGCCCTCGCATCATCGTCGGGGCGCTCGCGGGCGCGGCGCTTGCCGCCACGCCCGCCTATCTGCTGGGCCGCTCCCACGGGCTCGACGCGGCCCGCATCAATGCGCTCGAAAGCACCATCACGGTCGACAATGCCAGGAGAGACGTCGATGCCGAGATACATTCCCGTGCTGCTGTTGATCTGTGCCGCTCTTTCGGCCTGCGCCCCGAAGCCATCCCCGAATGCATGCGCCGGGTGGAGCAGGCTGACGCCGCAGGCGCCGACGGCGGCGACGATCATCACCACTGACCGGCCGTTCGCCAACCAGGTGGCGGCCCACAACGACCACGGCGAGCGGCAGGGGTGCTGGAAGTGAGCGATTTTCACAGCAACCCCGAGGCCGCCGCCTTCGGCGTGAAGGTTTTCCACCTCGTGGCAGGCGTGGCGGGCGGCGTTGTGCGCTCGTTCGTCGTCGGCCGCTACGGCGTCGTCGAGGCCACCGGCGCCGTCATCGTCGGCGGCCTGACCGCCGGTTACGGCACGCCCGCCGTCATCCCGATCGCGACCAAATGGCTCAGCATCGCGGGCTATCCCGCCGCCGGCCTCGATGGCGCGGTCGGATTTCTTCTCGGCCTGTGCGGCATGACGTTCGCCGAGGTCGCCATCAAGCTGGCGCGGCGCTGGAAAGGCCCCGCCGGCAAGCTCGACATCCCAACCGACCATAACATCCCCAGCGACCGCAAAGGATCCTGTCGATGACCGACCATTCCCGCACGCGCGCCGAGCAGGAAATCGCGGCCGTAAACGCCGCGCTGCGCAACGGCCATCCTCCCGAAACGCTGCCCGGCGCCAACGGCATCCGCACGGCGGGGTCGCAGGCCGCCGCCGATCTCGGCGCGGGCCGCAAGCAGTTTCACGCCCGGATCGGCAAGCCCGAAAAGCCCGGCCTGTGGCACCGGCTCCATGGCCTGTCGCCGGACTGGTCGCTCTACCGGCCAATGGAAACGCCCTCCCCCGCCGACAGCGCCACCGAGCGCCGCCAGGCGCGCGACGCCGAATTCTGGCGGCGCCGCTCGGTGACGCTGCAGTCCTCGCTTGCCGAGGCCGAAGCGATCGCGGAGCAGCTTGCCGGCGTTCGCGGCGCGCAGGTATCGGTGCCCGACTGGCTGTTGCCGGCCGACGGCGGCGCGCGGTCCCGCTCTGTCGTCGGACTGCTGCTCACCGACGTGCACGCCGGCGAGGTCATCGACGGCGACGAGCTGCTCGGCATCAACGGCTACGATATCGACGTCTGCCGCGCCCGCCTGCGCCGGTACTTCGCCGCCGCCTGCGCCATCCCGCAGCGCTGGATCGCCGACACCCGCAACCAGGGCGCGTTGCTCGCGCTCGGCGGCGACCTGGTGTCGGGCGACATCCACGACGAGCTGCGCGTCACCAACGCCCTCACGGCGCACGAGCAGGTGCGGTTCGTCGTCGAGGAAATCGTCGCCGGCATCCGCCATCTGCGCCAGACGTTCGGCGCCGTGCACGTCGTGTCGGTGCCGGGCAACCACGGCCGGACGACGCCAAAACCCACGGCCAAGCTCTACTCGCGCCTGTCCTACGATACGCTGGTGGCCAGCATGGTGCAGGACAGGTTCGCGGACGACGGGCGCGTGACGTTCCAGATCACACCGAGCCGCGACGCCGTGGTGCCGGTGTTCGGCCGCACGGTCTTCGTCACCCACGGCGACGGCATGGGCACGGGCGGCGGCCAGGGGTTCGCCGGCCCGGTGCTGCCGATTATCCGCGGCACGAAAAAGGTCGAGGCGCAGCAGGCGCGCGTCGGCAGGCGGCCGGATCTGATCCTGCACGGCCATTTCCACACCTCGGCCAATCCGGGCGCGGTGCTCTCCAACGGCTCCGTGCCGGGCTATTCCGAATACGCCGCCGGCCTGCGCGCCGGCATCGAACCGCCGCAGCAGTGGCTGTTCCTGCTGCACCAGAAATGGGGGCTTCGCGAGCGGCTCGAGGTGCAGCTGGAGGACCCGGCCACACCCGACCTGCCGCGCGTGCGCGTTCCCGCCGGATGGAGGGCAGCGGCATGATCGTCGGCCTCATGGGATATGGCGGCGCCGGCAAGAGCACGGCGGCGCAATGGCTGCGCGAGGCGCACGGGTTTCAGTCGCCGCATATCGGCCTGCCGATCAAGAACATGCTGCGCTCGCTGCTGCGCGACGCCGACGTGCCGGCGAACCTGATCGAGCGCTACGTCGACGGCGATCTGAAGCGCACTGTCGTCCCCGAACTCGGCGTGACCGCAACCGAGGCGAAGCAACGGTTGGGCACAGAATGGGGCCGCAAGGCAATCCGCGAGGATCTCTGGCTGTCGATCTGGCTAGGTAAGGTCGACAGCATCCTCGCCGCCGGCGGGCGCGTGGTCAGCGAAAGCGTGCGGTTTCCGAATGAATACGCCGCACTGCGGGAACGCGGTGCACTGATCATCGAGATCCGGCGCCCGGGGTTTGAGGGCGTGAACGGACATGAATCGGAGGCGGTGCCGGGGGTGGCGGATTGCGTGGTGGTGAATGATGGGGGGATCGGGCGGTTGGGCGAGGCGGTTGATGATCTCGTGCGAGCGTGGGCAACGCTGCCGCGCTATTTCTCCCTCAATCACGTAACTGTGTGACCGGTACCGACTCCCATTGCCGCCGTTCGGAGTGTCTCCGTCTTTGCCGGAAACCTGCCGTTTGTTCAGTTCCTGCCGAACGGCAGACTTGGGGCCGGGAACAGACGGTCTGCTGTGATATACGCAACGCGAAAAGCAGACATCTGAGTGCTCAGCACTCAATGTCTGGCATTGACTCAAAATCAACAACTATTGATCTCACTTCATTTCTGTAAAATAAGCATTTAATAAATGTAGAATTCCCGATTTTCATTTCGCTATTTGGTTAACGTCAACATGTTGGCCGCTGTTGCGAAGAAAAGACGTTGGAGTTCATGACGCTTCACGAAGCTTTTGACTGTCAACCCGCCGGCCGGCACGTTTAAGCCACCGGCCGATTTGCGGTTCGAGCGGGTGGTTGCTCACATATTCCATAAAGTTTGAAAAAGTGGCTTCCTCACTCATTACACGTTCCACGTGCTGAAAAACAATTTCTTCCCAAACGGTATCACGCTGGAAGGAGCCCGCCGAACCATCATCAAAATACTGTGGTTTATTGCGGATCTTAACAGCTCGCAGACGGATATCTTTCGGGAGAACGGGGGCTGAAATTATCACGAGTTCAGACTTCACGCCTTCCGTGGGTGCAGAGAATTCATCCTTGTCGGTAACTAGAAATGAATCGTCGTCTCCAAAATTTTCGGCGCGGATGAACCCCGCCAACGGACCTGTTGGCCGCTCAATAGCCATCATATCTTCAAGATCACCTTGAGAAAATGTGGGCGGGAGGTAGACGTTCTTGTGAGCATTAAGCCATTGGAGTTCGTTCAGTGCCGCCGCCTCTTCTCGCCTTCGGATCATGATGATGTTGTTCTTTGCGTCGCTAATGTAGACGTTGCTATCATGCAGCAGTAACGCGAACTTCGGTGATAGCGGTAAGCACATTTGCAATCCCGCTCGGGTCATACCCGCCATCCTGTCGGGATCCTTCTTTCGACCAAACCAATTAGTCGAGACAACCGGATTGTCAGCGATGACAAATGGCGTAGTAGTCTCGTTGACGACAAGAAAGCGCTTTAGGTCGAGGAGGAGTGGGCTCGCGGCCAAAGCTAATGCAACGTTCAGATTGGAGGCATGCTTGAGCTCAATTTTGACGGAGCGGAGATCCTTCTCATCGATCCGATTGTACATGATCAGTTTCATTATACGATCGATCATGCTGTTATGCTCTTCCTCGGCGCGCAGCGTTCGCGCCTTCTGGAGGGCGACCATCTGAGTAAGATGCCAACCGTCACGTTCATCAATTGAGCACGTAGTCATCATTTTGCGGACGAGATTAGCAAAGTAGCCTTCCACATCACCCAAGGCCTTTTCTGCAGCCAAGTTCTTTCCATAGAAATAGTCACGGTAGCACTGTTCCTTGAGGGAGGCACTTGGAATGACCTTCTGTCTGGCGATGTTGACGAGGCGGATCTGTCTAGGTTTCGAATGTTTGGAGCCAAGGTCCGACGCGAAATAGCGCAGTGTTGACTTTGGCACATAGTGTTGGCGTTTATTATCGGCCATGGTTCCCCAGCATTGATACAAACAGCGCCCCTCACGCAGGGCAGATCCAACATCAAGTAGTCGCCCAATGCAGCTTTTAGAAAGTGAGGATGGCCCAGTACGAGGTCAAGAGCCTGATCTTCTTCGGCTGTCAGCAGCGTTAAAAGCCACAAGAGTGAACAATCATACGCTTGGCTTAGGCTGCTGTCTGAAAGATCGCTCGCTTGCCGTCGCGTTATCAACAGTTGAAGGAAGTCTGTTGCAGTCCACTTTGGCGCGACAGCGACTGGCAGCGTCGTTGCCGACTATGTCCGCTTTAAGGGAGCGTCGAATCCATTCTCCATGTCTGCGATGGGGGGGGGGCGCTTTGTAGTCGAAGCCTGTTCGCCAGATCAATGACCGTTTGCCTGGCGCAGTCGCCCAAAATCTGCCAGTCCGCTCCCCACCCCTTAACAGCCAAAGTTACAAACAATGAGCGCGGCAATAAGGTCAAGTTTCAACTTAGCCAACGCCACGATCGCTAAGGTTGAACTACCAGCATACGGTCTCCCAACGGCCGTTGCAGCTCCCTCGCAACCACCCAAGGTGCAGTCATCCATGTTTCAATTTCATCCGCCTCGGTAAACACCACCGGCATCGCCTTGGGGTGTATCGGCCTGACGATCGCATTGGGGTCGCATGTCAGAAATCCGTAAACCTCATGGTCGCCGGCCTCCTCTCTCGCTTTTCGCTTGCCATGCCAATGCGTCCAGATGCCGGCGAAGAAAAACAGGGGATTTCCTCCCGACTTACCAAACCAGACGATTGGCACACGTCCGCCTTCCGCCGGCGGTGGGCCGGGCTCAGAGAACGAGGTGGCGGGCACCAGGCACCGGTGCTCGACGCCGAACCAGCGCTGCCAGTGCCTCGATGAAAGATCGCGGATGTTCGTCACGCCGTAATCGTATGGCTTCTTGAGATACTGCGGCGGCGTCGGCATGCCCCATCGGGCGGTGACCAGCTCGCGGGCACCATCGGCGCCCGTTCTGACGATCGGTCCATAGCCGTTCTTTCCCACGTCGAAATCGGGCGGCAAATTGCCTATCCCATCCCGCATCACCCTTGCGGCCTCGATGATCGCCTGCTGGTTGCTCCGGATGTTGTAGAGATTGCACACGGCCGATCCTCCTGCCCAATCATGCCATGCCGCCAACGAACCCCGTCATTTTTATCTGATGCCCCATGGCCAAACGGATCGGTCCGCCGCATCCGCGCGCCTTGCATTTCGTCTGCCGCTCGACCTCGTCGAGGTAGAGATATTGTGCGCCATCTTCCGTCAGCAGCTGCTCGCACGTGACGAAATGGACATGACCGCATCTGCGGCAGGTGATTTCCAGCCGCTGGCCTGCATCCAGGTCGCGCACCTGGATCTGCGATTTCCAATCTGTCATCACCAGAAATCCTCCGCGGTCGGCACGCGGGTGTACGATATTTTGCCTCCGGCGTGCCCGCCTGCCGGCGGCCGCCACGGCCCGATGCTCACCACGGTTGCGGCATACCGGCTGTTGAGCGCGTCGACCGCGGCCGTGATACGCTCCCAGCGCTGGCGCTCGGCGTCGTCATCCAGCAGCATGTCCAGTTGGCGCGCCGATGCGAACGACAGCTCCCCCAGCATTACGCCGACTCGAAAAATTGTGGTGTCACGAGGCAGGGTGCGGCGCGCCTGCTCCCAAAGAGCCCCGAGCCCCGCCAACACGGCCTGATCGTCGTTGACGATCGGCAGGCGGTGTTGGCGGGACCAATGGCCGTCCCGAATCGACAGGCTCAGCCAGATGCTGGAGCAATAGTAGCCCTCGCGGCGCAGGCGCCGCGCTGCCTTGGTCAGCAGCAGCCGGGCGATTTCATAAGCGGCCGTCAGCGACCGCGCCTCGGGCGGCAGCACACGGCTATGCCCGAACATGCCCCGCTCGGTGTCCGGCGCCTGCACGTCGTATCCATGGAGCGCGTACCAGAGCCGCTCACCCGTAACGTTGTTCCAGATTTGGCGCATTTGCTTCGGCTGGGTGTTGTAGAGATCCTCGCTCGTCGCGATTCGCATCGTCAGCAGGCGCCGGTAGAGGCGCTGCCCAACGCCGGGAATGTCCTCCAGCTTCACGGCAAACAGCGGCGACGGCATGTCGATCGGCCGCCAGACCGCCAGACCGTTGCCATAGGTGCCCGGCCCTCCCGAACGCTTGCCAGCCTTGCAGGCGATCTTGGCAAGCTGCCGATTCGCCGCCATCCCTATGGAGCAGGTTATGTAAGGTCCTACGCTCTCCGCGATCCGCCGACGCAGCCTTGCGGCCAACGCCTCCGGGGCTTTCCGTTGCTCATCGTCCAGGCGGCAAGTCAGCTCGTCGATGGACTTGACCGCATCCAGCGGGATGACGGTCTCGATCTCGGCCAGCAGCGCATTATGAGCCCGCCGATAGAGATCAGGCTTTTGCGGCACCAAGATAATGTCGGGACATTTGGCCCGCGCCTCGCGCACCGGCATGATGTTGCTGATGCCCAACAGCTTGGCCTCGCGCGAGCATGCGATGATGCAGGTACGGTCCGTCCCTGCGAATGGCACTACGCCGACAGGCCGGCCACGCAGCCGCCGGTCGGCCGCTTGCTCTACGCTGGCAAAAAATCCGTCAAAGTCGAGATAAAGCCTCTCGATCGTCTCTGGTTTACGCATGACGCACCTCCCCCGTGGCGCGGCAAGCGCGCACTTTCCCCACGGCGATGGATCAGAGCTGGATGCCGGCTTCTCCGGCGCTTGTTCTTTTTATGTTCCATGGCGGCAAGGGAGTCAAGACCGGTCAGTCGTGTGACACTTCCGCTGGTTTTGCGCCCCGAAATGGCAGATTGCGATTGTCACGCCCCACTGACTTTACTTATGAAATTTCTTCATCGTCCGGCCTGTCACGCCGGAGGTCGCGGGTTCGAGCCCCGTCACTCCCGCCACTCAAGCCTTTGAGCTTGCAGTGCTTCAATTCTCCTCGAAATATGCTTGTAATCAATGCGTGCCTTAAGTGGTCAGGCATTGTTGTCTTGTCTTTGTCCCGGTTGCTGGATTGCTCATCGTCGATGCGGGCTGCCGGATCGGCTGCGCCGGTTCTGTGCGGGAGCGGGCGACCAATTAAAGCATTTCGACGTTTCGTTGAAACGCAAAAATGCTTTAACTTTCTGATTTAAAACGTTTTCTTCACGCAAAACGGTATCCACTTTGCTTGAAAACGCTTTAGGGGAATCGCATGCTGGAATCGGGCGTGAAGCGTTTGCTGTTCGCCAGCCGGTGGCTGCTGGTGCCGTTCTATCTGGCGCTGGTGATTGCGCTGGTCGCGCTGTTGGTGGCGACGGTCTCCGAGCTGATCGACTTCGTCCCGCTGGTGTTCTCCACCTCGCCCACCTACATGGTGCTGCGCGTCCTTACCCTCATCGACCTCGCCTTCATCGCGGCCCTGGTCGTGATTGTGATTTTCTCCGGTTACAAGAATTTCGTGTCCACACTGGCCACGGGCGAGCGCGACGACTGGCCCGAGTGGATGGGCAAGATCGACTTTACCGGCCTCAAGCTGAAGCTGATGTCGTCCATCGTCGCGATCTCGTCCATCCAGTTGCTGAAGAACTTCATGGACGTCGGCCACTATTCGGACAGGGACCTGATGTGGATGGTGGGGCTGCACCTCGTGTTCGTTGTGACCGGCCCGTTGCTCGCCCTGACCGAGCGCCTCTCCGGCCCCGGCCACAACGGCGCCTGAAGCCCTTTACCCCATTGCACGCGCGTTCTCGCCGCTTTGCCTGGAAGAGCGTTAACGCCCGAAGCCGCCGCCGGACTGGCGGATGATCGGCAGGTCGAGGTCGCGGATCTTCTTGCGCAGGGTGTTGCGGTTCACGCCGAGCAGTTCCGCGGCGCGGATCTGGTTGCCGTTGGTGGCGTTGAGCACCGCCGTCAGCAGCGGCGCCTCCACCTCGCGCAGGATGCGGTGATAGAGCCCCGGCGGGGGCAGCGCGCCGCCGAGCGAAGCGAAATAGCCTTTCAGATACCGCTCCACCGCCTGCGACAGCGGCAGCGAATCGGCGGGCAGCGAATCAGCGGGCGTGTCCACGGGCCGCGCATGCGCGAGCTGCCCGGCCGGAGCGGCGGCGAGATCCAGCTCCGCGTCGATGATCGGCGCGGTGATGGTTTCCTGCACGTAGAGCGCCGTGAGCCGCCGCACGAGGTTTTCGAGCTCACGCACGTTCCCCGGCCAGCGGTAGCGGATGAGCCTGTCCATGGCGGCGGCGTCGATCTGCTTGGGCGCGAGGCCCTCGCGCGTCGCCCGCGACAGGAAATGGCGCACAAGATCCGGCACATCCTCGGAGCGCTCGCGCAGCGGCGGCAGGCGCAGCGGCACGACATTGAGCCGGAAGAACAAGTCCTCACGGAACTGCCCCTGCTCGATGGACTGGCGCAGGTTCTTGTTGGTGGCGGCGATGATGCGCACGTCGGTGCGGATCGCCGTCTTGCCGCCCACCGTGGCGTATTCGCCCTGCTGCAGCACGCGCAACAGACGCGTCTGGGCATCCATGGGCATGTCGCCGATCTCGTCGAGGAACAGCGTGCCGCCTTCCGCCTGCTCGAAGCGGCCGGGCGAGCGCGCATGCGCGCCGGTGAAGGCCCCCTTCTCGTGGCCGAAAAGCTCGGATTCGATGAGGTCGCGCGGGATCGCGGCCATGTTGACGGCGACGAACGGCCCGCCGCGCCGCTTGCCGTAATCGTGCAGGGCGCGGGCGACGAGTTCCTTGCCCGTGCCCGATTCGCCCGAGATCATCACGGTAAGGTCGGTCGACATCAGGCGCGCCATGGCGCGGTAGATGTCCTGCATGGCCGGCGAGCGGCCGATGAGCGGGATTTCGTCCGGCTCGTCGCCCGCGCCCAGGGCCACGCCGATGCCGCGCGGCCGCGACAGCGCCCTGCCGACGATGCTGACGAGTTCCTTGAGATCGAAAGGCTTGGGCAGGTATTCGTAAGCGCCGCGCTCGGAGGCACGGATGGCGGTCATGAACGTGTTCTGGGCGCTCATGACGATCACCGGCAGATCCGGCCGCAGCTTGCGGATGCGGGGCAGGAGATCGAAGGCATTCTCATCCGGCATGACGACGTCGGTAACGACGAGATCGCCGTCGCCCTGCGACACCCAGCTCCACAGCGTGCCGGCATGGCCGGTGGTGCGGATGTCGTAGCCCGCCCGCGTCAAGGCCTGGGCCAGGACTGTGCGGATCGAGGCGTCATCGTCGGCGACGAGGATCGTTGCGCGGCCCATCTGTTACTCCGTTCCTTGCATCCTCTCCCTCGTGGCCTCCGGCTGGCGCTCGCCGCGTTGGGCCACGATGGGCATCAACACCCGAAACGTGGTGCGGCGCGCGACACTGTCACATTCGACGATTCCGCCGTGCTCGCCCACGATCTTGGCAACCAATGCAAGACCCAGGCCAGTTCCGCTCGGACCGGTTCCGGACGGGCCGGTTCCGCCCGCCTTCGTCGTCACGAACGGATCGAACAGATGCGCGAGCATGTCGGCGGGAACGCCGGGGCCATTGTCGCGCACGCTGATTTCGAAAGGAAGGCGCACCCGCTCGCGCCCCGGCCCCTGCATCTGCACGCCGGGCCGGTAGGCGGTGGCGAGCACGATCTCGCCAGCCGTCGCGTCCGGATCGCTGTCGATGGCCTCGGCCGCGTTCTTCACCAGGTTGAGGAACACCTGAATGAGCTGGTCGCGGTTGCCTTCCACCGGCGGCAGCGAGGGATCGTAGGACTCGACGAAGCGGATGTGGCGGGCGAAGCCCGACTGCGCAAGGCGGCGAACGTGATCGAGCACGTCGTGGATGTTGACCGGCGCGCGCGGCACGGGCCGGCCCTCGCCAAGGGTCTCCATGCGCTCCACCAGCTTCACGATGCGGTCGGTCTCGTCGCAGATGAGCCGTGTCAGCACCCGGTCGTCCGCCGGCACGGACGTCTCGAGCAGTTGCGCCGCGCCGCGGATGCCCGACAGCGGGTTCTTGATTTCGTGCGCGAGCATGGCGCCCAGCGCCGTGAGCGAGCGCGCCGCCGTTCTATGCGTCAGTTGCCTGCCCATTTTTTCGGCATTTGTTCGTTCATGCAGCAGCACGGCGACCGATCCGTCAGTGAGTGGCGCGGCGAAGACATCGATGATGCGCGCCTCCTGCAAACGGGTAAGCGCCAGTTCCAGCCGGTAGCCGGACATGCCGGCGCCGCTGTCGCGCACCTCGTCCACCATCGCGAGCACCGGAGAACCGTGCGGGATGAGATCGGCGAGGCGCTGACGGCGCAGCACCGGCAGGCTCAGATGGAAAAAATCCTCGGCGGCCGCGTTGGCGTAGACGATGCCGCCGCCTGCCGCCACCGCCAGCACCGGCAAGGGCAGCACCGCGAGAATACCCGCCTCCTCAGGCGGCAAGAGATGCGTCGACATCGCCGTAAAGCTTTCGCAAGATGGCGACGACCTCATCCGGATCGTCGCTGACAACGATGCGCGCGCGCAGGCGCGCGCCCTCTTCTCGTGCCGCGCCAAGACCAAGCGCGTCATCGGCATAGGCGGCAAGATGCTTGCGCGCGTGGCGCACGCCCATGCGCAGTCCGTAGGTGGAGAGCAACGTCTCGTAGTGAGCGACCGCCCCTTCGAGCCGGCGCGCGGGCGCGGGCGTTTGCGCCGCCTCGCCGGCGAGCGAACGCGCGATTTCTCCCACGCACCAGGGCCTCCCCAGCGCCGCGCGGCCGATCATCACCGCATCCGCCCCCGACAGCGTCAGCGCCGCGCGCGCATCCGCCGCCGAGGCGATGTCGCCGTTGACGACGAGCGGCACGCCCGGAATCGCCGCGCGCACCGCCGCCACCGCGCCCCAGTCCGCCTCGCCCTTGTAGAACTGCTGCCGCGTGCGACCGTGCACCGTCACCATGTGCACGCCCGCGTCGACGGCGCGGCGCGCGAGTTCCGGCGCGTTGAGCGAGGCGTGGTCCCAGCCGAGCCGCATCTTCAGCGTCACCGGCACGGCGACCGCCGCCACCGTCGCCGCGACGAGCGTGACCGCGTGGTCGAGGTCGCGCATCAGCGCCGAGCCCGACCAGCCGCCGGTCACACGCTTGGCGGGGCAGCCCATGTTGATGTCGATGATGCGCGCCCCGGCGTCCTCGGCCACGCGCGCGCCCTCCGCCATCCAGCGCGGATCGCAACCGGCGAGTTGCACCATGTGCGGCGTGACGCCCGCGCCCTCGGCGCGCGTGCGCGCTTCCTCGTCGCCGGCGGCGAGATCGTCGCTGGCGACCATCTCCGACACCACGAGCGACGCGCCGAAATCCATGGCGAGCCGGCGCATGCCGATGTCGGTGATGCCCGACATCGGCGCCAGAAGCGCCCGTCCTGATAGCGCCACCGGCCCGACCATGATGGCGGGCGTGCCGGCAAGGCTTGCGAGATTGTCTTTGTTCGTCATTGCACTGCAGGAGAACAATCAATCGCGTTCCAACGCAACACTTTTCGCATGCCGGCCGGAACGGTTGCGCCGCGCGCGCGCCTCGCCTACAAAGCAGCTAAAGCATTTCGACGTGACGTTGGAAGGCGAAGTTACTTTATCTTTCTGATGAGACGCGTTTTCTTCATGCAAAGAAGCATCCGCTTTGCTTGAAAACGCTTTAGAGCATCGCAGCCGGAGTTCGCGCCTTGTCACGCACCGAGATCGCCGTCGTCATCGTCGCCGCGGGCCGCGGCCTTCGCGCCGGCGCGCCCGATCAGCATCTGCCCAAGCAGTATCGGCAGCTCGCGGGCGCGAGCGTTCTGGCGCGCACGCTCGACGCCTTTCTCGCCCATCCCGCCATCGGGCGGGTCCAGACC
The DNA here is from genome assembly GCA_937863995.1 of uncultured Chelatococcus sp. Lineage (GTDB taxonomy): Bacteria > Pseudomonadota > Alphaproteobacteria > Rhizobiales > Beijerinckiaceae > Pseudochelatococcus. Next base: position 22,921 of record CALMIK010000043.1, read on the forward strand.
GTCATCGGCGCGCAGGACGCAGACTTTTTCGCGGAAAGCGTGCGCGTCCTTGCCGATCACGCGAAGCTGCTGCCGCCTGTCATCGGCGGCGACACGCGCCAGGAATCGGTGTTCGCCGGGCTGCACGCCCTGCGCCACGAGCCTCCGGAGATCGTGCTCGTCCACGACGCGGCGCGCCCGTTCGTGTCCGCGGCGCTCATCGACGCCGCCATCGACGCCGCGCGCGCCCACAGCGCCGCCATTCCGGCGATCCCCGTGACCGACACCATCAAGGAAGTCGACGACGCCGGCCGCGTGACCGCGACGCCCGAGCGCGCCAGGCTTCGCGCCGTCCAGACCCCGCAGGCGTTCGATTACCGCCTGCTGCTCGACGCCCACGCGCGGGCGCGCGCCGAAGCGCTGTGCGCCTTCACCGACGACGGGGCGCTGGCCGAATGGGCCGGCGGCGCGGTGACCGTGTTCGCCGGCGACCCCGCCAATGTGAAGCTGACCGTCGCGGCCGATTTCGCGGCCGCGGAACAGCGCCTGCGTCCCGATGTCCGGCTCGTGACCCGCGTCGGCACGGGCTTCGACGTGCACGCCTTCGCGCCCGGCGATCACATCTGGCTCGGCGGCGTGAGGATCGCGCACACGCAGGGCGTCATTGCCCATTCGGACGGCGACGTGGTGTTGCACGCGCTTACCGACGCCCTGCTCGGCGCCCTCGCCGACGGCGATATCGGCAGCCATTTCCCGCCGAGCGACCCGCAATGGAAGGGCGCCTCCTCCGACAGGTTTCTGGCCCACGCCGTTGGCCTGCTGCGGGCGCGCGGCGGCGTCCTCGACCATCTCGATGCGACCGTGATCTGCGAAACGCCGAAGGTCGGCCCGCATCGCGAGGCGATCCGGGAACGGATCGCCGGCATCTGCGCCATCGCGATCGACCGCGTGTCGGTCAAGGCCACGACTTCCGAGCGGCTCGGCTTCACGGGCCGCTCGGAGGGCATCGCCGCCCAGGCAGCGGCCACCGTCCGCCTGCCGGAGACGTAAACCCGCCAGACAACCACCAGAGAGAGACCATGACCGACACCAGCGACCTTTCAGGCATCGACCGGACATCCCTCTTTCCGCCCGACCTCGTGGCGCAGGCCCGCCGCGTGCTGGAAGCGGCGCGAGCGGCGGGGCTGCATGTCGCCACCGCGGAATCCTGCACCGGCGGCCTCGTCAGCGGCGTGCTGACCGAGATCCCCGGTTCCTCGGACGTGGTCGCGGGCGGTTTCGTCACCTATTCCAACACCGCGAAGGAGATCAGCGTCGGCGTTCCGCGCGATCTCCTCGACCTGCACGGCGCCGTGAGCGAGCCTGTCGCGCTCGCCATGGCGGAGGGCGTGCTGCAGCGCTTGCCCGAGGCCGATGTCGCGGTCGCCATAACCGGCGTCGCGGGGCCTGGCGGCGGCTCGGCGGCCAAGCCGGTCGGGCTGGTTCATTTCGCCGTGGCGCGGCGCGGCCTGCCCGCGCGGCACGTCGCCCACCGGTTCGCCGATGAGGGACGCGCGGCGATCCGCCTGCGGTCGGTCGTGGCAGCCCTCGACCTGCTGGAACAGGCCATCGCGACACAGCCGACGCTGCAAGCCTGACAAAAAGCCCGCCCGCTGGTGCGGACGGGCCGGAATCGGCGAAGGCCGAATCGCCTCGATCGACCGGATGGCGTCACCCGGTCGATCGGCGCTGCCGCATCAGGCGATGCCGGCGCGCTGCAGGATCTTGAGCGTCTCGTTCTCGAAGCCCTCGATCGCGCTCTTGAGGTGCTCGGCGGCCTGCGCCTCGTCCTCGATGGGCGCGCCGTCCTTCAGCAGGGTGTGGCCCTTTTCCTTGAGCTGCTGACGCACGAAGGCCGCCTTGTCCTCGACGCCGGCCACGTGGGCGGCGAACAGGATCTGCGACAGGCCGTCGAGGCCGATGCCCGAACCGGTGATCGGCGAGGCCAGCACCTGGATGCTGTCGCCGGCCTTGACGCGTTCCACGAGCGCGAGGTTGAAGGCGCGCGCGCGCGCCGTGCGCTCCGCCTCGCCCTCAGCCGGCAGCGCCAGGTGCACCACACCGAGTAACGACAGGAAATGCACGGCCTCGGCCACCTGCTCCCAGGTGAGGCGGGCGACGTCGGCATCCTGCGTGAGTTCAGCCAGCGTCTGCGGACCGCGGGCGAGCGCGGCGAGGACCGGATCGTAGACCTCGGCATTGAGCGAGATCTCGCCCACGCGCGCGCCGAGCTTGCGCGGCACTTCCGCCGGGTCGCGCAGCAGAACGAAGCGCTGCTTGTCCCAGATCTCCTTCTGCACCGGGCGCGACAGCGCCGAGGCGCCGCGCAGGTAGAGATCGCGGCGGAAGGACGTGTTGAGGATGACGTCGCGCGCCACCTCGCGGAACACCGGATCGGGAATGGAGCCAAGGAACTGCCGCTGCTCGTCGGTGAAGTTGAGCAGGTCGGTCTGGGAGGCGATGTTGGCCTGGCCGGCGTAGACGACCTTCGCTTCGCCGAATGCCTTGGCGACGTCGCTGAAGAAGAACGCGTCCCAGTCGCTGTTCATGTATTCGTGCGCGAGGTAGGACAGCGGACGTTTCTGCAGGTCGTCCAGACGGTTGGCGGCGCCGGGATTCGCGGAGAAGAAGCCGGAGTTGAGGTCCTTGAGGCGGTTCAGCAGCTGCACGCCCTGCACGATCTGCTTCGTCACCTCGCCGCCGCCGAGCGCGCCGCCGTCGCGCAGCACGCGCTGCAGGGTGGCGCCGGAAGACCAGCCCGGATAGGCGTTGTAGGACACGTAGACGACGCCGCCGGGCTTCAGGTTGCGGCGGACGATTTCACGGATGTAGCCGCGGTTGGCTTCGCTGATCCAGCTGTAGACGCCGTGCAGCACGATGTAGTCGAAGCTCTGCAGGCTGTCGTCGCGCGCCAGTTCCTCGAAGCTGCGCTCGAGGAAGGTCACGTTGCGCGTGCCGGCCTTCTCGGCCAGGGCCCGGGCGTGGCTGATATGGGCCGGATTGAAATCGACGGCAACCACCTCGACGTCCGGGTTGACGGCGGCGACGAGATTGGCGGTCAGGCCGTAGCCCGCGCCGAGCTCGAGATACGACACCTTGCCGCGGGGGGCGGCCAGGCCGTGCTGCAGCAAGGCGAAGCGCAGGTTCTCTGGCGTCAGCTCATGAAAGAAACCGATCGTGTATTCGATGCCAGTTACGTAACCTTCAGACCATTTAGACATGTCTTACCTCAACAATTCAGCTTTGAATTTGCCTTCATCAAATCGATCTACGCCGGATACAATCTAGCGAAATACACGGCAGTGATGTCGATTCAGTTTCAGGTACGCAACTTATGTTGATCGCAATACTTCGTTAATTCATCATTAACCGCGATCGAGGTAGCATTCATGCATGGTCAAACGCAAGCGGCTTCGCGCAATCCTCATACCGATTTTTTTGTACACCGTGTCGGCGGTGGTGGTTGGCTACTTTCTCTTCCACGCCCAGAACGGCGCCCGCGGCCTTGAGGCCAAGCGCGAATACAAGCGGCAGATCTACGAAAAGACCATCGAGCTCGACGCCCTCAAGGCGGAGCACGCCGAATGGGAACGCCGGACGGAACTGGTGCGCGCCGGCAGGATCGACGCGGACATTCTCGAGGAGGAAGCCCGCAAGACCCTCGGCCTCGTGCACGAGAACGACGTGGTGGTGTTCCTCGGCTCCTTCAGCGGCCGCTAAAGCCTGTTCATGACCACGTACAAGGCTATTTTTCCGGCGAATGCTTGAAAATATCGGCTTCCGGCGTTATACAGATGCCACCAGCCCGGGCCCCTCTGACAGTTCACAAGGACTGTGATGTCGGACTGGAAGTCTGAAAATTCGGTGGCCTGGAGCGTTAGGAACTTTTTATCGACATTGCGGACGTGTTGTTTCCTGGGTGATCCCGCGCGGGACCGCCGCAGGCAACTGCCGGTGCGCGATGCCGATCCTGTCGCGCCGGCCGCCCTCATGGCGGGTGCCAAATGGCAGATACTCTGAACTATCTCATGACCGCGGACGCGTTCTACACGCTGATGCAGGTCATCATGATCGACCTGATCATGGCTGGCGACAATGCGATCGTCATCGGCCTCGCGGCCGCCGGCCTCCCCAAGGACCAGCGGGCGAAGGCCATCCTCGTCGGCATCATCGCGGCGACGGTGCTGCGCATATTCTTCGCGGCCATCACCACCCAGCTCCTGCAGATCGTCGGCCTGCTGTTCGCAGGCGGCGTGCTCTTGCTGTGGGTGTGCTGGAAGATGTGGCGCGAGCTGCGCGTGCAGCGCCACGAGGAGCTCGACGCCGTCGAGGCGCTGAACGAGGAAGACATCAACAAGGACGGCACGGTCGCCGGCGCGACGCCGCGCAAGACGTTCATGCAGGCGGCAACGCAGATCCTCGTCGCCGACCTGTCGATGTCGCTCGACAACGTGCTCGCGGTCGCGGGCGCCGCGCGCGACCATCCCGAAATCCTCGTGTTCGGCCTGGTGCTCTCGGTGGCGCTGATGGGCGTGGCGGCGAATTACATCGCCAAGCTGCTGCACAAGCACCGCTGGATCGCCTACATCGGCCTCGCTGTCATCCTCTACGTCTCGCTCGACATGATCTGGCGCGGCCTTTGGGAGGTGATGCCCGTGGTCGAGAACGTCATCAACGGCGGCTGATCCACAGCCTGCTCGACAACAATGGCGGCGCGGACGGCAACGTCCGCGCCGTTTTCACGACAGCCGCAGCTTGCGCCCGCTCTCCTTGCCGAAGCAGTGCAGGCGCGCCAGCGGCAGATGAAGCGTCACCGGCGTGTCGGCGCGGCCCGGCCAGAAGCCGGGCTGGCGCAGCACGATCACCCCGGCCGTGCCCGTCGCCGCATACACGAGGCTCTCGGCGCCCACGATCTCCACCGCCTCGACACGCGCCGGCAGCGACAGCGCCGGGTCCACACCCTGCTCCAGCTGGCCGTGCTCCAGCCGTATGTCCTCGGGACGGATGCCGATCACACCCGTGCCCGCCGGAATCGCGTCGGGCAGCACCGTGCCCGCCGCGCGCAGCCGGTCGGCGTCGATGAGGTTCATGCCCGGCGAGCCCATGAAGCCGGCGACGAAAAGCGTCTGCGGATCGGCGTAGAGGTCGAGCGGCGCGCCCTGCTGCTCGATGGCGCCGCCGTTCATGACCACGAGCTTGTCGGCGAGCGTCATCGCTTCGAGCTGGTCGTGCGTGACGTAGACCAGCGTGGTGCCGAGCGCGCGCTGCAGACGGCGGATCTCGACACGCATGTGGGCGCGCAGCTTGGCATCGAGGTTCGACAGCGGCTCGTCGAACAGGAACACCTTGGGCTTGCGCACGATGGCGCGCCCCATCGCCACGCGCTGGCGCTGGCCGCCGGACAATTGCCGCGGCTTGCGGTCCAGGAACGGGTCGATCTCGAGAATGCGCGCGGCCTCCTGGACGCGGGCGTCGATCTCGGCACGCGGTGTGCCACGGTTCTTCAGGCCGTATTCCAGGTTGCCGCGCACCGTCATGTGCGGATAGAGCGCGTAGTTCTGGAACACCATGGCGATATCGCGGTCGGCCGGCTCCAGGTCGTTCACCACCCGCCCGCCGATGGCGATCGTGCCGGCCGAGATGCGCTCGAGCCCCGCGATCATGCGCAGCAAGGTGGATTTACCGCAGCCCGACGGCCCCACCAGCACCACGAGTTCGCCCTCGCCGATGGCGAGGTCGATGCCCCGTATTACCTCGACGCCGCCCGGATAGGTCTTGCGCACGCCCGCGATGTCGATGGTCGCCACGTTATTTCTCCGTCTCGACGAGGCCTTTGACGAACAGCCGCTGCATCACGACCACCACCACCACCGGCGGCAGCATGGCCAGCATCACCGCCGCCATGACGAGGTTCCACTGCGGATCGGCATCCGACACCGCCACCATGCGCTTGATGCCCATGACGATGGTGTAGTAGCGCGGGTCAGTCGTCACCAGCAGCGGCCACAGGTATTGCACCCAGCCGTAGATGAACAGGATCACGGAGAGCGCCGCGATGTTGGTGCGCGACAGCGGCAGCAGGATGTCGCGGAAAAAGCGCAGCGGCCCCGCGCCGTCGACGCGCGCCGCCTCCGTCAGTTCGTCCGGCAGGGTCATGAAGAACTGGCGGAACAGGAAGGTGGCGGTGGCGGAGGCGATCAGCGGCAGCGTCAGCCCGGCGTAGGAGTTGAGAAGCCCGAGATCCGCAACCACCTTGAAGGTCGGCAGGATGCGCACCTCGACGGGCAGCATCAGTGTGATGAAGATCATCCAGAAAAACACGACGCGCCCGGGAAAGCGGAAATAGATGATGGCGAAGGCCGACGTGATCGAGATCGCGATCTTGCCGACAGTGATCACCACCGCCATAACGAGGGCGTTGCCCAGCATCAGCGTGAGCGGCGGCGTGCCGGCGTTGGCCATGCCGGAACGGAACATCTCGCCGTAATTGGCCGCGAACTCCGTGCCCGGCAGCAGCGGCATCACCCCGCTCACGAAGGCGCCGTCCGGGTGGGTGGAAGCGACGAAGGCAAGATAAACCGGCAGCACCACGATGGCGACGCCCGCGATCAGCACAAGGTGGGTGAGGGCGTTCAGCCAGGGCCTGTTTTCGATCATCGCCGGTTCTCAGTACTGCACGCGCCGCTCGACATAGCGGAACTGGACGAAGGTGAGCGCGATCACGATCAGCATCAGGATCACCGACTGCGCCGCCGACGAGCCGAGGTTGAGCCCGAGCACGCCATCGGCGAAGACCTTGAACACGAGGATGTTGGTCGCGCCCGCCGGCCCCCCGCCGGTGGTGGCATCGACGATGGCGAAGGTGTCGAACATCGAATAGTTGATGTTGATGATCAGCAGGAAGAACGTCGTCGGCGACAGCAGCGGAAAGACGATCGTCCAGAAGCGCTTCAGCGGCCCGGCGCCGTCGATGGCAGCGGCCTCGATGAGCGAGCGCGGAATGGACTGCAAACCGGCGACGAAGAACAGGAAGTTGTAGGACACCTGCTTCCAGCTCGCCGCCACCACCAGCATGATCATGGCATGGTCGCCGTTGATGCGGTGGTTCCAGTGGATACCGGCGAACGACAGCAGATAGGGAAAGATGCCGATGGACGGGTTGAACAGGAACCACCACAGCACACCCGCCACCACGGGCGCCACCGCGTAGGGCCACACGAGGAGCGTGGTGTAGACGCCGCCGAGCCGGATGAGGCGGTCGACGCAAACCGCGAGCAGCAGCGCCAGCGCCA
>CALMIK010000044.1 GCA_937863995.1 uncultured Chelatococcus sp.
GCGGCATTCATCGCGCCAGCCGACGTGCCGCTGATGCTCTCGATCCTCAAAGTCGGATCGTCGAGGATGCGCTCCGCCACACCCCACGTGAAAGCACCGTGCGAACCACCACCCTGAAAGGCGAGATCGATCGGCAAAGGAGAGTCCAAAGTGCCAAGGACTGCGTTGGTGACTTGATTGGTCATTTCAGTATCCATTTCCAATTGATCGACGACGCGACAGCATCCGGAAGCCCCCTGGATTGCCGTCTGGCGCAGAAAAGACCGCTCGACTGCTGCCCAGGCGATGTCCGGTTCAGGTCCTTGCCTCTGCTCCTCCGGGGTTCCCCGAGCCGCTTCCGGCGTCGCGGACAGGTTCGGGATGCCGGGGGCGTTCGGCGCGCCGACGTATCTTGTAGATGGCCGCAGGCGGCACGTTGGCGAGAGTTCCGCCGATACGGGTGGCCTTCAACCCAAGCCGGTCCAGCAATCGGCGGGAGATGGGGCACCGCGGGCCATAGGTGAACTGGTAGAAGGCTCCGTCCGCGCGCATGCTGGCGAATGCCCCCTCCAGGATTGCGATAACCTTGCGCGGCGGCATGGAAAGCAGCGGAAGACCGCTAATCGTTGCACCGGCAGGCAGGCCCGCGAAGAGCTCGATACTCCGCAGCCGCGCCGCATCGACGCAATAAACGCGAGCACGGGGGAAACTGTGCCGAAGCCCGGCAGCGAACTCTGCCCCGGACTCGATCAGAGCCAGGTTCTCCTGCCGCACGCCGCGCAATAGCAGCGCACGGGTGAATGCGCCGGTGCCTGGCCCAAGATCAATGACAGGACCGGTTTCCGGCGAGATCTCCTCCGTCATCGCCGCGGCAAGCGCTCTGCCGGACGGAACGATCGACGCAACGCGCAGGGGGTCGGCAAGCCAGGCCCGGAAAAAGGTGAAGACTTCGGAATTCGCGAGAATACTCATGGACCTGATCGCTTCATGATTCTAGGCCTCGCCGAGGTGAGCGGGGCATTCAATTGGGAACAACGCTTTGCGCGCTTGCCGGGCACGGCGGGCTCAACGGAATTCACGCTTCTTCCTTCCCGGAGAGGAGTTCGGCCACCCATCGGCTGGACTGATACTGGTCGCACAAGCCAAGGACGGCGCCGGGGATGCCCCACAAAAAGCCGAAACTGCCGCGCGCAAGGTCATGCCCGCATTGCCTTCCGCCTTGATCTGGCCGATCAGGACGACCGCGATATAAGCTTGCAACGCTATAGGCGCCGTAATGTTACGCTATGATGACTTTGAACATTACAAATACAAATGCGTTATCTTATCAAAATAAATCGAATTCAATGAAATGCCTCGGACAGCTTATCTGAGCATCGCGGCGAGTATCTCAAGTGTCCGGATCGGGGCGCAACACCTGTTCATAGGTGTGCGCCCGGCCGGATCGAACTTCCCCCGCAGCTTACGGGCGAACGCCGTCAGCGGTTCCGGCGATGGCGCCGCCGAGCCCTTCCACCTGGCCGCCGAAGTTCTGGCGCGTATTCGGGTCCACCACCGCAACCGGCGCCGCAAGCACAAGGCCCGCCGCCGTGCCGACGGAAGTCGCGGCACCAGAAGTGATCTGGATGATGCGGTCGCCGAGACCGGCATTTGAATCCGTCAGCGTCTGCCCGCCCGCGACCCGCATTCCAATCAGCTGCACCACTTCCGGGCTTTCGGCAAAGGTGCCGTGGCTGAGCTTGTCGTTGGTACGCACGCCGGTCATATCGACGACGGTCACATTGCGCCGGTTGAAGTCGGACTTGAACGGCTCGGTATTCGGATCAACGGCGCCAAGGCGCACAGTGCTGCCCCACACCCGCCGCGAAACCGCGAGCGCCTTGTCATCCCGCGAGGTGAACAGCACGAAGTTCGCCGGCTTACCACCGGGCTTGCCGGAAGAGCGGATCTGCGACACCTGCGTGCGGAAAACGTCGATGTCGACATCGGGAGCGGCCAGCATCACGTTGGCGATCTTGGGCGCGAGGCGGCCGTTGTTGCGGATGGCCATCTGCCGCAGGGCCTCGAGCGTGACCCAGTTGCCCATGGAGTGGGCGAGAATCGATATCTCCTTCACGCCCTTTTCCTTGGACAGGGCGGTCAGCAGGTTTTCGAGGCTGTCGCGCGAGAAGTTCGCGCTTTCCCGGTCATAGCCATAGGCGAGCAGGCTGCCCTGCGAGGGCCAGGTGAACAGCACAGGCGCGACGTCCGCCCCCGCGTCGTTGACGATCTGCGCAAAGCGGAACACCGCATCCTCGAAGCGGTTATTGTAACCATGCACGAAGACCAGCACGCTTCGGCCCGGCGACTTGGCGACAACCCGCCGGAAGCGACGCAGGGCCTCATCCTGATCGAGGAAATCAGCCCGCAGCGCGACGAAATCGGTAGCCGGATTGCCGGGCAACCGGCGCGGCCACTGCACGTCACCCGTCGTGCGGGCGCTGGCGGGTGGGATCGACACCGCGATGTCCGCAAAGGCAGAGCGCTCTCCGCGCGCGCCCGAGAACATCTCGGCAGGGTTGTCGGCTTTTTTACGCGTCGTAGCGACCAGCATCTCAACCTTGGTCGCACCCTGCGCGGTTTCTGCCACCGGAGTGAGGACGCCGCGCGGATTGCCGGCGCACGACGCCAGCATGATCGCCGACAACCCAGCAAGCGCCATCCGGATTCGTCTTGAAAAGACACCCGGCAAAGACACGGACCGCCCCGGCACCGATAAATCCCGCGGAAAGCATGCGGAATCCGCAGCAGACATCTCGCGCAGCCCGCCTGGACCACGCAGATCATTGAAACAACTCGGCACCGCTGCCCCCTGACGATGAAATACAACCTCTGGGGGGCAGGATATAAGATCGACAACGCTCATTACGCAATACATTTTGACGATGTCAAACATTACAAATTTTCATCAGTCAATTTTTATAAAAAACACCATACTCTACTTGAGTTGCATGAAAAACACAGTATTTTTAAAAGTACGTCTCTATTCTTCGAGCGAGGCAAGCGCTGCCGTTGAATCGGCGCCTTCCACCGGAAAATTACCCCCGCCGTGTCATTCGTCAGGGGCGGCGGCGGCGCTGCGCCGCCATTTGATATAGGGGAGCGACACCACGGTACCTATGACAAGGTGGTAGAGAACGACGGCCAGCGCGGCACGTTCATCGGGAAAGTTCGTGCTGGCGATAGCCATCGCGATGCCGGGATGCCGGGTTCCGGCGGCGAGCGCCAACACGGTGCGATCCCTGGGTTCCGGCCCGCCGAGCTGGTGGCCCACGAAAAGGCCGATCAGGGTGAAGGCAACGAGCGCGACAGCAACGCCGTTACCCATCATGCTCCAGACCACTGGCCACGCGATGAACAGCACTGGCAGGCTCGCGGCGACGAGCAGCACCGTTCCCGCGAGGGAAACGGGTCGGGCAATCCGGTCGGCGAACGCCGGCGCGTAATGCCGCACCGCGATGCCTGCGGCCAGCGGCGCGAGCACGGATGTCAACTCGATGAAGCCGATCTCGAGGGGCGATATGCCGGTGTCGTAGCCGAATGCCAAGCCGACAATCTTGACGGCGAGCGGCGCGAGGACGATCGCCACGAGCGAAGCCGCCACGAGCAAGCCGATAGTATAGGAAGACGAACCGCCCGCCCCGCGCTGCTTCTTGGCAAGGATGGGCGGAACCGGCGAAATCGCAAGCACGACCAGCGCGATGCTGACCGGACGCGGGAGATCGAACAATGCGGCAATCGTCGCGGCAACGGCAACCATCACCACGTTCATCGCGAGGATCGACCGCAGGAGAAGCATGCGGTGCCGGGAAAGGTAGAGGGTGTCCTCGCGTCTGGCGGAAAGGCCGATTGTGAACACGAGAACAAGTAGACTGACCTTTATTGTCAGCACGAGAAGATGCGCGAGTGTCATGATCGCAACTGATAGGCACGATATATAACGAAAATATTTACAGCCGGCGTTCCGGTCGGGCTGCCGGTCTCACATTGTCGCGCGCTGTTGAGCCGGCTTCGCACCCCGGCCGCGGCAAAAACGACCGTGACGGCGGGGTGCGCCTATTCCTCCTTGCGCCCTTCCGCAGCGAGAACGCTGCGTATCTGCCCGGCGGCGGCGACCGCGGCGGCATCGCCGTTACCCGCCACGTGAACCTGCGGCAGGGCAAAGCGTATGCCGGCTTCGTCGAACGCCTGCTTGATCCGCCGCAGCGCCAAACGGCGGATCAGGAACTGCTCGCCCGGCCGCGTCATCATCTTGCACTTGATTTGCATGCCGTACTCACCGAACTGCTCGACACCCTGCATCTTGAGCGGCTCCAGGATGTTGGCCGCGTGCTCCGGTTCCTCGGCCAGTTGCTGGCCGATGGACTTGATGATCTTGCGCGCCTTCTCCAGGTCGGTATCGAAGGCAACATTGAAGGTGAACTTGTCCATCACCCAGTCGCGGCTCATGTTCTGCACCGCGCCGAGCAGACCGAAGGGCACGGTGAAGATCGGGCCGCGATGATGACGCAGCTTGACGGAGCGCAGCGAGAAAGACTCGACCTGGCCCTTGTAATTCCCGCTCTGGATGTATTCGCCAACCCTGAACGCGTCGTCCAGCAGGTAGAAGACGCCGCTGATCACATCCTTGACCAGCGTCTGCGAGCCGAAGCCGACGGCGACGCCCACGACACCCGCGCCCGCGATCAGCGGCGCGATCTCGACGCCGAGCCCGGAAAGAGACATCAGGATGGCAATCCCCGCGATCACCACGAACAGGATGTTGCGGAAAATCGGCAGAAGCGTGCGCAGGCGCGCCTGCCGCACCGGGTCGTCGCCGTGGCCGATGCCGCCCTCCCCGGCAGCCGGTGCGCCCGCACCGTGCGAACCGGGCGAACCGGCCCGCATGAGCCGCGCGTCGATCGCCGCCTTCAGCAGCTGCCACACGAAATCAGCAAAGAAAAGCGTGACGACAGCGTTCAGAACGCCGCGCACCAGCCGCTTGAGGGGCGTGGTATCGCTGGTGAGGGCGATGAGGTCGGTATGCCATACCTCGGAGAGCCAATACACGGCGCCGATCACCAGCACCAACCGCAAGCCGCGGGTGATGCAGACTTCGAGCACACTGGCGTGTCCGGCGTCCCCGCCGCCCTCGGGGCGGAGCAGGCGCATGACGCGCCAATCGATAGTCCTGATCGCGACCGGCAGCACGACAGCGAAGGTCAGCAGCCAGAACAACCCGTTGAGGCCCGCCGCCCATAGCCACCAGAGCACGACGCCCAGCAAGGTCAACAGGATACTGGCCGCCTGCGCCCCAAGCTGCTTCTGCCCTTCGGCTTGCGCCTGGGGTCGGCGCCAGACGGCCTCAAGGCCGATGGCCAGATAACCGAGGCCAAGCAGATAGGCGAACGCCTGCACCGACGGGCGAGCGACGTCGAGCACGCGCAGCGTTTCCAGGGTTGCGGTAGAAAGAAAAAAATACCCGATGAACAGGACAATCCGGCGGTGCCAGAAGACAACCTTCCTCGGATCGTCCGCCTGAATGGCAGATGCAGGGGTGGGGATAGCGGCGGCTTCCGCCTCGGCCTCGGCCGCGCTATCCGCCTCCGCCGCGCCGCCCGAACTTGCCTCGCTCGCCGGTTGCGGGACCGGCACCGGATTGACCAGCAGAACCCGTAGCCAGCGATCGGCGAGCAGGATGGAAATAACGGCGAGCGCGTAGGCGATCACGATGCTCTTCAGCACCAGTGGCCACGCGAACAGCATCAAGGCAATCAGGACACCCGCCGCAAAGCCAAGAGCGGGCAGAGCGGCGATGAGCAGACGGAGCGCCAGCCGCTTCAGCCTGCCAACAGGCTCCCGATGCGCCTGCTGCCATTCGCGCGTCGCCCCCCGTCCCCATCGGCGCATGGCGAAAACTCCTGCAGCGCCCAACGCAAACGCCATCGCCACCAGCGTGCCTCCTTGCACGCCCTCGTCGTTGCTGAGCGCGCGGGACAGCCGGCCTCCGGCCTCGGCGATCCGGTCTGGCAGATAGGGCAATGCCTGGACGATCTCGCGGACATGCGCACGGGTTGTCACGATGCGCTCGGCGAAGCCGGCGGACATGCTCTGGTTCTGGGGGGGCGCGGCAACGGCCGGCGGCGCCGGCGCTGCCTGAGCCTGCCGCAGCCATTCCTGCACGGCGGGGGTGGCCAGAAGGTCGAGGAACTGCCTTACCTGCGCGGGCTGGTCATCGACCCGGGGCGCTGTGCTTTCCTGGGCCGACGCCAATCCGCAGGACATTATCAATAGAATCGCGAGCCCGACGATACCGGCGATTCCGGAAGACAAACTTCTCCTCATGATCGACTCCCTTCCGGTTCCGCATTAACGCCTGACAGCCTCGGCCTGTTTCCATGAGGTGGCGTGGCGGCAGTATCAATGCCGACGTCAAGCGTCCCGCATCACATCGATCAATTCTCCCAGCAGCCATTGCAAGCCCGGATCCCGGTCGGCCCTTTGATGCCATATCGCCTCGACGGGCACGCACAGCGGTTCATAGGGCAGGTCAAGGATGACCACCGCCCCTTGTGCAGCGGCGTCGCGCGCGAGCCGGCCCGGGAGGGTCGCGACCATATCAGTCGCCCGGAGCATATGCGGTATCGCGGCGTAGTGAGGGAGTGTCACCGCAACATGAGCGGCGGCATCCTCCTCCTCGGCGTCAGTTTCGATCAAAAGACGCTCGACCCAGACGCGGCGCCATATGCCGCGGTCATCGACGAAGCCATCGACGGCCTGATCCTCGCTGCCTGTCAGCTCGACGACGATGTAGGGGAAAGCGAACAGGCGCTCCTTGGTCACCACCCCTTCAGTGAGAGGGTGTCCCGGGCGGACAACCACAGCCTCTTTCTCGGTCATGATGGTCGCGCGGTTGACCCGGTCCGGCAGGTCCTGAAACCAGCTGATGACGAGATCCAGCCGGCCATCGTCGAGATGTCGGACGACATCCATGCGGTTGCATGGAAAGATGCGCAGATCGACCTGCGGCGCAATCCTCACAAGCCGGCTAACGAGACCGGTGAGAACGGAGATGGTCGTAAAGTCCGTGGCGGCGATTCGAAAACTGCGTGTCGATTCCGCAGGATCGAACGGCGTCGCGCTCATGGCGTCATCGAGGCGCCCCAGGCCGTCGCGTATGCTTGGCGCAAGCTCAAAGGCGCGCGCCGTGGGCTCCATGCCGGAGTCGCCGTAGACGAACAACTCATCCCCGAGGGCGTTGCGCAAGCGCGACAAGGCGTGGCTGATGGCTGACGGCGTCACTCCAAGTTCCTTGCTCGCCGCGCTGACGCTGCGGTGTTGCATCACAACTTCGAATACGCGGAACAAATTCAGATCAACCCGCTTCAGAGACATACCGGCTCTCCATTGAGCTCGCTCACAACAATGCTGAATTATATTCAGCATTTACGCGACACCCAATATTGACATAATGTTCGCCGAACGGGCAACGGCTTCGTTGCACGAGAGAGATGCGTTTTAGCAAATGTAATGCTCTAGAAAAAGAATTTAAGCGCGGCTTATTTGCAACTCACGTCGCAGATACCGTTGTCGTCAAATACCGCGGGATCTGCAACAAAGCAGGCTGGTTACAGTAACATTCTGGATCAGCGAGTTTTCTTGTGGACTCGAATATCGACCGTTACGCCAATATAGCTAGGAAACAAAAATTGAGTGACACGCCGCCTGCCAACGAAATCCCGGCCACATTGCGCGAGCTTGCCGAAATGAGTGTTGAACGGGCGCGGCACTCATTCAGCGTCTATTTTGACGCTGCCCGCCATGCAATCGCCACCCTTGAGAGGCATCCGGCAGCAGCGTTCAAGACGCACGAGATTGCGCGTCATACGTTGTCCTATACCGAAGACAGCATCAGGGCCGCGCTCCACCTCGCGGAAAGGCTTGTGCATGCCAGAGATGTTTTTGAAGCCTCTCAGATCCATAGCGAACATCTGAAGAATCGCGCCTCTGCTCTACTCAGACGGGTTCAAGATTTCAACGAATCCTTCAGGAACTCAGAGGCGGCACCTGCTCCGCAGCAGGTTGGGTCAGCTTCGGAAAGCAACCCGTGGCTGCGCTCAACCGCACATGCACGGATTTTTGCATTGCCTGTACCGCACTAAACTAAAAACGCGACTCTGTATAAATCACCCCATCATAACGCAAATAAACTGGACGGAGAAACCCGCCCTGTCATTTACGCATGTCATATATATGCTTAATTTTACATAGAATTAAGATGAATATTACCATTTATTTAGTGAATAAATACTATATTTAATGACTAGAAACATCGACTCAATGCTGATTGATAGGTACATATCGGCCGGATACCTCCGCCAAGCATCTTGAGATCGGCGGAAGAGGAAATCGGTTCAAAGCAGAGGAAGCCATTATGCAGAAAACTCGGATCGTAACCCTGATCGCAGCCGGTGCGCTGGGGCTGTCGCTCGCAGCATGCGACACGACCAATTCACGCGACCGTACCGTCGGTGGCGCCGCTATCGGCGGTGTAACGGGCGCCGTTATCGGTGGCGCCGCCACCGGACGGGCAGGTGGAGCACTGGCGGGCGGGGCCATCGGCGCGGTGGGCGGCGGGCTCATCGGCAATGCGACGACCCCCCGGCGATAATCGTCGGATCGGCCGGCTTTCCGGAGGCATGCAAGTGTCTTTGGCCTGACGTTACGAGCTCAAGCGAGGCCGGGCGCATTGCACCCGGCCTGATGTCGTCGTTGACGATGCAGGCAGCCGAACTGACACAGCCGGCTAAGTTATGATCGTCAAATCGATTGCAACGCACCTTTAGAAGTAGCCGATCCAGCCGGCCATAACGGCTCTCGGCCCCCTCCTTTGCCGGACTGCCGCGCCACGCGGACAAGCTCTATCTCCAGCACGGACGCTCTTGTGCCTATGAAGATTCTGGTTTTCGAAGATGACGCGGACGCCGCGGCCCGCGTTGTCAAGGCGTTGCAGGAGGCAGGCCATCTGGCCGACCTTGCGGCGGAAGGGCTGGAGGGATGCGCGCAGGCGAACGAGGGCGATTACGACGTGTTGGTGGTCGACCATGCGCTGCCGAAACTAGACGGCTTGTCGATCATTCGCCTGCTGCGCAAGCAAAGGGTGGAGACGCCGGTGCTCATTCTGTGGACCCGCCGGCAGATCGGTGAACGGGTGAAGGGACTGCGTCCGGGCGGTGGCTATCGCGCCAAACCCCTCACCTTTTCGGAACTGCTGGCACGCATCGAGGCGCTGGCGCGCCGGCAAGCGGGACAGGAGAGCGAGCAGACCGTCTACCGGGTCGGCGATCTGGAACTCGACATTCTCTCTTACACGGTGACACGCGCGGGCAAGGAGATCGTGCTGCAGCCTCGTGAATTCCTCCTGCTCGAATATCTGATGCGCAATGCCGGGCAACCCGTGACGCGTACCATGCTGTTGCATGCCGTATGGGGTTACCAGTTCGACCCGCAGACGAACGTCGTCGATGTGCAAGTGTCGCGGCTGCGCGCCAAGATCGACAAGGGATATGAGACAGTACTCATCCATACGGTGCGGGGCACGGGATACACGATCCGTGACGGGGCTCGGTAGGCTCTTCCGCTGAATAGGCCGCGGTGCCCGGCGATGTAGCCGCGCGGAAACGGCGTGCGATCAGGCTGTGTCGTCGGCGTAGACGCGGATATAACGCCCGCCAACCTCGATGCCGACGAAGCTCTGTTCGAACACGATGCAAAGCCGCTGCGCCAGCGCCACCACCGCGTCGCTGCTGTCGCTGCGGATGCGCGCGAGCAGGATCTGCCGCCGCCTGCCGTCGAAGATCGAGTCGGCGTGCTGCACCGTGGCGGATGGAAAACTGCGGGAAATGGTGTCGCAGAGCAGGTCCATGTCCGCATCGGTGATCGCCCGCCCCGAGGTGTTGGGCAGGTAGACAAGATGCACCGCCTGGCCAATGACGCTGTCGAGATGCCGGGCGATGACCTCGGCGCCATCGACGTTGATCGCAGCGTCGGCGCGGATCGCCCGCTCGGCCTCGGCGACTGTCTCGTCGAATAACCGTTCGATCACGGCGTTGGCGCCACGACCGGCGGCGATGAGCTGCCGGCACCCCTCGAGGTAGCCGAGGCGGCGGTCCATCGCCCAGCCAGCCGGCGGCGACACGGCGATCGCGCGCAGGTTGGAGATCACGTCGGCGGTCTTGACGATGCGCGATTCCGGCGACTTGTGCGCCATGGCGGCGATACGCTGACGGCGGCGCTCGTCCTTCGGCAAGGTCATGTCGTCGGAGTTCTCGGTGACGATCCGGGCAACCCGCGCCCCGAAGGCCGCGGCGAGATCCTCCGCCGAAATCGGCGTGTCCTCGACGACGTCGTGCAGCAGCGCGGCGATCAGCAGTTCCTCGTCCTCGCCGCCGGTGGCGCGGGCGACGAGGTCCAGCACCTCGATCAGATGGTTGATATAGGGCTCTTGCGCCGCGCCCTTGCGCCGCTGGTTGGCGTGTGCCTCGGCGGCATAGACGAGGGCGCGGGTCAGTCCGAGAACGTTTTTGCTCATGCCGGCGTCACCTCCGCCCCAAGGCTCTCGCGCCCGTGAGCTTTCAATCTGGAAGAAGGCGCCGGCGTGCGGCCCCGAGCGATCGACGGATGCGCCCGCTTCCCCGGCGGCAAACACGTGCCGCCTGTTCACCGGGTCCATATCGCATCTGTGTTCGCTCGCGGCGGACTATATGGTGTGTTGCGGCTTTATACATGTGAATTTTGTGCGACGGCGAGATGAAGTTTCGACGGACACAAAGGCAGGTGTCGCCGATCGCTCATTCCGCCATCGGCGCGGATTCCGACCGACGCGGGGATTACGGCTGCGGCGATCGATTGTCCGCGAGCCGCGTCTTGACGAGATAGCCGGAATAAAGAACCGCAAGCCAGGCCGGCAGCACGTAGACCGCCGTTCGCATGCCATCGATCTGGGTCATCGCCATGACGACAAGCACCAAAAAGGCGAGGCAGGCATAATTGGCGTAGGGAAACAACGGCGCCGGAAACACCAGCCGCTGCTGCAAAGCGCGGTGCGCCTTTCGGAACCTGATGTGCACGAGCACAATCATCGCCCACGTGACCGTCGCCGCCGCGGTCGCAACCGCCATGACCTGCATGAAGGCGCCTTCGGGGACGAGATAGTTGATCGCCACCGCCGCAAGCGTGCAGCATGAGGAAAAAAGAACGCCCACATAGGGCACCTTGCCGGCGTTGAGCCGCAGGAAAATTCCCGGCGCATTGCCTTGCTCGGCAAGCGCATGCAGCATGCGCCCGTTGGAATAAATGCCGCTGTTATAGACCGAGATGGCAGCGGTCAGCACGACGAAGTTGAGGACATCGGCGGCCGGGCCGACACCGAGCCGGGAGAAAATAACCACAAAGGGGCTACCCTCCACGCCGATTGAGCGCCACGGGAACAGGATCATCAGCACGGTGATCGAGCCGATATAAAATATCAGGATGCGCCACATCACCTGCCGGACGGCGCGCGGAATGCTCTCCCGGGGATTGTCCGCCTCGCCCGCGGCGATGCCGACGAGCTCGGTGCCGCCGAAGGAGAACATCACCACGGCAAGCGATAAAAGCATGCCCCACCCGCCATTGGGGAAAAAGCCGCCATGAACCCAAAGGTTCTGAACGCCCACGCCGTTATCCGCCCCCGAGAAGATCAACAAGGTCCCGAACACGATCATGCCGACGACAGCCAGCACCTTGACCAGGGCGAACCAGAATTCAAACTCGCCGAACGCGCGCACCCCTCCCAGGTTGATCGCGGTAACCGTGACGAGCACAAGCAGCGAAGCCAGCCAGACCGGAAAATCGGGCAGCCAGTAGGCCACGTAGATTCCGACGACCGTCAACTCCGCCATCGAAACGAGAATATAGAGAAACCAGTAATTCCAGCCGGCAAGAAAACCGGGAAACCGGCCCCAGTATTTGTAGGCAAAATGACTGAACGCCCCCGCAACCGGCTCCGCGGTCGACATTTCGCCAAGCATCCGCATGATGAGATACATCACCGCGCCGCCCACGAGGTAGGAGATAATAATGCTCGGTCCCGCGAGCTGGATCGAGGCAGCCGAGCCGTAGAACAGGCCGGTGCCGATCGCACCGCCCAGCGCGATCATCTGAATGTGCCTGTTTTTCAGCCCGCGCGTCAAACGGCTGTGTTCGTGCGTGGACATGATTCCTCTATTCCGCCGCCGCCATCGTCGGCGCGGTCGGCGGGGCCGTTGTCTGCGGCGTCTGTGCCGTTTTTGCGGCGGCGGGCGTTTTACCGACCAGCCGGCACGGAACGGGCGAGAATTGACACAGGACGAACGGCTTCGCGGAATGTGGCAGTCGCTCTAAACGCCGCCGGGGGCTCAAACGCCGGCCGCGACGGCCGAACTTGCCGTCGCCACAGCCTGCCTGACGTCGAGCATGCCGCGCAGACGCTGCGCTTCCTGAACGATCGACATCGGGATCTCGGGCGTCACGGTCTTATCGTATGCGGCAAGACAATCCCGCGCCCGATCCCATTGCCGAAGCGACAGGCTCAATTCGAGTGCATGAAAATGCGGAACCGCCCAGTCGGGTCGGAGGATCGCGGCGATCTCGAACGCTTTCCAGGCGCTGTCGGATTGCTGCGCCATGCGCAGACACACGCCGTAGCCGATCCAGTAATCGGCATTTCGCTCATCGAGGAGACAAAGCGCGCGAAAGAGGGTCTGTGCCCGGTCGACCCGCCCGAGCGAGAACCAGCTATGCGCCCGCGCATACATGACGTCGGCCACCGCAGGGGAAACGGATAACGCCTGTGCGAGGCTCTGCCCCGACGCAAGACGATCAAAGACCGGTGCGCCGTTGATGCCGAACGCCGCGGTGACATCGCGAAAAATGCGGGCGACGGTCGCCATGCCGTCATCGTCGATGCCCTGTGATCTGGCCAGCAGCGCATCGCCTTGCTTGTCAGCGCTTTCAGGGCGTGGAGCCATGGGGCCCTCCGAAATGTGCCGGCGACAGGAACGGCAAAAGGACAAACGTCAGTATCGGTCAGCTCTTCGCTTGCACTTCCTGGGCAATGATAGCCCGTTGGAGAAGCATCTCGGCGCTGCGTTGCAGATCGCTCTTGCCTGCTTGCTCGGCCAGCCGGATGGCTTCGCGAAAATCGTCGATCGCGGCGTCGAACTCGCGCAGCCCAAAGTAAGCCCGGCCGGAAACGAAATAGCCGTCTGCCTCATTGGGCGTGGCGGCGACGATCGATGACGCCGCGAGCGATGCCAGATGGAAATCTCCCGTTTCCAGCGCACAGCCCGCAAGGGCGTACTGGAATCGGATCTCGCCCGGATCGAGCAGCACCAGCGCGGAACAGGTGCGCAGCGCCTCCGCATTCTCGCCCCGCCTGAGCTGGTTGGCAGCGATATCCAGCCCCGGCAGCAGATGCGCCACCTCCAGGCCAAGATACTCCCGCATCGTTTCCCCGGGTCGCGGAGTATTGATGACGCCTGGCGCCGTCTCACCAGAAATATGCGTATCGGACTCTCTGATGGCCATCCCAAAAACGCCCTTTTATCATAGACACAGAAAATCATACACCATTATATCGTGAAGCCAAAAACCATTTTTATTATATTAATACCATAATTAACGAGCAATTCTGCGTATATAAATTTAGAATTATTTCTTGCATTCAGCGGAACAAATGAGTCAATGAGTTGATGTCTGCTCCACTACGCAGAATTTGATGCCCCAATCAACTTCAAAACCCCGAGCAGTAACTGTCTGTCGGGAGAGTGCAGGGCGCGTTGCCCCGAGCCATCAAACCGTATCGCAGCACTGGATCGCCCGTGCGCTCTCCTACGCTGCGCGCCGACACGGAAGCCGTTCGATGAACGGCTTCCGTCCGTATGGCATCCTGTGGTGAGCAAACGCTTCAGTGCGCCGGCGCGTTACCTGATCACCGCGACTCGCGCCTGCTCCGCGTCGTTCTCCCGCAGACCCTCCGCCTGACGCGTCTGGGCATCGATGAAGCCCACCAACTGCTGGAGGATCGCAACGTATTCGTCCTTCCTGCTCCGATGAAGTTCGGCTTCCGCCTGATGATCGGTGGCACGCGCCGAAACGATCGTCGCCCCGCCATCAAGCGCCTTGCCGATGACCGAGCCGATGCCGCTGAGCACCAAGCCGTAGCCCGCGGCTTCCTCGGACTGGGCTCTCGATACCGCATCCCGATTTGAGGCGGCCGCCCGGTTTCCGGCTGCTCCGGCCCCTCCAGCACCGGCTCCTGCATTCCCGGCTGCGGGAGGGGATTGCGCTGTTTTGAGCGCCTGCCCCGCACCCTTGATCTGCGCCATGCCGCCCGCAATCTGGAAACCGCCCTGCACGACGCCGCTCGCAAGCTGCATGGCGCCCTGAAGCCTCGTCGCATCGGCAGACGCGCGCGTCTCGGCGATGGCAGAATTGCTCTCCGCCTGCGCCTGCAACCGAGCGGCCTGCATGCTTGCGTTGGAGTTTTTGATCAGCTCGTTCAGAATATTGTCGCCATTCGCGAATTCGAGCAACTGTTGCAGAAGCTTCGTAGCCTGGTCTTGCGTAAGAGACGGCGTGTTGCCCCCACGCTCCATCCCGCTGGTAACAGGCTGATCATTGCTGGAGCCTGTATCCGTCGAACCGGAGAGCCACTGTAGGAGATTGACGAGCTTGTCCTTGGCGTTTTTCAGCGCCTCGATCGTTTCACCCAAGGTGGACCGATCCACGTTGGACGTGGTGCTGACGCTGAGGCTGAAAGCCAGCGTCACATTCCACGATGCGGAGCCGGCATCGGGAACGCTCGACCGACCGCCCGCGATCGTTCCCGAGCCCACAGTCGACCCATCATCCGCCGTTTCCGACCGGGACACAGTGCTCTGATACTGTATCGATATAGTCGAACTGCGCTGTACATTTGAAATGTCGGACATGATACGGCTCCTGCTCGTAACGTATAGGATAAACTATATTGCGCCGCAGATCAGAACTTGACGTGCGCGAAGCTCTTGCCTTTATCCTGCAAGCTGCTTGCCCCCGACTCGACAACGTCGGAAATTTTGGCAAATGCACCCATGAGGATCTTCAGCATTGCATCGATGAATTGCTGATTTTGATCGAATGCCGCCTGCATTTCTTCCGTGTCGGCCCGGTTGTTCGTGGCTTTCGATTGCGTCACTGCGGCGTCGATTGACAATGAGCCGTTGACGACCTGCGTCGCTCCCGCAGCCGCCATGCCGACACTCTTGGCGGTGTTCACCCATTGAGGAACTTGCGCAGCCTTGATTGCACTGACGGCAAAGCCGCCCGCAACTGCGCTGCCCACCGCCACACCGACAGAGAAACCAATCTCGCCGGCCATGACATTGCCGCCGACAGCCGTGGCAATCTGGCCGCCGATGCCCTTCCCCGTGGTATCCTTGGTGGCCTGGTCGGCAATCATCAAGGCGCCAGAGGCCGCAAGCACCCCTCCCGCCACAGCGCCCACGCCGGTCGCGACAAGCGCCGCGCCGGCGATAACCATCACAGCGCCAAGAATATAGCCGAATGCCTGCGAAAATGCCTTCGCGATGCCGGACTTCTTATTCGCCTCGTCGATCTGCTTGAGCATCTTCTCCAGTTGCTTGCCGAGCTCGCGCAGATCGTCGCGCTGCTGACCGGTTTTCGCGTTGATGTCCCCTTCCAGAACCTCCTTCTGGTGCTTGTCGAGCGAGACGGCCACCTCGAGAACGAGGACCGCGCTGTCGTCGGCGCTGAGGGTGGGCAGCTTTTCGTCAACCGATTTCAGCAGGGCACGGAACGTCAGCACGAACACCGCGCTCTGGGACGACGTCTGCGCCGCCGCTTCCGGCACCGCGCCGACTTCACCGTTGATGCCCGCGCCTGCACTCGTGGCATATTCACTGCTTTTTGCCGTATTCGTCGTTTCGGAGCGCAAGACGATCGGGGAATTGCTGCCGTATTCCGTGATTGAGGACATGAATACCTCCCTGCACAAGGTGCAAAATTGGATCTGTATCGCGTTACTGCGCGCTGTCGCTCGTCGGCGACGCGCCGCGAACGCGGATCACCGCGCGATTGTCGTCGATGAAATTCAGCAGCTTCTCCGCATGTTCGACGGTTGCCGCATCCTCGTTTTCGCGCGCGAGCGACAGCGCGCTGGCGACGAATTCCCTTGCGTCATCCGGCGAGCCGCTTCCCAGCAGGCATTCGCCCATGCGCAGATATCCTACCGCCTCAAGCGGATTGAGCACGATATAACTGGCGTAGAGACGACCCGCATCGACGTAGCGCTGCTCCATCTGCAGCGACGCCGCGGTTGCATAGACCGCGCGCACCTCAAGGGGATTGAGGAGGAGCGCCAGCAGCAGCTTGTCGCGGGCCTTGTCGAGATGGCCGGTGCGGATCAGGTCGCGCGCCTGGGAGAGAATGGCGTCGATGTGATCCTGCGTGAGGCCGAGAGCCGCAGCCGTCGTCTGGCCCGAACTGATCTGCTCGATCCACTCGGTGATGACGGCCTCAGGCCCCTTGTCGATGCCGCAATGTTCCCGCATGTACGCGGCGATCACCGGGTTGATCGCAGCCCTCACCGCCTCGGCATCCTTCGGCGCAATGGATGCGCTGTTGAGAAACGACATCGTTAACTCCTTAGAGTGAGGGGCAGAAAGAGAAGTTCTTGTTACGCAAAATGACGATACCGCCATTTTTCCGACCTGTTTGTGCCGTAAATGACAAGAATGGCGACATAGGAAGAAATACTTTCCACGTGGCTACCGACAGGTCGATTGGTTCGTCGACAATGACTTGAGGGAGCGCGCGACGATGCGTTTCGAAAAATACTCAGGAAATATTGCGGGCAATAGATGAGATTATTTCGGACAGACGTGACAGCGCGCCGGTGCCGGACTCGAAATAACGCGTCTTTTCTTTCTCAGCCGCGCTGATGTCGTTCATCTGGATCTGGGATTGCTGGTTGATCAGGGTGACCGTATCGGCAAGGCGCGTTCCGAACGCCGACCAAGCCGATGAACTCAAACGCAAATATTCACCGAAATCCCCTGCGTCATTGCTGTAATAATCGTAGAACATGTCCACTTTTGGCCGCCCCAGATCACGAATTTTCTCGATCGGATGCCCGACAGCGGTAACAAGCTGAGTACTTCCAGATATGCCTTGAAATCTCTTGTATCTTTCAAATCCGCCGTAATCTTCTCGATGCACCGCAAACATGCTGGTGATGCCGAACAGCCTGAAGAGCTCATCCGGATTGTTCTGGTTAACTGCATAGACGTCGCGCTGATAGGATCCGTCACCACTTCCTTTGCCGAGGTAGTCGATCGTGCCGCCGCCTCCGGCCAGTTTGGAAACCGCCTGCTGCATGAAAGCATATGTCTTCAGCAATTCGTTCTGCTGGCGCACCTCCTCGGACTTGATGTTGATCTCCGCCTCTTTCTCAAGATTGTAGTAAAGCTGGAGTCTGACGATAATGGTCGGCACGTCGAGCATTTTGCCGCCAACAGGGCTTGCCGTCGTGTTGACGCGCGCCTGATTCAATTCAAGCAGCCGCCTCTCCTGGGCCATGAAGTTCTCGAAGCCGGATTTGACGGCTGCCCCCTCGTCGAGACTGATGACGTCACTATACCGGTACATCATGTGGCCCTGATAGTGACCGCCGCCGCCACTATAGACTATATATCCATTCGGCCCCGTCTGTGTCGGAACGCTCCCGTAAGCATAGGCTACCTCGAAGCGCTTCAGCACCGCAGCGACTTCATCCTGTATCGTCTTCGCGTGATAGATAGACTGATTGGACAGCTTGCTCTTGATAAGCTCGATCTGGTCGAGGAAAATCTTCCGGTCGGCGACAGAGAAATTCGTCAGCGATGTTCCCGCCGGCACGGTGTAGCCGTTGATGGCATTGATTGCGTTCTGGACTTCCACGGGAATAGCGGTCACGAGGCCAAGCTTCGCGCCGAGCCCGTTCGAGCGCGTGAAAACGGGCAGCCCGGCAATCAACTGCTGCTCCTTCACCGTCAACTTGGCGATGGAGCGATTGTCGAGATTATCGACCGTGATCGGCTTGCCGGTTTGACTGAGGATGATGGTCACGGCGGCGCTGGTGTCGCCGCTGGCAGCGATGGTCAGCGGGTTGCCGTCCTTCAGCTGGAGGGTCAGCAGGCCCGTCGCCGCGGAGGTCGGGTCGGCGATGCCGTATTGATAGAGGAGCGCCCGCTGATCCTCGGACGACATCGCGCGGATGAAGTCGAGATCGAATTTGGTTTTTCCATCCGGCATTGATGTCGGCAAGGCGGTCGGTCGCATGTTGGCAATGGCGGATCCGACACTGACATATTCGACCTGGTTCTGACTCAGATCGGCAAAGCTGGGCTTGCCGGCACGCTTCTGGACAACCGGGGTCCACTCGTTCTGGTTGCCGGTGCGCTTGAACTCGAACGTCAGCGTGTTGAGGAGGGCGAGAGCGCTTTTCTGTGCCGCCGTCAGGCCCATAATCGCCGCCGCCATGTCGAGAGACGAGAAGGTGATGTAGGAAACGTCGCTCGCATTTCCCGACGACGCCATCATGGCCGCAGCCTCGGGTTCCCCGAGCGACATCAACGACATCGCAGGCTCCTCCAGCACCATGGGCGCGGAGGCGGCGGCAGCCATCGGCACTGGCGCGGCGGATTCCGGAGCTTCCTGCCCCGCCTCGGCCTGAGCCTCTTCCGGCAACTCCAGCGTGACGACCTGTGAAGGACCCGAGACAGATGAAACAGCCATGATAGTCTCCGGAATGATTTTCTAAAGAATTTCTACGTTCCGTTGAAACGCAAAGACGCTTTAATTTTCTGAATTAACGCGTTTTCTTAACGCAAATCGGCATCCATTTTGCTTGAAAACGCTTTGGATCAACTTACGCTCTGTCCAGATCAGTTATTTGAGCACAAGCTGTGGCAAAATATGGTACTTAGAACACGCGGCCTATCTGGCCGCAGCGCCCGTCAATCTAGAGTCTCAGCCTGATACGCCCGGTGGGCAGTGCCTTCTCGGTGTTGGCAGGCCGCACCTCGATGGGCTGAAAGTCCTCGGGGTGCGCCAGGACATGAGCGACCCGGTCGCACAGCCTGTCGATGTCGGCGACCAGATCCGGCATGTTCCGGGCGTAAAGAAGGTCGGCAAAAATCTCGTTGACGATCGCGTCCTGCCGCAGCGCGGGAACGGCCCATATCTGGTGCAGCCGGTCGCCGATGGCGCCCATGAGCTTTTCCCAGTCTTCATGCGACGGCACCTGCGCCGCGCGCGGCGGCGCTCCCGTTTCGGCCATCGCCGCACCAGCCCGTCCGGGCATGCCGTCGCCGAATGATGCCGCGACCGCTCCCGCCAACCCCTCGGAAAACGTGGCAAGAGCGGATTTGGAAGGAGCTTGCGTGCTCATGCCGGCGATCCTCCTGGTCGGGCGCGGCCTCGCGCCCTTTCGTGTAGCCGTCTCGCGCCGCGATCGTCGCGGCCTGCCGGCGGCATCCCGAGTACCATGGAGCATACAGAGATGGCGCGCCGCCTCTTGTGCCGAACGTCACAAGAACATCGAACATGCAGAAGCCTCGGTTTACGCTTCGACGGCCAGCGGCGGCGGCCATGGGTCCGGCGTGCCGTTCGGCACAAGCAGATACAGGACCTCGTGCATAATGGTGCGCATGGACCGCCGACGCCGGTCAGATTGACGCCAACCATCGATACAGGAGAGCCATGCCATGTCGACCTTCCCGATTGCCGGTGGCGTATCCTCCCCACTGACGACCCAGAGCGATCAGCTCGATGTCGGCGCCTTGCCGACGTCCGCCCGCTCGGACGTATCCTCCCTCATCGGACTCGATTTCCTTCAGGTTACGCGCAGTTCGCTCGGCATCAGCGCGCCCGGCGCCTCGGGCGGCGATGTTTCGGTGCTCGTGGACGAGGTATTGGCCGAAAACGAAAAGCTGCGCCTCAACAGTGAAGGCGTCAGGGGGCAGTCCCTGAGCGCCAGGATACGAAGCGTCGTCGGCGCCAGCGCCGCGTCCGTCGCGCACCTGAACGCACTCGAGGCCCAGGTATCAGCGCTTGAGACGAACCGGGACACCCTGCTAACGCAGCGCGACGGACTTCAGGAGTCCCTCAACGGAAAGAAGCAGGACCTCAGCGCGCTCGAGATCGAGATCAGCGCCAAACAAAGCTTGATCAGCACGCAGGAAACGCTGATCCAGCAGATCGGGGCGGCGCTCACCGAGCTCGACGACCCTGAGACGAGCCTCACCGCGAGACAGGCGCTGCAGGAGAAGATCGACACGCTGGGCACGCGCCTGGCTCAATTGCAGGTTCAGCTCGCCGGACTGGTAGAAATGACCGCGCCCGATGCGCGGCAGTCGCTGCAGGCCATTTCCACCGCAGTCGGCGGCTTGCTGGCGCAGTTACAGACAAGCCTTGCCGCGCTGGGCAGCGGGGGCGATCCCGCCGTGCGCAAGTCGCTCGAAGCACAGATCGGCGTGCTTTCCGCCTTGCATCCCGAAGTTCAGGCCTCCCTGGCCGACCTTGAACCCGACGCGGAAGCCGGAGCAGCGCAAACTCTCAACGGTTTCTCCGCCGCCATCAGCAAGGCCAGCAGCAAGCTCGCGAGCGACATCGACGCGCTCGCGTCTTCACAAGCCGAGGAAACGCCCGAGATACAGGCGGCTGTCGCGGCGCTGCGCGCCCAGATCAGCGCGCTCGGCATTCTGGGCGCGCAGGTCGACGCGCGCCGGGAGACACTGAGCGGGCGCGGAGAAACGGCGGGGGAAAACGCCGATCCCGGAGCGGCGGAGGGCTTGCGCCTCATCGCAAGCGTGCTTTTGGGCAGCGTGTCGGCGATCGAAGGTCAAATCGCGGCGTCAGGCCAACGCGAGCACAGCCCCGAGCGTACCCTGGCGCGGTCCATCGTTTCCCTCAATGAGAGCATCGCCTCGCTTCAGGCGGAACTGGCCTCGCTCGGCGAAGGGCTCGAGGAAGGAGCCTCGCAGGACCAGATCGACGCCTACTCCAGCGACATCGCCGCCCTGCAGGAGCTGGTGGCAGCGCTTCAGGCACGGAAATCCGCCCTGCCGGACACGTCCGCGCTATCTACCGCCGAGGCGCTCGCGGCCGAGATCGCAGCCCTGACGAGCGTGGATGCCGACCTGCTCAAACGTGAGGGCGATACATCCCAGTCGGGGCGGGTCAAAACCATCGTCGACGGTGTATCCGAGCTTTTCGACGCGTCGATCCTGCAACTCGCCCAGGACAACCGGGATCTGGAGAACGGAGCGCTCCTCGCCATCCGGGACGCGACGCTGCTGGGCCAAACTTCGGTAGCCAGCGCGCTCGGCAACCTCGTCGTACCGCTCGAAAATCAGATCTACGCCTTCTCGGACAACACGCAGGCCACTGAAAGGCCCGTGATCGCGGGGCAGATCGATACGCTGACAGCCGAGATCGCCTCGCTGCAATCCCAGTTCGACGACCTCGACCCCACGGACGACGCCGCCGCGCGCGCCCTTCTGGAAAGCCAGCTCAATGCGGCGGTCAGCCTGAAAAGCAGCGCCACCACGCAGCTGAACACGCTGAATACCAAACGCGCACCGATCAACACGCAAATCACCAGCCTGAACGGCCAGATCGCCTCAGTCGATGCGGCCATCAACCAGGTCAATGCGCAGATCGCTGTCAAGCAGGATGAGTTCAACAACTACCTGCAGCAAAATCCGCAAATGCTCGCCACCGCAGTGGACGCAGCTCAGGTGCACGGAACCATCCGCTCCGCCGTGTTTTCCGCCGGTCAGGAAGACAGCATCATCGACGAATTGCTCACCGATCTGCGCAAAGCACAACTCGCCGCGGGCGCCCCGACGATCTGGACGAAGGCGCCGGAGGGCAATGCTTCGGAATCTCTGGAAGGCGGCGCCAAGCGGACACCGAAGGCGCTGCCCATCCAGTCGCTCGCGCTCAGCGTGGTTGCGGTGCAGGAAGCGCTGGGCCTGCTCAGGGCGGGAACGCCGGATCAGGCCGATCCCAAGCGCATCAAGCTGTCGATGTAACTGGGCCGAAGCCTGTGGCCCCGGTGCTGCCGGGGCCTGCGGCTTCACGGGGATGGGCTTGCCTCGTTCTCGTAGCCCGCGGCCTTCACCGCCTCTGAAATGCGGGTAGCCTCCACCTGCGTGTCGATCGTCACGCGCTTTGATGCCAGGTCGATATCGACGCCGGCGGCGGCGTCCACCGTTCTCACGGCTTTTTCAACGGTTGCCGCGCAACCGTCGCAGTTCATTTTGGGCACCTTCAAGATCACCATGGACCATGCTCCCTTCCCTTGTTCGGCGGCATTGCCTCGGCGCCGATGTGGTGGCGGTCGGGCGGGTTGAAAAGGCCTCGCGCGCATGGCCCGCTGCGGTGGCGCGTCGCACATGGCTCGCTTTCCGCCTGGGGCCGGACCATATAAGCTGTTCCGACACCTCAAGCGGAAGCGGCACCATGACGGCAGGGATTGTTGACGAGCGGCAGGCCGATCGCGAACGGCGGCAGGACATCCGTGTCAGCCTCGCGATCGAGGGAATGAGCTGCGCCTCGTGCGTGTCACGGGTCGAGAACGCCATCAAGGCCGTACCGGGCATCACACAGGCAAGCGCCAACCTCGCCACCGAGCGGGCGGACGTGACGTTCGGCAACACACCCGATCTTCCCGCCGTCGTCGCAGCGGTCCGCGCCGCAGGCTATGACGTGCGCGAACACACGCAGGAATTCTCGCTGGAGGGCCTGAGCTGCGCCTCGTGCGTGCTACGGGCGGAGAACGCTATCAAGGCAGTGCCGGGCGTGGTGGGGGCCGCCGTCAACCTCGCCACCTCCCGCGCCAGCGTCACCGTGCTCGACGGCGCCGCATCGGCGCAGGACATCGAGCGCGCGGTCGCGAGCGCCGGCTACGGGGCGCATGCCGTCGAATCCGGCGACACCGGCGAACGCGAGCAGGAGGCTCGCGCGGCGGAGATCGCGCAGCTGCGCCGCGACACGATCATCGCCGCCGCCCTCACGCTCCCGGTCTTCGTGCTGGAGATGGGCTCGCACCTCGTCCCGGCACTGCACCACTGGGTGGTGGGCGCGCTCGGCATCTGGAGCTGGTACGGCCAGTTCGCCCTCACGGCGCTGGTGCTGGCGGGTCCGGGGCGGCGGTTCTTCACCCGGGGCATCCCAACGCTGCTGCGCGGCGCGCCGGACATGAACGCGCTCGTCGCCGTGGGCGCTGGCGCGGCCTTCGCCTATTCCACGGTGGCGACCTTCGCCCCCGCGCTTCTGCCCGCGGGCACCGAATACGTGTACTACGAAGCGGCCGCCGTCATCGTCACACTCATCCTGCTGGGGCGTTATCTCGAGGCGCGCGCCAAGGGCCGCACGGGCGAGGCCATCCGCAAGCTCGTCGGCCTGCAGCCGCGCCACGCCACGGTGCTGCGCGACGGCCGCACGGAAGAGATCGCCATCGACGCCGTTCGCCCCGGCGACATCGTCGTCGTCCGGCCGGGCGAGAAAGTGGCCGTCGACGGCGAGGTGGTCGAGGGCGCGTCCTACGTGGACGAATCGATGATCACCGGCGAGCCCATTCCCGTGGCAAAGGAAGCGGGAGCGCATGTCGTGGGCGGCACGGTGAACACGGCGGGATCGTTCAGCTTCCGCGCCACGGCCGTCGGGGCGGAAACGCTGCTGGCGCAGATCATCCGCATGGTCGAGACGGCGCAAGGGTCGAAACTGCCGATACAGGCGCTGGTCGACCGCATCACCGCCCGCTTCGTGCCCGCGGTGTTCGCGGTCGCCGCTGTGACGTTTGCGGTGTGGCTCGCGCTGGGGCCGGAGCCGTCGCTCGGCTTCGCGCTGGTCAACGCGGTGGCGGTGCTGATCATCGCCTGCCCCTGCGCCATGGGCCTCGCCACGCCCACCTCCGTCATGGTTGGCACGGGCCGGGCGGCGGAGCTCGGCGTGCTGTTCCGCAAGGGCGAGGCGCTGCAGTCGCTGCGCGACACCACCATCATCGCCGTCGACAAAACAGGCACGCTCACCGAAGGCAAGCCGCAACTGACCGACTTCACCACCGCCGCCGGTTTCGAGGCCGACACGGTGCTGGCGCTGGTCGCGGCGGTGGAGGGCCGCTCCGAACACCCGACCGCGCGCGCCATCACTGAAGAGGCGCAACGACGCGCCATCGCCGTGCCGGACGTCGACGGGTTCGAGGCCGTGCCCGGCTTCGGCGTCGCCGGACGGATCGGCGGCAAGCGCGTTATCGTGGGGGCGGACAGGTTCCTGGCGCGCGAGGGCGTCGATGCTGCGCCCTTCGCGGCGGAGGCCGCGCGGCTCGGCGAGGAAGGCAAGTCGCCGGTCTATGCCGCCATCGACGGCCAGCTCGCCGCAATCGTGGCAGTGGCCGATCCGATCAAGCCGACGACCCCCGCCGCCATCGACGCCTTGCATGCGCTGGGCCTGAAGGTGGCCATGGTGAGCGGCGACAACCGCCGCACCGCGACCGCCATCGCCAGGCGGCTCGGCATCGACGAGGTCGAGGCCGAGGTGCTGCCGGACGGCAAGGTCGAGGTGGTGCGCCGCCTGTCGGCGGGCGGCGCGAAACTCGCGTTCGTCGGCGACGGCATCAACGACGCCCCGGCGCTGGCGGCCGCCGATGTCGGCATCGCGGTCGGCAACGGCACCGACATTGCCATCGAGAGCGCCGATGTGGTGTTGATGTCGGGCGACCTGCGCGGAGTGGTCAACGCGATCGCGGTGTCGCGGGCGACGATGCGCAACATCGGCCAGAACCTGTTCTGGGCCTTCGCCTACAACACGGCGCTCATCCCGGTGGCGGCGGGCGCGCTTTACCCGCTGAACGGCACGTTGCTGTCGCCGGTGCTGGCGGCGGGCGCGATGGCGCTGTCCAGCGTGTTCGTCGTCTCCAACGCGCTCAGGCTGCGGCGCTTCCGCAGCCCGCTGGAGGTCGAGCGGCAGGAGCTTTAAGCGCCCGCGCGCTTACGCGCCGCCTTATGCCGCCTTGCGGCCGCCCTGCGCTTGCTTGCGCTTGGCCTCGTCGTCCATCAGCTCGTACCACATCGCGTTGAGCACCGCGAAAGCGGCGGCGAGGGGCAGTCCGAGCGCCCAGGCAAAGTACCACATAATGGAGTCTCCTTATCGCTTGCCGATTCAGTAGGCGTGTCCGCCGCCTTCGACGCGGTCGCGCGTGACCTTGCCGCGCAGGATGCTGTACACCCAGGACGTGTAGGCCATGATGATGGGCAGGAAGAACAGCGACACCACCAGCATGATGAACAGCGTCAGGTGGCTCGACGAGGTGTCCCACACGGAAAGGCTCGCGTTCGGCTGCTCGCTGGAGGGCAGGATGATCGGGAACATTGACACGCCCACCGTCGCGATGACGCCGAACACCGTGACCATTCCGCCGACGAGGGTCACGATCTCGCGCTTGGAGCCGATCAGCGCCAGCACGATCAGCGGGCCGAGGAAGCCAAGCGCCGGCGCGGCCATCGTCCACGGCTGCGCCGCATAATTGGCGAACCATGCATGCGGCGCGCGCGCCACTTCCTTCCACAGCGGGTTCGACGGCCCGGCCTTGTCGATGGCGCTGGTGATGACGTAGCCGTCGACGAAGAGCCAGATGCCGACGCCGCCGAGCGCGAACAGCGCGATGGTCGCGAGCGCCGCCAGGCGTCCATAACTCACCGAGCGCGCGCGCACGACGCCATCCGTCTTGAGCGCCAGCCAAGCCGCGCCGTGCATGGTCAGCATCGCCACCGACAGCAGGCCGCACAGCAGTGCGAACGGGTTGAGCAGGCCGAAGAACGTGCCGTCATAGAAGATGCGCAGGTCCTCGTTGATGCGGAAGGGAACGCCCTGCAGCGTGTTGCCAATGGCGACGCCGAAAATCAGCGCCGGCAGGAAACCGCCGATGAACAGGGCCCAGTCCCACGCCGCCCGCCAGGCGGCGCTGTCGCGCTTGCCGCGATACTTGAAGCCCACCGGCCGCAGGATGAGCGCGAAGAGCACGGCGAACATCGCCAGATAAAAGCCCGAGAACGACACCGCGTAGAGCTGAGGCCACGCGGCAAAGATGGCGCCGCCGCCCAGGATGAGCCAGACCTGATTCCCCTCCCAGACCGGGCCGACGGTGTTGATGACGACGCGCCGCTCGATGTCGGTGCGCCCGACGAAGGGCAGCAGGATGCCGGTGCCGAGATCGAAGCCGTCCATGGCGGCGAAGCCGATCAGGATGACACCGAGCAGCAGCCACCAGATGACGCGCAGCGTGGGATAATCGATGAGTTCATGCAGGATCATGGCGCTTACTCCGCGGCGACGGCTTGAGCGGAAACATTGGTGTGGGCGGGGGTGGGCTCACCCTCGCCATGCACGTGCTCCGGCCCCTTGCGGATGGCGCGCAGCATGAGGCCCATCTCGACGATGAACAGCACCGTGTAGATGAGCGCGAAGCCGGCAATGGTGAGCATAACCGTCGTCACACCCAGGCTCGACACCGCGACGGCGGTCGGCAGGATGCCTTCGATCGACCACGGCTGGCGGCCGACCTCGGCCACGACCCAGCCCATCTCGGCGGCGATCCACGGCAGCGGTATGGACCACACCGCCACCCACAGTAGCCAGCGCCTGCGGTCGAGCTGGTGCTTGGCCGACACCAGGAAGAACACCGCCGTCAGCAGGATGAAGTAGAAGCCGAGCCCCACCATGATGCGGAACGACCAGAACATCGTCGGCACGTTGGGCACCGTGTCCCAGGCTGCCTGCGCGATCTGCGCGTCGGTGGCGAGGCGCGGGTCGTCGATGTAGCGCTTGAGCAGCAACGCATAGCCGAGCTGGCGGCCGTTCTCCTCGAACGCGGTCTTCAGCGCCTCCGGAACCGGCTGGCCGCGCGGCACGGCGCGGATCTGCTGCAGCGTGTCGTAGGCGACGACGCCCTGGCGGATGTGGCCCTGCGCCCGCTCCACCAGCTCCTTGATGCCGGGGATCACGGTATCGAGCGAGCGGGTGGCGATGATGCCCATCGCCATCGGAATATGGATGGCGAAATGCGTCTCGCGCGCCTCCTGATCGGGAAAGCCGAACAGGGTGAAGCCGGCCGGCGCGGGTTCGGTCTCCCACATCGCTTCCATGGCGGCGAGCTTCATCTTCTGATGCTCGTTGGCGAGATAGCCGCTCTCGTCGCCGAGCACGACCACCGACAGCGCCGAGGCGAGGCCAAAGGAAGCCGCCACCGTCATGGAGCGCTTGGCGAGTTCGGGCACCCTGCCCTTCAGCAGATACCAGGCCGAAACGCCGAGCACGAAGAGCGACGCGGTGACGTAACCGGCCGAAACGGTGTGCACGAACTTCGCCTGCGCCACCGGGTTGAACAGCACGTCGTAAAAGCTGTCGATCTCCATGCGCATGGTTTCGATGTTGAACACCGAGCCGACCGGGTTCTGCATCCAGCCGTTGGCGATCAGGATCCACAGCGCCGAGAAGTTCGACCCCAGCGCCACCGCCCACGTCGCCGCGAGGTGGCCGAGCTTCGACATCCTGTCCCAGCCGAAGAAGAACAGCCCGACGAAGGTCGCCTCCAGGAAGAAGGCCATCAGGCCCTCGATGGCGAGCGGCGCGCCGAAGATATCGCCGACATAGTGGCTGTAGTAGCTCCAGTTCATGCCGAACTGGAACTCCATGACGAGGCCGGTCGCCACGCCCATGACGAAGTTGATGCCGAACAGCACGCCCCAGAACTGCGTCATCTGCCGCCAAATGGGCCGGCCGGTCATGACATAGACCGTTTCCATAATGGCGAGCAGCACGGAGAGCCCGAGCGTCAGCGGCACGAACAGAAAATGGTACAGCGCTGTCAACGCGAATTGAAAGCGCGAGAGCGATACGATGTCTAGTTCCATGCTCCTGTGCCGGCGAACCGGCCTCCTCTGCGTCCACCCGCAACGGGCGGGCTGAATGTCAGTCGGGGCGCAGGCGCCCCAGAATTGCGTCAAACGCCGCCTCGCCGCGGCGGGCTTC
Organism: uncultured Chelatococcus sp.; assembly: GCA_937863995.1. Taxonomy (GTDB): domain Bacteria; phylum Pseudomonadota; class Alphaproteobacteria; order Rhizobiales; family Beijerinckiaceae; genus Pseudochelatococcus. The sequence goes on from CALMIK010000044.1 coordinate 28,156, forward strand.
GGCGACGATGCGCCCGCCCTCCATCGCGACGACGCGGTCCGCCCCCTCGGCCTCGCGGCGCAGATGGGTGGCGATGACGAGGCTGCGCGCGCCAGTGCGCGCCGCATCGTGAAGCCGCGCCAGCACGTCGCGCGCGGTGGCGGCGTCGAGGCTTTCGCTCGCCTCGTCCACCAGCCACAGCGGCGAGGGGCGCAGCAGCAGCCGCGCCAGCGCGAGCCGCCGCGCCTGCCCGCCCGAAAGGCCCGATCCGCCTTCCCCGAGCAAGGTATCAAGTCCATGTGGCAGCGCGCGGACATCGTCGGCGAGACCCGCGTTCGCCAGTGCCCGCCACAGCGCGTCGTCGCCCGCGTCGGGCGCGGCCAGCCGCAGGTTGTCGCGGACACTGTCCTGAAACAGTTCGGTGCGCTGTGTCAGCAGGGCATGACGCCGCGCGGCAACCTGACCCGACCGGGCCGCGATCTCGCCAGCCACAAGCGCCAGTAGCGTCGATTTGCCCGCGCCGCTCGCACCCGTCAACGCGACGACCTCGCCCTCCGCCACTTGGAAAGTCAGGCCATCGAGCACGGGCCGGTCGGCGCCGTCGTGGAACACGCGGACGTCGTCGAGCACCACCGCAAGCCCTATAGGCGGCGATGGCGGGGACTGCGGCTCGGGCCGCTCCGCTATACGGTCGCCGAGGCGGCGGGCCGCGAGCAGCGTGCGCCCCAGTTCCAGCGCGCCCCGGCGCAGCGCCGCAAACGGCTCCAGCGCCGCGAACGACACGAGCAGCATGAAGGCCGCCACCGGCGCGCCGATGTCGCCCGCCTCGACCAGAGCGGCTGCCGCCAGCAGCATGGCCGCGAGCACGAGCGCCGACACACCGCCAAACTCCGCGGCAGCAATGGCGTCGAGCCGGTTCAGCCGGTCGTCGGCCTCGGAGAGCCTGCGCTCGGCATCCGCGACATGGCCGATCTGCGCGGCGACGCGCCCCGCCATCAGCAGCTCCGTCTGGCCGGCGGACAGGTCGATAGCGCGCGCGCGCAACGCCTCCAGCGCATGCGAGCGCCGGCGCGCGGTCCTCTCTCCGGCGCGGGCCAGCGCCATCGGAATGCCGATGCCCGCCGCGAGCAGGGCACAGCCCAGCCCAAGGCCTGCCAGGGGATGAACCAGCCCCACCGCGATCCCGGCCAGCACCGCCGTAACGATGGCGGCGGCAAGCGGCACGATCAGGCGCAGATAGAGCGAATCGAGCCCGTCGACATCGCCGGTGAGCCGAAACAGCAGCAGCGCCGGCCGCGCCGACAGGCGGCGGGCCTCGCCCGCCCGCGCAAAGCCGCGAAACAGGCGCTCGCGCAGCGCCGCCAGCACCGACAGCGTGGCGTCGTGGGTGGCGAGCCGCTCGCCGTAGCGCGCGGCGGTGCGCACCAGCGCCAGCAGCCGGATGCCCGCGCCGGGCACGAACACGTCGAACATCAGCGCCGTCGCCGTCGACAGGCCCGCGATGGCGGTTGCGGCGATGAACCAGCCCGACAGCCCGAGCAGCGCGACGCCGGCGAGCACCGCCGCCGCCGCCAGCGCCATGCCCGCGAGCAGCAGCGCGCGGCGGTGACCGCTGTCCGCCTCCACGAACAGCCCCAGCACCGGACGCAGGTGACGCCAGCCGCCCGCCGTCATGGCGCCCTCCCCGCCGTCAACGTCACAACCCGGTCCATGGCCGCCGCGAGCACGGGATCGTGCGTGGCGACGATCAGCGTCCTGCCGCGCGCGATCCGCAGCAACCCGGCGCGCACGTCCTCCGCCGTCTGCGGATCGAGATGGGCGGTCGGCTCGTCCGCCAGAATGATGTCCGCATGGGGATCGGCGGCGGCGCGTGCCAGCGCGAGGCGCAGCGCCTCGCCACCGGAGAGGCCCTCACCCGCCTCGCCCACCGGCGCGCCAGTCTTGCGGCGCGCGACGACATCCGTCAGCGCCGCCTGCGCCACAGCCGCCGCAACCGCCTGCGGCCCGATTCCCGGACGGCCGAGCGTGATATTACGGGTTATCGTGCCGGCAAAGAGATGTGGCTTCTGCCCCACCCAGGCCATGCGTCCGCGTGCCTGGGCCGCGGTCCGGTCGTCGAGCGTTTCCCCCGCGACGACGATGCGGCCCGCATCGGCCGATGCGAGACCTGCGATGAGCGCCAGCAAGGTCGATTTGCCGCCGCCGCTCGGCGCCAGCACGGCGACCTTCTCGCCCGCCCCTATCCTGAGCGACAGGCCGTCGAACACGCGCCGCGCGCCGCCATATCCGAAAACAACGTCTTCCAACACAACCGAAGGCGGCTCTTCCATCGTTTTATTAGCCGGCGCATCATCGCCTGGTCCGGCGTCCGCCCCCGGCATATGGAGCTCGCCCGGCTGTGCCAGCCGCCGGAGCGCATCGAGCGCCGCCACGCCTGCCGCGCGGTCGTGCCACACGGCGGCGAGTTCGCGCAGCGGCTCGAAAAACGCCGGCGCCAGCAGCAGGATGAAGAGCCCGTCCGCCAGCGTCAGCTTGCCGCCCCACGCGCCGAAGGGCAGCGCCCCGAGAAAATGAAAGCCGATGTAAACCGCGACCAGCGCGACACCGAGCGCCGAGAAAAGCTCCAGCACCGCCGACGACAGGAACGCGATGCGCAGCACCGCCATGGTGCGCGTCCGCAGCCGCTCGGCGGAGGAGCGCAAGCGTGTCGCGGTGACGTCGACCGCATCCATGGCGCGGATGGTCGCCAGGCCACGCAACCGGTCGAGCAGGAAGGCATTCATGCCGCCGATTTCCAGCATCTGCGCTTCGCTCGCCTCCCTGGCCTTCAGGCCGATCAGGGCCATGAACAGGGGGATGAGAGGCGCCGCCAGCACAAGCACCACCGCCGCGAGCCACGAGAAAGGCGCCACGGCGGCGAGGATCGCCAAGGGCACGGCCATCGCCTTCCAGCGCGCGGGCAGGTAGCGGGAGAGATACGGCAGCACCGCCTCGGCCTGCTCAGCGACGACGCTCGCCGCCTCGCCCGACGCAACGCGCCCGCGATCAACGGGTGATCGCTGCGCCAGCGCCCGCACCGCCTCGCCGCGCAAGCCGGAGAGGTACTGCCGCGCGCGAACGAACGCCAGCCGCCCGCCCCACGCATCGAGCCCGGCCCGCAGCAGCCCGAACAGCAACAGGAGTACGACCAGCGGCGCCACCGATCGAACCCCTTCGCCGGACGCAAGCATGCCCACCGCCCGCGCGAGCGCCGCCGCCTGCACGATCCAGCACAGCGCGGCTAGTGTCTGCAGCGCCGCGCCCGCAGCCGAAAAGGGCAGGCCGTCACGGCTGGAAGCGGCCAGCCGGCCAGCCGGCCGCGACGTCGCCGAAGCCGCCTTATCGAGAGCTGCCTTGCCCGTTGTCGCGCCGCCCGTCACCGATGCGCCTGCCTTTTGTATGCGCCGATGCCGCGTGGGAGTTCCGGCGGCGACGGCTATTACACTCATGCAGCATGTAGTTTTCAATCATTCTGAAAAATACGGTATCGTAATCGGCGGCGGCGAAACGTCACACGGCAGTTGGCGTTGAAAGCACAAACGATTATGGTGCGCGCATCGCGGATCGGAATTCACCCGGCCCAAAGCCGGTGACAGGGGCCAACGCCCTGGTGAGCCGCCGCGAATCGATGAAGCAGGACAGAACGCGTTCTGGCGAAGGATACGACGATGGCCGCGAGCAAAATTCCTCATTTTCACAACACGCCGGGTGTGCGCGTCGTCCATGTCGGCTCGCGCGAGTTCATGTGCATCGGCGCCCTGCCGCCCTTCGATCACCCGCACATCTACATCGATCTGGGCAGTGATTCGGAGGCCGTGTGCAGCTACTGCTCCACCCTTTACCGCTTCGATCCCGCCCTTGCTGAAGGCACCGGCCTGCCCGCTGAATGCCTCTGGAACGATCACGACGCAGAGCCCGCGGCGGCGCCCGCTTCCGCCGCCTGACAGTCACTGGACCGGTAAACATCGATGAGCAACTCTTCCGAACCCGTCGTCGTAGCCGGCGCGGGGATTGGCGGGCTGACAGCCGCGCTGATGCTGGCGCGGCGGGGCATCAAGGTCGTCGTGCTCGAAAAGCGCACGGCGCTCGTCGAGGCGGGAGCGGGCATCCAGCTCTCGCCCAACGCAAGCCGCATCCTCATCGATCTCGGGCTGGGCGCGCCGCTCGGCCGCCGCGCGGTGGAACCGGAAGAACTCGTCGTCCGCAGCCTCAAGAACGGCCGCACCCTGGGCGGCATGCCGCTCGGCAAAGCCATTCGTGAGCGGCATGGAGCGCCCTACTGGGTCATCATGCGCGCCGACCTGCACGGCGTGCTGCTCGACGCCGTCCGCTCGGCACCCAACGTGCAGTTGCTCATCGGACGCAGCGTCACCGATATCACCGATGCCGAGGACCACGCCGAAGTCACGTTCGAGTCCGTCGACGGCACCCGGCAGAGCCTGCGCACGCCGCTTCTCGTCGGCGCCGATGGCGTGCGGTCGACCCTGCGCCCCCTTATCGGCGACGGCGACACGCCGCGCTTCCGCAACTTCGAGGCATGGCGCTGCGTCGTGCCGGCCCACGCGGTGCCGGCGGCGCTGGCCGTGCGCCAGTCCATGCTCTGGCTCGGGCCGGGGGCGCATATCGTGCACTACCCCGTCGCCGGCGGCGATGCATGGAACGTCGTCGTCATCGTGCGGGCTAAAAACGCGGCCGACGGCTGGGGCCTGCCGATGGAGCGCGACCGGTTCGACGCGCTCGTCAATTCCCTCAGTGCACCGGGGCTGGCGGACCTGCGCGCCCTGCTGCTCGCTGGCGAAAACTGGCGGCTGTGGTCGCTGCACGACGCCCTGCCCACGGTTCGCTGGAGCCAGCGCCACGCGACGCTGCTCGGCGACGCGGCCCACGCGGTGCTGCCTTTCCTCGCCCAAGGCGGTGCGCTCGCCATCGAGGACGCCGCCGTGCTGGTCAAGTCGCTTGCCGCTCATCCGGGTAACACGCCCGCAGCCCTCGCCGCCTATGAGGAAGAGCGCTATCCGCGTGTGCGCCGCGTGTTCGAGGAAGCGCGCGCCAACAGCCGCGCGTTTCATTTCTCCGGCGTCATCGGGCTGGTGCGGGACATTCTGCTGACCCGCTGGAGCGGCGAGCGCTTCAGCGCCCGCTACGACTGGCTCTATGGATGGCGGCCCGACTGACCGCCCAACCGCGAAAGTGCTTTAGGTCCTATCCCGGTTTCGACGAAACAGGGATAGGACCTAGCATATTGATTTTGATCGAATTTTTATCGATTAAATGATTCCGTTCAATCGGAAACCGCTCTATTGCATCGTGCAGAAAAGTGGATACCACTTTTCGTCGACAAAGATGCATGAAATCAAAAAGTTAGAGCGTCAG
>CALMIK010000045.1 GCA_937863995.1 uncultured Chelatococcus sp.
AGCCACGCCGGCGCGTAGATCGACACGTCGCTGTGGCCCGCCGCGCGCAGAAAGTCCGAGCGCGGGTTGGTGAAGGTAAAGACCACGGTTTTGTCGTCGGGCGCCTCGACCGACACCAGTCCGGTCAGAATCTGGCGCGAGTTGGCGGTGGCGCTCGGAGCGGCGAACAGCGTGTCGATGTTCTGCTTCACGACAGCGGCCGTGAGCGGGGTGCCGTCGCTGAAAGTCACGCCGTCGCGCAGATGGAAGACGATGCGCCTGGCGCCGTCTTCGACGTCCCACGAGCTGGCCAGATAGGGAATGGTCTCGCCGGTACGCGGATCGACGTCGACCAGCCGGTCGGTGGTGATCTCGGTGAGAGCGAGGCCGCCGACGCCGAGCTGGCGCGGATCGAGGCAACCGGGATAGGCCTGCGTCGCGATGACGAGATCGCCACCCGTCCTGGGCTTGGCGGCTTCCTGCGCAACCACGGCCTTGCCGCCGAGAAGCGACGCGGCGCCGGCCGCAAACGCAAGAACGGTTTTGCCGAGCGGGAAACGCGCGGCCTTGCGGCGGGATACTTGTACCATGGACAATTGTCTTTCGTGTTGGGCGGTCGGGGATAAGGGTCAGTGCCGGCCCGCGATCCGCCGCGACAGGTAGTTGAGGGAAACGACGAGCAGTGCGATCACCGCGCCGGGCAGGATGGTGAGCCAGCCGGCAATGGCGATGTAGTTGCGGCCTTCGGCAACGAGATTGCCCCATTCGGGGGTGGGCGCCGCCGCGCCGTAGCCGAGAAAGCTGAGCGCCGCCAAAGACAGCAGCGCGAGGCCGAATTCCAGCACGCCGAGCGCGATCAGCGTGCCCGACACGTTCGGCAGCACATGAAAGACGAGCGTGTAGAAACGGCTGCTGCCGGCGAGATAGGCGGCCTCGATGTAGGCTTCCGACCGGCAGCGCAGCACTTCCGTGCGGCTGAGGCGGGCGAAGGTGCCGATCAGGCTCACACCCACCGCGATGGCCGCGTTGCCGGTGCCCGGCCCCAGCACCGTCACCACCATGAGCGCCAGCAGCAGCGACGGAATGGCCAGCAGCACGTCGATCACCCGCATGCACACTTCATCGGTGCGTCCCCCGACATAGCCGGAGGGAATGCCGATCAGGCAGCCGATCAGAAAGCCGATGAAGACGGCAAGGCTCGCCCCGCCGATGCTGACGCGCGTGCCGTGCACCACGCGCGTATAGAGATCGCGCCCCACGTAATCGGTGCCGAACCAGTGCTCGGCGCCGGGCGGCAGCAGCCGGCTGGCGGGAAAGGTCTGGGTGGGGCTTTGCGGCGCGAAATACCACGGAAACAGCGCCCACAGCACCACCGTGAAGACGACGAGCCCCGCCAGCACCGGCAGCACGAAGCGCGTGGAGCGCCAAAGGCGCGCCGGCAGCCCGTCGCGCTCATCCAGGCGCACGGCGATATCGGCGCCGCCGCGATTAGCCGCGGTCGGCAAGGTGTTTTCCAGCGTCATGCCCGGCTCCCCTTCGCGTCGAGGCTCACGCGCGGATCGAGCGCCAGCACGGCGAGATCGGCGATCAGCGTCACCGCGACGAAAACAAGCGCGCAGAACAGCACGATCCCCTGCACGACCGGGATATCCTGAAACGTCACGGCGTTTTCGGTGAGCCGGCCCAGTCCCTCGCGGGTAAACACCGTTTCCGTCACCACGGAGCCCGTGAGCAGCCCGCCAGCGGTCACGCCGAGAATGCCGATCACGGGCGGCAGCGCGTTCTTCGCGGCGTAGCGGACCAGCACCTGCCAGTGGGTGCAGCCCTTGGCCTTGGCATACTTGCAATAAGGCTGGGCGAGCGCGACGGAGAGGCTTGCGGAAAACACCTGCGCGATCGCGGCGGCGCTCGGCACCGAAAGGGCGAGCGCCGGCAGCACGAGAGCGCGCCAGCCGTCGTTGCCGATCGGCGGAAAGATCGGGAACCGGAAGGCGAAAAACTGCAGCAGCAGCAACCCCACCCAGAACACCGGCACGGAGGCGCCGAGCGCCGGCAGGCTTTCGAAGAGCGTGCGCAGCCAGGACGCCCGCGCCCCTTGCGCCGCCAGCGCCACCGCGCTGCCCACGACCAGCGCGACGAACCCGGCGAGCAGCGCCAGCGGCAGCGTCGCGGGAAGCGCCCGCAGGATCAGGTCGGTCACGGGCTCGTTGAACTGGATGGAATAGCCGATGTCGCCGCGCACGGCGCTGAAAAGCTGGATCAGGTATTGTTCGACGACCGAACGGTCGAGATTGTATCGCTCGCGCAGCTGCTCCAGCTGCTCCGGCGCCACGTAGAGGCCGCTGCCGCTGCCATCGAGCATGATCGCCACGGGATCGCTGGGAAGCAGGAAAAGAATGAAAAAGCCCAGCGTATACGCGCCCAGCACCACGAACACCGAATTCACCAGCCTTCGCCGCACATACGCGCCATAGGGGCGTCGTCCGGCGCGGACGCGGATCGCATAGGCTGAACTGGTTTGTGTGTTCTGGCTCATGTCGCTTCCCTGCACAGGCGCGGTGAACGTCCTGCGCCATCCTGCCCGTCCGGCACGCTTACTGGCGTCACATAAATACTATAAACTTAGTAGACAATATAAAAATTGAGTCAAGAGCATCATTGCGGACGACCGAAAAAAGCCCCGGCCGCTGCCGCCTATCGGACGTGCCCGTGTGAACGCGCACGTCCGATCCGCTTAAGGGTGCGCGTCAGGCCACGTCGCGCGACTGCTCGCCGGCGCCGCCGGGGTTCTTGACGGGGAACGGCAGGCCGTAGCGCTCGCGCACGGTGTCGCCGGCGTATTCCCTGCGGAACACGCCCCTGTCCTGCAGAACCGGAATGACCTTGTCCACGAACAGGCTGATGTCGTCCGGCGCGGCGAGCGGCTGCACGGTGTAGCCGTCGACGGTGCCGTCTTCCCACAGGTCGATGAGCTGCTCGGCCACTTCCTCCGGCGTCCCCAGCACCAGACGATGGAAGCCCTCCAGCCGGCGCACGGCCTGGCGGGCCGTCAGCGTCTCGTGGGTGAGCAGCTCGGAAAGGCCAAGCCCCATGCCGACCGCCCATTGCCGGTTCTGGTCGGGCACGAAGCGCGCGGGATCGAGCGGCGCGTCGGGATCGAACTGCGCCGGGTCCAGCCCCGATTCCGCGGCGAAGCGGCGCAGCAGCCCGTCTTCCGACCCCGCCCCGCTGAGGATCTCGTGCTTGCGCAGGGCCGCCTCGCGGCTTTCCGCCACGATCGGCACCACCCCCGGCACGATGCGGATTCCGGCCGGGTCGCGGCCAAGCGCGCGGGCGCGGCTGTCGAGGCGCTCGCGGAAAGCCTTCCCTGCCGGACGCGACAGGACATTGGCGTAGATGATCTCGCCATGCAGCGCGGCGAAGTCGATGCCCCAGTCCGAAGCGCCGGCCTGCGCCAGCACCGGATGCCCCTGCGGCCCCCACGGCGCGTTCAGCGGGCCGCGCACCGAGAAGAAGCGCCCCTCGTGGTTGATTTCATGCGCCGCGTTCGTGTCCCAAAAATGGTCCGGCGGCACCTCGCCGGACTCAGCCGGGTCCCAGCTCGCCCACAGCTTCTTGGCGACGTCGACGAACTCGATGGCGCGCCCGTAGCGCACTTCGCGGGGCGGCAGCGGCTCGTTGCCGAAATTCGCCGCAACCGCCGGATTGAACGAGGACACCAGGTTGATGACCAGCCGGCCGCCCGTCAGCACGTCGATGCTCTGGGCGCGGCGCGCGAGGTTGTAGGGCGAGTTGTACGTGGTCGATATCGTCGCCACCAGCCCGATGTCCGGCACCTGCCCGGCAAGAAAAGTCAGCAGGATCAGCGGGTCCAGCGTATGCAGCGGGCGCTGGCGCGGATCGCGCATCAGCGCGGGATGATCCGACAAAAACAACGCGTCGAAGCGGCCGCGATGCGCGATCTGCGCCAGGCGCAGGTAATAGGCGGGATCGGTGATGTCGGCGCTGCTGCCGGTACGCTGCTTCCAGGCATGACCGCCCATTCCGGTGGTATTGATGCCGATGTTGAGATTGAGCTGGCGCGCGGGCATGGTCATTTCCTCTCCGTATGGGGGGCGGTTTCCCGCGTTTCGGCGGCGCGCCGGTCGATGACCGCCCGGGCCAGCCGCGCGCGGATCAGGCCATTGGGCGGCGCGTGGGCCTTGCCGCCGAGCGCGTTGCGGTGGTGCCGCTCCAGCGGATTGTCGCGGCTGATACCGGGATTGCCGCCCAGATCGAGGGCGATCAGCGTGACGGCCTGAGCATTCTCGACCACGACGTGCTTGATGAACGCCGCATCGGAGCCGAACGGACGGCCGAGGTCGAAATCCTCGGCCAGCCCGCCGAGCAGACGGCGGTTGATGCCGAGCAGAACCTCGATCTGGCCGATGCCGTCCTGAAAGCGCGGCAGCGTGGCGAGCGGCGCTCCCAGGCTCGCGGGCGAGCGGCTGGTGGCGAAATCCACGATCCAGTCGCGCGCGGCGCGCGCCGTGCCATCGTAAACCGCGCCGATGAGGGAGAGGTACCACGCGGCGTCACGCTCGCTGTGGCTGATGCCGTCCCTGGCGGGGGTGAGCGTGAGCGCGTCCTCGTAAGGGATCGAGACATCCTGCAGGATGATGTCGTCGCTGCGGGTGGCGCGCATGCCGGCAGCGTTCCAGGTGCGCACCACCGAGAGGCCGGGCGCATCGGTGGGCACGAGGAAAAGGCCCAGACGCGGCTCCTCTTCGTCCGTCACCGCCAGCACCGTCACCCATTTCAGCAGCGGAATGCCGGTAGCGTATATCTTGTGCCCGGTAATCCGCCACCTGTCGCCATCCTGCCGCGCGATCGTCTCGGGCAGCGTGCCGTGCGAGGGCGAGCCCACCGCCGGCTCGACCTGCGCGGAGTTGATCAGCGCCACGCCCTCGCGGTTTGCCTGCGTCACACGCTCGACGAGGTGCGCGGGCCACCTGTCCGAATGGCTCGCGCCATACTGATTGTTGAGATGCATGGCATAGACCAGCGCCGTCGAGGGATCGCCCTGCGCCACCGCCAGAACCGCGTCGAGGGCCGCCCGCAGCCCGCCGCCCAGCCCGCCGAAAGCGCGCGCCGTGACGAGGCCCAGCAGCCCCGCCCGGTGGAGAGCCTCGAAATTGGCGAACGGAAATTCGCCTGTTTCATCGTAATGGGCGGCGGTCGCCGCGAATTCCCGGCCCAGCGCGCGGGCGCTGGCGAGCCACGGCTCAAAATCGGTATCGGAATACGAACTCATAATCTGTTGCTTTGCCTTGCCTGTCGGACACAAATGGACGATCCCGCCCGGCCAGCCGCCATCAGCGGGATTGATCCGCGGCGGTCGTCGCGCCTGCGAGGATGCGCCGGGCGTTGAGCCCCGCCACGAGCCGCTGCTCGTGCTCATCGAGCCCGGCCCGGACGAGGTTGTCGCGGAACGTCTCCTGCGACAGCGCGGGCAGGATGGGCCAATCGGTGCCGGCCAGAACGCGTTCCGCGCCGAAGAACGCGGTCAGGATGCGAACGATCGCCGGATCGTCGCCCATGGTGTCGAAGTAGATGTTGGGGCGCTGGTTCGCCGCTCGCGCCTCGCGGCCATAGCGCCCGCCGCGCGCGGCCTGCACGATGGCGCCGAGCCCCAGCGTCGCGAAGACGAAGTTGATATGGGGAAAGGCGTCGAGAATGTCCGACTGCAGCAGGGACAGGAACGAGGTGCCGTTCATGAGGCCACGGCCGAGCGAGTTGCCGAGCTTGCCTGCGCCCGCGATCAGGATATCCGCCTGCGGGGCGTTGACGGGATGCACGAAGATCGGCGCGCGATAACGGTTGGCCACTTCGAGAGTGGGCCGCACGGCGGGATCGGCAAGGAAAAGCCCGTTGCGGGAGGAATCGATGACCAGCCCGGCAAGCCCGAGCGTGCCGAGCGCCCGCTCCGCCTCCAGCGCCGCGCCCTCATCCGAAAAAGGATCGACCACGCCCAGCGCCGCGATCTTGCCGGGATGGGCTTTGGCGAGCCCGGCAAGCCAGTCGTTCACCTCGGCGATGGTGCCGGCATCGGTCGGGCCTTCCGCGCCGAAAAGGCTTTCGACAGTGGTGCTCACCACGGCGAGCGACACACCCGCGGCCGCGAAGGCGTCGATCAGCGCGTCGGGATCAACGATCTGGCGCAGGATGTCGTCGCCGAGACCGAAATTCGCCTGCCGCGAGCCGCCCGGCCCCCATTCCGCCGGCCACAGGTGGGTGTGGATGTCCACGATATCGAGATTTTGCGTCATTGTGATCGCCAGTTGTTAGAGCGCTTTCCGAGCGAGCGGCGCGCCGAAAGATGGAAAAACCGGTTACCTGCGCCGCGTGGCGCTGGCGTCATTTCGCGACGTAGGCTTCCGCCAGCGAACCCCCGACGCCGTCGGCGGTGATCGTGTGATTGACGATCCGCTTGTTGTAGATCGTGACCTCGGGGCTGCTGAGAATGTCGATGGCGGGCAGGTCGTCCACGAGGATCTCCTGGATGCGCCGCCACTGCGCCACGCGCTTGTCGGGATCGGTCTCGACCGCCGCATCTTCCAGCAGCCGGTCGACCTCCGGGTTGTGATAGGCGGCGCCGTTGGAGAACGGCACTCCCGGCTTGAAGTTCTTGCTCCAGTAGAGACGCTGCACGCCCACGGTGGGATCGAACAGGTTGCTCATCCCCTCGAAGGCGAAATCGAAATCGCGGTCGGTGTAGATGCGCCGGGTATAGGTGGCGAAATCCTGGCTGCGCACGGTCACGTCGATGCCCAGCGGCGCCAGCGCCTGCTTGATGTAGTCGGCTCCGCGGCGGTAGATGTCGCCGCTCGGCACGTAGTCGATGGTCAGTTGCTGGCGCAGGCCCTTGGCGTCGCGCGCGAAGCCCGCTTCATCGAGAAGCTTGTTGGCCGCGACGAGATCGAGCGGATAGGTCTTCAGATCGGGCACGAACCAGCGCGTCAGGTTCGGGTTGATCGGGCCGGGAAGGATGCTGCCGTAGCCATACGCGACGGTGTTCTTGATAAGCTGCTTGTCGAGCGCGTGCGCGATGGCGCGGCGCACGCGCACATCCTTGAAGAACGGGCGCTCGAGGTTGAACTCGAGGCGGCTGATGCCGTTGTTGTACTGGCCGCCGTTGGTTTCGATGCCGATGTTCGGCAGGCTCTCGATCCGCGCCAGGTCGCTGAGCGGCACGGGCGTGTTCGGCGCAAGGTCGATCTCGCCGGTCTCTATGGCTATTGCGCGCCCGGCCGCGTCCGGAATGAAGCGCACGACGATCCGGTCGAGATAGGGCTTGGGGCCGTCCCAGTAATCCGGATTGCGCTCGTAGATGATGTGGCTCGCGCGCACCCATTCCTTGAACTTGTAGGGGCCGGTGCCGATCGGTGCGAGATTGACCGGATTTTCCGCCGCCTTCGTGCCCTCGTAGAGGTGCTTGGGCACGATGGGCGATTCCGTGGCGTTGAGCGCCGAGATGAGATAGGGCGCGGGCTTCGACAGCACGAGAACCGCCGTCAGCGGATCGGGCGTCTCGACGGCGACCAGGTTGAGGAACGTGTTCCGGCCGCGCGGGTGAATTTCCTTCAACGTATTGATGGAATAGGCGACATCGGCGGAGGTGAAGGGCTTGCCGTCATGCCACTTCACACCCTCGCGCAGCTTGAACGTGTAGCGCAGCCCGTCCTCGCTGACCGACCATTCGGTGGCGAGCTGCGGGCGGGGCGTCAGGTCGAAATCATACGCAAGCAAGCCCTCGGTCGTCTTACCGGACACATAAACCGTGTTGTAGGCGGTGTTGGCGATGGAGGTCAGCACCGGGGGCTCAGCCGCCAGCAGCAGGGTGGCGGCGCCGCCATGCGCCGGCGCGGCGAGAGCGGTCGTCACGGGCACGCCGGCAAGCGCAAGCCCGGCCCCGAGCGTGAGCGCTTTGAGCGAAAAACCAAAAAAGCCACGACGCGTGGAACTCAACGGCAAGCGCATGAAAATCATCCTTGGACAACGCGACTCTCGAGCAAACGTGCGGCGCCTTGTCCCTTGCGCCGGCTCATCCGGGTGACCGTCCACATGGCATAATCTATAGATTTAGTATTTCAAGTGAATTGATAGCTTGCCAGCCTGTTTCGCTTCCTCCCGCACGCCGGACACACGCCTGCGGGCCAGGCCGGGCAACGACGGACGCGCTTGACAAGCCGTTTGGCCAGGTGCAAAAGCCTATTGAATTGATAGAGAAGGTAGATGATCCAGACCCCGCCTCCCGTCCTCGACGTGCGCAACTTGTGGCTGAGCTTTCCAGGCCACGGCGGAGACACGACCGCGGTCGCGGGGCTGAGTTTTTCGGTCCGCCCCGGGCAGGCCGTCGCGCTCGTGGGCGAATCGGGCTGCGGCAAATCGTCGACGGCGCTGGCGATCATGCAATTACTGCCGGACACGGCGAGGTTCGCCGGCGAGATCCGGCTGGACGGGCGCAACATCGTCGGCCTTCCGCGCAAGGAGTTACGCGCCATGCGCGGCTCCACCGCCGCGATGATCTTTCAGGAGCCGATGACGTCGCTCAACCCCGTGCACCGCATCGGCGACCAGATCGCAGAGGCCCTGCGCGCCCACGAGCAGCTGTCGTACAAGGCCGCCCGCGCCCGCGCGCTCGCGCTGCTGGAGCAGGTGCGCATTCCCGATGCCGCCCGGCGGCTCGACGCCTACCCGCATCAGCTTTCCGGCGGGCAGCGCCAGCGGGTGATGATCGCCATGGCGATTTCCGGCCGGCCGAAGCTCCTGATCGCCGACGAGCCCACCACCGCGCTCGACGCCACGATCCAGGCCCAGATCCTGCAGTTACTGGACGAGCTGCGTCAGGAACTCGGCATGGGCCTGCTGCTCATCACCCACGATCTGGCGCTGGTTTCGCGCTGGACGGAGGATGTCGTGGTGATGCATCACGGCGAGAAGATGGAGCAATTGCCGGCAGTTGACCTGTTCAGCAACGCGCATCACCCCTACACCCGGGGCCTGATCGGAGCCTCCATCCGGCTCGACCGCTCCCAGCACTACCGCAAGCGGCGTCTGCCGGAAATCCGCGTCGTCCATAACCCCGACGACACCTACGCGTTCAGCCTGGAGCAGCGCGAGCCCGCCCGGCTGGCGCCTCCCCTCCTCGACAGCCATCCCGTGCTCGCGGTGAAGAACCTCGTCGTCCGCTACGACACGCCGCGCGGTCCCTTCACCGCCGTGGACGATGTGTCGCTGCGCATCGCGCCCGGCGAAACGCTGGGGCTCGTGGGGGAATCGGGCAGCGGCAAATCCACGCTGTCGAAAGCCGTCATGCGGCTCGTGCCCGCGCATGAGGGCCGGATCGTCTTCAAGGGTGAGGACATCGGTGCCTTCAGCGGCAAGGATTTGCGCCGCGTGCGCCGCGACATGCAGATGGTGTTCCAGGACCCTTACGGCTCGCTCAATCCACGCCACACGGTGGGCGAAATTCTCGAGGGACCGCTGGCCGTGCATGAGGTCGACGATGCGCGGGAACGGCGAAAGCGCGTGCTGGACATGCTCGACCGGGTGGGGCTGCCGGCGCGTTCCGTCAACCGGCTGCCGCATGAATTTTCCGGCGGGCAACGCCAGCGCATCGGCATCGCCCGAGCGCTCATCCTGAATCCGTCGCTCGTGGTGTGCGACGAGCCGGTGTCGGCGCTGGACGTATCCGTGCAGTCGCAGATCCTCAACTTGCTGGTCGAGCTCAAGGAATCCCTCAACCTGTCCTATCTTTTCATTTCCCACGATCTCGCCGTGGTCCAGTACATCTCGGACCGCGTCGTCGTGATGAAGGATGCGAAAGTGGTCGAAGAGAACGATCACCTGCATATCTGGACGAACCCGCGTCACGATTACACGCGCGCCCTCATCAACGCGGTGGCGCGCGAGCAATGAGCGGCGGATCAACCAACTTGCCGACGCAAACCACACCGGATGCGCAGCGCGGAAGCAGCGGGATGTCGGGCTTGAGGAAAGTCGCGGGCAGCTTGCGGCGCACCGCCGTTCAGGCTGTGCCGACGGTGATCGGCATCGTCATTCTGAACTTCTTCCTGCTGCAACTCGCGCCCGGCGACGCGGCGGACGTGCTGGCAGGCGAGTCGGGGGCCGCCACCGAAGAGACCATGCACGCCCTGCGCGAGCAGTTCGGCCTCAATCATCCCGTGCTGGTCCAGCTCTACAACTACCTGAACGGCCTCGCGCACTTCAGCCTCGGCTTCTCGCCCCGCTACGGGCTGCCGGTGGCCGAGCTGATCGGCCAGCGATTGCCCGGCACGCTGCTGCTGATGTCGCTCGCGCTCGGCATCGCGCTGCTCGTCGGGATCGTGCTGGGGTCGGTCATGGCCATCTTCGCCGGGCGGCTGCCGGATCGTGTCCTGTCGATTCTGGCGCTGGTGTTTTACTCCGTGCCGGGGTTCTGGATCGGCCTGATGCTGATCATCCTGTTCTCGGTCCACCTGGGATGGCTGCCGAGCGGAGGCGCGGGCACGATCGGCGTCGATATTCCGGGCTTCGCCGGCCTTCTGGACAAGGCCCGCTACATGGTGCTGCCGGCGACGTCGCTCGCGCTCTTTTATGTTGCCATCTACGCCCGCCTGACACGCGCGGCGATGCTGGAAGTGAAGTCGCAGGATTTCGTGCGCACGGCGCGGGCCAAGGGGCTTTCGCCCACGTCCATCACCATTCACCACGTGCTGCGCAACGCGCTGATCCCGATCACGACACTGGCCGGCATGCATTTCGGCAGCATGCTGGGCGGCGCCGTGGTGGTGGAGACGGTGTACAGCTGGCCGGGCCTCGGCCGCCTCGCCTACGAGGCCGTGATGGGACGCGACTACAACGTGCTGCTCGGCATCCTGCTGCTGTCGTCGCTGCTGGTCATCGCCGCGAACGCCATCGTGGACCTGCTGCAGACCTTCCTCGATCCACGCATCGGAGTGCGCTGATGTCCGCGAGCGACCCCGCCCTGCACTCCTCCGCGGCCCGCGAGGCCGACGCCGGCGCAAGCGCGCAGGCGCAGGCCCTGCCGCCCGAAAAGCCGAGCTGGCTCGGCACGCAGGCAGGCTCTCCCGCGCACGGCCCCGACGCCGGCACGACGCACGGACGCCGCGCCCTGCGGATATTCCTGCGCAATCCCAATGCGCTCGCCGGACTGTTCATCCTGTCGCTGGTGGCGATCGCCGCCATCGTCGCGCCTTTTCTCTATCCCGGAGACCCGCTGGCGATGGTGGGGCGGCCCTTCCTGTGGCCCGGACAGGACCCGGCCTTTCCGCTGGGCACCGATTCCATGGGGCGCGACGTGCTCGCCGGCATCCTCCACGGCACGCGGGTTTCGCTCGCCGTCGGCATAGCGGCGACCTTGCTGGGGCTGGTCGCCGGCGTGCTGGTGGGCGCCACCGCCGGCTATTACGGCGGCCGGATCGACGATGCCCTGCTGCGGATCATCGAG
Organism: uncultured Chelatococcus sp.; assembly: GCA_937863995.1. Lineage (GTDB taxonomy): Bacteria > Pseudomonadota > Alphaproteobacteria > Rhizobiales > Beijerinckiaceae > Pseudochelatococcus. The sequence continues at coordinate 11,492 of CALMIK010000045.1, forward strand.
ATATGCCAGACGCTGCCCAATTTCGTTCTGGTGGTCGTGCTCGTCGCCATCACCCAGCCGACGGCCGCGACGATTTCGATCGCAATCGCCATCGTCACCTGGCCGAACGTCGCGCGGCTGGTGCGCGCGGAATTCCGCTCAATCCGCGAGAAAGACTACGTGATGGCGGCGCGCAGCCTCGGCTACGGCGACGCGCACATCATTTTTCGCGAGATCCTGCCCAACGGCCTGCCGCCCATCATCGTCACCTCCTCGGTGATGGTGGCCGGCGCGATCCTGATGGAATCCGCGCTGTCGTTCATGGGCCTCGGCGATCCCAACACGGTCAGCTGGGGCTCGATGATCGGCGCGGGCCGGGAACTGATCCGCACCGCCTGGTATCTGACCGCGCTGCCAGGCCTCGCCATCGTGCTGACGGTGCTGGCGCTCAACATGATCGGCGACGGGCTCAACGACGCCCTCAACCCGCGCTTCCTGCAGGAGCGCTGAACGCCGCCCACCCGTTTGACCCCAACGCGTTCCGGCGCCTCAAAGACCGGAACCGCAAACCATGAAGATCATTCGATGAGTGCACCATCCACCACCAGCAGCGTCGCGCTGTTTCCGCCAGTCTCCGCCGCGCAGCCGGCGAGTGTCGCCGATATCCTGGCGCGGGTGCCCGCGCTCGCGGCGGAGATCGCGAAGGGCGCGGCAGAGCGGGACAAGACGCGCGAGCTGCCCTTCGAGGCATTCCGCCTGATCCGGGAAGCGGGCATCGGCACGCTGCGCCTGCCGCAGGCGCTCGGAGGTCCCGGCGGGACGATCGAGAACTATATCGATGTCATCAGCCGGCTGGCGGCGGCGGATTCCAATGTCGCGCACGCGCTGCGCTCCCACTTCAACTTCACCGAGGGGCTGGTGCTCGCGCCCGAAGGGCCGAAAGCCCAGCGCTACGTGAAGGAGGTACTGGCCGGCAAGCTGTTCGGCGGCGCGCATACCGAGCTTGGCACGGCGCGCCCCGGCGACGTGACGACGCGGCTCACCCGCACGCAGGACGGCTGGCGCCTGAACGGCCGGAAATGGTACGCGACCGGAACCGCCTTCGCGGACTTCGCTTCGTTCAGCGCCATCGATGACGACGGCAACGACGCCTTCCTGCTGCTACCGGTCGACCGGCCCGGCATTTCGATTCTCGACGACTGGGACGGCATGGGCCAGCGGCTGACGGCGAGCGGCAGCGTCGTGCTCGATAACGTCGAAGTGTTCGAGGACGAAATCTCGCACCGCAGCCTGAACAACAACATCGGCCGCCACACCTCCACGCTCCGCCAGCTTCACCTCGCGGCGAGCGCAGCGGGCGCGGTGCGCGCCGTGCTGAACGAGGGTACCGCCTTCGTGCGCGACCGCTCGCGGCTTGCGGCGCACAGCCCGGCGGCCTCGGCGCGCGAGGATCTTTTCATTCAGGAACTGGTCGGCGAGATTGCCGCCGCATCCTTCGCCGTCGACACGCTGGTGGCGGAAAGCGCGCGGGCGCTCGACAGGTCGGCCGCCCTGTTCGAGGCGGGCGACGAGGCGGCGCTGGATGAGGCGCTGCTGCAAAGCACACTCACGACCTCGCGCACGCAAATCGTCGCCTCGCGCCTGGCGCTGCGGGCGGCGGAGCAGATCTTCGATCTCGGCGGCGCATCCGCCACGTCGAGCAAGTACAACTTCGATCGTCACTGGCGCAACATCCGCACCGTGTTCAGCCATAATCCGCTGTTGCACAAGGCGCGCGTCGTCGGTGACTACTACCTCAACGGCGCCTCTACCCATCTGCGCGAAGGCAAGGTCTTCTGAGAAGGGCGCAACGGCTGCCGATACCTGTCGAAGAACAACCAATCAACAAGGAATACCAACCATGACCCTTCAATACCGCACGCTTGGCCGCAACGGGCTGCGCGTTTCCCCGCTCACGCTCGGCACCATGATGTTCGGCGGCGAGACCGATGAAGCCACCTCGCGGCGCATTATCGACAAGGCGTTCTCGCAGGGGTTCAATTTCATCGACACGGCCGACGGCTACGCGAACTTCCAGTCGGAAGTCATTGTCGGCAACGCCATCCGCGAGAAGCGCGACAGCTGGGTGCTGGCCACCAAGTTCGCCAGCCCGCGCGGAGAGGATCCCAACAGCCAGGGGGCATCGCGCAAGTACATCCGCCGCGCGGTGGAAGGCAGCCTGCAGCGGCTGGGCACCGACTACATCGACATCTACTACCTGCACCGCGAGGATCACGAGACCAGCGTGGCCGAGACGATCCGGACGCTCGGTGACCTGATTTCCGAAGGCAAGATCCGCTACTACGGCCTCTCCAACCACCGGGCATGGAAGATCGCGGAGTTCAGCCGCGTCGCCGACGAGCTGGGCCTCGACCGCCCCATCGCCTCGCAGCCGCTGTACAATCTCGCCAATCGCCAGATCGAGTTCGAGCATCTCGATGCCGCGGATTACTACGGCCTCGGCGTTGTGCCCTACAGCCCGCTGGCGCGGGGCGTGCTGACGGCCAAGTACCAGCCCGGCGTCGAGCCCGAGCCCGGCTCCCGCGCCGGCCGCAAGGACAAGCGCATTCTGCAGACGGAATGGCGGCAGGAGTCGCTGACCATCGCCCAGCGCATCGAAGAGCACGTCAGCACGCGCGGCATTTCCGCAGGCCAGTTCGCGCTGGCATGGGTGCTGAACAACCGGCTGATCACCGCGCCGATCGTCGGCCCGCGCACGGAAGCGCAGTGGGACGACTACCTGCCCGCGCTGGCCTACAAGTTCACGCCGGAAGACGAGGCGCTCATCAACGAGCTCGTCGTCACCGGCCATTCCTCGACGCCCGGCTTCAACGACCCCGGCCATTCCTTCTTCGGCCGCAGGCCCTACGTGGGCTGACGGGAAAGAGGAAGCGTTATTCTGGAGAGCTCTCTGGGGAGTTCAAAGCGAAAACGGCCCTGGAAGTGCCGCGCGGCGCGCAGCCTTTCGGGGCCGTAGATCATTGATTTGAAGCGCTCGATACAGAGCGCTTCACTTGTTCCTGTCATCTGGCGATGTTAGCGTCTTCCCGGCTTGGTGAACGTCAGCGCCGGGAAGCACGCGCGCCCGGAAGGGTTCGCGAAGACAGGCTTGTCTGCCGGCCACACGTCTTGATGTGGAGATATTGCCGGCATGTGCACGTCACTCACGTATAGAGACACCGCGGGCAAGATCTACTTCGGCCGCACGCTGGAACTGACCGTCGACCTGCCGTATCAGCTCGCCCACTTCCCCGCCGGTTTCAGGATTTCATCGCTGGCCGAAGGCGACGCGCCGCTTGATTTCACGACGCAACACGCCTTCGTCGCGATCACCATGCCCGACCGCGTCCCCGGCCCGCAGGCGCCCATCGGCATCGCCGATCTCAAGGTGCTGGAGGGGTTGAACGACAAGGGGCTGACCTTCAGCCTGCTGTCCTATCCTTCCGCCGCCGGCAAGCAGGTGTCCGCCGCGATGACGCAGGCGGTGCTCTCGGCGTCCGATCTCGGCAGCTGGGTGCTGGGCAGCTTCGGCACCGTCGCGGCGCTGAAGACCGCGCTTGCCGCCCAGCCCGTGGCGCTGCAGCCGCTTGCGATCCTGGGCGGGGCGGTTTCGCCGTTCCACTACGTGGCACACGACACCACGGGCGCGGCGCTGGTGATCGAGTTCCACCGTGGCGAGATGACGCTCCACGACAACCCGGTCGGCGTGATGACCAACGGCCCGACGTTCGACTGGCACCTGACCAATCTCGACAATTACACCTTCCTCGGCAACGTCGACAAATCGTCGGCGACATTCGGCACCTACAACGCCGCCCAGCCGGATTCCGGCATCGCGACGCAGGGACTTCCATCCTCCAACACCTCGGTTGGCCGCTTCGTGCGCGCGGCATATTATGCCCAGTTCACCGAGAAGGCGGCGACGCCGGATCTGGCCGTGCGCGCGCTGTCCCACATCATGAACAACTTCGACCGCGCGCGCGGCGTCACGATAGACTATCCGGAAGGATCGGGCGGTCATCTGGAGGTGCAGGGCCTGACGGAGGACACCACCACGTCCTACGCAACCGAGTTCACCAGCTGGACGAGCCTGGCGGATCTCGAGCGCGGACTGTTCTTCGTGCGCGATTACGCCAGCCTCAACTATTCGCGCATCGACCTGAGCGCCCTCGCGGACGCCAAAGCCCCCTCGGTCGTTTCCCTGCACAGGCTGGACGGAGGGGCCGCGGACGCAACCGCGCTGCTCAAGGCATCGCCATAAGAGCGCCTGACAAAACGTTACGGCAGATGACCGACCAGCCCGGGATGACGGGCGTCAGACACCCGGCGGTAGCTCAGACGCCCGGCGGCAGCTTGGAGCGCATCATCTCGCGGCGGTCGATCCGGCGGCCGTCGACGATGAAGGTGCCGTCGCCCACCGCATGGAGCGTCCTTTTTTCCGCGCGCGCCGGGTCGATGCTGGCGGCGACGCCCTCGAGCACGACGATGCCGTGCGGTTCCACGATGTCGACCACCCGGCACTCGACATTCGCGAGGCATTCGCCGATGAGCGGCGCCCCGACATGCCGCGCACGCACGCGGGTGAGGCCGAAGACGGCGAACTTGTCCGTGTCGCGGCCGGAGCAGGTGCCGATCCCCACGGCGGTGTCGATCATGTCCACGGTGGGGATCGCGATCACGCACTCGCGCGATTTGAGCAGCGCAGCGTAGGAGTAATTCCACGGACCGGTGGTGATCGCGAACTGGGCCGAAAACCCGAGCACCATCGTCCATGTGATGGTCATCACGTTGTCCTTGTGGCCGTCGCTGGTCGTCACCAGGACGACGGGACCGGGCTCCAGCAAGGTAAAGGCCTTTTCGAGCGGAAGACTTTGCATTTCGGCACCCCTCCCTTGAAAAGCTTTAGTTGCGCGACAGCGCCACCACCGGATCGAGCCTGGCGGCGCTTCTGGCCGGCAGGTATCCGAAGGCGATGCCGATGGCGGTCGAGCACAGGAGCGAGGCCACGATCGCGCTCGACGAGTAGATCAGCCTGAAGCCCGCCCCCGCAAGCTCGAATACCGCGCCAAACGCCAGCGACAGCCCGACGCCGCCGAGCCCGCCGATGAAGCACACCACGATGGCCTCGATCAGGAACTGCTGCATGATGTCGCCCTGACGCGCGCCCACGGCCATGCGCACGCCGATCTCCCCCACCCGTTCCGACACCGTCACCAGCATGATGTTCATCACGCCGATGCCGCCGACGAGCAGCGAGATCAGCGCGATGGCCGAAATCAGCAGCGTCAGCGTCTCGGTGGTGGCGGTGATGGTCTGGCGGATGTCGTCGGTGTTGAGGATGAAGAAGTCCTTCACCCCATGGCGTTGCAGCAGGAAGGCGGTCGCGGCCTGCTCGGCGAGCGCGGTCGGAACGTCATCGGAGATCCGCACCGCGATGCTGCGCAGCACCGTGGTGCCGGTAAGCCGGGTTTGCACGGTGGTGTACGGCAGGTAGACGGACGGGTTCTGGCTGGAGCCGAAGCCGCCCTGCTGGGGCTGGGTGACGCCGACGATGCGCGCCGGCATCTTGCCGATGAGGATCGCCCGCCCCACCGGGCTGCCGGGCAGATCCGCGAACAGCGCCTTGCGGGCGTTTTCGTCGATGACCGCGTCCTGCGCCCTGTTGCGCACGCTCTCGGCATCGAAGAACTGGCCATCAGCGAGCTTCACGCCGCGCGCGTCGAAATATTGCTCGCCGACGCCGTTGACCATGGCATTGGCGGAGACCGAACCGAAGCGCAGCAGTTCGTTGGCCGACACGGTGGGCGTGACGGCGGCGACGTAGGATTGCGTCGCCAGCGCGTCCGAGTCGGCGACGACCAGCGTCGTGATGCGGCCGGAGCGCGTGTCGCCGAAATCCCGCCCGGCGAATATCTCCAGCGTGTTGGTGCCGAGGCTGCTGATGTTGGCGATCACCTGCTGGCGCGAGCCGGCGCCTAGCGCCACCACGCTCACCACCGAGGCGATGCCGATGATGATGCCGAGCATGGTCAGGAACGTGCGCAGCTTGTGCGCCCGCATCGACAGGAAGGCCATGCGGAACGCCTCGCCCAGCCGGTCCAACGCCGCGAACAGCGGCTTGCGGGCGGGCTGCGGCGCGCCGCCCTCATGCCCGTCAGCGCGCGCCTCATGCTCTTGTTCCTCTTGCCCGCGCTCCTCCGGCTCGGTTGCGCGGTCGGCGACGATGGCGCCGTCGCGGATCTCGACGATCCGCTGCGCGCGCCGGGCCACGCTCATGTCGTGGGTGACGATGATGACGGTCTTGCCGGTGCGGTTCAGCTCCCGCAGGATGTTGAGCACTTCGTCGCCGCTGCGCGAGTCGAGCGCGCCCGTGGGCTCGTCCGCCAGAATGACCTCGGCCCCATTCATCAGCGCCCGCGCGATCGATACACGCTGCTGCTGCCCGCCCGACAACTGCCCCGGCTTGTGGGACAGCCGGTCCGACATGCCGAGGCGGGCGAGCAGGCCAGCCGCGCGCTCTTCGCGCTGCGCGAGCGCCGTGCCGGCATAGACCGCCGGGATCTCGACGTTGCCGATGGCCGTCAGCTCCGGCAACAGGTGATAGCGCTGGAAAATGAAGCCGAAATGCTCGCGCCGCAGTTCCGCGAGTTCGTCGCTGTCGAGGGCCGACGTTTCCCGGCCACGGATGCGGTAGTGCCCGGCGGTGGGCCGGTCGAGGCAGCCGAGGATGTTCATCAGCGTCGACTTGCCGGAGCCGGATGCGCCGACGATGGCCACCATTTCGCCGGCGTGAATGGTCAGGTCGATGTCCTTGAGGACGACGAGCGTCTCCTCGCCCGCCGGGAACTCGCGTCGCAATCCCTCGACGGCGAGCAGCGGCGGCTCGTGCGTGGCCGGGTTCGCCATGGCCTAGAACCCCATCGGCGACGGCGGCCCGCGCCGGCCGGGAGCAGCGCCCGCACCGGAAGCGCCGAAATTGCCGGTGACGACGCGCTCGCCCTCCGTGAGGCCGGAAAGCACCTCAGCCTTGATACGGTTGTTGAGGCCGATCTTCACCTGCCGCGCCGCGACCGCGCCCGATGGCTCCAGCACCTGCACCGCTTGGGTGCCGTCGCCGGAAACCGCGCCCGCGAGCGCCGTCGCCGGGATGGTCAGCGCCGCCTCGGCCCGGCCCAGCACGATGCTCACCTCGGCGGTCATGTAGGTGCGCAGCCGCCCGTCGGGGTTGGGAACGTCGAACACGCCGTTGAAGTAGACGGCGGAGGTAGAGCTCGACGAGCTGGCGGAAGAAGCGCCGCCGCCGGAGGACGTGGTGAAGCTGCTGTCGCTCGACACGGACTCGGGCGCGGGCTCTATCCGCTGCAACGTCGCGTCGTAGCGCCGGCCGGTGTCGCCCAGCACGGTGAAGTGCACCGGCTGGCCGGGGGCGACGCGCACGATATCAGCCTCGGAGATTTCGGCGCGCACGGTCATGACGTCGAGCTGCCCCAGCACGACGATGGTGGGGGCGGACTGGGCGGCGTTGACGGTCTGGCCCTGCTGGGTCACGATCGCCAGCACCGTGCCGTCGATGGGGGCGGTGATGCGGGTGTAGTCGAGATTGGCGCGCGCGGTCTCCACGCCCACCTGCGACTGGATGATCTGCGCGTCGAGCGCCTCGATCTGGGCGCGGGTGACGGCGACATCCGCCTCGGCCGTGTCGAGTTCGGCCTGCGACACGGCGCGCTGGGCCGCCATGGTGCGCTGGCGCTGGAGCGTGATTTCGGCGAGCTTCAGGCTGGCGGCTTTCTCGGCGCGCTGGGCGCGCACGCTTGCGAGCGCCGCCTGGGAGGTGCGCAGCGCGTTTTCCTGCGTCACGGAATCGATTTCGGCGATGAGGTCGCCCGCCCTCACCTGCTGGCCCAGTTCCACCCGCAGCGCCGTCACCCGGCCCGACACCTGCGCGCCGACCGCGACGAGGCGGGCGGGCTTGAGGATGCCGGTCGCCAGCACCGTGACCTCGACATCGCCGCGCGTGACAGCCGCGGTGATCAGGCCCTCGCCCGGTGAGGACGCGCGCCCGCGCTGCCACACGAGAAGGGCCGCGCCAATGCATGCCACTGCGACGAGAAGCAGGGCGACCCTCGCGAGCCGTCGCCGCGGTTTTCCGTTGCTCATGAATATCCCGGTCCAGATGATTGCACCGGAATGTGCGGCAGATCGCGGCGCGCGGCAAGTCCTTGCCACACATTATTAATGTAGATTAATGTAGAGAGCAATTTTCCGCCTGGCGCGAGCGCCCTGCCCGAAGCCCTCAAAGCCGGAAATACAGCGACCGTCAGCCTTCCTTCGGCTGGGCGGCGGCCTCGGGGCCGGCTGCTGCGGCGGCCGGATCCATCCAGAAGACTTCCCAGATGTGGCCGTCCGGATCGGCATAGCTGCGGCCGTACATGAAGCCGTGATCCTGGGCTGCGTTGGGGTCGGCCTTGCCGCCGGCCTTGGCGGCGGCGTCCACCGTGGCATCGACCGCCTCGCGGCTGGTCTCCGAAAGGGCGATCAGCACCTGGGCGCTGCTGTGCGCATCAGGAATGGCGCGGTCGGTGAAGGTCGCCCAGCGCGCGTGGGTCAGCAGCATGGCGTGGATGGTGTCGGAAAACACCATGCAAGCGCAGGTTTCGTCCGAGAACACCGGGTTCCGGCTAGCGCCGACCGCCTCGTAGAAGGCGGTCGAGTTCGCGAGATCGGTCACCGGCAGGTTGACGAAGACCATCTTGGGCAACGCGGTATTGGAAGAAGTGGCTTGGGTCGCTTCAGTCATGGCAAATCCTCCCTGTCGTTGTGCTTATTCTGTTGTCACACGCACTGGTCACACCCACCCGCTTGCGGCCGCAGGCTGAACAGATCGACGAAGGACTGCGCCGCGACGCCGTCTCCGCTCAGGACGATATGCCCCGCCGCCGCCAGATCCGTTACCGGCACCGAGCCGTAGATCGCCATGGCAAGGGTGTTGCCGTTCCCCGCGAGCACGAAATCGGCCTGCGGAACACGCGCCGCGCGCACTTCCGGCGCTCCTTCCGGCGACAGCACGACCTCGTATCCCTCCGCCCCGGCGATGAACCCCGCTTGCAACGGCGAACCCGCCGCCCCCGCCGCATCGATGGTGGCGGAAATGGAAATCATCAGCGCCGAAAGGCTGATGAAACGCCGCGGATCGTGACCCGGCAGCAGCAGCGCCCACCGGCACAGCTCGCGCAGCACCGGATACAGCGCCCGCCCGAGATCGGTCAGGGCATAGAGGCCGAGTACCTCGTCGTGGACAACCACCGCCGCGCGCCCCAGCTGCGCGAGACGCTGGGTCAGCACGCTCGCCGTGATCCCCGGCAATCCTGCCCGTATCATCTGGAAACGCTTGGGCGCGAACATCAGTTCCCGCACCACCAGCAGCGCCCAGCGATCGCCGATGACGTTCAGCGCATGGGCTCCCAGACAGCCCTCGTCGTAACGAAGCCGCGATTCATCCTTGGTCATTTCGATTCATCTTCAGTCACTTTTTGATATTACAAGTTGCTTTTTAATACTGCAAGTGAGACCCTGCCAAAGTTAGCGGTCGGAACGGGAGGAAGACCAATGACCTATATTTCAGGCTTCGTGCTGGCTGTGCCCACGGCCAACAAGCAGAAGTTCATCGAACACGCGCGGCAATCGTGGCCCTATTTCAAGCAGCTCGGAGCGCTGCGCATGGTGGAAAACTGGGGCGTCGACGTTCCCCGCGGCAAGGTGACGGATTTTTTCCGCGCCACCCTTGCCAAGGATGACGAAACGCCGCTCTTCTCGTGGATCGAGTGGCCGGACAAGGCGACGGCGGACGCCGCCCAGAAAAAAATGGAGTCCGACCCCGAGATGGAGAAACATGGCGAGATGCCCTTCGACGGCATGCGCATGATGTGGGGCGGCTTCGAGCCCATCGTTGACGAAAGCTGAGCGAGGCGAGCATGTATCACGGAAAACCTACCTGGTTCGAACTCACCACCGCACACGGCCGCCTCACGGATGCCGACGCATTCTATGCCGGCGTCTTCGGCTGGAAGATCGCGGACGCCGGCATGGAGGGCTTCACCTACCATCTGGCGAGCCATGGCGGATCGATGGTCGCCGGCCTGATGGAAGCGCCTCAGGACGAGGGCAGCCCGCCTCCGTCCTGGCTGATCTATTTCGATGTCGACGCCATCGACGCCGCCGCCGCGAAGGTGACGACGCTCGGTGGCACGGTGGTGCGCCCGCCCGAGGACATTCCCGGCACCGGCCGCTTCGCCATCCTCGCCGATCCGCAGGGCGCGGTCTTCGGCCTGCTGCAGCCTGAGCCCATGGACCCGCAGCCGCCGGTCGAAGAGGGGGCGTGGAACCAGAACAAGGAAAGCCACGGCAACTGGGTCGAGCTGATGACGAGCGATCCGGACGCCGGCCTCGCCTTCTACTCCGCGCTGCTCGGCTGGACGAAGTCCAGCGCCGTCGACATGGGCGAGATGGGCACCTACCAGTTGTTCCGCTGGCGCGAGAGCGACATCGGCGGGATGATGGGCCTCGGCAACGCGCCGGTGCCCTGCTGGCTGGCCTACTTCGGCGTGAACGGCGTCGACGCGGCGCTGGAGCGCATCCGCGCGGGCGGCGGCACCATTGTCCATGGCCCGATGGAGGTGCCGGGTTCCGCATTCATCGCCGTGGCTCATGATCCGCAGGGCGCCTATTTCGCCGTCGTAGGTCCGAAGCAACACACGCCGTGACGTCGATGGCCGACGAGCCATGCTCGTCGGCCATCCGCCCGTCTCAACTGGCATCCATCCGCCTTACTTGGTGGTGTAGCCACCGTTGACGAGGATGGTCTGGCCGGTCATCCACCAACCTTCCGAAACCAGGAAGCGGATGTAGGGGACGATGTCCTCGATATCGGTGAGGCCGGTTTTGGAGAAGCCCGACAGCGCGGCGGCCGTCTTGTGGTAAGCCTGCGCCTCCGGGCTTTCCTGCCCATAGAAGAAGGGCGTGTCCATCGGGCCGGGGCCGATCGCGGTCACCGAAATGCCGCGCTCGCCGAATTCCTTCGCCGCCGCGCGGGTGAAGTGCTCCACCGGCGCCTTGGTGCCGGCGTAGCTCGCATAGAAAGGCGTGAACGCGCCCAGCAGCGACGTAACGAGCGTAACGACGGCGCCATCGTTGTTGAGATGCCGCCCGGCTTCCTTCAGGAAGAAGAAGGCCGACTTGGCGTTGACCGCGCTCATCTCGTCGTATTCGGCTTCGGAGATCTCGAGGATCGGCTTCTTCAGCACCTTGCCGACTGTGTTGATGGCGATATCCGGCTTGCCGAAGGCGGCGACCGCCTCCGCGAACAACCGCTCGACGGCGCCGGCGGTGGTCAGGTCCGCCTGAAACGCCGCTGCGCGCGGGCCTGCCGCCTCGACGGCGGCCACGGTGGCCTCGGCATCGGCCTTGGACGCTGCGCTGTTATAGTGAATGGCGATGGCCTTCGCGCCATGCTCGGCGAAGTCGCGGGCAATGAGCCCGCCGAGGTTCTTCGCCCCGCCGGCGATGATAACGGTTTTTCCCTTGATCGAACGATCAGCCATGATCTGAATCTCCTTCGGAGCAGCGCGAAACGTTGCCGGACACGCGGTGCCGCCAGTCTTGGCCGCCAGTCTTGCCCACCAGCCTTGCCCACCCGTCTCGGCATCGGCGCTTGAGCCCAGATTTAGCGTCTGCTATTTTCAGATAAAGGGCCTGTTTCTGACTTCATATGTCAGACAATCTGAACAATGGAGCGCCGTCTGGACCGCATCGATCTGTTCCGCACCTTCATCCGCGTTGTCGATTGCGCAAGCTTCACCCGTGCCGCCGACACGCTTGGGGTGCCGCGTTCATCGGTGTCCGCCGCCGTCGCTCAGCTCGAGGGCCGCGTCGGCGCGCGCCTTCTGCACCGCACCACCCGCAAGGTTTCCACCACCGAGGACGGAGCAGCCTTCTACGAACGCTGCCTCCAGGTCGTCGCCGACGTCGAGGAAGTAGAGCAGCTGTTCAGGCAAAGCGATGCGCAGCCGGCCGGCAAGCTGCGCATCGACGTGCCGGGCCGCATCGGCCGCCTGATCATTGCGCCCGCGCTCCCGGCGTTCCTCGACATGCATCCAGGCATCGACATCGATCTCGGCGTGACAGACCGCGCCGTCGACCTGATCGGGGACAGGCTGGACTGCGTGCTGCGCGTCGGCCCCCTCGCCGACTCGGGGCTTGCCGCGCGCGCCATCGGCACGCTGCCGCTCATCAATGTCGCGAGCCCCGATTATCTGGCCCGCCACGGCACGCCGCGCACGCCCTCCGACCTGTCCGGGCACCTGGCGGTGAACTACGCCTCGCCCTCGACAGGCCGTGTCGAAGCATGGGAGTGGGTCGAGAACGGCCAGTGGCGCGAAATGCCCATGCCCGGACGCGTCACGGTGAACAGCGCCGAGGCCTACATCGCCTGCTGCCTCGCCGGCCTCGGCCTGATCCAGATCCCCGCCTATGACGTGGCGGAGCATCTCGAAGCCGGGGAACTCGTCGCGGTGATGCCGGACTTCCGCGCGCCGCCGCTGCCGATCACCCTGCTCTACCCGCACCGTCAGCATCTCTCGCACCGCGTGCAGGTGTTCACCCTGTGGCTGGAGCGGCTGCTAAAGGAAACGATCGTGCACGAGACGGCGCCCGAGCGGAGCGCGCCCATCGATTGACCTCGGTGCAGCCTGCCGGTATGGGGCTGCGGCCAACAACAAAAAACAAGGGAACAACATGAAAGTATCAGCAAAAATCCTCGCCGCCTCCGTGCTTTTGGCGTCGATCGCGCCCGCCCTCAGCCTCGAATCCGTCACCGTGACGCAGCTCGCCACCAGAACGCGAACCGCGTCCGGCCAGCCGATCGCGCTTCCGCAAAAGGATGTGCGCGTGATCGTGTCGACATACGATATCGGGCCGGGCGCGAGCCTTCCGGTACACAAGCATCCGTTCGCGCGCTACGCCTACGTGCAGGCCGGATCGATAGAAGTCACGCAGACCGAAACCCGGGAAAGCACCGTCTACAAGGCCGGCGACTTCATCGTCGAGATGCTCGACCAATGGCACAGCGCCCGCAACCTCAGCGACGAGACGGTGAAGCTGCTCGTCATCGATCAGGTCGAGGGCGAGGCGCAGAACACCATCCTGCACAGCCATCAGTAAGGCCGAGGCCGGAGCGGCGCGCCGCCTATCCGAGTTCCAGCGTCGTCACGCCGAACACGCCCTCGGGCGCTGGCGCATGCAGGGCGCCGCGATACATGCGCGCCGTCTCGAAACCGGGCGACAGGCCGCGGGAGACGAGCGCCGCGATGAACGATGCCCGGCTTTCCGGAACGTCGAGATGAACATCGCCCGCGCAGCCGGCGCTGACAGCGGCCAGCAGGGCGAATGCCATATCGTCGTCGGAAGCGAAAAGCGGGCCGACCTTGAACCCGCTGCGGCAGGCGCGCGCGACGCCGAAGCCGCGCACCTCGCCATCGACCACGCATGCGAGCGCCTTGTGCGGCGGCTGCAGCCACCGCTGAAGAAACGCGGCCCTCGGCGCGGGAAAATGCGCCCGGTCGACCGACGCCGCCTGGCCGACCAGGTCGTCGGTGACGGCTACGATGCGATAGCCCGTTCCCGCCTGCCCGCCATTGAGGCGCCCGCTATAGCGGATCGTTTCATAGGCCGGCGCGAACCCCATCCGCCGGTAATTGGCCTGCTGCGCGGGCACTCCATCGAGCCCTATCGTGCGCCCGGCGAGCCGCGCCATGCCGGCGTCCCAAACCGCGCGTCCATGCCCCCTGCCACGCGCATCCGGGCGGCAGATATAGAGCCCGATGAAACCGAACGCGTCACCGTAAGCCACGGCTGAAATACCCGCGACCATGTCACCATCGACAAAAGCGCCGATGAACCCGCCGGGGTCCGCCTCGTGAAAAGCAGACGCATCGTGAAGACCGGGATTCCACCCCTCAGTGGCAGCCCAGTCGACCAGTCTTTCGATCTCGGGTAACGAGAGTGTGCGAATGTCAGCTTTCAGCATGTCGGCAGGCTTGCTGCTCCCTTGTTGCATTTCCGAAGCAGGACGCGCCCCGGTGCGTCCGTCTATCGAGCTCATCGACCAAGTTTACCGGCATGCAACTTTGCATGAAATGGCAAAATGCAGCGGATTCAATATGAACCCGCGAGGTTCGCGAGCCCGGCCAGACATAACCCAGTCCGGGTGCGTCATCGCTGAATGCTTATCGCCCCGCGCCTGAGCTGTGTCGCTTCAACCGCTTCGCGTCCTGGCTCCCAATTCGCTCAGCACGGCCAGCGCTTTGTCAAAGCGGCCCTCCGCCTCGGCAAAGCGCTGGAAGTGGGCGCGCTGAACCAGAATTTCGGAGGGAGTCGGCTGCCGGGAAAACTGCGCCATCACCTCGTCGATGAATTCAGCCAACGGCTGATAGCCGGCGCGTGTCTCCTGACCCGGCGTCAGGCCGGTCTGGACCGCGGGGGGCACCAGTTCGATGACCTCGACCTTGCCCTTCAGCGCCTCGCGCATGGCCACCGTGTAGGAATGTATGGCGGCCTTGGTGGCGTTGTAGGTCGGGCTCGTGAAGAGGGGCACGAACGCAAGTCCCGAGCTGACATTCACAATGGCCGCATCAGGACGGGCGACGAGATGGTCGATCAGCACGTTGGTCATCCGGATCGGGCCGAGCAGATTGGTGACGATCGTCGCTTCGGCGTCCGCGAGATCACGGCGCCGGTCCAGAATTTCAGAACGCATGATACCGGCATTGTTGATCAGCACGTTGAGGTCCGGATGCAGCGCAAGCACCCGTTCGGCGAACTCTAGGATGGCTGGCGCGCTTTCGACATCGAAGATCATGGCATGCATGTTTTCTCGTCCGGCGCATGTCACGTCGAGCGTCCGCTGCGTTCGTCCCGCGACGATGACGGTGTTGCCCTGGTCGTGAAAGCGTTGCGCCAGCGCCGCTCCGATGCCGGAACCGCCGCCGGTGATGAGGATCGTGTTGCCTGAGGGTTTCATAGGATAGCTCCTTTGGTGCCGATTAGGCTTAGAACCCCTGACAAAACCTCCGGGTTGAGGATGGCCGAGGGGTTTTGGTCATCCTGCAAGAAGCCGAACGCAGTCGATGCTGGTTGCATCGGCGAGGATCGGCGACGCGGCAGGGGGCCAAAATCATCGGCCAGCCGACCCCGCGAGGTTGTGTCAGGGGTTCTTAACTGGGCTACCCACTGCATGATAGAAAGAAGGCACCTGAAAGATTTATACTTACCCAAAAGAGAGTATTGGGCATGTCCAGCTTTTCCATCGACGCAAAGACGACCGGCGACGCCGAGCCGAGCACCCGGCAGGCCGCTCCGGAAGCCGCCGATCCCAAGATCGAAGCGCTGGTCAATGAACTGATCGGGCGAGTGGCCGACAAGTGGACGATGATCGTTCTCGAAGTGCTGCACGACTACGAAGAACTTCGCTTCACGCAGCTTGCGCGAAAGGTGGAGGGCATAAGCCAAAAAATGCTGACCCAGACCCTGCGGCAGATGGAGCGAGATGGCATGTTGACGCGCACCGTGCATGCCACCGTGCCCCCGCGAGTCGACTACCGGCTGACACAACTCGGAAAAAGCCTCGGGGCAGCGTTTTGCGGCGTCTGGCTCTGGGCTGAGCAGAACCTCGATCAGGTGGAAGCCGCGAGAGAGGCATTCGACCGCAGAAGCGCATAATAGTGGGGGCAGAAACCCGGCTTCCCCAAAGTCGCAGATACAGCGGTTAGCGCTTCAGCGACATTTATGCGCCAATCGACGGCGGGCCGGTTCGCAGGGCACAGGGAAATTGACGGGGCTGGCGGAGACGGAGGGATTCGAACCCTCGATAGGACTTTAAGGTCCTATAACGGTTTAGCAAACCGCCGCCTTCAGCCGCTCGGCCACGTCTCCATATGACGTCTTCTTTGCAGATAACATGAACGTGGTCAACGCGGATCGTGAAATAAAGGTGGAAAACGCCCCTGGCGCGGCGGCAAATCGATGCCGGCGAAGGCTTTCGGGCGCCCCGCCCGCCGCGCCCGAAGCGACACTGCGCGCCAAATTCGCGATTCGATGCTGCGTGAAATGGAACGCCGGCCGCCGTAACGCGTTGTTGTGGCGTCCGGTAACGGATCACGCGCAACGATCAAGGAGAAACGCGATGTTGAGAGGTGGCCTGCTCTGGCTTATCGGGATTCCGATCCCGATCATTCTTATCCTGCTGCTGCTCGGTTACCTCTGATCCGGCGCCCGCGAGCGGTCGGGCAACACGTCCGCGAGCCGCGTGCGCGCGGTGCCGGGCTGTAGCGGCTTCTGCTGGCTCTCATGCGGCGCCCAGCCCGACAGCCACAACACATCGAACGTGGCGGTGATCCGTCCATCCGCGCCCGCGAATCGCTCCATGTAGATCTCGCAGGCGCGCACCAGTGTCGTGCGCCGCAGCGGCCTGCGGCTGCGCTCCGTCAACGCGTTGGTCCAGCCCATGGCGCGCAGGTCGCGCATGAGAGCGAGCGGTTCACCGTAACGCACCGACACGCGGTCGACATCGGCGACCGGCAGGGCGAACCCCGCCCGCTGCAGCAGCCCGCCCAGATCCCGCAAATCCACGAACGGCGCGACGCGCGGACTTACCCCGCCCTCGAGCTCCGACTCGGCCTGTGCAAAGCACTGGCGCAATTCCGTCAGCGTCTCCCCGCCGAGGAAAGCGGCAAGAAACAGCCCGTCAGGCTTCAAAATGCGCCGCACCTGCACCAGCGCCCCGGGCAAGTCGTTGACATTCTGGAGCGCCAGGGCCGACACGATAAGGTCGAAGCTCGCCGGCGCCAGCGGCGGCAGCTCCTCGTCGGCCACTAGATCGCCAACGCCGTCAGCCCCATTGTCCCAGGCAGGCGCGGCGCGCACGATGCTGTCGACGGCGCCCGTCGCGGCCAGTGCCTGAGCGGCGGCGGACGTGGGCGTGCCGAGATCGAGCGCCGCGCCGAAGTGGCGTTTCACCGCCGAAAGCCGGTCGACGAGATCTTCTACCGCGCGCGCCAGCAGGAAATCGCAGTAGCCCTCGCCCAGCGCCCGCGTCAGGCGGCGGCGCTGCAAGGGGCGGTCGAACAGGCGAGGTGCTGAGCTCATGGCCGTTATGTAGCGCATCGGCGTGCAAAGGCAAACAGCGCAGGGGCAAACAGCGCCGGCACGCGCCATGCGTGACAGCCCGGCACAAGGCCGCCGGCCTATCGTCAACGCACCTGCATCCGGCTTCCGTTTACCGCCGCCCCATCATGGCCACCAGTCCAGATCCCGATCGCGCTTTCACGCCTGTCGAGGCCAGCGACGCGCCCGCCTCACGTCCGTGGGCGGGACGGCGCGCCGCGGCGGCCGTGGGGCGCGGCATGCGCGGCGGCTGGCGCGGGGTGCTCGATCTGCTCTATCCGCCCACCTGCCCGCTGTGCCTTGCCGCGACAGCCGATCACGATGCGCTGTGCGCGCGTTGCTGGAGCGGCCTTTCCATGCTTGAGCGGCCATTCTGCGAAAGGCTCGGCCTGCCCTTCGCCGTCGATCTCGGCGGCCCGCTGCTCTCGGCCGAGGCGGCGGCCCACCCGCCGGTTTTCCAGCGCGCGCGGGCGGCGGTGCGCTACGATGGCGGCGCGCGCGTCCTCACCCATCGGCTGAAATACGGCGACCGGGCGGAACTCGCGCGGCTGATGGGCCGCATGATGGCCGGCGCCGGGCGTGAGCTGCTGCCCGAGGCAGGATTGATCGTGCCGGTGCCGCTGCACTATGGCCGGCTGTGGAGGCGGCGCTTCAATCAGGCGGCGGCGTTGTCGGCCGAAATCGCCCGTCTCAGCGGGGTCGCGTGGGACGGGCAGGTTCTGGAGCGGCGCAAGCACACCCGCTCGCAGGTCGGCCTGTCGCGCAGCGAGCGCGAGGGGAACCTTCAAGGTGCGTTCCGCATTCCTCCGCGCCGCCGGCACGCGGTAGAGGGGCGGCGGGTGTTGCTTGTCGACGACGTGCTGACCACCGGAGCGACCGCCAACGCCTGCGCCCGCACCCTGCTGCGTGCAGGAGCGACCGATGTTGACGTGCTTGTGTTTGCAAGAGTGGTGATGACAAGCTAACACTTGACCAGAAACAAACGGAGCGCCCTCGCCTGCGGCCTCCAGACGGGAGAGCGACATGACGGACATCGCGATCTACACCAAATCGTGGTGCCCCTATTGCATCCGGGCGAAGGCCCTGCTGTCGTCGAAAGGGGTTTCGTTCACCGAGATCGACATCGAGAAGCACCCGGAAGAGCGCCCGACGATGATCGCGCGCGCCGGCGGGCGCACCACGGTGCCGCAGATCTTCATCGGCGAACGGCATGTCGGCGGCGCGGACGATCTCGACACCCTCGACGCCAGCGGCGAGCTCGATCCCCTGCTCGCCGCCGCCCGCTGACGCGCCCGCGCCTGCCGGATTTCTCACGGAGTTTCAGCCAGGGAGCCGCTTCCATGCCCGACAATGCCGCTTCATTCACGGTTGCCTGCCTGCAGATGCGCTCGACGCGCGATCCGGCCGCGAACCGCGAGGCGGCGCTCGCCGGCATTCGGGAAGCTGCGGATGCCGGCGCGGTCTATGTCCAGACGCCGGAGATGACGTCGCTGCTGGTGCGCGACCGCAAGGAGCTGTTCGCCAAGGCGTCCGACCAGGCGCACGATCCGCTGATCGCGGCGGCGCGGGAGCTGGCGCGGGAAAAGCGCATCACCGTCCACCTCGGCTCGCTGCCGCTGCGCGAGGGCGAGCGCATCGCCAACCGCGCCATCGTCATCGACCGGGAGGGCGAGATCGCCGCGACCTACGACAAGATCCACCTGTTCGACGTCGATCTGCCGAACGGCGAAAGCTGGCGCGAGTCGGCCACCTATGCCGGTGGCCATCGCGCGGTGACGGCGCCGCTCGTGGTCGGCGGGCACGCCTACACGCTCGGCCTCACCATCTGCTACGATCTGCGCTTTCCCTATCTCTACCGGGCGCTCGCGGAAGTCGGGGCCGAGATCCTGACCGCCCCCGCCTGCTTCACCCGCCAGACCGGCGAAGCGCACTGGCAGGTGCTGCAGCGCGCCCGCGCCATCGAGAACGGCGCCTTCGTCATCGCAGCTGCCCAGGGCGGTACCCACGAAGACGGCCGGCAGACGTGGGGCCACTCGATCATCGTCGATCCATGGGGGCGCGTGCTGGCCGAGGCCGGCTCGGAACCCGGCGTGGTGCTCGCCACCGTCAACCCCGCCCTCGTCGCGCAGGCGCGCGCGCAGATCCCGTCGCTGCGGCACACGCGGCTGTTCTCGCTGCCCGGCGCCAACGGCGACTGAGGGCAGCACGGCGGCTAGAGCATCGTGCAGAAAAGTGGATACCGCTTTTCGTCGACAAAGATGCGTTAAATCAAAAAGATAGAGCGTCAGTTCTGATTCCATCAGAACGTCCGACGCTCTAACGGTAACGAAGGATTCACCAAGCGCCGCAATTGAGAGGCCTTGCCCGATATTTGGCGCAGATTTTTTGCCTGACTGCGGGCATGATGATCCCGCATTCACAAAGCGTGAGCGCTTTCCTTATCCAAACCCCGCGCACAACCGGTAACCGGATTCCGTTTACTGGAAGGCGCCTCATTTTCGTTGCGACACTTCCATCGACCGCGCTGTTTATACGTCACGTATACACAGCATCGGCCGATGCGGCGTGCGCATCTGCAATCGTGGACCGTTTGCGCGCCGCCCCGGCGCGCAAACGCATCGCCGGAGCGAGTTCCGATTGGCCGCAATCGCCCGATCGACACGAATTCGCTCGAAATCGAAGATACAGAGCATATCGCCGCCCTGACGTGGCGGCAGGCTCAACCGGACGCTGGTGGACATCATGCAGACCGTGGTCACCGTCATTGCAGTCGTGGCAGTGCTGAGCATTTTCATGATGCTGCACCAAGTACGTCCGCGCTGATCGCGGCCCGTCGCGCCGACATTGAAGCGTTTTGCGTTTCAACGAAACGTCGCAGCGTTTTAGGGCGCGCCAATGCGCAGCCGCGTCTCCACCGGCCGCACGCCTCCGGTAACGGTAACGGTGACGGTCAGGTCCGCCGGCCCAGCGCCAGCGGGATGGCGCACGGGAACGATGAACACCGTGCCGCCCCCCGGCATCGATCGCGCTTCGCGCTGCGGACGGCCGAACTGCCACCCCGGCGGCCCCTCCACGAACACGTCGCCCCCCTCCCCGATATCGCCGGCAATCGATAGCCGCAGGCTGTCGCCGTCGAGGCTTCCGCTTGCCACGGCAACGCCCGAGGCCGTCTCGCCGGGCTCCACTGTTGCCGGCAGCAGCGCCACCGCGTCCTCCCACAACCCGGCGATCTGGACGATATCCGACAAGGTGGCCGTCACCGTCGCCTGCTCGGGAATGCAGATCTCGCGGCACACGCCGAAATCGACATCGAGGCGAAGCTCCACCGGCCGGCCGGCTGCTGCCGGCGCGACCTCCAGCGGAAACCGCACGGTGCGCAGATAGCCGATGGCGTGGCCGGAACCGTCGAAGAAGCGTTCGGGAGCCGGATAGCGCACCTGCACATCGGCGACGTTGCCGGAGCCCGCCCAATCGAAGGTCGTCGGAACGCCAGAATCGCCCGGCTCGCGCCAATAGGTCTTGTAGCCATCGGCCAGCGCGATCTCGGCCACGGCGCGGTAGCGGCCGGTGGCCTCGTCGCGGCCAGCCGGAAACAGCCGCACCTGCCCCGGCGTTTCACGACCGCCGCCGGGTGCGCTACGGCTCGTCGACAACAGGGGCGACGACGCCGCGACGGCCGCCCATGCGCACCACGCCGCAAAGGCCAGCCCCAAAAGCCGGCACAAGCGCGCGCCACGCCATTGCGTGCCCCTTGAGTGCCCCCGCGATTGCAATCGCCAAAACCCGGAAATCATCGTCCATCTTCCTGTGCAGCACACCGGCGGTTTTCCCCAAAACGGCCCACGGGGAAAAAACGGATTCCATTCAACGCGTTTATCGCATAGCATGTAAGATGTTAGGAGATCATCATGCGCCGCGGCCATGCCCATACAGGTTCCGATCAATACCTTGACGGCCAGTTGCTTGTCGCCATGCCGGGCATGGCTGACGATAATTTCGCGCGCACGGTCGTCTATCTCTGCGCCCACTCCGAAGACGGCGCCATGGGCATCGTCATCAACAAGCGGGCCATCGATCTGCAGTTTTCGGAACTGCTGGTGCAACTCGACATCATCGAGGCCGAGGAAGCCATTCGGCTGCCGGCCCGTATCGGCGACGTCGACGTGCTGCGTGGCGGCCCCGTCGAGGCCGGGCGCGGCTTCGTGCTTCATACGCCCGACTTTACCGTCGACAACTCGACCTTGTCGATGAACAACGGCGTGTGCCTCACGGCGACCGTCGACATCCTGCGCGCCATGGCGGCTGGCGAAGGACCGGAGAGCGCGCTGTTCGCGCTCGGCTACGCCGGCTGGGCCCCGGGCCAGCTCGAAAGCGAAATCCAGGCCAACGGCTGGCTGCACTGCGCGGCCACCGCCACGCTGCTGTTCGAAACCGCCGTCGAGCACAAATACGAGATGGCGCTGCGCAGCCTGGGCGCCGACATCGCCACCCTCTCGGGCCAGGCCGGACACGCCTGAGGCGCCCGCCTCCCCTGCCTCAAGCCGCGGCGGACGTCGCGCCGAGGAACCGGCGCGCGTCGTGCGACGTCATCGCGTTGCCGAAGGCGAAGCCCTGCGCGTAGCGGCAACCCAGGCTCGCCAGCGATGAAGCGCCCGCCTCGTTCTCCACCCCGTCGGCGATGATGTCCATGTCGAGGTCCTGCGCCAGCGTGATGATGGAGCGCAGCATGCCGGGACGCGAACGGTCGCCCGCGTCGCGCACGAAGACACGGTCGACGCGCAGCGTGTCGAACGGAAGGTAGCGCATCTGCGACAGGGCGAAATAGCCGGTGCCGAAACCGTCCAGCACCAGCCCCGCGCCGAGCTGGCGCAGGCGGATCAGCATCTGGGCGGCGAATTCCGGGTTTTCCGTCAGCATGCTTTCGCGGAAACCGAGCTTGAGCGACTGCGGACGCACCGAGGAAGCGGCCAGCACCCGCTTCACGTCGGCGATGAGCTCGTGGCGCAGCAGGCGCGGGCTGAACAGGGTGATAGTGGCGAAGATCGGCGGCTCGACCTCCAGCGCCATCTGCCACGCGGCAAGCTCGCGCGCCGTGCGCTCCAGCGCGTACTGGCCGATTTCCGCGATGATGCCAATGTCTTCTGCCACCGGCACGAACTCGTCGGCCTCAATACGCCCCAGGCGCGGATGGTCCCAGCAGGGGCGCACGTCAAAGCCGGCGATGGTGCGGTCGTCGAGGCTCACCACCGGCTGGAAGATGAGGCGGATCTCGCCCCGGTCCACCGCGCGCCGCAGGTCGCCCTCCAGCGCCAGCCGCGCCAGCCGCTGGGCGCTCATGCCGGGGCGGAACACCTCGATGCGGTCGCCGCCCTGCTGCTTGGCGTGCAGCATGGCGATCTCGGCGTTCTTCAGCATGCCGCCCTCGGCCGACGACGATTGCGCGTCGTAAAGCGAGATGCCGATCGAGGTTTTCAGGAAAATCTCGCGGTCAGCGAAGCTCACGGGCGTCGAGATGGTGCGCCGGATCATGTCGGCGAACGCGATGATGCGTTCCGGCTCGCGCTCGGACATCAGGATGAGGCCCCATTCGTCGCCGCCGAAGCGGGCGATGGTGTCCTGCGGGCGCAGCAGCCGCCCAAGGCGGCGCGAGAGCGTCAGCATGATCGAGTCGCTGACCGTCGGCCCGACCGAATCGACCACCTCGCGGAAACCGTCGAGATCGACATAGATCACCGTCGGCCGCATGGCCGGATTCTGGTCGGCGAAGCGCAGCGCGGTGTCGAGCCTGTCCTGCAGCAACTGGCGGTTGGGCAGGCCGGTCAGGGAATCGTGCACCGCATCGAACAGCAGCCGCTCCTCGGAATTGCGCGCGTCGGTGACGTCGCCGAGCACGCCAACAACCCGGATCACCTCGCCGTTCGCGCCCACCACCGGCCGCGCGCGCAGGTTGAACCAGAAATACTGCCCATCCGCCGCCCGCAGCCGGAAATCGAGCGACAGGCGCCCGCGCCGCTGCTCCAGCACCGTGTCGAGCGTGGCGCGATAGCGGTCACGGTCATAGGGATGGATGGCGTCGAGCCATTTGCCGATGGAACCCTCCAGCGCACCGCGCGGCAACAGGAGCTGGCTTTCCACCTCCTCGCCGACGTGAATGCGGTCGGCGCTCACGTCCCAGTCGAAAACCACGTCGCCGGATCCCGCCAGCGCAAGCGCGCGCCGCTCGGTGTCCGACACCAGCCCTTGCGCCAGCGCCCCGCCGGCGAAGGCGTGCTGCACCACCGTGAAGCCGATCAGCAGCACGATCAGCACAAGCCCGCCCATCAGCGCGGAGGGCACCAGATCGCGCGTGAGCTGGCCGCTCACCGTGAAGCCCGCCGCCGTCACCCACACCAGCAGCAGGAACCACGTCGGGATGAGCATCACCGCCCGGTCGTAGCCGTGGCTGGCGAGGTGCACGACGAGCAGGAAGCCGATGCCCGCGACCACCGCGATGGAGATGCGCGCCACGCCCGCCGCCACCGACGCATCGAAGGCCGCGAGCCCGACAAGCGCGCCCAGAAACACCAGCCACGCCAGCGTGAAGTGGCTGTAGCGCACATGCCAGCGGCTGAGGTTGAGATAGGCGAACAGGAACACGAGCAGCGTCGCCGCCAGCACCGCCTCGGCGGCGGCGCGGTAGACGCGGTTCGTCGACGGCGCGATGGGAAACAGCTGTTGGAAGAAGCCGAAATCGATGCAGGCGTAGGCCAGCACCGCCCACGCCAGCGCGGCGGCCGCGGGGAAGATCACCGCGCCCTTGACCACGAACACAACCGTGAGGAACAGCGCCAGCAGGCCGGCAATGCCGATGATGATGCCCTTGTAGAGCGTCAGCCCGTTGGTCATGGCCTTGTACGCGTCGGGCTCCCACAGGTAGAGCTGTGGCAGCGAGGGCGTGCGCAGTTCGGCGATGAAGGTAACGGTGGAGCCGGGGTCGAGCGTGATGTTGAAGATGTCGGCGCCGGTGGCGTCCTCGCGTTCGGGCCGGATGCCCTGGCTCGCGGTGATGGCGGCGATGCGCGACGAGCCTAGATCCGGCCAGATGACGCCCGAGCCCACCAGCCGGTAGTGCGGCGCGACCAGCAGGCGCTCGAGCTGCTCGTCGGTGTCGTTGGTCAGCGCGAACACGATCCAGTCCGGCCGGGTGCCGCCCTCCCGAGCGCGCACGGCGACGCGGCGCACGATGCCGTCGGAGCCCGGCGCGGTCGAGATCTGGATGAGATCGCCCTCGGCCCGGTGGTGCTGAACGATGGAGGTGATGTCGATGGCGAGCGCGTCCGGCGCAACCCGCACGGCCTCGACCGCCGATGCCCGATACATCAGGCCGGAGGCAAGCAAAGCCATCGTCGCCAGAAGAAGAACGCGGATCACACGCAACGTACAGGTCTCGTTCTCTAATGCCATCTGCAGGGGCGGGTCATCTTCCCGCCCACTACGGCGATAAAACAAGAAAACAGGCAGGGAGCCATTCAGGCCGTTTCACTGTTTGACGAAAACACCGAAACGATCCGAACCTTTGACTTAAAGCGCCCCCAAACCCGACGACACATCATGAACCGCAACAGCGGGCCGCACCCGTCTCACCCGCATGCGGCCACTGTCCGAACGTCCGAACCGAAAGGCGCCGTCCCGGGCGGGGCGACACCGGCAACTGAAAATGCATGTCCAAGGGCACAAGCCCGACCGTTACCACGGCAAGGCGCACGAGGCCACCGCCTTTCCGGATCACACCTTGTAGCGGCGGGTGAATTCGTCCTTCAGGATGGCGTAGAGGAAGTGATCCTCCCACACGCCGTTGATGCAGAGGTACTCTCTAGCATATCCCTCGCGCACGAAACCGACTTTTTCGAGGAGGCCGATGGAGGGCACGTTGATCGGCAGGCACGACGCCTCGATGCGGCGCAGGCCGAGCGTGTTGAACACGAAGTAGGCGGCCGCCACCACCGCCTTGCTCATATAGCCCTGGCGCGCGAAGCGCTCTCCCATCCAGTAGCCGAGGGTGGTGGTCTGCACCACCCCGCGCCGCACGGGACCCAGCGTCAGGCCGCCCATCAGCGCGTCGTCCTCCTCGCGGAACAGGAAGAACGGATAGGAGGCGTCGCGCGCGACATCCTCCTCGTACCATGCGATGCGGCGGCGGAACGCCGGCCGGGTGAAGTCGTCGGCGGGCCAAGTCGGCTCCCAGCGTTCGAGGAACGAGCGGCTTTCCTCGCGAATCCCCACCCACGCCTCGAAATCCCGCATCTGCGGCACGCGCAGATGAATGCCGCCACCGCGAACGTAGGGCGATGCGCTGCCGGGAGGAGAAAAACGGAACTGCGTCATGCGTCGGCCTTGCCCAACACGCGCGGAATCACGCCCGCCTTCCGCAACGGGCCGGATGCGGGGCCGATGGCCACGAAGGTCGGCTGTGATGTCATCAACTCGCTTCCCACGAATCGAACGTCGGCGGTGGTTACAGCGTCAAGTTTGGCAACAACCTCATCGTGCGGCAAGACCCTCCCGAGGGAAAGCACTTGCCGCGCAATCTGATCCGCCCGCGCGACGGGGGACTCGAGCGCCGACAGATGTGACACCTTGAGCTGCGCCCGCGCCCGCGCGACCTCGCTCTCGCCCGCCCCTTCCGCCGCATCCCGCAGGCAGCCGAGCATCACCGGCAGCAGTTCGCCCACGTCGCCGGGGGCCGTTCCAGCGGCCATGCCGAACACGCCGGCGTCGCAAAATCCCCAGTGGAAAGCGTCGACGGAATACGCCAGTCCGCGGTTCTCGCGCACTTCCTGAAACAGCCGCGACGACATGCCGCCACCCAGGAGGTGCGCGAATACCTGCATGGCGTACACCTCATCCGCGAGGAAGGGCATGCCCCGATAGCCGACAAGCAGGTGCGTTTGCTCGAGATCGCGCTTGAGCCGCTTCTCGCCGCCGCCATAGCTCGCGGGCGATGGTTCCTCGACGCTGCCGGCCGGGATCCCTGCGAACAGGCGACGCGCCAGCGCCACCACCTCGTCGTGGTCAACCGCGCCGACGGCGGCGACGACCATGCGCGGCGCACGGTAGTTGCGCGCCAGATAGCCGACGATCGCCTCGCGCCCAAAGCCCGCGACAGACTCCGGCGTGCCCAGAATCGAGCGCCCCAGCGCCTGTCCGGGGAAGGCTGCCTCAAGAAACAAATCTGTGGCGAGATCGTCGGGCGTGTCCTCGATGGCGCCGATTTCCTGCAGGATGACGTTCTTCTCGCGCGCGAGTTCCTGCGGGTCGAACACGGACTGGGTGAGGATGTCGGCCAGGATCTCGAACCCGAGCGCGACGTCCGCCCCCATCACGCGCACGGTGTAGGACGTATGTTCGACGCCCGTCTCAGCGTTGAGGTCGCCGCCGACCGACTCGATCGCCTCCACGATGGCGCGCGCGTCGCGCGTGCGCGTGCCCTTGAACGCCATGTGCTCCAAAAGGTGCGACAGCCCGTGCTCGTCTGCCCGCTCGTGGCGCGAGCCCGCGCCCACCCATACGCCCGCCGCCGCCGTGGCCACGTGGGGCATGGCCTCGGTGACGACTCGAAGGCCGTTGTCGAGCGCCGTCAGACGGGCGCCCCCAAGGTTTTCATGCATGCTTCGTCTACTGGCCCGCGCGCGCATGTTTGCGAATGAAGCTCTCCACCGTCGCCTGGTTGTTGGGCAGCACCACCGTGCGCTCCTGCCGCTCGAAGAGATCCGCCAGATGCGCCGGCAGGTGCGGATGCACGCCGGTCGCCCGCTCCACCACCGGCGGGAACTTGGCCGGATGGGCCGTCGCCAGCGCCACCACGGGCGTCGCCGGATCGCTCTCCAGCGCGCGGCGCGCGGCGCGCACGGCGATGGCGCTGTGCGGATCGAGCACATAGCCCGTGCCCCGGAACGTCGCGGCGATCTCATCTTCCGTCTCGCGCTGCGACACGGTCGAGGCGTCGAACTCGGCGCGGATGCGCTTGAGCGGCTCGTCCTCGATGGTGAAGGCGTGCGACTGGCGCAGATGCTCCATCAGCCGGCGAACGGCCGCGCCGTCACGGCCGTGGACGTCGAACAGCAGCCGTTCGAAATTCGAGGAAATCTGCACGTCCATCGACGGCGCCGACGTCGGCACCACCTCGCGCAGGTCGTAGCGGCCGGTTTCGAGCGCGCGCACGAGGATGTCGTTGACGTTGGTCGCGACGTGGAGACGCCCGACCGGCAGCCCCATGCGCTTGGCCACGTAGCCGGCGAGCACGTCGCCAAAGTTGCCGGTCGGCACGGCGAACGACACCGGGCGGTGCGGACTGCCGAGCGACAGGCCGGCGGTGAAGTAATACACCGTCTGCGCGACGATGCGCGCCCAGTTGATGGAATTGACGCCCGACAGCGACAGCTCGTCGCGCACCGCGTGGTCGTTGAACAGCGCCTTGAGCATGTTCTGGCAGTCGTCGAACGTGCCCTCGAGCGCGATGGCGTGCACGTTGGGCGCGTCCACGGTCGTCATCTGCCGGCGCTGCACGTCGGAAACGCGGTTGTGGGGGTAGAGAATAAAGATGTCGACCTGATCGAGGCCACGGAACGCCTCGATGGCGGCGCTGCCGGTGTCGCCCGAGGTCGCGCCGACGATGGTGGCGCGCGCGCCGCGCTGCTTCAGGGCATTGTCCATCAGGCGGCCGAGAAGCTGCATCGCCACGTCCTTGAACGCGAGCGTCGGGCCGTGGAACAGCTCCATCAGGAACAGGTTGTCGTCGAGCTGCACCAGCGGGCACACGGCATCGTGGCGGAAGGTGGCGTACGACTCGCGGATCATGGCGGCGAGCGCGTCGGGTGCGACTTCGCCGCCCGTCAGCGCGCCGACCACATGCTCCGCGACGGTCTCGTAGCTGCTGCCCGCCCAGCCCGCGATGGTGGCGGCGTCGAACACGGGAAACTCGCGCGGCACGTAAAGGCCGCCGTCACGCGCCAGCCCGGTGAGCATGGCGTCGGTGAAGCCGATTTCCGGCGCTTCTCCGCGTGTCGATACGTGCAGCAACGAACCCTCCCCCTTGCGTCGCGGACGCCGCCGTGCGGGGCGCCCTTTCCGTTCTTCATCTACGCCGACATGTCGGGCGTGACAAGGCCGACTTCAAAGGCGCGCCTGTCAGGGCGTGCGCCCGGCCAGATGCACCCGCGCCGGCTCCTCGACCACCTCGGCCGGCGCGTCGGGGCCCGGATCGTCGGGCGCATGCGCGAGCGGGAACACGACCGTCTTCCCGTCTTCCCTCATGCTGGCGACATCGGCGGTTCCGCCCGATATCGTATCCGCGACGAAGAAAGAAGCAGCGGTGACAGGCCTGACTGCCTCCGGCTCGGCAACGGCGACGGGCTGCGCGGGCTCTTCCGGCGCGTCACCGCCGGTAACGACGAAACCGCCCGGCAATTCCGGATCAGCCGGCGCGACGGCATCCGCCTCATGTGCGGTAGCCGCGGCAGCAGCCGGCAGGACGGGCGCCAGCGCCGCCGGCGGCGTTGGCGCTGGTTCCGGCTCCTGCGCAGGGCCGGCTTCCGCGCCGCCGCCGCCGATCTGCTCGACCGGCGCGCTCCACTTGAACGCGTCGAGACGGCCGGTGACCGGCGACACCGGCGACCACGTGTCGGCGATCACGCCATCGGCGATCCACGCGGGATCGCGGCGCGCGCGCGAGGCGCGGCCGATCCACTCGCGCCACTCGCCGGTGGTGCCGTGCTCGGCCTCGGCGATGTCGGCCATCAGCAGGCAGGTGCGCACGGTCGGGTATTCATCGAGCAGCGGTGCGATGGCCGCGCGGGCCTTGTCGAATTCCTTCACCTCCAGCGCCGCCGCCGCTTTCACGAAGCGCGCCTCGGGGTGATGCGGCACGAGGCGCGACAGCGTCTGCGCGCGCTCCAGCCGGTCGCGGGCGGAATCACCGGGACGCAGGTCGATGTAGGCGTCGGCGATGTCGGGGTGCGGCGACAGCTTCCACGCCGCTTCCAGAATTTTCGCCGCCTTGCGCAGATTGCCGGCGCGCGACAGCAGCCGCCCGGCGAGCACCGACGCGGGCACGAGATCGGGCGCGAGCCGCACGGCCTCCTTGGCCTCGCGCAGCGCCTCCTCCGGCTCGCCCTGCTGGCGGGCCTGCGCGTCGGCGGTCAGCAGCACGGCGCGCAGGCGCTTGCCGGTATCCCGGCCGATGGCCTTCTGGCGCACCTGACGCTCCAGCGTCGCCAGCGCCCCGCGCCAGTCGCGCTCCGCGGACTGGTATTCGAGCACGGCCTCGCTCGCCCACGCCACCTTGGGCGCAAGCTCGCTGGCACGCTGGGCATAGGCGCGCGCCGCCTCGTCATCACCCTTGCGGCGCGCCTCCACGAACAGGCCGCGCAGGCCGAGCACGCGCGTCTCGGCGGTTTCGAGCATCTCGTTGAAGGCCGTCTCGGCGCCGGCCCGGTCGCCGGACATCTGCGCCGCCTGCGCCTTGAGCAGCAGCGCGAGCGGCTC
This sequence comes from uncultured Chelatococcus sp., assembly GCA_937863995.1. GTDB lineage: Bacteria > Pseudomonadota > Alphaproteobacteria > Rhizobiales > Beijerinckiaceae > Pseudochelatococcus. The sequence continues at coordinate 41,246 of CALMIK010000045.1, forward strand.
GCGACCCAGAAGCCGCTCCGCATCGCCCGCATGCCGGCTGGCAGTGGCGGAATCGCCGGTGCCGACCGCGATCAGCCCGCGCGACACGGAGGCGAGCCCCTTCGCCCGCCGGCGCGCCCGCGACGACAGCGACAGCGCCCCCGGCAGGCCGAAGACATAGCGTAGCACTGCCCACAGCAGCGCCAGCGCCAACGCGGCCGCAGCCACCGCCGCGAGCGCCACGACGACGGACGTCTCGATGCGGTAGCCCTGCCAGACGACGGCCACGTCGCCGGGACGGTCGGCGAGCCAGCCGATGCCGACAGCGATGAGGCCGACGGCGACGATGAACCCGATGATGCGCAGCATGATGTCAGCCCCCCTGCCCGGCGGCGGACAGCGTTTCGAGCGCCCGCACCTGCGCTTCGGTCAGCGCGGCGAGCGCCGTCTCGGCATCGACGCGCTTCTGCAGCGCTTCAGCCAGCGCCCCGGTCTGCGCGCGCGCGCCCTCGGGCAGGCGCCGCCATGCGGCAAGCGCCGCCGTCGCGTCGTTGCGGCGCAGCGCCGCCTCGACCTGTCCGGCGATGTCGGCGGCATCCGGCTCGCCGTCGACGGGGCGGATGCGCACGATGCGCGAGGCGCTCGCCGCGAGGCGGTCGACGATGCCGGCATCGGCGGGCAGCGCCTCGACGGCAAACCCGGCGGCGGCCTGCGTGAACGCCCCGGCGAGCGAGGCCGGCAGCGCCAGGCCGCCAGCCGCGGCGGAAAGCGGCGCGAGGGATGAGGCAGCGGCGCCAAGACGCGCCAGCGTATCGACTTCGGCGGGGAACGCCTGCCCGCGCGCGAGCGCGGCGCGGGCGCGTTCAAGCACCGCGAGGCGCGCGACAACGGTGACCCGCTCGCCGCCAGCCGCCTCGGCAGCCTGCGCCCGGCGGCCGGTTTCGGCAACCGCGCCCTCGGTGGCGGTGACGCGGGTGACGAGACGCGCGATCTCGCCCGCCTGCATGTCGGCTGCGGTGGCGAGGCGGCCGAGATCGACCTGCCCCAGCGTGCGGCGCACCGTGTCCTCGATGCCGCCAAGGCGGTCGTTGAGGCCGGCCCGCTCGTCCAGAACCTGACGCACGCGCGCGGGATCGAGCCCGGCGACGGTGTCGACGACGCCGTCAATGCGTCCCGCCGCGTCCGCGAGCTTGCGGCCGGTTTCGGCGGCATCCGCCTGCGCGGCGGCAAGCGCCTGCTTCAGATTTCCGATCTCGGCGCGCATCTCGTCAATGGCGGCAGTTGCCGTTTCGTCGGCCTGCGGCGTGGCGGACGATCCGCCCGCGAGCCCTGCGAGGCGCTCTTCCAGCGCCGTCACGCGCGCGGTGACTGCCGCGCTCGCTCCGGTCGCTTGCCGTGCCGCGTCCTCGGCGGCAGCCTGCAAGTCCGTGCGCGTTACAGATGCAATCGCGGAGTGCTCGAGCGCGGCGATGCGCTGCTCCACATCCGCCTGCGGATTGAGCAGGAACGGCAGAGCGGCGCTCACCGCAGCGCCCGCGATGCCGCCCGCGAGCAGCGCGACCACCAGAGCGCCGGAGCGCGCCGGCGGCGGGGGAAGCGGCTCGGCGGCCGCCTCCTCATGCACCTCGGGCGGCGGGGCGGGAGGTATGTCGGCGGGCGACGCATCGGCGGGCGTTGTATCGGCTGACGTTGTGTCGGCTGCGGTTGCATCCGTGGCGGCGGTCTCGGCCGGGATCGCTTCTTCCACGGGCTTCGCCCCGGCGTCGGCGGGGTCCAGGGCGGTTGCCGGAACCTCCTCCGGCCGAATGTCGGCGGGACCGGATGCCGGCGCTTCGTCGGTCGGCGTTTCGGATGCCGGCTCGACGGTGACGGACAACGGCTTCTGGTCCAGCGTCACGGGTCCGCGGCGCGCCCTGGAATGACCGGTGGCTTTTTGGCCGGGGGCGTTCCCGCCGGAATTCTCGTCGGACATGAAGCTGTTCCTCCCCAGCAGTCTTGTCGAAACGCACGTGACCGGTCGGTCAGCCCGACCGGCTGGATCAATCGGACAACGAAAGATCCAACGGCATCACGGTGAAGCCGTCATGACCGTTTCGCTCTCCCGTTCTTAGCATCGCCGCCGGGTTCATGGCGAGCCTTGCGCGCGATCAATTGCGGTGAAAAGCGCCAGCAACGCATCCTCGTGCGGCCTCTCCGCGACGAGAACCGTTGCCGCGCCACGTTCCCGCAGCGGCACGGCGACATCGTCGGAAAGCACGTAATGCGCGCATGCCGCGAACGCAGGCCACAACCCCGCCCGCTCCGCCAGGTCGCAGGCGATCGCCGCGCTGCGACGTGAATAATGCAGCACCGTGTCGAGCGTTCCGGACGCCAGCGCCGACCGCGCCGCTTCCGGCAGGGCATCGGCCGCGCGCGCCTCGTAGGCGATCCACGGCACCGGATCGACGCCCGCGCCGCGCAGCAGCGCCGGGGTGTCCGGCTTGTGGTCGTGCCCCAGCGCCAGCAGCATCCGCGTGCCCGCCCGCGTCGCGAAAAGCTCGCGCGCCAGCGCCGCCAGCGAATGGCGCTCGCCGTCCGCCGCGTGCACGTGGGCAAAGCCCACTTCACGCGCGAGCAGCGCCGTGCGCTCGCCCACCGCCAGCAGCGGCAGCGCCTTCAGCGCGTCGGGCAGATGCGCCATCCGGTGCAGCGCCGCCGCGCTCGTCACGCACACGGCGTCGAACGGCCCCTCGGGCACCGGCGCGCCGGTCGGCTCGATGCGCAGGATCGGCGCGCGCACGCAGTCCACGCCCAGCGCCGCGAGCCGCGCCGCCGTGCGCAGGCCCGCCGCCTGCGGGCGCAGCACGAGGACACGCGCCGCCATCGTCACGCCTTTCCGGCAGAACGATGCGGCAGCAGCGCCGCCCCCGCGCGGGCGACGACCTCGTGTCCGGCATCCTCGCCGAGGGCGCGCGCCTCCTCCGGCGCGCCGGTGCGCGACACCGCGACCGTCTCGCGGCCATCGTCGGAGAGCAGCAGGCCGTCGAAGCGCACGCGCCCGTCCACGATGCGGGCGTAGCCGGCGATGGGCGTGCGGCACGAGCCGTCGAGCACGCGCAGGAACGCCCGCTCCGCCTCGAGCGCAATGAGTGTCGGCGCATGGGCAATGGCCGCGACGACGGCGAGCACGGCCTCGTCCGCCTCACGGGCGACGATGGCGATGGCCCCCTGGCCGATAGCCGGCAGCATGGTCTCCACCGGGATGGGCGCTGCCGCCTTGTGGGCGAGGCCGAGGCGGTTGAGGCCGGCCATGGCCAGCAGCGTGGCGTCGATCTCGCCCGCCTCGATGCGCTGCAGGCGCGTGCCGACGTTGCCGCGCAGCAGGGTGATGCGCAGATCGGGCCGCTGTCGCAGCACCTGCGCCTGCCGGCGCAGCGAGGCCGTGCCCACCACCGCGCCTTCGGGCAGATCGGCGATGGAGGCCGCTTTCACGCTGATGAAGGCGTCGCGCACGTCTTCGCGCTCCAGGCAGCCGGCGATGACGAGGCCGGGCGGCAGCTCGGTCGGCAGGTCCTTGGCCGAATGGACGGCGATATGCGCGCGTCCGTCGAACAGCGCGGCGTCGAGCTCCTTGGTGAAGAGCCCCTTGCCGCCCGCTTCCGACAGCGCGCGGTCGAGAATCAGGTCGCCGGTGGTCTTGATGGCCTCGATGGCGATGCCGGGCGGCGCATCTGCATCCGTCTGCGGCGCGCCGTCTCCCGCCAGCAGGGCCGAGAGCCGCCAGCCGACCTGCCGCGCCTGCGCCAGCGCCAGCGGGCTACCGCGCGTGCCGATCACCAGCGGAGCCGGCAGGGGAAGAGACGGGTTATGCGACGACACGGCGATTCGATCCTTTCAGCGCTGGCGAGCCCGCGTGCGGCAATGATCGCCCCCGCTTGACTGCCGCAGTTTGCCCGCGACTATAGGGTGAGGTAAACGGAAAGCGAAATGCATTCGCGGCGCGGCCGCGCCGCCTGTCCGAACGACGTATCAAACATTTGGTGAAGCCTGTCCATGCGTGTCCTCGGCATTGAATCCACCTGCGACGAAACCGCGGCATCCGTCGTCGAGGCGGATCGCGACGGCAGGGGACATATTCTCTCCAATGCCATTCTCAGCCAGATCGCCGAGCATGCCGCCTACGGCGGCGTCGTGCCCGAGATCGCCGCCCGTGCGCATGTCGAGGTGATCGACCACATCGTCGCTCGCGCCCTCAACGAGGCGGGCCTGAGGCTCGCGGACGTCGACGCCATCGCGGCCGCCGCCGGTCCAGGCCTCATCGGCGGCGTCATCGTCGGGCTGACGACGGCCAAGGCGCTGGCGCTGGTCACGGGCAAGCCGTTCATCGCCATCAACCATCTGGAAGGCCACGCGCTGACGCCGCGCCTTACCGACAACGTGAACTTCCCCTATCTGCTGCTGCTGGTGTCGGGCGGGCACACCCAGCTCGTGGCGGTGCGCGGCGTCGGCGACTACGTGCGCCTCGGCACCACCATCGACGACGCCATCGGCGAGGCCTTCGACAAGACGGCCAAGATGCTCGGCCTGCCCTATCCGGGCGGGCCGGAGGTGGAGAAGCAGGCGCTCCGGGGCAACGGCGAGCGATTCGCCCTGCCCCGCCCCCTCAAAGGCCGCGCCGCGCCGGATTTCTCGCTGTCCGGCCTCAAGACGGCTGTGCGCATCGAGGGCGAGCGCGTGTCGCCGCTCTCCGCCACCGACATCGCGGACCTGTGCGCCTCGTTCCAGGCGGCGATCGTCGACGTCATCATCGACCGCACCCGCGCGGGGCTGCGCGCGTTCGAGGCCGTGGCCGGGCGGCCCAACGCGCTGGTGGTCGCGGGCGGGGTGGCGGCGAACGGCGCCATCCGCGCGGCGCTGCATCAGCTCGCGTCCGAAACCGGCATCCGGCTCGTCACGCCCCCGCACGCGCTGTGCACCGACAACGGCGCCATGATCGCGTGGGCGGGGCTCGAACGCCTGCGCCTCGGCGTCACCGACGGCCTCGACACGCCCGCCCGCGCGCGCTGGCCGCTCGACAGCGTCACCGCGCACGCCGAGCCTGCCGCCGTCGTACCAGACGACGCGGCGGCGGACGCCGAGCCCGCGCCGGATGCCGCGAAAAACGTCGCGCAGGAGGCAGGCGCATGAACACATTCAGCCGCCCGATCGCTGTTCTGGGCGCCGGTGCGTGGGGCACGGCGCTGGCCAATTCCATCGCCCACAAGGGCCACGTGGCGGTGCTCATCGACCGCGACGACGCCCGCGCCCACGCCATCGCCGATGCGCGCGAAAACGCGCGCTTCCTGCCGGGCATCGTGCTGTCGCCCAATGTCGAGGTCACGGCGGATGTGTCGGCGCTCTCGGTCGCCAGCGCGGTGCTGCTCGCGGTTCCCGCCCAGCAGATGCGCGCCGCGCTGCGGACGGTCGCGCCGCACGTGCCGCTGGGCACGCCGCTCATCGTCTGCGCCAAGGGCATCGAGCGCGAGACCGGCCTGTTCATGACCGACGTGGTGGCCCAGGCCATCCCCGGCGCGATCCCCGGCATCCTGTCGGGGCCGAGCTTCGCCGAGGACGTGGCGCGCGGCCTGCCGACCGCCGTCATCCTGGCAAGCCCCGACGTCGCGCTGGCGGCCTCGCTGGCGCACGACCTGTCGAGCACGTCCTTGCGCGTCTATCACGGCCCGGACGTGCGCGGGGTCGAGATCGGCGGGGCGGCGAAGAACGTGCTAGCCATCGCCTGCGGCATCGTCAGCGGCCGCAGGCTGGGCGAGAGCGCCCGCGCCGCGCTGGTGGCGCGCGGCTTCGCCGAGATCACCCGCTTCGCCCGCGCGTTCGGCGCCCGCCCCGAGACGCTGATGGGCCTTTCCGGCCTCGGCGACACCGTCCTCACCTGCGGCTCGAGCCAGTCGCGCAATTTCGCCTTCGGCGAGGCGCTCGGCCACGGCCTGCCCCCCTCGCAGGCGGCGGGCGGCAAGCTGGCGGAAGGCGTGTTCACGGCCTCCGCCCTCATCGCCAAGGCGCGCTCGGTCGGCGTCGAGATGCCGGTGTGCGAGGCGGTCGAGGCGGTGGTGGCCGACCGCGTCACCGTCGATCAGGCAATCGCGGCGCTGATGACGCGCCCGCTCAAACCGGAGGCATGAGATGGCGCACTGGCTCTATAAATCCGAGCCCGACACGTGGTCGTGGGACCAGCAGGTGGCACGCGGCGGCGCGGGCGAGCACTGGAACGGCGTGCGCAACTTCCTGGCCCGCAAGCACCTGCAGGCGATGAAGAAAGGCGACCAGGGCTTCTTCTACCACTCCAACCAGGGCAAGGCGATCGTGGGCATCGTCGAGGTGATCCGGGAATACTATCCCGACCACACCGACGAGACCGGGCGCTTCGGCATGGTGGACCTCGCGGCCGTGCGCGCGCTCGCCCGCCCGGTAACGCTCGAGGAAATCAAGCAGGAGCCGCGCCTTTCCGGCATGGTGCTGGTGAACAACTCGCGCCTTTCCGTTCAGCCGGTGACGGACGAGGAATGGGCGATAGTCATCGAACTGTCAGAACAATAATCGGCGCCGGCTATACACGCCGTTTCATTCGAAATTCATGCCTTAGCAGAAAGTGGAATCCCTCAAAGGCTTGCGGCGGGATGGTTTCTGCGCCTACATTCCGATCACGGATCCGGAAAAAGGATCACGATGAATAAACCGCGGGCGATGATGATCGTGCCGACGGCGGACGGGCGGGAGAGAAGCGATGACAGAGAATATCCACAAGGTTCCCGAGGAATGGGCGAAAAGCGCGTTCATCGACGAGAAGACGTATCACGCGTGGTATGCCCAGTCCGTCAACGACCCCGATGCGTTCTGGGGCGAGCACGGCAAGCGGCTGGACTGGTTCAAGCCCTACACGAAGGTGAAGAACACCTCCTTCCAGCCGGGCAACGTGTCCATCCGCTGGTTCGAGGATGGCACGCTCAACGTGGCGTACAACTGCATCGACCGCCACCTGCCGCACCGCGCCAACCAGACGGCGATCATCTGGGAAGGTGACGACCCCTCGGAATCGCGCCACATCACCTATCAGGAACTGCACGACCGCGTGGCGGAGCTCGCCAACGTGCTGCGCAACCGCGGCGTCGAAAAGGGCGACCGGATCACGATCTACCTGCCGATGATCCCCGAGGCTGCCTTCGCGATGCTGGCCTGCGCGCGCATCGGCGCGGTGCATACCATCGTCTTCGCCGGCTTCTCGCCTGATTCGCTCGCGAGCCGCATCGAGGACGCCGGCTCGAAGTTCGTCATCACGGCGGACGAGGGCCTGCGCGGCGGACGCCGCGTGCCGCTCAAGGCCAACGTGGACGCCGCCCTGAAGCGCGTTTCGGGCGTCGAGCACGTCGTCGTGGTGCGCCGCACCGGCGGCGATGTCTACATGGAACCCGGCCGCGACGTCTGGTATCACGAGGCGATCGAGCAGGTCACCACCGAGTCCCCGGCAGTCGAGGTCAACGCGGAAGATCCGCTGTTCATCCTCTACACGTCCGGCTCCACCGGCAAGCCGAAGGGCGTGCTGCACACCACGGGCGGCTATCTCGTGTTCGCGGCGATGACCCACCAGTACGTCTTCGACTACCACGAGGGCGACGTCTACTGGTGCACGGCTGACGTGGGCTGGGTCACGGGCCACAGCTACATCGTCTACGGCCCGCTCGCCAACGGCGCGACGACGCTGATCTTCGAGGGCGTGCCGACCTATCCCGACATCTCCCGCTTCTGGCAGGTGGTGGACAAGCACAAGGTCAACATCTTCTACACGGCTCCCACCGCCATCCGCTCGCTGATGCAGGCGGGCGAGGAGCCGGTGAAAAAGACCTCGCGCGCCTCGCTCAAGCTGCTGGGTTCGGTCGGCGAGCCGATCAACCCCGAAGTGTGGGAGTGGTACCACCGCGTCGTCGGCGACAGCCGCACCCCCATCGTGGACACGTGGTGGCAGACCGAAACCGGCGGCTTCCTGATCACGCCGCTGCCGGGCGCCACCGACCTGAAGCCCGGTTCCGCGACCCTGCCGTTCTTCGGCGTGAAGCCGGCAATCGTCGACAGCGAGGGCAAGGTGGTCGAGGGCGTGGCCGAGGGTAACCTCGTCATCACCGACAGCTGGCCGGGCCAGATGCGCTCCATCTACGGCGATCACAAGCGCTTCGAGGAAACCTACTTCGCAACCTATCCCGGCACCTACTTCACCGGCGACGGGGCGCGGCGCGACGCGGACGGCTACTACTGGATCACCGGGCGCGTCGACGACGTCATCAACGTCTCTGGCCACCGCATGGGCACGGCGGAAGTCGAATCGGCGCTCGTGTCCCATCCCAAGGTGTCGGAAGCGGCAGTGGTTGGTTATCCGCACGACATCAAGGGCCAGGGCATCTACGCCTACGTCACGCTGATGGAGGGCGAGGAGCCGTCCGACGCGCTGCGCAAGGAGCTGGTCGCCTGGGTGCGCCGCGAGATCGGCCCCATCGCCTCGCCGGACCTGATCCAGTTCGCGCCCGGCCTGCCCAAGACCCGTTCGGGCAAGATCATGCGCCGCATCCTGCGCAAGATCGCCGAGGACGAGTTCGGCAATCTCGGCGACACCTCGACGCTCGCCGACCCCGGCGTGGTCGACGACCTGATCGGCAACCGCCAGAACCGCCACGACTGACGGCGCGCCAAAACCTGCGAAACTAATCACCCCCGGCGCCTCACTCGCGCCGGGGTTTTGATTCTCCGCGCGGCTGCCCGCCGGTCAGAAATCGCTGGCTATGCCCTTGACTTCCCAATCGTCATAGCGCACCGGTTCCAGTCCGCCGCGACCGTTGATTTCGCGCTTGCCGGCGAGCTCGTTCGCCTTGCCGTCGATCTGCGCCCGCCGCTTCGCCGCTTCGGCGAGCGCGCGCTCGGCCGCGGGGGTGAGTTCCTTGCGCGTGACGGGCATGGGCGTAAGCTGCCTGTCCGGCTGCGCCTGGACGGCGGACGGCTTGTCGGATGAAGACTTGTCGAATGAAGACTGGTCCTGGGACGAAACCATGGGGCGGCTCCTGCAAGTCGCCTTGCGGCGAACGATACCGAGTGATGGCACATATAGGGAAACATCGGCGTGCAACGCAACCGGCCACATGACGGCGCCAGCAACGATCAGGACAGCGCCGGCGCGAAATCCCGCCGCCCCGCCCCCGGCGGACGCCGCCCGCCGCCGGTGCCGCGCGGCCTGCCGCCGCGCCGCGTCGCGGCTTTTGTGCTGCGCGACGTCACCGAGGAACGCCTGACGCTGGACGAGGCGCTGGAGCGCCAGCTCGCCGAAGGCGAAGGCCTGTCGCTCGACGAGCGTGACCGTGGCCTGGTGCGCGCCATCGTCACCGCCGCGTTGCGCCGGCTCGGCACCATCCACGCGGCGCTCGACGAGCGCATGCCCAAGGGCATCCCGGCGAAATCGGGCCTGCTGGCGGAAATCCTCATCGTCGGCGCGGCGCAGATCCTGCTGCTCGACGTTCCCGACCGCGCAGCCGTCGATCTCGCGGTCCACCACGCGCGGGCCGACAGGCGCGCCTTCCCGTATGCCAAGCTCGTCAACGCGGTGCTGCGCCGGATCGCGGATGCGCGCGAGGACATCCTCGCCTCCGATGCCGTCGACGTGCCGCACTGGCTGTTCGACCGCTGGCAGCAAACCTATGGCGCACTGGGGGCACGGGCCATCCTGGAGGCGCATCAACGCGAGCCCGGCATCGACATCAGCGTGAAATCCGACGCACCCGGCTGGGCGGAACGGCTCAACGGCGTGCTGCTGCCCACCGGCACCGTGCGCCTCCTGGAGCGCGCGCGCGTGCCGACGCTGCCGGGCTACGACGATGGTGCGTGGTGGGTGCAGGACGCCGCCGCCTGCTTGCCGGCGCTTCTCGTCGGCGCGCGGGCGGGCGAGCGCGTGCTCGACCTGTGCGCGGCGCCGGGCGGCAAGACTGCGCAGCTCGCCGCCGCCGGCGCGACCGTCACCGCCGTCGACCGCTCGCCCGAGCGGCTGGCCCGTCTGAACGAAAACCTCAAGCGCCTCTCCCTCTCCGCCGAGGTCGTGGCCAGCGACGCGCGCGACTTCAGCGGCGGCCCCTATGACGCCGTGCTGCTCGACGCCCCCTGCTCCGCCACCGGCACCATCCGCCGCCATCCCGATGTCGCCTGGACGCGCGGCCCGCAGGAGATCGCAAGCCTCGCCTCGCTTCAGGCCGCGCTGCTCGACCGCGCCGCCGGCCTCGTGGCGCCGGGCGGGCGGCTCGTCTACAGCACCTGCTCGCTGGAGCCCGAGGAAGGCGAGGCGCAGATCGCGGCATTTCTCGCGCGCCATCCCGATTTCGCCCGCTCGCCGGTGACGGCGGACGAGATCGGCGGCCTCAACGATGCCGTCACGCCGCTCGGCGAGTTGCGCACCCTGCCCCAGCACCTGCCGCACGATAACCCGCGCCTTGCCGGCCTCGACGGGTTCTTCGCCGCGCGTCTTGTGCGCCGCAACACCTGAAACCAAGCTCAGGCAAGCGTTTTAAGCGGATGCGAGCCTGTTTATTCACTGTGGATAACCTGGTGCATTAACGGATCGTTAGGGGTGCTCGGCGGAAGTCCCCGCATGGGCGCCCCGAATGGCCCATCCCGGTGTAGAATGCCCCCGTCGGTCAAGATCGACAGTCGTAACCGGAATTGAGGATTGACGGGGTCCGGCATGGCCTTCACGGCATCTGGAGATGGGCACGGCTATTCCCGCGAGGTCCCGCGCGAGGCGCGCGGCGGCAACGGGCGGCGCGTGCGCGGACGCTTGACGCGGCGGCTGTCGCTGCTGTCATTCGGCCTTACCGCCGTGGCATTTGCCGGCATTGCGGCCGTGACGTTTCTCGACATAGAGCCAACCGTCACCGCCCCCTCCGGCGCCGGCCACCAGATCGAAGCCTATACCGCGCCGGCCACCCCCGCGATCGACGCGCTCGGCGAGCGCCTCGCGCAGAAACCGGACATCTGGACCGTCACTCCCGACGCCGCGCCGCTGTTCCGCATGCGGTCTCTCGAACTCGTCGACCTGCCCGCGAACTACGAAGTGCGCGAACACGGACGCGGCGGACGTCTTGACCTGATGAGCTTCGGCGATTTCGACCAGCCCGGCCTGCACCTGCACATGGTCGTCTACCGCATGGGCGGTGAAGCGCCGCCGCCGTCGACGCTGTTCGTCGACCTCGCCCGCCGCGCGGCGGAAACGGGCGTGGGCGTTGCCGGCATCGGCACGCCGGTGGTGCACGACACCAAGTTCGGCACGGCGGAGATTGCGGGTGTCGCGCTCAGCCATGCGGGCCGGGAGCGCCTGTGCCAGGCGTTCCGCCTCGATATGACGGCGCAGGCGCCCTACCAGATGCTCGGCTGGACATGCGACGACGTGCCCGTGAGCGCGCCCGAAATCGCCTGTTTCATCGACCACATGGCGCTGGTGGACACCGCATCGGACCCACGTCTCGCGGCGCTGTTCGACACCGCGTCGAAGCGCCAGAGGCCGGAATGCGGCGGCGTGCCGATCCCCGTTCCGCCCAAGGACGCGTAAACCGGATAGGGCGTCAGTTCTGATAGAATCAGAACTGACGCCCTATCTTTTTGATTTAACGCATCTTTGTCGACGAAAAGTGGTATCCGCTTTTCTGCACGATGCTCTAGGTAGCCGGGCCACGTTCCACGTTGGCCGGCTCTTACTGCGTCAGCGTTTCCAGCTCGCGAATGACGGCGTCGCCCACCTCGCCGGTGCCCACCGTATTGGCGCCGGGCGCGGCGATATCCTTGGTGCGCACGCCGGCCGCCAGCACGTTGGCCACGGCCTTCTCCACCAGATCGGCCTGATGCCCGAGACCGAATGAATAGCGCAGCGCCATGGCGAACGAGCCGATCATGGCCAGCGGATTGGCGAGCCCCTGCCCCGCGATGTCCGGAGCCGAGCCGTGCACCGGCTCGTAGAGCGCGCGACGCTTTCCCGTCACGGGGTCTTCCGCGCCGAGCGACGCCGAGGGCAGCATGCCGAGCGAGCCGGTAAGCATCGCCGCGACATCCGACAAAAGGTCGCCGAACAGGTTGTCGGTGACGATGACGTCGAACTGCTTCGGGTTGCGCACCAGCTGCATGCCGCAGTTGTCGGCGAGGATGTGCTCCAGCGCAACGTCCTGATAGTCCTTGTGGACCTCGCTCACCACCTGGTGCCACAGCACGCCGGTCTTCATGACGTTGCGCTTTTCCGCCGACGCCACCCTGCCCTGACGCTGGCGCGCCAGCTCGAAGGCGACGCGCGCGATGCGCTCGATCTCGTGCGTGGTGTAGATCTGCGTGTCGACGGCGCGCTTCTCGCCGTTCTCGAGCGTCACGATCTCCTTGGGCTCGCCGAAGTAGACGCCGCCGGTGAGTTCGCGCACGATGACGAGGTTCAGCCCGTCGACATATTCGCGCTTCAGAGCCGACGCTTCCGAAAGCGCCGGATAGCAGATCGCCGGGCGCAGGTTGGCGAACAGGCCGAGATCCTTGCGCAGCCGCAGCAGGCCCGCTTCCGGACGTTCGTTGTAGGGCACGCCATCCCATTTCGGTCCGCCGACCGCGCCGAACAGCACCGCGTCCGCCGCCAGCGCCCGCGCCATGGTGGCGTCGGAGACGGGCACGCCGTGCGCGTCGAAGGCCGCGCCGCCGACAAGGTCCTTCTCGACCTCGAAAGCCGCGATGCCGCGCTTCGAGAACCACGCCACCAGCTTCTCGACTTCGCCCGCGACTTCGGGGCCGATGCCGTCACCCGGCAGGATCAGCAGATTATGGGATGTCATTGATCGACGCCTCGTTGATTGGTTTCACCGACGCCGGCGAGTCGCCCCGCCGCGCATCCCTCTTACACCTTCCCGCAGCCGATCACACCCACGGACGCTCGCCGGCGTTGCGTTCCTCATAGTGTTCGATCTCGCCGGTCTTTTCCATGGTCAGGCCGATGTCGTCGAGGCCGTTGAGCAGGCAGTGCTTGCGGAACGGGTCGATGTCGAAGGCGATGACCTCGCCGTCGGACGCCGAGATCGTCTGCGCCTCGAGATCCACGGTGAGCCGGGCATTTTCGCCCCGGCGCGCGTTCTCCAGCAGCAGCTCGAGCTCCTCCGGCGTGACGCGGATGGGCAAAATGCCGTTCTTGAAGCAATTGTTGTAGAAAATATCCGCGAACGAGGTCGAGATGACGCAGCGGATGCCGTGGTCGAGCAGCGCCCACGGCGCATGCTCGCGCGACGAGCCGCAGCCGAAGTTGTCGCCCGCCACGAGGATTTCCGCCTTGCGGTAGGCGGGCTTGTTCAGCACGAACTCGGGGTTCTCGCTGCCGTCCTCGTTGAAGCGCAGCTCCGCGAACAGCCCGCGCGACAGGCCGGTGCGCTTGATGGTCTTCAGGAACTGCTTCGGTATGATCATGTCGGTGTCGATGTTGACGATCTCCAGCGGAGCCGCCACGCTCGTAACCTGAGTGAATTTATCCATTGTCGTGATCCTGCATCGTGATCAGGTGTGCCGTTGCCGGGACGTCGCGCCCCGGAAAATTCAGTCGCCGTCCGCCTCGGCCTGACGCTCGATGGCTTCCATGTCTTCGTCCGAGAGGCCGAAGTGATGGCCGATTTCGTGCACCAGCACATGGGTGATGAGGCCGCCCAGCGTCTCCTCGTGATCGGCCCAGTAATCGAGAATGGGCCGGCGGTAGAGGAAGATCGTGTTGGGCATCTGCCCGGTCCACAGCGCGCCGCCGCTCTGCGCCAGCCCATTGCCGTGGAAGAGACCCAGCAGGTCGAAGGGCGTCTCGCATTCCATGACGTCGAGCGTGTCCTCATCGGGAAAATCCTCGATGCGGATGATCACGTCGCGCGCCATGTCGCGAAAAGCCTGCGGCAGGGCGGCGAAAGCCGCCGCCGCCAGATCCTCGAACACGTCGAGCCCCGGCGCCTGCGCCTCGCGCCAGCGCTCCGCTTCCGAACCGCTCATAAGTCACCCCGCAGTTGCATCAGGAGAAGCACCAGCAGCACCGCCGCCGCCGCATAGCCGAGCCCCCGGCCGATGCGCCGCCCCCATGCTTCGATGGGATCGGGCGGCTCAACGGGATCGGGCGTCTCGCCTGCCATGGTCAGCGCCAGTCGCGCACGTCCACGAAGCGGCCGGCGATCGCCGCCGCCGCCGCCATCGCCGGCGACACCAGATGCGTGCGGCCCTTGAAGCCTTGCCGGCCCTCGAAGTTGCGGTTCGAGGTGGAGGCACAGCGCTCGCCCGGCTCCAGCTTGTCGGCGTTCATCGCGAGGCACATCGAGCAGCCGGGCTCGCGCCATTCGATGCCGGCCTCGATGAAGACGCGATCGAGCCCCTCCGCCTCGGCCTGCGCCTTGACGAGACCCGACCCCGGCACCACCATCGCCTTGACACGCTCGTGCGCCTTACGGCCGGCGACGACGCGCGCCGCCGCGCGCATGTCCTCGATGCGCCCGTTGGTGCAGGAGCCGATGAACACCCGGTCGATCTCGACATCGGTGATCCGCGTGCCCGGCTTCAAGCCGATGTAGTCGAGCGCGCGCCATTTCGCCTGACGCTTCATCTCGTCGGCGATCTGGTCCGGGTCCGGCACCACGCCGGTCACCGACACCACGTCCTCCGGGCTCGTGCCCCAGGTGACGATGGGCGGCAGGCTCGCGCCGTCCAGCACGACCTCGCGGTCGAAGAACGCGCCCTCGTCCGTGCGCAGGCTGTCCCAGTAGCGCAACGCCGCTTCCCACGCGTCGCCGCGCGGGGCCTTGGGGCGATCCTTGAGATAGGCGTAGATCTTCTCGTCGGGCGCGACCATGCCGGCGCGCGCGCCGCCCTCGATGGTCATGTTGCACACGGTCATGCGTCCCTCCACGGAGAGCGAGCGGATCGCCTCCCCCGCGAACTCGATGACGTGGCCCGTGCCGCCGGACGTGCCGATCTCGCCAATGATGGCGAGCACGACGTCCTTGGCCGACACGCCCTCGGGCAGCTTGCCGTCGACGGTGACGCGCATGTTGCGCGCCTTCTTCTGGATCAGCGTTTGCGTCGCGAGCACGTGCTCCACCTCGGAGGTGCCGATGCCGTGCGCCAACGCGCCGAACGCGCCGTGGGTCGAGGTGTGGCTGTCGCCGCACACGATCGTGGTGCCGGGCAGCGTGAAGCCCTGCTCGGGGCCGACGACGTGCACGATGCCCTGGCGCCGGTCGAGCTCGTTATAATACTCGACACCGAATTCCTTGGCGTTCTGCGCCAGGGTCTCGACCTGCTGGGCGCTTTCGGGATCGTCGATCCCCTTCGAGCGGTCGGTGGTGGGCACGTTGTGATCGACGACCGCCAGCGTGCGGCCGGGCGCGTGCACCTTGCGCCCCGCTACCCTCAGGCCCTCGAATGCCTGCGGGCTCGTTACCTCGTGCACGAGGTGGCGATCAATGTAGAGCAGGCAGGTACCGTCGTCCTGCCGGGAGATGACGTGATCGTCCCAGATCTTGTCGTAAAGGGTGCGGGGATTATGATTCTGGCTGGCGCTCATGGCCTTGCTTCCAATATGGCGCGACACCCACCCGAGCGGGCGCTTCGCGTAGAAACTGCTGGAAAGTTCAAAAAAGCCGCGCACCGGGTCGACGCGGCCGGCACTGACGCCGGTCCTTCCGGCGTCAGCGAATAAGGCCCGCCGCAAGCGAGGCGGTGAACCGGCCGAAGAACCGCCACGGCAGGCGCGCGTGGTCGTGCAGTGCGGCAAACTCCTGCGTCGTCGGCCACTTGAGCCGCGCGAGGCTGCGCGCCACCGGACGATCGAACGAATTGTCGGGCACAGGCGTCGTCATGAGAACAGTTCTTATCACAGCCCGAATGGGGTAACAAACGCTTTTATCCGCATCATGGGGCGCAACAAAACGCGCGATCGGGCAAAAAGAAGGGCAGCGCCGCTCGCGCGGGCTGCCCTGTCATCGTATGCCTGAGGCCTGGCGGATTATTCCGCCGCCGGCGCGGCCTTGCCGGCCTTCTTGACGAGGCGGGTACGGTCGACGCGCTCGGCGATACGCGCGGACTTGCCGCGACGATCGCGCAGGTAATAGAGCTTGGCGCGGCGCACGCGGCCGCGGCGCACGACCTTGATCGACTCGATGATCGGCGAGTAGACCGGGAACACGCGCTCCACACCCTCGCCGTAGGAAATCTTGCGCACGGTGAAGCTCTCGTGCAGGCCCGAGCCGCCGCGGGCGATGACGACGCCCTCGTAGGCCTGAACGCGGCTGCGCTCGCCTTCCTTCACGCGGACGTTCACGATGACCGTGTCGCCGGGCTGGAACTCGGGGATCTCGCGGGCTTCGGTAAGCTTGGCGATCTGCTCTTTCTCGAGCTGTTCGATGATGCTGCTCATTGGTCCTTGACTCCTGCCGACGCACCTTGCGGTGCTGCGTTTCGGCGCGCTGTTTTCAGTTGTTTCCCCGTGATCGGGCCGCATTGCCTTCCGATACGGGATGCCGGCTCATACACGAGCCACCCGGTTCTGTCGAGGGCTCATTTTTCCCGCAACCGCCCAGCCAGCAGGTCCGGGCGGCGCTCGCGCGTGATGCGCAGCGCCTCCTCCTGCCGGAAGCGGGCGATAGCGGCGTGGTTGCCCGACAGAAGAATGTCGGGAATGCCCCGCTCCTCCCACTCGCGCGGGCGGGTGTAGTGCGGGTACTCGAGCGTGCCGGCCTCGAAGCTCTCCTCGGTGCCGGAATGCTCGTGGCCCATGACGCCAGGCAGCAGCCGCACGCAGGCATCGAGCACGACCATGGCCGCGATCTCGCCGCCGGACAGCACGTAATCGCCGATCGACACCTCCTCGAGGCCTCGCCCGGCGATCACTCGTTCGTCCACGCCCTCGAAACGGCCGCAAACGATGGCGACACCTGGCTCCTCGACGAGCTCGCGCACACGCGCCTGCGTCAACGGCCTGCCGCGCGGGCTCATCAGCAGGCGCGGGCGCCCGTCACCGGGCGCGCACACCGCGTCGATGGCGGCAGCGAGCACATCGGCGCGCAGCACCATGCCCGGGCCGCCGCCCGCCGGCGTGTCGTCCACGCTGCGGTGACGGCCGAGGCCGTGGTTGCGGATGTCGTAGGCGTCGAGACTCCAGTCGCCGCGCCCCAAGGCATCGCCCGAAAGGCTGATGCCGAGCGGCCCCGGAAACATCTCCGGAAACAGCGTCAGGACGCTGGCGTGCCAGCCGCGCGCGCCGGGTTGCGCCTCACTCGCGCGGGGCGTCGTCGTCATCGCTGAACAACCCCTCCGAGGCCACCACGATGCGCCCGCCCGCGACATCCACCACCGGCACGAACGCCTTCGTGAACGGCAGCAGCGCGTTGGGACGGCGCCCGATGGACGGCGCCGGCGCGATCTCGACCACGTCGCCGCCGCCGAAATCATGAAACGCCACGAGACGCCCCACGACGTTGCCGGCCTCGTCCTCGACGCGCGCGCCGATGACGTCCGCCTGGAGGAACTCGTCCTCCTCCA
Source organism: uncultured Chelatococcus sp. (assembly GCA_937863995.1). Classification (GTDB taxonomy): domain Bacteria; phylum Pseudomonadota; class Alphaproteobacteria; order Rhizobiales; family Beijerinckiaceae; genus Pseudochelatococcus. The sequence continues at coordinate 58,805 of CALMIK010000045.1, forward strand.
GCTCGACCTGCAGCCGCTCGCGCGGCACGTAGAGACGAACGCGCGTGAGCGCCTCCGCCGCCTCGCGGGTCGCGACGCCCTCGACGCGGACGACGAACATGTCGTGCGTGCCCGATACCGGCCGCAGGGTGGCGAGGACGACGCGCGCGCCGTCCTGCGCCTCCAGCGGATTGTAGGCGATGATGCCGGCGGGATCGCCGGTGTGCGACTTCAGCCGCACCTCGCCGCGCACGCCATGCGCGCGGCCGAACTCGCCGACGAGAACGCGATCCTGGACGCGGCCTTGCCCGTTGTCAGCCATGATCCGCGCCCGTCATGCTCACGCTTCGGCCGCTTCTTCAGCGGGAGCAGCGGCGGCGGCCGCGCGCTCGGCGCGCTCTGCGGCACGCTCCTGAGCCTTCTTGCCGGGCTCACCCTTCTTCGGATTGCTGCGGGCCGAACGGGTGATGACGCCCGCCTGGTCGAGGAAGCGCAGCACGCGATCGGTCGGCTGCGCGCCCTTGGCCAGCCATTCCTTGGCCTTCTCGACATCGAGGGTGATGCGGGCCGGATCGTCCTTCGCCTTCAGCGGATCGTAGGCGCCAAGGCGGTCGATGAAACGACCGTCGCGCGGCGAACGCGCGTCAGCAACCACGATACGGTAGTAGGGGCGCTTCTTGGCGCCGCCACGGGCGAGACGAATCTTGAGAGACATATTGACTTTTTCCTTTTAAGTGACTGTTTTTTAAAGCTAAACGTTACTTCTTCTTGCCGAAGGGACCACCAAAGGGTCCGCCCGGTTTACCCAGGCCCGGCAAACCGCCGGGGCGGCCGAGACCGGGAAGCCCCGGAAGCCCGCCGGACGGCAGCGACGGAGCGCCGCCGCCAAGAGCACCTGGCAGACCAGCTGGCAGCCCACCCGGCAAGCCGCCGGCAAGTCCCGCCGGCAGCTGCTTCTTCATTTCCTCCAGCGCCTCGGGCGTGATCTTGGAGGGATCGATCTGCGGCATGCCGCCGCCCAGCCCGAACATGTTGCCGAGTGCGCCGGCGATGCCGCCGCGTCCGCCCTTGCCGCCCTTGCCCATGGCCTTCATCATGTCGGCCATCTGGCGGTGCATCTTGAGGAGCTTGTTGACGTCCTCGACCTTCGTGCCCGAACCCGCCGCTATGCGCTTCTTGCGGCTGGCCTTCAGGATGTCGGGGGCGCGCCGTTCCTTCGGCGTCATCGAATCGATGATCGCCTTCTGGCGCTTCAGCACGCGATCGTCGAGGTTGGCATTGTCGAGCTGGTTCTTGAGCTTGGCCACGCCCGGCATCATGCCGAGCACGCCCTTCATGCCGCCGATGCGCTCCATCTGGCTGATCTGGTCGCGCATGTCGTCGAGATCGAACTGGCCCTTGCGCATCTTTTCGGCCATGCGCAGGGCTTTTTCGGCATCGAGCGTCTCGGCCGCCTTCTCGACCAGCGAGACGATGTCGCCCATGCCGAGAATGCGGTTGGCCACGCGCTGGGGATGGAAATCCTCAAGCGCATCGACCTTTTCGCCCGTGCCGACGAGCTTGATCGGCTTGCCGGTGACGGCGCGCATCGACAGCGCCGCGCCGCCGCGCCCGTCGCCGTCCATGCGGGTGAGCACGATGCCGGTGATGCCGACGCGCGCGTCGAAGGCGCGGGCGGTGTTGACCGCGTCCTGGCCGGTGAGGCTGTCGGCGACGAGCAGCACCTCGTGCGGATCGGCGAGCGCCTTGACCTCGGCGACCTCCGCCATCAGCGCCTCGTCGATGGTGACGCGGCCGGCGGTGTCGAGCATCACGACATCATAACCGCCAAGGCGCGCCGCCTCCTGCGCGCGCCGCGCGATCTGGGCCGCCGACTGGCCGGCGACGATCGGCAGACTGTCGACACCGACCTGCTTCGCCAGCACCGCGAGCTGCTCCATCGCCGCCGGGCGGCGGGTGTCGAGCGAGGCGAGCAGCACCTTGCGCTTGTCCTTCTCAGACAGGCGGCGGGCGATCTTGGCCGTCGTCGTCGTCTTGCCCGAGCCCTGCAGGCCGACCATCAGGATGGCCACCGGCGGCAGCGCGTCGACGCTGATCGGAACCGCCTCGCGGCCCAGCATCTCGACGAGCTGGTCGTGGACGATCTTCACCACCATCTGGCCGGGCGTCACCGATTTGATGACATCCGCGCCGACGGCGGCCTCGCGCACCTTGTCGGTGAAGCTGCGCACGACCTCGAGCGCCACGTCGGCCTCGAGCAGGGCGCGGCGGACCTCGCGCAACGCGGCGTTGACATCGGCCTCGGTCAGCGCGCCGCGGCGCGTCAGCGACTCGAGAATGCCGGAAAGCTTGTCGGAAAGGCTTTGGAACATGGCTGTCTCCGGTTATCCGTTCACGGATATGGGCGCGCGAGCGGCCAGCGCGCAACCCCGCAAGGCGGCGCGCGTCTCCATGAATGCCCGGACAATCACCCGGACCGGAAGCGGCCGCGACGTCCTGTCGCGGCGCGTTTGAACAACCATGCGGCTCTCTCCACTAAAGCACATCGACGTTTCGATGAAACACCGAAATGCTTTAACTTATTGAGTTAACGCGCTTTCTTTACGCAACGCGGCATCCGCCCTGCTTGAAAACGCTTTATCCGCCACGTAGAATGCCCCTGCTCGCGCGGCGCAAAGCCAAACAGCGCCCGAGGGCGCAACGCGCTGTCGGACGTTGACCTCCGGCCGGGATATCCCGGACACGGTCGGCGGCTCACGAACAAGGGTTCGGGCGAATATCCGGGTCTTATGCGGCGGGCATGCGCCCAAGTCAAGCCCCTGAAAAAAGTCAAGCCTTGAGAAAAGTCAGGCCCTGAAAAAAGCCAGGTCATTGCGCGCCGTCTCTCGCGCGCGCTCACCCACATCAGGTGGCCGTTGCGGCAATGTAAATTTTATCATAATAATAGGCTGCGCGGGGTTTTTCATCGGCCCCGGATGCGCATTCAAATAATTGATTTTTCTATTATTCATGGAAGATTTTCAATGGTTCACTTCCTGACACCCAAGACGCTGGCCGGCATATTCAACCCCTTCGACGACAGCGCCGCATTCACGCGTTCCACGCCTCAGATGAAGCTGCCCGTCGCATCGTCCGCAGCGACAAAGATCGCAGACGCCGCCGTCAACGTGCCCGCCAATGCGAAGGCCGATGCCGTGAAAGTGCAGGAAGCGCCACGTCCGGGCTTTTTCGAGCGCAATTTCCTGCAGCCGTTCCGGGATCTGCCGGAGAACGAGCGCCGCTGGCTGATCGTGACCGGGGAGTTGCATCCCGCCACCATGCACCCGCCATTTCGCGACAGGCCGTCCGCGCCGCGAGACAGCGCGGGCAGCGGTTCGGGACAGTGACACACGCGGCGGTGAAGTGATCAGGGCGGGGGCCGCTCGGCCTGCCCTTCCTGGGCTTCGCCATCGGCTGCTTCCGCCGCCGTGCGTGCTTCCTCGCCGGCGGCTTTCTCATCCGCTCCTTGCGGTTGCCCGGATTTCGCTTTCGGCTGAACGTAGATGTAGACCTCGAGCGCTTCGTCGGTGGGCAGGGTCAGGTCGGTGACGTACTCCTCGATGAAGGCGTCCTCCACGACGATGCCCTTGTTGTCGAGATAGGCGGTGATGGCCTCATAGGCCGTCTCGATGTCGTCGTAGGTCGAGGCGTGCAGGAACCGGAACGCCTTGCCGGACGGGCTCGTGCCAATCCGCACCTCGGGCGCGGTCGCCGGCTCGCCGGCCTTGGCCGCGACGTGCTCCGCCACCGCCTCGCGCAGCGCCTCGCGCGCCGCGTTCTCGTCGCCTTCCGTGGCGATGGGCAGCATGGCGTCGAAGCGGAAACCGGCGTCGTCGGTCTGCGTGAACACGGCGAAAGGCCGCCCCTTCACGTCGAAGCCCGCCGCCATGACGATCTCGTCGAGAGCGCGGAACGTCGCGGCGAGGGTGTCGAAGCCCTTCTCCCACTTGCTTTGCGACGACATCACCACCGTCTTGCGCGGCGCGATCTCCACCTCGTCGATGCCGCTGGTGTCGCTGGGCGCGGGCGCGAGCGTGGCGCGGGAGGGGTCCTCAACGGCTGCCGCCGCATCGCCCTGCGACGGTGACAGGCGGCTCGGATAGGGGATGAGGGGCGCCGCCGGCGCGGTATGCGTCACGGCCTCCGGCCCGGCCGGAGCGTCGCCCGCCGGCATTTCCTGGGTGGCGCGAGCCGGTGAGCAAATGGCGAGCAAACCGGCCGCGACGAGCGCGAGCGCCTGCCGGGATGGCGCCACCGCCCGCAAGCCGGACGCGCTGCGCGTGCGCGCGGACATGAAGCCTCCCGATGGATGATTTACCGTCATGTCACCCCGCAACACCGGCGCGCGCCCAATACAGACGCGTGTCATTGTCCAGCCCATGCGGCATGGACGCCGGACGGGAAGCCTTATGTTTTTGTCGGACTCGCGGTCAATATCAAGCCACACCGGCGGGGAAATTGAAAGACTCGCCATTTGTCCGCAGTTGCATCATATATGCCTTGATATTGCGACCTGTATGCGACCGGCTACCATAGCCGCCCATCGTGCCGCGAACCGGCAACCTATCGGACAAGACCCGTTGAACACGCTCGCCAACCTGCCCTTCCTGAAGATGAACGGTCTCGGCAACGAAATCGTGGTGCTCGACCTGCGCGGCAACGCCCACGTGGTGACGGCGGACGAGGCGCGCGCCATCGCCGGGTTCGAGCGGGCGAAGTTCGACCAGCTCATGGTGTTGCACGATCCCGTTTCGCCGGGCACGGACGCCTTCGTGCGCATCTACAACGCCGATGGATCGCAGGCGGGCGCCTGCGGCAACGGCACGCGCTGCGTGGCCCGGGCCATCTTGCACGGCTCCGGCAGGGAGACGGCCACGGTCGAGACCGCCGCCGGCCTGCTCGCCTGCCGCCGGCTGGGAGATGACATTTTCAGCGTCGACATGGGCCCTCCCCGCTTTAGCTGGCGCGACATCCCCCTCGCTCACGCGGTCGCGGACACGGATGCGCTGCCGCTTGCCCGCGAGGTGCCGGGCCTGCCCGCGCTCACGGCGCCGGTGGCGGTGAGCATGGGCAACCCGCACGCGGTTTTCTTCGTCGCGGACGCCGCCGCCTACGACCTGGCCGCGATCGGACCGGGGCTGGAGCACGATCCGCTGTTTCCCGAGCGCGCCAATATATCGCTGGCGGAAGTGGTGGACCGTGAGCACATCGTGCTGCGCGTGTGGGAGCGGGGCGCGGGCGAAACCCTTGCCTGCGGCTCCGGCGCGTGCGCCACAGCGGTTGCCGCCATGCGGCGCGGCCTCACGGAGCGGTGCGTCTCGGTACGCCTGCCCGGCGGCACGCTCGCCATCGAATGGCACGCGGGCGGCCCGGACGACGGGCATGTGCTGATGACCGGCCCCGCGGAACTCGACTGGACCGGCACGTTCCCGCCCACGCTTTTTCCGGACGCCGCCGCCTGATGAGCGTCGAGGTCGTCACCTTCGGCTGCCGGCTCAACATCGCCGAATCCGAGACGCTGAAGCGCCACGCCGAAGCGGCCGGACGCACGGACGTGATCATCGTCAATACCTGCGCCGTCACCGCCGAAGCCACGCGCCACGCGCGCCAGAGCATCCGCCGCCTCAAGCGCGAGCGCCCGGGGGCCGAGATCGTCGTCACCGGCTGCGCCGCCCAGATCGAGCCGGGGCGCTTCGCCGCCATGCCGGAGGTGGCGCGCGTCATCGGCAACGCGGAAAAGATGCGCCCGGAAAGCTGGACGCCGACGCAGACAGAGCGCGTCGCCGTCAGCGACATCATGAGCGTGCGCGAGACCGCGCCGCAGATGGTCGACGCTTTCGAGGGCCACACGCGCGCCTTCGTGCAGGTGCAGAACGGCTGCGATCACCGCTGCACTTTCTGCGTCATTCCCTATGGCCGCGGTCCGTCGCGCTCGGTGCCGATGGGCGCTGTCGTCGACGGCATCAAACGCCTTGTCGACAACGGCTATCGCGAGGCGGTGATCACCGGCGTCGACATCACCAGCTACGGCGCCGACCTGCCGGGCAGCCCCTCGCTCGGCCTGCTGGTGAAAAACATCCTGCGCCATGTGCCGGCGCTGGCGCGGCTGCGGCTTTCCTCCATCGACTCGGTGGAGGCGGACGACCATCTCATGCAAGCCATCGCCACCGACGCGCGGCTGATGCCGCACCTGCATCTGTCCTTGCAATCGGGCGACGACATGATCCTGAAGCGCATGAAGCGCCGTCATTCCCACGCGGACACGCTGGCCTTCATCGAAACCGTGCGCCGCCTGCGCCCGGACATGGTTTTCGGCGCGGATGTCATCGCCGGCTTCCCCACCGAAACGGACGACATGTTCGCCCGCACCTGCGAGGCGATCGCGGCGTATGGGCTGACGCACCTGCACGTATTCCCCTTCTCGCCCCGCCCCGGCACGCCGGCGGCGCGCATGCCGCAGGTGGCGCGGGACCTGGTGAAGGAGCGCGCCGCCCGCCTGCGCATGCTCGGCGCGCGGCTGCTGGAGCACCACCTCGCGGGCGAGGTCGGGCGCGAGCATATCGTGCTGACGGAACGCGGCGGCATCGGCCGCACGGAAGCGTTCACGCCGGTGCGGCTGGCGGGCACACCCCTCCCTGGGCAGCTGCTGCCAGTCAGTATTGCGGGGCATGACGGGAAGCAACTGATCGCCGCTTAGCCTATCGCGCTCGATAAGGCCGTCAGGCGGCAGATAAAATCGCATGAAAATGCGCATCGGATATTGACGCATAAAGCAAGACGAAGTAATAATTCATTGTTAATATGCCCCATGGGCACAGTCATTAATATTTTCTGTCTTTATTTTATTATAAGGAAATTAGCATGTCCTTTGCTGGCAATGTCGGCCCTACAAACCCCTTCAGCAACGCTCATATCATTATTCCAGACCACACGCCGCCCGTTCAGCCCCAGCATGTAACTATCCAGATGTCGGCGCTCGCTGACGCTGGAGAAGGCGAAAGAGCCGCTCCCAACCGCGATGCCGCGCCAGTGGTGCGCGCCGCCGAGAATGACAGACAGGCTGAAGACCGCACCGTTTCCTGGATGGTTTGGGGGGCGGGAATCGGTACCCTCATCGGTTTCGGTGCTTCCATGGCGGCAGCCTACCCTGAGTATCTGAACACGGTAGACGATTTGAGTGCCAACCCGTACAGGGACATCGGGGCCAAGGCCAAGGCAGAGGGCAAGGTGACCGGTATCGTGATCGGCGCCAGTATCGGAGGATGCTTGATCGGCGGCCTCATCGGCTACTCCGCCGGCAACATTGCAAACGGCGTGCAAAGATGCTGCCGCTGGCTGAGAAGCTAAGAACGCCAAAGCATGTCGACATTTCGTTGAAACGCGACAATGCCTTAGAATCCCTTGTCATCCCCTGCCGAGGCCCGCCCTATCCAGCTCCGCCGCCATATGTGCCGGCGGCGGTGCTTCCACCTCAATCGGATCGCGCTTGGGATAAAGCGGCAGCCGGATCGCCCGCGCATGCAGGTGCAGTCCGGGGCCGCCGAAACGCGGCGCGTTGCCGTAAACGGAATCGCCCAAAATTGGAAAGCCGCTCGCCGCGCAATGGACGCGCAACTGATGCGTGCGCCCCGTCACGGGTTCGAGCGCCAGCCACGTCAGGCCCTGCGCCCGCCCCAGCACGCGCCAGCGGGTGAGCGCCGGCTGGCCCGCCGGATCGACCTTCATCCACCAGCCGCGATCCGGATCGCGCGGGCCGATCGCCAGATCGATCTCGCCGGCATCCGCCTGCGGGCCGCCCTCGACGATGGCCCAATAGGTCTTTTCCACCTGATTGCCGCTGAACAGCTTGCCGATCCGCTCCAGCGCCTTGCGATGGCGGCCGAGCACGAGGCAGCCCGATGTATCGCGGTCGAGGCGGTGGACGAGTTCCGGCACGCGCGGCAGGCCGAAACGCAGCGCTGGCAGGAAATCGGTCAGCGTCACATCGCGTCCGCCCGCGTTGCGCGAGGCGGCGTTGCGCGGCCCCGGATGCACCGGCAGGCCCGCCGGCTTGTCGATGACGAGCATCAGCGCGTCGCGATAGAGCACGCGGCGCATTATATCGGCTTCTATGGCTTCCCCATTCATGCCGTTCGGGCTATCGAGGACGGCGCCTGTTGGCAAGCCCTATCGTACAAGTCCCGTATGCAGCGCCCCTCGCCGGGCAGGATCAAAAGACACGAACGGACGACAGAGATGACAACCGACGACGACCGGCACGGCGAACGGCAAGACGGCAAGAGGCGCGGCCTGTTTTCGCGCCTGTTCGGCCGCAGGCAGGATGAAGGGCAGACACCGGCGCCGCGGGAAGAGACGCCCGCCGACGCGCCGCAAGACATTGACGCAGCCGATATCGGCGCGAACTCAGACGCGCCCCTCCCCGAGGCCCGCGAGGCATCACCCGCCCCCGACACGCAGACCGCTCCCGCCGATGAGCCGGCGCCGGAGGAAGCGCCCGCGCCCAAGGTCGTCGTCGAAGAGATCGTCGTCGAAGAGGCCGTCGTGGAAGAGGCCAGCGCCCCTCCGATTCCGCCGCCATTGCGCGCGGAACCAGAGCCGGAGCCTGAACCTGAGGCAAAGCCCAGCTGGTGGCAGCGGCTCAAGAGCGGGCTTTCGCGCACCTCGTCGAGCATCGGCTCGGGCATCGTCGGCATCTTCACCAAGCGCAAGCTCGATTTCTCGACGCTGGAAGAGCTGGAGGACATCCTCATCCAGGCCGATCTCGGCGTGGCCATGGCCACCCGCGTCACGGAGGCGGTGGGCAAGGGCCGTTACGACAAATCGATCGATCCCGAGGAAGTGAAGACCATCCTCGCGCGCGAGATCAGCGCCGTGCTCACCCCGGTAGCGCGGCCGCTGGTGATCGACACGGCGAAGAAGCCGTTCGTCATCCTGATGATCGGCGTCAACGGCGCGGGCAAAACCACCACCATCGGCAAGCTGGCGCAAAAATTCCGCAACGAGGGCCGCTCCGTGATGCTCGCCGCCGGGGATACATTCCGCGCCGCCGCCATCGAGCAGCTTTCGGTGTGGGGCGAGCGCACCGGCGCGCGCGTCATCCGCCGCGAACAGGGCGCGGACGCGGCCGGCCTCGCCTTCGACGCGTTGAAGGAAGCCGAGGAAACCGGCACCGACGTGCTGCTCATCGACACCGCCGGTCGCCTGCAGAACAAGGCCGGGCTGATGGCCGAACTCGAAAAGGTCATCCGCGTCATCAAAAAACGCGACGAAAGCGCCCCGCACGCGGTGCTGCTGGTGCTCGACGCCACGACCGGGCAGAACGCCGTCAACCAGGTGGAGATTTTCGGCGAGGTGGCGGGCGTTACCGGCCTCGTCATGACCAAGCTCGACGGCACGGCGCGCGGCGGCATTCTGGTCGCAATCGCAGACAAGTTCGGCCTGCCGGTGCATTTCATCGGCGTCGGCGAAGGCGTCGAGGATCTCGAACCGTTCGCGGCGCAGGATTTCGCCCGCGCCATCGCGGGGCTCGATCATGAGCCGGCCTGAACGGGCCGGCCCGCTATCCGCGAATTTTCATGACAAGCGCATTTTTGCCGCGCGGGCGCCGGAGCCCGCTCGAAAAGCGCTCCACAGGACGCATGACGCATGACACGCAAAACCGAAACCGGGCATGAAGGCCTGCCGCCTGTCACCAAGCTTCTGCTGGAGATGGGGCCGCTGATCCTGTTTTTCGTCGCCAACGCGCGCCCGGCCTATTTCACGCCGCTGATCGGCCCGCTGCTGCCCCAGGACATGAGCGCCGACCATGTCGGCATTTTTTCCGCCACCGCCGTGTTCATGCTGGCGACGATCGCCGCCCTCATCGCCAATTACGCGCTGGAGCGGCGCTTGCCGATCATGCCGCTGGTGTCGGGCGTCATCGTGGTCAGCTTCGGCGCGATGACGCTGTGGCTCAACGACGATCTCTTCATCAAGCTCAAGCCCACCATCGTCAACAGCCTGTTCGGCGCCATTCTGCTCGGCGGGCTTTTCGTGTTCGACAAGCCGCTGTTGCCGGTGATCTTCGGCAGCGTGTTTCAGCTTGACGACGCCGGCTGGCGCAAGCTCACCTTCCGCTGGGGCGTGTTCTTCTTCGTGCTGGCCGCCATCAACGAAATCGTCTGGCGCACGCAGAGCACGGATTTCTGGGTGAGCTTCAAGGTATTCGGCATGACGCCGATCACCCTCGCCTTCGCCCTCGCCCAGACACGGCTCATCATGAAGCACGCGCCGCCGGAGGAACAGGCCAAGGGCTGACCCAGGACCAAGGGCTGACTAACGCATGCCGACGTTTCGTGGGAGCGTAAAAGCGCTTCAGCGCGCGGCAGCAGCCGCGATGGCCGCTTCCAGCGTCGTGGCGAGCGCTTCCGGCGTCAGCGGGCCAATATGCTTGTGGCGGATGGTGCCGTCGCCCGCCACAACGAACGTCTCCGGCACGCCGTAGACGCCCCAGTCGATGCCGGTGCGGCCGTTTTCGTCGGCGCCTACGCGCGCGAACGGGTTGCCGAGCGCGCCGAGGAAACGGCGGGCGTTCTCGGGAGCGTCCTTGTAGTTGATGCCGACCACAGTGACGCGCGGATCGCGGGCAAGCTCGACCAGCAGCGGATGCTCCTGCCGGCACGGCACGCACCACGACGCCCACACGTTGACCACGGTCACCTTCCCCGCTGCGAGATCGGCGCTGGCGAGACCGGGCACAGGCGCGCCATCGCGCGTCAGGCCACCGAGCGGCGGCAGGTCGAAAGCGGGCACGGCGCGCCCGATCAGGGCGGAGGGCACGCGCGAAGGGTCGCCGTCGATGAGACGCGTGAGGAAGAGCGCCGCCAGCGCGCCAAAGACCACGAGCGGAAGCAGCACCAGAAGGCGCCGGCGCGGACGCGGCGCGGGGGCTCCGGATTCGACGGTGTCGCTCATGCCGGTGTCGCTCATGCCACTTCCCTCACGGCGTGGCCGCGCGCCGCGAGCGGCGGCGCACCCCGCGCGCCTCCAGCGCCGCAAGCGCGCGCACCTGCGTGCGGTGGTCCCAAAAAGCCCGCAGGACAAGCCCGCCGACCACAAGCGCCGCGAAGCCGTAAGCCGCGAGGATGTAGCCGAAATAAGGGCCGCTCATGGCGTCACCTCGATGGATGCGGGCTGGCTTCCCGGCAACGGCTCGCGCCGCTGCGCCTCCTGAAGGCTCAGCGCCCGCACGCGCCGGCGCAGGATCTCGGTGCGCATGCCGGAAAGGTGCAGCGCGATCGCCAGCAGCGAAAAGCCCACCGCCGTCACCAGCAGCGGCCAGAGCATGGAGGCGTCGATGCTCGAGCCGCCAAGCCGGAAGACCGATGCCGGCTGGTGCAGCGTGTTCCACCAGTCGACGGAAAACTTGACGATCGGAATGTTGACGAAGCCGACCAACGTCATGATGGCCACGGCGCGCGCGGCAGCCGAGGGCTCCTCGAAGGCGCGCCACAGGCCGATGATGCCGAGATAGATCAGCAGCAGCACGAGTTCGGACGTGAGACGCGCATCCCACACCCACCACGTGCCCCACATCGGCTTGCCCCAGATGGCGCCGGTGACAAGGCACAGGAACGTGAACGCCGCCCCGATGGGGGCCGCCGCCTTCTGCGCCACGTCGGCGAGCGGATGGCGCCACACAAGCGTGCCGATGGCGGACGCCGTCATCATGGCGTAGAGAAACAGCGACAGCCACGCAGCCGGCACGTGGACATACATGATGCGCACGGTCGCGCCCTGCTGGTAGTCGTCCGGGACATTGAAGAACACGAGCCAGAACCCGACGGCCAGCACCACCGCCGCCGCGCCTGAAAGCCAAGGCAGCACGCGCCCGGAAAGAGCGAGAAAGCGGGTCGGGTTGGCAAGCGCCGTGAGCATCGCGTTCCTGTCTAACGGGGTTCCCATCTGTTTTCATGCCGGGCATGCATGCGAATCGACCATGCAAGCCTCCGCCGAAGCGGCAGCGTTCCCGGCACTTTAGTGGGTGGCACAGATAAGAACAACTCCAGCCCGTTGCGTCATCCCGCCGCGATGCCGCCGCGGCTGCCAGCGCAGGTCCAAGAGACTCAGCGGCAAGAAGCTCAGTGGCAAGAGACCCGGTGGCAAGCCTCGTGGCTTCGCGCGAATGGATAAGGCAGCCCGGCTCGCCCCTCGCGGCTTGCCACGCGGGGTACTATCGGTCGCCGAATAATATTTTACTGCGATCTACTTGCACGCCGATTTTTTTGCTATCCGTTATCACGGCATTTTCGAGGCTTTTGATACTTGCACAGATCTCTTCATTGCCTGAAAGCGCATCGGATATTTTACCATTTATGCTTCCCAGATTCCAGGAGGCGGAAGACGCTTCTTCGTATGCGGCGCGCACGACCCAGTAACCCTTGCCCCTATAATCGCGGCTGGCTTGTATGGCCATCTGCAGCGGCGCCAACTCGGCAAGGCGGCTCTGCGCGGCCTCAAGCCGTTGGACGGCGGATTGTCTTTCAGCACACCATTTATGTATGCTGGGGGCATCAGCACCTTCGCCTTCTATTGCCCTGGATAGCTGTTCACATTTTACCGACAGAAGCGCTGTCGCCTCGTCGATAATGACGGATATAAGCTTTTTATCCAGTGCGACGCCCCCACTCAACTGCACTTTCCGCCGGTCGAAAAACTCCTTTACATCGCCGACCCGCTTGTGGATTGCATCGCGTGAGTTATCAGCCAGACTTTCATTTTCCCAGCGATTAGGCGGAATGTATCGATTCACGTCGACATTTGCCATGACAACACTCACCTGGACTTTTATCGCTAGAATGCATTCAGTCGGCACAATTCATAAAAACATCTATCAAAAAAAGCATTAAACGCACGATAAGTTGCGAAATCGATTCATCGTGGCTTATTTTATTTTCCTGATACAAACCCTGTCACGCACTTAATCATGCCTTATATTAAGGCACACCCTCACCAATTCGTCAACGACGCGCGATGGCCGCGTCATCCTTCCGCCCTGAGCGCCGCGGCCGCTGCCACTGCCCCCACCACAATGGCGAACAGGCTGATCGCGCACAGGATCAGGAACGGCGACAGGAACGGCACCGTGCCGCCCAATGCCGCCTGCGCGGCGGAAACGCCAAAGATGAGGCTCGGCACCATCAGCGGCATCACCAGAATGGACAGGATCAGCCCGCCGCGCCGCAGCCGCGCCGTCAGCGCCGCGCCCACCATGCCGATGAAGGTCAGCGCGGGCGTGCCGACCAGAAGCGTCGCCGCCACCGCCAGCATGGCCTCGGGCGTGAGCGCCAGCAGCAGGCCGAACAGCGGCGCGAAAAGGGCGAGAGGGAGGCCCGTCGCCAGCCAGTGCGCGATCCCCTTGGCGACGACTCCAAGCTCCAGCGGCAGCTCGCCCGCGAGGATGATGTCGAGCGAACCGTCCTCCTCATCGGCCTGGAACAGCCGGTCGAGGCCGATGAGCGTGGCAAGCACCGCCGCGAGCCACAGGATGGCCGGGCCGATGCGCGACAGCAGGTTGAGGTCCGGCCCGATAGCGAAGGGAATGAGCGTCACCAGCATCAGGAAGAACACCAGCGGCAGCCCGCCCGCGCCGCCGATGCGGCCCGCGATCGCGAGATCGCGCCGGACGATGGCCAGGAACGCGCCCATCACCACGCCTCCCCGTCGTCCTCGTCGCTGTCCGGATGGGAACCGGTTTGCGCCGGCGGCTCGATGGCCAGCACGTCCTCGCCGTCGAGCCCAAGCGGCTGGTGAGTCGCCGCGACGATCATGCCGCCCCGGGCGAGATGTTCCCGCATCAGCCGCGTCAGCAGCGCGGCCGACGCAGCGTCGAGCGCCGATGTCGGCTCGTCGAGAAGCCATATCGGTCGGAATGCGACAAAAAGTCGCGCCAACGCCACCCGCCGCCGCTGTCCGGCCGAGAGATACGCAACCGGCAGATCGACGAGATGCGCGACGTCGAGCTTTTCCAGCGCCGCAACCGGGGATTGCCCCTCTCCGCCCAACATCTTTTCCGCGAAGGCGAGGTTTTCGCGCGCGGTGAGCATGCCCTTGAGGCCCTCGCGGTGGCCGACGAAGTTGATCGTCTCGGAGAGCGTCCGCTCGCCCGCGCCCTTGAGCGTAACCGTGCCGGCGGCGGGCTTCAGGCGCCCGCGCAGGATGGTGAGCAGGCTGGACTTGCCCGCGCCATTCGCCCCCGTGACGACGAGCGCCCGCCCGCCGCGCAGCGAAAAGCCGAGGCCCGAGAAGAGCAGCCGCCCGGAGCGGCGGCAAGCGAGACCTGTGGCGGTGAGTTCCAGGGACGTGCCGGCGTAGGCGGGAGAGAAGTCGCGGGACAAAATTGGAATAATTCCTCTCCGGATGATTGCGCCGGGGCTTATAGCACTTTAGAACCACTATCAACGGTCTAGCGCGCCGATATGAAAGCGACTATATAGCATTCAGGCTGCGCCGCGCGCGTGACGCGCGGGGACCTGGGCACTCCCGGGGCGGCGCGCGCTTTCGGCGCTTCCAGGCTTTGACATTCGTGCATCAGGCATTCGTGTCCCACATCCCCGCAAGGATCACGCGATGACAACGTCAAACGACAGCTTCAAATCCCGCCGCACCCTTCAGGTCGGTGACAAGTCCTACATCTATTACTCGATCCCCGAGGCCGAGAAGAACGGCCTCGAGGGCGCCTCCCGCCTGCCCTTCTCGACGCGCGTGCTGCTCGAGAACCTGCTGCGCTTCGAGGACGAGCGCACGGTCAAGCGCGACGATATCGTCGGCATCATCGACTGGCTCGACAACAAGGGCAAGGTAGAGAAGGAAATCGCCTTCCGCCCCGCCCGCGTCCTCATGCAGGACTTCACCGGCGTGCCCGGCGTCGTGGATCTGGCCGCCATGCGCGACGCCATGACCCGGCTCGGCGGCGATCCGCAGAAGATCAACCCGCTGGTGCCTGTCGATCTCGTCATCGACCACTCGGTCATCGTCGACGAGTTCGGCACCGCGCGCGCCTACCACGACAACGTGGAAAAGGAATACGAGCGCAACGGCGAGCGCTACCGCTTCCTGCGCTGGGGCCAGGACGCATTCGACAATTTCCGCGTCGTGCCCCCCGGCACCGGCATCTGCCACCAGGTGAACCTCGAATACTTGTCGCAGACCGTCTGGACGCGCACCGAGAACGGCGAGACCGTGGCCTATCCCGACTCGCTCGTCGGCACAGACTCGCACACCACCATGGTGAACGGCCTCTCGGTGCTGGGCTGGGGCGTGGGCGGCATCGAGGCCGAGGCGGCCATGCTCGGCCAGCCGCTGTCGATGCTCATTCCCGAAGTGATCGGCTTCAAGCTCACCGGCAAGCTGAAGGAAGGCGTCACCGCCACCGACCTCGTGCTCACCGTGACGCAGGCGCTGCGCAAGAAGGGCGTCGTCGGCAAGTTCGTCGAGTTCTACGGCCCCGGGCTTGACGCGCTGACCATCGAGGACCGCTCGACCATCGGCAACATGGCCCCCGAATACGGCGCCACCGTCGGCTTCTTCCCCATCGACGACGCGACCATCAAGTACCTGCGCAAGACCGGCCGCGCCGACGACCGCGTGGCGCTGGTGGAGGCCTATGCCAAGGCGCAGGGCACGTTCCGCACCGCCGACACGCCGGACCCCGTCTTCACCGACACGCTGGCGCTCGACCTCGCCGACGTCGTGCCTTCCATGGCCGGCCCCAAGCGTCCGCAGGACCGGATCCTGCTGTCGGGCACCAAGCAGGGCTTCATCGACGCGATGGATGCCGAGTTCAAGAAGGCTGGCGACATCGCCAAGCGTTACAAGGTCGAGGGCAAGAACTTCGACCTCGGCCACGGCGACGTGGTCATCGCGGCCATCACCTCGTGCACCAACACGTCCAACCCCAGCGTGATGATCGGCGCGGGGCTTCTGGCACGCAACGCCGTCGCCAAGGGGCTGAAGTCGAAGCCGTGGGTGAAGACGTCCGTCGCGCCCGGCTCCCAGGTCGCCGGTGAATATCTGGCGAAGTCGGGCCTGCAGACGGATCTCGACGCGCTCGGCTTCAACATCGTCGGTTATGGCTGCACCACCTGCATCGGCAACTCCGGCCCGCTGCCGGAAGAGATCTCGAAGGCGATCAACGACAACGGCATCATCGCGACCGCCGTGCTGTCGGGCAACCGCAACTTCGAGGGCCGCATCAGCCCGGACGTGCGGGCGAACTATCTCGCCTCGCCGCCGCTCGTCGTGGCCTACGCCATCGCCGGCTCGCTGCAGATCGACCTCACCAGCGAGCCGCTGGGCACGGGTTCCGACGGCCAGCCGGTGTACCTGAAGGACATCTGGCCCTCCTCGCAGGAGATCCAGGAGTTCATCGACAAGAACATCACGCAGGAACTCTTCCGCCGCCGCTATGCGGACGTGTTCACGGGCGACGACAACTGGAAGGGCATCACCGTCTCCGGCGGCCTCACCTACCAGTGGGACAACTCGTCCACCTACGTGCAGAACCCGCCGTACTTCGAGGGCATCACCAAGACGCCGGTGCCGGTCGAGGACATCGTCAACGCCCGCATCCTCGGTCTCTTCCTCGATTCGATCACGACGGACCACATCTCGCCCGCCGGTTCGATCAAGGAAGCGAGCCCCGCCGGCCGCTACCTGCGCGACCATCAGGTGCGTCCGCAGGACTTCAACCAGTACGGCACGCGCCGCGGCAACCATGAAGTCATGATGCGTGGCACCTTCGCCAACATCCGCCTGAAGAACCAGGTGGTGCGCGACGAGAACGGCAACGTGGTCGAGGGCGGCTGGGCGGTTCACTTCCCCTCCGGCGAGCGGCTCGCGATCTTCGACGCGGCCGAGCGCTACAAGGCGGAGAAGGTGCCGGTCGTGGTCTTCGCCGGCCGCGAGTACGGCACGGGCTCCTCGCGCGACTGGGCGGCCAAGGGCTCCAAGCTCCTGGGCATCCGCGCCGTGATCGCGCAGAGCTTCGAGCGTATCCACCGCTCCAACCTCGTCGGGATGGGCATCATCCCGCTCGTGTTCGAGGAAGGCACGTCGTGGGAAACGCTCGGCCTCAAGGGCGACGAGCAGGTCACCATCCACGGCCTGGGCGAAGGCCTGCAGCCGCGCCAGAAGCTGACGGCGGCGATCACCTTCGCCGACGGCCGGGTTGAGAACGTGCCCCTGATCTCGCGCATCGACACCCTCGACGAGCTGGAGTATTTCCGCAACGGCGGCATCCTGCACTACGTGCTGCGCCAGCTGGCAGCCTGACGCGCACGGCGTGCGCGCCGTCACGCATTTGTAAAACAACGGGCGCCGGCGCTTGGATAAGCGCCGGCGCTCATGTATAGGGAAACATCCCGCATCGATGCGCCCGGAGTAAGCCGGCGCAAGCCTTTGTATTTGCCGCGTTCCAGGGCGCGCGGCCGCAGAATCAGGAGTACCGCGATGGCATCCACATTCGAGACCGTCGCCGACATCATCGCCGAAACGTCGGATATCCCGCGCGACCAGATCACGCCGGAAAGCCACGCCATCGACGACCTCGGCGTTGACTCGCTCGCCTTCCTCGACATCGCCTTCGCCATCGACAAGGCGTTCGGCATCAAGCTGCCGCTGGAGCAGTGGACGCAGGAAGTCAACGAGGGCAAGGTTCCGGCCGAGCAGTATTTCGTGCTCAAGAACCTCGCCACCCGCATCGACGAGCTCGTCGCCGCCAAGGCTTGACGAGGGAGCCCGACGCGGCATCCGGCCTCGCAGCCCGCTGCTTGCGCCCGTGATTTCGCTGGCGGGTCGCCGGGCCGTATCGCCGGGTCGAGACCTGCCCTCTTGACTCAAGCAACCGACTGCGCTGCATGATGCTGTCCCCGATAGTTTCATGCAGCGTCCGTTTGCCGTCCGCCACACGGCGGGCCGCAAGGTAAAGTGCCATCCATGCGCCTCGAATACTTCCAGATGATCGACCGTGTCGCTGCCTTCGACGAGGCGGGCGAGCGGCTCGAAGCTCACTCCACCGTGCCGCTGGAGAGCCCGGTGTTCGAGGGACATTTTCCCGGCCACCCGCTGATGCCCGGCGTGTTGCTGACGGAAACCATGGCGCAGGCGTCGGGCTATCTCATCCTCGGCCTGCTGCGGTTCACCCACATGCCGTTTCTCGCCAGCGTCGAGAAGGCGAAGTTCCGTTCCTTCGTCGGCCCCGGCGCGCCGCTCGTCATCACCGTCTCGCGCATCCACGAGGGCTCGGGCTACGCGGTGACGCGCGCCCGGATCGCCAGCGACGGCAAGACGATCTGCGATGCGGAACTGATGTTCCGGCTGCTGCCCTTCCCCGATGGTCTCTCCGCCCGCATGCGGGAGCAGGCAGCCGCCATCGGCCTCGTTGCGGAGAACGTCTGACATGGCAAACGGCCCCGTGCACGATCACGCCCGCCCAAGCGAGCGGGACGTCTGGATCACCGGCATCGGCATCGTCTCCAACCTCGGCGAGGGACGGCCGGCGCATCTGGCCGCGCTCGACGGCGACAGCGCCTCGCAGGTCGACACCGACACGTTCGCGCCCTACCCCGTTCATCCGGCCGTGCCGCTGGAGTGGGGAAAGCAGATCCCCAAGAAGGCCGACCAGCGCCAGATGGAGAACTGGCAGAAGCTCGGCGTCTATGCCGCCGGCCTCGCGCTCGACGACGCGGGCCTCGCGCGCGACAACCCGCTGCGCCAGGACATGCACATGATCGTGTCTGCCGGCGGGGGCGAGCGCGATTACGCCGTCGACGGGCAGATCCTTTCCGGCATCGCCGGGGCGGAAAACCCCGACGCCTTCCTCAACGAACGGTTGATGAGCGATCTGCGGCCGACGCTGTTCCTCGCCCAGCTCTCGAACCTGCTCGCCGGCAACATCGCCATCGTCCACGGAGTCACGGGCGCCTCGCGCACCTTCATGGGCGAGGAGCAGGCGGGTGTGGACGCCGTGCGCGTGGCGCACGCGCGCATTTCCGCCGGACAGGGCGACATCTTCCTCGTCGGCGGCGCCTATAACGCCGAGCGGCCGGACGCCCTGCTGATCTACGAACTCGGCGGTTACCTGTGGACGGAGCATTACGCCTCCGTGTGGGACCGGCCCGGCGAGGGCGGCGGCTTCATCCTCGGCAGCGGCGCTGCCTTCCTGGTTCTCGAGGCGCGCGAACACGCACTGGCGCGCGGCGCCACGCCACTTTCCGTGCTGCGCACCGTGGCGTCCAGCCAGCCCCGCCGGCATCCGGGCTCGGTGGGCAGCTCGGTGGAAAAGCTGTGGTCCGAGGGTGCAAAAGGCTTCCGCGGCATCGGCGGTGCCGTGTTCTCGGGCGCGACCGGCATCGCCGGCATCACCGAGGAGGAGCGCGGCTCGCTGACGAAGCTCGTGCCGCAGATCCCCGTGCACGCCACCGGCGACCTGTTCGGCAACACGCTGGAGGCGCAATTCCCGCTCGGCCTCGCGCTCGCCACCACGGCGCTGGAGGCGGGCCGCCTGCATCAGGCCGTCGTCACCAGCGTCGGTCACAAGCGCGGCGAGGGCGTCGCCCTTCTCGAGGCGGTGCCAAACGGAGGCAGGGCAGTATGACGACCACAGCATCTCCCACGCTCGACAGATTTGGCCGCCCGCTGGTCGCGATCACCGGCGCCGGCATCGTGACGTCGCTTGGCCGGGGCAAGGCCGACAACTGGGCAGCGCTCACCGAGGGGCGCTCGGGCGTCCACGGCATCACGCGCTTCGACACATCGAACCTGCGCACCACGATCGCCGCCACCGTCGATTTCCTGCCTGACGCGCTTTCGAGCGCTCCGGTGTTGTCGGAGCGGCTTGCGGTGCTCGCCGCGGAGGAAGCCATCGGCCAGGCCGGTATCGGCTCCCTGCCCGCGAACGGCGCGGCGGGTGTTTTTCCGGGCGCGCTTTTCCTCGCGGTCCCGCCGGTCGAAATGGAATGGCCGCAGCGCATCGCGCTGGCGCGCGCCTCAGGCAGGACGGAGGCCGTGTCCTACGCCGACCTGCTGCGTGCAGCTGCCTCCGGCGCCTTCACCGAGTGGCACGACCTCTTCCTTTTCGGCACCGTCGCCGACCGTCTCGCGGACCGCTTCGGCGTGTCCGGTTCCCCCATCTCGCTGTCGACCGCCTGCTCCTCCGGCGCCACGGCGATCCAGCTCGGGGTGGAAGCGATCCGGCGCGGCGAGACGCAGGCCGCGCTCGCCATCGGCACGGACGGGTCGGTGCATGTCGAGGCGCTGGTGCGCTTTTCGCTGCTTTCGGCGCTGTCCACCAATAACGCCGAGCCGGAGCGCGCCTCGCGTCCGTTCTCGAAGAACCGCGACGGCTTCGTCATGGGCGAAGGCGCGGGCGCGCTGGTGCTGGAGAACTACGACGCGGCCGTGGCGCGCGGCGCGGCCATACTGGGCTTCGTCGCCGGTTGCGGCGAGCACGGCGACGGCTTCCACCGCACCCGCACCAGCCCCGACGGCGCGCCGGCGATCGCGGCGATCCGCCAGGCCATCGACGACGCCGGCCTGACGCCCGACGACATCGACTATGTCAACGCCCACGGCACCAGCACGCCCGAGAACGACAAGATGGAGGCGATGGCCTGCGCCGCCGTGTTCGGCGAACGCGTGAGTCAGGTGCCGATTTCGTCCAACAAGTCCATGGTCGGCCACACGCTGAGCGCGGCGGGCGCGGTGGAGGCTGTGTTCTCGCTGCTGACGCTGCTCAACGGCCGCCTGCCGCCGACCATCAACTACGAGGTGCCCGATCCCGCCATCGCGCTCGACGTGGTGCCCAACACGGCGCGCGACGCCGCCGTCACGCGGGTGCTGTCGAACTCCTTCGGCTTCGGCGGCCAGAACACCTGCCTCGTTCTCGCATCGGAGCCTTCCGCATGAGCCCGGCAACCGCGAGCGGCGATGCGCGCAAGCGCGTTCTCGTCACCGGCGGCGCGAAAGGCCTTGGCGCTGCCATCGTCGAGACGCTGGTCAACCAGGGCTTTGACGTCGACTTCACCTACCGCTCCTCGGGAGAGGCCGCCGTGGCGTTGGCCGCGAGCCTGTCGGAAACGGGCGCGAGTGTGCGGGCATTCGCCCTTGATCTCGCCGACCGCCCTGCCCTCGACGCCTTCTGCGAGACGGTGGCGGACGAGACCTATTTCGGCTTCATCCACAACGCCGGCCAGTCCTACGACACCCTCACCGCCGTGATGGCGCAGGACAACGCCGAAGCCGTGATGCAGGTCAATTTCTGGTCGTTCACCCAGCTCGTGAAAGCGCTTGTGCGACCGATGATCCGCGCCCGCGCGGGCCGCATCGTCGCTATCGGCTCGGTCGCGGCGCTGCAGGGCAACCCCGGCAACGGCGCCTACGCGGCGTCGAAAGGCGCGCTGCTCAGCTATCTGCGCACGCTCACCGTCGAGACGGCAAAGCGCGGCATAACCGCCAATTACATCGCACCCGGCTTCATCGACACCGAGATGCTGGCGCCATACGCCGCCCACCGCGCCAACATGGAGAAGCAGATCCCGGCCGGACGCTTCGCGCGTGTCGATGAAGTGGCCGGCCTTGCCGCCTTCCTGCTGTCGGATCCTGCCGCCTATATCACCGGCGCGGTACTACCGGTCGACGGCGGTCTCACCGCCCAGATCGGCATTCACCGCTGACATTTGTTGAGGAATATTCCATGCGTGCCCTGCAGCTTTTCGGTGATCGCGACCTGCGTATCGTGGATGTCGCGGCTCCCCCGCAGCCCGGTCCGGGCGAGGTGCAGGTCCGCATCCGCGCAGTCGGCCTCAACCACATCGACGTGTGGGGCTATCGCGGCATGGCCTTCGCCAAGCGCAAGCTGCCGCTGACGGTGGGCGCGGAGGCCGCCGGCGAGATCACCGCCGTGGGCGACGGCGTGGAGGGCCTCAAGGCCGGCGACGGGGTGGCGCTCTACGGCGCCAAGACGTGCGGCGAATGCCGCGCCTGCCGCGAAGGCCGCGACAACCTGTGCGAGAACGTCGCCGGCATCATGGGTTTTCACGTCGACGGCTTCACCTGCGAGCTGGTCAACATGCAGGCGCGCCTCGTGGTCAAGATGCCCGACGGCGTGAGCTTCGAGGACGCTGCCTGCGCCCCCATCGCGTTCGGCACGGTGCAGCACATGCTGTTCGACAACGCGAAGCTCGAACCCGGTGAAACCGTGCTGGTGCACGCCGGCGGCTCGGGCATCGGCACCGCCGCCATCCGCATGGCCAAGGCCATCGGCTGCACGGTCATCACCACCGTGGGCGACGATGAAAAAGGCGAGAAGGCGCGTGCGCTCGGCGCCGACCACGTCATCAACTACCGCACCGACCGCTTCGAGGGCGTGGTGCGCAAGCTCACGGCGCGCAAGGGCGTCGATGTGGTGTTCGAGCACGTGGGCGCCGATACGTGGAACGGCTCGCTGCTCTGCCTCAAGCGCGGCGGGCGGCTCGTCACCTGCGGCTCGACCTCGGGCGTATCGACGACGATGAACCTGATGCAGCTCTTCCAGCAGCAGTACAAGATATTCGGCTCGTTCGGCTGCAACCTTCGCAATATCCGCGAATCTCTAGACAAGATGGCGGCGGGCATCAAGCCTGTTATCGACACGGTTTACACGCTCGACAATTTCCACGATGGCCTCGATCGCCTCGAAGGGCGCAAGGTTTTCGGCAAGATTATTGTCACCGTCTGAGAAGCGCGTGCGGCCCATTTCCCGATTGTCGTCCGTTCCGAACCGTGCCAACATGTCATGGTGGAAGGTTGCTTCGGGAGATGCTCATATGACCCCGCTTACCCGGTTCCTCGCGCTGCATGCGCTGATCGGCTTCGGTATCGCCGGCCTTTTCGCCGCGATGCTTTTCGGGCTCGATGTCGCCGGCCTTCGCAGCCTGGTCGTCCAGTCATCGGTGGGATGGGTGGCCGCCTCCGCGCTGACGTTCCTGCTCTGCCTTACCTTCGGCAGTGTCCAGATGGGCATCGCGATCATGCAGCTCGAATCGAACGACACGCAGCGCGGCTCACGGCGGCGCGCCCTTCCCGGCTTCTTCGGTCCCACGCCGCAGCCGGTTCCGGTCCGCGTCCGCCAGCGCTCGCGCTGAAGTTCACACCGCCCTGTCGTAGCGGCTGTGAATGACGTAACGCTTGCGCGGCCCTTCGACCGCATGAAAGATTTCAAACGCATCCGGCATATCGAACCGATAGCGTGACCGGTAAGTGTCGGGCACGCAAAGGTGTGTCGCCTCGCCTTCGAGCGTGTTGTTTTTCCTCAGCAGCGTCACATGCTGGAACAGGCGGCGCTGGTCATCGTCGAAATAGATGTCGAGGCCGTGCTCCAACGCGCCATAGATGTAGCCGCGTGAGAACGCGATCGCCGCGCCGCTACCGCCGGCCATGACCAGCTCGCCCTCTTCAATATAGCGATATATCTCCGCCTCGGAAGAAAAGCCGGCCTCAAGCGAGAAAGAGGCCTGCCCTTCCATACGCGCCGTCAACGCAGCGCCGCATGCGCCGTCGGGCGTGCTGACCTCACGCGTCAGCCGCCACGTACCAGCGAGGCCACGCAGCAGATCAGCGTACGCCATGCGCGGTGTCGGACAATGATCCGCCGAGCCCTTCCACCTGACCGCCGAAATTATTACGGGTGTTGGGATCGATGACAGCCACGGGCGCGGCCAGCACCAGGCCGGCTGCCGTGCCGACGGAAGCCGCCGCCCCGGACGTAATCTGGATGATGTGGTCGCCAAGACCGGCGCGCGAATCAGTCAGCGTCTGACCGCCGGCGACCCGCATGCCGATGAGTTGCACGACCTCCGGGCTTTCGGCGAAGGTGCCGTGATTCAGCCGGTCGGCGGTGCGCACGCCGGTCATGTCGACCACGGTGACGTTGCGGCGGCGCAGGTCCGACTTGAAGGGCTCGGCCTCCGGATCGATAGCGCCAAGCCGAACCGTGCTTCCCCATACGCGCCGCGAGACGGCTAGTGCCCGATCGTCGCGCGAGGTGAACAGCACGAAGTTCGCCGGCTTGCCCGGACGGCCCGTCTGGCGGATCTGCGAGACCTGCGTACCGAACACGTCGATATCGATATCGGGCGCAGCCAGCATGACGTTGGTGATCTTCGGCGCGAGACGGCCGTTGTTGCGAATCGCCATCTGGCGCAGCGCCTCAACGGTCACCCAGTTGCCCATGGAATGCGCCAGGATCGAAATTTCGCCCACGCTCTTGTCGCGGGCCAGTTCCGTCAGGAGGTTCTCCAGCGCATCGCGCGAGAAATTGGCGCTCTCGCGGTCATAGCCATAAGCAAGCAGGCTGCCGCGCGACGGCCATGTAAACAGCACCGGCGCAACCTTTGCGCCCGAATCGTTGACGATCTGCGCAAACCGAAAGACAGCGTCCTCAAAGCGGTTGTTGTAGCCGTGGACAAAGACCAGCACGCTGCGCTGCGGTGTCTTGCTGACGACGCGCCGGAAACGGCGCAGAGCCTCGTCCTGATCGATGAAATCGGCCCGCAGCGCGACGAAGTCCGTGGCGGGGTTGCCAGGCAGCCGGCGCGGCCATTGCACCTCCCCGGTCGTGCGGGCGCTTGCAGGCGGTATGGAGACGACGATATCGGCAAAAGCTGATTTCGGCGCCCGCTCGCCGGCGAACATTTCCGCCGGGTTGGCCGCTTTGTCGCGCGTGGTGGCAACGAGCATGTCGACGCGCGTCGCGCCGGGAGCCGTCTGCTCGACAGGCGCGAGAACCCCGCGCGGGTTGCCGGCGCAAGACGCCAGCACGAGCGCGGCAGCGCCGATAACAGCCAGCCGCAGCCGGGATGGCGCAGCCCTGTCTACGTCATGGGTACGCATCATCTATCCACCATCCGGAAAACAGCTAGAGAGCACTCCAATGGCGATCACATTATCTCATGTCGCGCCATCGACATAATTAGAGCCGAGGAAGAAATACTCCCCCGGCTCCGTGTAACCCTGATGAACGGTTCCAGAATGACAAAAGCCGGCGACATGTCGCCGGCTTGCGTCGATCAATGAATCTGCGTCCGGACTTCCTTCAGGCTTTCGTCGAAGATACGATCCGCGGTCTTGCCTTTCAGGCTGTCGCGCAGGATCCCTTCGGCGGCACGGACCGCAGCATCCGCGGCGGCAGCCCGGACATCGGCTGCTGCCTGAACCTCGGCCTGGGCGATCTTGGCCTCGGCGGCGGCAGTGCGGCGGGCGATGAACTCGGTCAGGCGTGCGTGCGCTTCGGTTGCAGCGCGCTCGGCGTCGGCGCGGGCGTTGTCGACAATCGACTGCGCCTCCTGCTCGGCCGCGACCCGCTTGGCCTCATAGGCCTTGAGCAGTGCCTCGGCCTCGTCGCGGTAGCGGCGCGCCTCGGCCAGATCGTTGGCGATCTGCTTGGTGCGCTTGTCGAGTCCGTCGACGACCAGCTTGCCGGCGCCATATTTGAGCGCGATGCCGATAAAGATAAAGAAGGAGATGGCAACCCAGAAATCAGCCGTCAGAAACATGGTTGCCCCCTATCGATCGAGCGCGGACTTGACCGCCTTGTCGACATCGACGGCGGTAGGCGCGCTGCCGAGCAGACGCTCCACAATGGCGGAGGCCGCATCACTAGCGATCTCGCCCACGTGGCCCAACGCCTGGGTCTTGGTGTCGGCGATTGCCTTTTCGGCGTCGGCGATCCTGGACGAAAGTTCCTGCTCCAGCACCTTGCGCCGCGCCTCGCTCTCGCCTGCAAGACGCGCACGCGTCTCCTCGGCGATCGCCCGGGCGTTGACCTTGGCCGATGCAAGACCCGTCTCATAAGCGGCAAGCGCCTCTTCCGCTTTCGCCTTGAGACCGGCGGCCTCGGCAAGATTGGTGTCGATGCGCTGGCGGCGTTCATCGATCACGGAGCCGATGCGCGGCAGGGCGATCTTCGAGACGAACCAGTAAAGAAAAGCAAATGTGAGCGCCAGCCAGAAAAGCTGGGACGCGAAGGTTTCAGCGTTGAACGGAGGAAAGCCGACTTCATGCGCGACTTCAGCCCCGGTTTTGACCGCTTCAGCCATCTGTCAACCCCTCCATGAGGACACGGCACCCAACCAGAAAACACGGACATGTCGGGCGGAAACCGCCCGGCCCGCGGAGCCGGATGCCCAAACAGACAGACGGGCCCGCGCAGGCCGCTGGCGGCCACGAGACCCATCACGGCGGCGACCGCCTTCGGGAATGATCCCGAAGGCAAACCGCCGTCACCCTGTGCAGTCGATCAGACGGCGAACAGCAGCAGCAGCGCGATCAACAGCGAGAAGATGCCGAGCGCTTCCGTGAGCGCGAAGCCGAGAACCAGCGTGCCGCGCTGAGCTTCAGCAGCAGCCGGGTTACGGAAGGCGCCGGCGAAATACTGGCCGAACAGGTTGCCGAGCGCGAGAGCAGCGCCAGCAAGACCGAACGTGGCGAGACCAGCACCGATGTACTTAGCAGCAGCAGCGAGTTCCATGGAAAGCTCCTTGACGATAACACTTTGAAGTGATGGCGGAATAACCGGCCGTTACCAATCGATCAGTGGCCGGGATGCAGGGCGTCGTGCAGGTAGAGAGAGGTCAGCACGGCGAAGACGTAAGCCTGAAGCACCGCGACCAGGACTTCCAGCGCGACGATGGCGACAGTGAACACGAGCGGCAGCGGCGACAGCACGGCGGCGACACCGCCTGCCAGAAGCGCAGCAACGAAGCCCGCAAAGATCTTGAGCGCGATGTGGCCTGCCAGCAGGTTGGCGAAAAGACGAACCGAGAGGCTGACCGGGCGCGAGAAGAATGAAACGACCTCGATCGCGACGATGAGCGGCAGCAACCACCCCGGAACACCCGACGGCACGAACACGTTGAGGAACTTGACGCCGTTCTTGGCCACGCCGTAGCCGATAACGGTCAAGATCACCAGAAGCGACAGCGCCGCAGTGACGATGATGTGGCTCGTGACCGTGAACGAATAAGGCAAAAGCCCGAGTAGATTGGCGACGAGGATGAACGTGAAGAGCGAGAACACCAGAGGGAAGAAAACCAGGCCGTCCTTGCCCGCTGATTGTCGCAATGTGTCCGCGACGAATTCGTACAGCAACTCGCCGGCATTCTGCCAGCGCCCCGGCACGATCGAGCGCGAGGACGTGGCCAGCAGCAGGAAGCCGGCGATCACGGCGACCGTCAGCACCATGAACATCGCCGAGTTCGTGAACGTGATCGGCGAACCGCCAATGTAGAAAAACGGATCGGAAAAGTGCCGAATCTCAAATTGTTCGGTAGGACTTGCCATAGCCGCCTCTTTCCCGCTCTCTTGCCCGCTCAACAGACGGCGGCCGCTTCCCGGCCGCCCTCTATGCCCAGACCTCCCGGCGCCACGCGCCGTTCGGCAATTCGATCGATGCTTCCCTCAGCGCGGCGGCGACCCTGTGTCACGCGCCGTTTTCAGGTAGCCTGCTGCCCGTAGCACGTTCCAGACGCCTGTCAAGAAGCCCAGCAGCAGAAAAATTATAAGCCCCCAGGGCGACAGCCCCAGATATGTGTCGACGGCCCAGCCGATACCCCCGCCCGCCACGACGCCGGCGATGAATTCACCGGAAAGCCGCAGGGCGCTGGAGATCGCCGACGCGTCAGCGCCAGCCCTCGGCTCCTCCGCCTTGCGGGCGGCATGCGCCTCCCGCTCTTTCGCCGACAGATGGCGGCCCAGATCGTCCAGCCTCTTGGCCAGATCGCGATCTTCGGACCCACCGCCCTCGTCGCCTTCCGACATACAGAAACTCCCGGCCGGCCCAAGGCCGCTAACCGTTCAATCCCAAGGAATTGCGGCGCAACATAGTGACACCCGCATCAGGTGTCAACTTTGCCGTGACAATACTTTAGTATTTGATATTGCTGGCAAAAACACGCGTGTAAACGTTTTTCCGGCCTGCCGCTTCAGATTTCCGGCGGGGCGGTCATTCGGGCAACACTTTTCCCTCGTCGAGGATGCGTTCCGCCACCTCCAGATCGACCGAAACGAGCTGCGAGATGCCCTTCTCGGCCATGGTGACGCCGAACAGCCTGTCCATGCCGGCCATGGTGATCGGGTTGTGCGTGATCACGATAAAGCGCGTCTGAGTCTGGCTCACCATGCTTCTCAGCAACGCGCAGTAACGCTCGACGTTGGCGTCGTCGAGCGGCGCGTCGACCTCGTCGAGCACGCACACGGGCGAGGGATTGGTCAGGAACACCGCGAAGATGAGCGCGATCGCCGTCAACGCCTGCTCGCCGCCGGACAAAAGGGTGAGCACCTGCGGCTTCTTGCCCGGCGGGCGGGCGTAGATTTCTAGCCCGGCTTCGAGCGGATCGTCCGAATCGATCAGCGACAGCTCCGCCGTGCCGCCGCCGAACAGCAGCGAAAACAGCCGCTGAAAGTGGCCGTCGACGACCGAAAACGCCGCCATGAGGCGCTCTCGCCCTTCGCGGTTGAGGTTGCCGATGGCGGCGCGCAGGCGGCGAATCGCTTCCGTCAGCTCCGCGTGTTCCGCCCCGATGCCGTCGCGCTTGCCCTGCATCTGCGCCAGCTCGTCCTCGGCACGCAGGTTCACCGCGCCGAGGCGCTCACGCTCCTCGCGACGGCGCGCGAGTTCACTCTCCACCGTCTCGGCGGCGGGAACCGGGCTGTCCGCGTCAAGGCCTGCCTGTATGCGCAACGCGCTCGGTTCGACACCGAGCGCGTCGGCGATGCGGTGGCTGGTGCGAACCAGATTCTCCTGCGCCGACTCGGCCACCGCCTGCGAGCGCGCCCGCGCTTCCCGGGCCGACGCCAGCGCGTCGAGCGCCGTGCGGGCAGCCGTTTCCGCCGCGTCGAGCGCGATTTCCGCTGCCCGGCGCGCTTCCCCCGCCCGCACCACCGACGCCTCGGCCAGCGCCACATCTGAGGCTGAGCCCTCGCGCCGTAGCGCCAGTTCCTCGGCCGCCTCCGCCTGTTCGATCTGCGTGTCGCGCGCGGCCTCCAGGCGGTCGCCGATGTCCGACAACACATCGGCGGCGCGGGCGGCGCGCTCGCCCCAGGCGCGAACTTCAGCCGCTATGGCATCGCGCCGCCGGCGGCGGGCTGAAACATCGCGCTGCAGATTTTGAAGAAACCGTTCCGCCTCGCCGTGCGCCGCGCGGGCGGCAGTAGCGGCAGCGCGCGCATGCGCAGACGCGCTTTCATCCACCTGCGGCAGCCCGGCGAGTTCTGAGGCCGCGGTCGCGACTGCCGCCCTCCCCTGCTCTTCCGCCAAGGCAAGGCGCGACTGCGCCTCCTGCAGCGCGGCCCGGCGCGTGGCGGTCGCGGCGCTGGCGCGCTCGGCGGCTGCGAGCGTCGCGCGGGCCTCGTCCAGCGAGCGGCGGGCGGCGTGGCGCGCATCCAGCGCCTGGGTTTCATGCGCCGTGGCGGCCTTTATGCGCTCCTGCGCCGTCTCGTGCGCCTCGCGGTGCGACAGGGCGACGGCGCGGGCCGCCTCGACATCGGCCTCGAGATCGGCGAGACGGTTGCGCTCTTCGAGGCGGCGAGCGGCGGCGGACGGCGCTTCGGCGGCGCTGGTGAAGCCGTCCCAGCGCCACATATCGCCCTCACGCGTCACGAGCCGTTGGCCGGGCGCCAACTGGCGTTGCAGCCGCGCGCCGGCCTCGCGCTCGACAACGCCAGTCATCCGCAGCCGCCGCGCCAGCGCGGCCGGTCCCCGCACCACGGCAGACAAGGGGGCAGCGCCGGCCGGCAGCGGCAGATCGGCGGTGGCGCCGCCATTGTACTCCGGCAAATCCGAATCGCGCCAGTGCACCGGGGCGGCGGGATCAAGGGCGGCGAGCAGATCGTCGCCCAGCGCCGCGCCCAAGGCGGTTTCGAATCCCTTGTCCACGTGAAGCGCGTCCAGCACCGGGGCGAAGCCGCCGCGCGCATCGGCGACGGCAAGGCGCGCAAGCGCGGCGATTTCCGCCTCCAATCGCTGCACACGCCCGTCCGCGGCGGCCAAGGGCGAGCGCAACAGCGCCTCGGCCTCACGCGCTTCCCCCAGAGCGGTGCGGGCGATGTCGGCGCGCGATTCCGCCTCCTCGTAGAGCGCCTCGCCCTGCTCGACACGCTCGCGCAGCAGGTCCACATCGCCGCCCGGCTGCGCATCGAGGGCCGCGTACTCGGCAGCGACGCGCGCGTGCTCGCGCTCGAACTCGGCCAGACGGCCTTCCTCGCTGGCGAGACGGCGCGAAAGCTCGGCACGGCGCGCGCCAGCGTCCGCGCTTTCGGCCTGCGCGCGCGCCAGTTCCGCGTCGGCGTGCTCCAGCGCAGCAAGCGTCTGCGCCACCGCCTCCGCCGCTTCCGCCAGATCAAACTCCGCGCCGTCGAGCCGCGCGTCGAGCACCGCATCCTCGTCGCGCAGCCGCGAGATGATGCCCTGGGCCTCCTGCGCCTGCGTCTTTTCGCGCGCGACGTCCTTGTCCAGCTCGACGATGCGCCGGGCAGCGTCGGCGGCGCGCTCGCGGGCGCGCTTTTCCTCGGCCTCCAGCTGCGCGCGCTCCTGCACGAGACGCTGGTATTCCTGCGCTGCCGCCTCCTCGCCGGCGCGCGCCTGCGCAACGGCGTGGGCGGCAAGGCCCCGGGCATAGGCGCTCTGCGCCTGGCGCTCGCCGCATTCCGCCACGGCGGCCTGGTCCGCAAGGCCGGCGGCGGCGGCGCGCGACACGGCCTCGTTGGCCTCCAGCCAGGCGATGAGCAGCATCACCGCTTCCAGCCGCCGGATGTCGGCGGACAGCACCTTGTAACGCCCGGCCTGACGCGCCTGACGTCTCAGGCCATCGACTTGGCCGTCGATCTCGTGCATCACGTCTTCGAGGCGATGCAGGTTGTCCTCGGCGGCACGCAGGCGCAGTTCCGCCTCGTGGCGGCGGCTGTGGAGCCCGGCTATCCCCGCCGCATCCTCCAGAATGCGCCGGCGCGCCTGTGGCTTGGCGGCGATGATCTCGCCGATCTGCCCCTGCCGCACCATGGCGTGCGAGCGCGCGCCGGTGGCCGCGTCCGCGAACAGCAGTTGCACATCGCGCGCCCGCGCCTCGCGGCCATTGATGCGATAGACGGAGCCGCCGTCACGCGTGATCTTGCGCGAAACCTCGAGCGTGTCGGAATCGTTGCAGAAACTGGGCGCGCTGCGGGCCGAGTTGTCGATGGCGAGCATGACCTCGGCGCTGTTGCGCGCCGGGCGCGTGGCGCAGCCGCCGAAGATCACGTCGTCCATGCCCGAGGCGCGCAGAGACTTGTAGCTGCTCTCCCCCATCACCCAGCGCAGGGCTTCGACGAGGTTGGACTTGCCGCAACCGTTCGGCCCCACCACGCCGGTGAGGCCGGGTTCGATGAGGAACTCGCTCGGTTCGACGAAAGTCTTGAAACCGACGATCCGCAGCCGGTTGAGCTTCAATGCGCGCCCTCAAGCATCGGGAGGCGGAGGTCAGCCGGCGAGCAGGGGCTCGATGGCCTTGTCCAGATCCTGGATCGACAGCGCGCCGGGATGGCGCTTGCCGTTGATGAAGAACGTCGGCGTGGCGTTGATGCCGAAATCCTTCGCCGCCTTGTCGCGCACCGCGACCACGCCGTCGTAGATCTTGCGGTCCTTGATGGTGGCGTCGAAGTCTTCCTGGGTGATTCCCGCCTGCCGCACGGTGGCGAGCAGCGCGTCGAGCGGCTTGTCGTCGCCCACCTTGGCCCAGGTCTTGCCGAGCTGCTCGAACAGCAGGCCGGTGATCGGATAGTAGAATTCGTCGCCCTTGTGGCGCGCCAGCATGAAGCCGAGCAGCGCGAGATCGTCGAGCGGGAACTCGCGCAGGATGAAGCGCACCTTGCCCGTGTCGATGTACTTTTCCTTGAAGGCGGGGAAGGTCTCGTTGTGGAACGAGGCGCAGTGGCTGCAGGTGAGCGAGGCGTACTCGATCACCGTGACCTTGGCGTCCGCCGAGCCGAGCGCGACATCGCCCAGCGGGCCGGGGACGGCCAGCGAGACGACGGACACGTCCTGCGCCGCGGCCGGGCCGGCTCCCAATCCAAGCAGTCCAGCGGCGGTCCCTGCGGCCATGGCAGTGATCACTTGTCGACGTGTCGTCATCTCTACTCTTCTCCCGGAAAAAGGCGTGGCGTGCTCCGCCACCCGCCGCGCAAGGTGGCCCCGCTCGCGACGCGAAGCAAGAGCATGCGCCGGCCAATCACGAACTTATCAGCGGACATCGCAAATGTCGGGCGGCAATAGCGGACGCCGCGAATGCGGCAATGGCGGACGCCGCGAATCAGGCGCGCCGCCATCGCCGGCGCCGTCACGAGTGGCTGATGCGCTCGATGCGCGCGCCGCACTGGCCGAGCTTCATCTCCAGCCCCTCGAAGCCGCGGTCGAGGTGGTAGACACGGTTGACGGTCGTCTCGCCTTCGGCGGCAAGGGCCGCGATCACCAGCGACACCGAGGCGCGCAGGTCGGTGGCCATCACCGGCGCGCCGGTCAGCCGCTCCACGCCGTCGACATAGGCGAGATCGCCGTCGAGCCGGATGCGCGCGCCAAGCCGCGCCAGTTCCTGCACGTGCATGAAGCGATTCTCGAAGATGGTCTCGCGGATGCGCGAGGTGCCCTTCGCCCGGGTCATCAGCGCCATGAACTGCGCCTGCAGATCGGTGGGGAAGCCGGGGAACGGCTCCGTGGTGACGTCCACCGCGCTGATGCCGTGGCCGTTGCGGCGCACGCGGATGCCCTCGTTGGTGGAGGAAATCTCGACGCCTGCCTTCACCAGCGTGTCGAGCGCGTCCTGCAACAGGTCGGGGCGCGCGCCCTCCAGCAGCACGTCGCCGCCGGTCATGGCGACGGCCATGGCGTAGGTGCCGGTCTCGATGCGGTCTGGCAGCACGGTGTGCTCGGCGCCGTTGAGGCGCGCCACGCCGTCGATGACGATGCGCGGCGTGCCGGCCCCGGTAATCCGCGCGCCCATGGCGTTGAGGCAATCGGCGAGATCGACCACCTCGGGCTCGCGCGCGGCGTTCTCGATCACGGTGGTGCCGTCGGCGAGCACGGCGGCCATCAGCGCCGTGTGCGTGCCGCCCACCGTCACCTTCGGAAACACGATGTCGTTGCCCTTGAGGCCCTTGGGCGCGCGGGCGATGGCGTAGCCGCCCTCGATATCGATCTGCGCCCCGAGCCGCTCCAGCGCCATCAGCAGCAGGTCGACCGGGCGTGTGCCGATGGCGCAGCCGCCGGGCAGCGACACGCGCGCCTCGCCCATGCGCGCCAGCAGCGGCGCGATCACCCAGAAGCTCGCCCGCATCTTCGACACGAGGTCGTAGGGCGCTGTGGTATCGATGATGTGGCGGGCGCGCAGCCGCACGCTCTGGCCGGTGACGGCCGTCTGGCCCGGGCGCTTGCCGGCGACGCCGTGATCGACGCCGTGATTGCCGAGGATGCGCAGCAGCTGCGCCACGTCCGCGAGGCGGGGCACGTTATGCAGCTGCAGGGTCTCGTCGGTCAGGAGGCTTGCGATCATCAGCGGCAGCGCCGCGTTCTTCGCGCCCGAGATCGGGATGGCGCCGTTCAGCTCCGCACCGCCGACAATCCGAATCCGGTCCATTCAGTCGCTTCCCTTCCGTTCGTCCGGCAGCCCCGGCGCCTCGGCCGGCTGGGTCTGCCATTCATCCTGCACCGCCGCGCCGCGCGGCTCTTGCTTGTCCCCTGCCCCGGCCGGCGCGGGCTCGTCGGCCTCGCGCACGCGTTCGCGCGTCTGGCGCTTGCGGCGTTTCAGGTTCTCGCGCAGGGCGGCGGCAAGGCGCGCCTGGCGATCCGTGGCATTTGCATTCATGACTTGTCCGGCCACATGGCCATATTCGCCGCGCCACAGGGCCGGATGGCCCGGGTCCGCGGAAGGATCAGCGTTAACCACCGCCGCCCCCGCGCGCAACAGAATAATGCGGCGCAGCAAACAGCCTGCTCCGGACAGCCGGTTCATGGCCGCCCGCCGCGCCCCTGCGGCGAGACGACCACTTGCATGGATCAACGTGGCGTGTGAAGTCTTGATTTATCGTTGATTGGAACGATACTGATTTATCAATAAGGCGCGACAGTCCTGTTTTTCCGGACGGTTTCGCCGGGATGAAACCCCAAACGCCCTCTGGAAAGCCGCAGCCGCTGGCCTGCCTCGATCGCTTTTTCCGCCTTCGACCGCCATGCCGCTGACGTGATGGACAGCCGATGGATTACGATGATTACTTCGACGCCGCCCTCGATACACTGCATCAGGAGCGGCGCTACCGTGTCTTCGTCACGCTGGAGAAGGATGCGGCGCGTTTTCCCTACGCCGTCCGCCGCACGGAGAACGGCACCTCGGACGTCGTGGTCTGGTGCTCGAACGACTATCTGGGCATGAGCATGCATCCGGGCACCGTCGACGCCATGGTCGACACCGCCCGCCGCATGGGCGTGGGAGCGGGCGGCACGCGCAACATCTCCGGCACCAGCGGCCCCATCGTCTCGCTGGAGCGGGCGCTCGCCGATCTGCATAAAAAGCAGTCCGCGCTGGTGTTCACCTCCGGATACGTCTCCAACGAAACCGGCATCGCCACCATCGCCCGCCTCCTGCCCGACTGCCTGCTGCTGTCCGACGAGTGGAACCACAATTCCATGATTCAGGGCGTGCGCCGCTCGGGGGCCGAGAAGGTGGTGTTCCGCCACAACGATCTCGACCATCTCGAAGACCTGCTCAAGGCGGCCGGGCGCGAACGCCCCAAGATGATCGTGTTCGAGAGCGTGTATTCGATGGATGGCGACGTGTCGCCGATTCACGCCATCTGCGACCTCGCCGAGCGCTACAACGCCCTCACCTACATCGACGAGGTGCACGCGGTCGGTCTCTACGGCGCGCACGGCGCGGGCTATGCCGAGGAGGTCGGCGCGCAGGACCGGCTCGACGTCGTCGAGGCGACGCTCGCCAAGGGATACGGCTGCATCGGCGGCTATCTGGCGGCGAAGACGTCGATCATCGACGCCGTGCGCTCGCACGCCCACGGTTTCATCTTCACCACGGCGCTGCCGCCGGCGGTGGCGGCCTCCGCGCTCGCCTCCGTGCAGCACCTGTCGACGAGCGATGCCGAGCGCGCCGCCCATCGCCGGCAGGTACAGCGCGCCAAGGAGGTGCTCACCAAGGCCGGGCTGCCGGTGCGCGCCAACCCGACTCACATCGTCCCCGTCATGATCGGCGATCCGGAGCGCACCAAGCTCGCCAGCGATCTGCTGCTCGACGAGCACGGCATCTACGTCCAGCCCATCAACTACCCCACCGTGCCGCGCGGCACGGAGCGGCTGCGCATCACGCCGACCCCTTTCCACACCGACGCGCTCATCGACGAACTCGCGGATGCGCTCGTGGCCGTGTGGCGCAAGCTCGACCTGCCGCTGCACGCCGCGCAGGCCGCCGCCTGAGGCGAAAAAAGCCGCCGCCTAGGGCGAAAAAAGCCGCCGCCTGGGGCGAAAGAAAATGGCGACGGGTGAACGTGGGGAAAAAGCACGCGTCTCACCCGTTATCCACCGCGCCGGGGCTTGACGGGCAGCCGGCACCTGCTTAAGGGTGTGCGCGTGGTTGAGGTCCACCCGCTGCTTCGCGAGCGGAGAGGACCTCGCAGGCTTTGCCGGCTCATTGCGCTGCCGGCAGATTAGCCCGCTCAACCGCCGCCCGGATGCTGTGGTAGCTCAGTGGTAGAGCACTCCCTTGGTAAGGGAGAGGTCGAGAGTTCAATCCTCTCTCACAGCACCATTAATCTCAATAACTTAAGTTGAAAGCAAGAAACTGTCCGGACAGAAATGCGGACAGTAACTTCAATCTCAGCCAAATCGTCGGCTGCGCGCGTCACTGCCCGCAGTGCGAGCCGGCGCGCCACGGCAGATAGATTTTCCAGAAATCAACGGCCCTGTTGGGCGGATTGACCGCTATCAGCCCTCGCGGATCGATGGCCTCGATGAGCGCCGCCTCGTTCATGGTGGATGAGGACGTCGTGCAGGCAACGGTTGCCGCGCGCTCCCACGCCGCGTGGACCTGCCGCATGTCGCGCGCCTTGCCGGCGTTGTAGACGGACACCAGCGAAGCCATGATTCCGAAAGTCACGCTCGCAACGGCAAGCACGCGCTGGCGCGGCCACCTCTCTGCGGCTGCCCGGCACACGACGGCGACTGCGGCCATTATCGCGACCGTCACCATCAAATACGATATGCGGCTGTCGATATACGCGCACGCGCCCCTGTCCACGCAGGCTTCCTGATACTTGACGCTCACCGCGACCGGCAGCGTCACGAGCACGGCGAGCGCAAGCGCGGCGGCAACTGTGGCGACCGGCGCGGCGATCCGCAGCACCGGCCCCGCGGTTGCATAGAGAAGCGCGGCGGTCGCGGCGCCGATAGCGACAGCCGCGACGATCTCCGTGACGGAAGCCGAAGACAACCCGCCACCGAGCCGCGAAAAGGCCGTGCCGTCGCGGATGTGGCCAAGAATCGTGACGAGGATGCGGACCGGCTCGCCCAGCCCTCCGGCGGAGTTGCCGTCATAGCTGCCGGGAAAAGCCGCCCGGAAGGCGATGTAGGGGACAAGCACGCTTAAAACCGCCAGCGCGTCCCCGACGAGATAGCGCCATGGGCAAGCGGCGCGAATCACCTTGCCCGGCGCACTATCGCCGTCCTCGCGCGCCCATTGCAGCCGCGCCAGGTATTCCGCCGCCAGCAACGCCAGTCCGAACGCGACGGCGAACTCGCTGACGAACATGCCGAGCCCGAAAGCCGCCTGTGCCGCCAGCATCCGCAAAGGCGCCCTGGCCGGCCGTCGCCGCAGGCGCAAGACAGCGAGCCGCGCGACGAGCATGACGATGAAGGGAACGGTGTTCTGCAAAGGGTAGGCATTCGGCGGCATGAACGCGAACGCGAGCGGATGCAGCGTCACCAGCAGCAGGAACAGGAATGGCTGGACATCGCGCCGCAACAGCCGCGCCACGAAAACGGCGAACAGCAGCATCTGCAACGCATACGCAGCCAGAATAGCCACCCGCCAGAACGGATCGCCGGCCAAAAGCGCGCCAAGCACGTTGAGCGGCACCATGAGCAACTGCCCGATGCGCCCCTGATCCATGGCGACGTGCAGCGCGTTGTTGCGCACCGTCTCCCAGCCCTCGATCGCGAGCGTGAGGAACCAGATGTCGTCGCCGGAAAGCCGATAGCCGAAATAATACGGCTGCAACGCCGCACAGGCGACAGCGGCCGTCGCCAGCGCCACGAGCCACCGGGGCAGCGTTCGCCGCGAGGCAGTTTCCCCACTCATGACGTCGGTGCGTGCCACGGCTTCGTGCTCCGGATGGTGTTCACCGATCAATACGGGATTGCCGCCGGCGGGAAAAGCCGCCCAGAAAAAAGGCGCCCTCACGGGCGCCCTTTCATGCTTCAACAATGGACCGGATAACCCGGTCCGAAAGCGTCTCAACCACGAGCGTGGCGGCCGGAGCCGTTGCCCGAACCGTTGCCGGCCCGTGCCCGGCCCTGATCAGCGCCGGCGAAACGCTGCCGTCCGCGACCGGGCGCATCCGTGCGTCCGGCGGGCTTGCCAGCGCCGGGCTTGCCGCCCCTCGCACCCGGCTTGCCGCCGGCAGGGCGTGCCGCCGGGCGGGTCTGCGCTTCCGCGGCCGCGCTGCCGGGCAGCCTGCGGTCCTCGCTCGGGATGCTCTGGCGCGTCAGCCTTTCGATGTCGCGCAGGTAAGCGCGCTCCTCGGCGTCGCAGAACGAGATCGCCGAACCGTCCGCCCCCGCGCGCGCCGTGCGGCCGATGCGGTGAACGTAGGATTCCGGGATGTTCGGCAGGTCGAAGTTCACGACGTGGGTCACGCCGTCGACGTCGATGCCGCGCGCGGCGATGTCGGTCGCGACGAGGATCTTGCGCCGGCCGGCGCGAAAATCGGCGAGCGCCCGCTCACGCTGGCCCTGGCTCTTGTTGCCGTGGATGGCGGCGGCGGGGATGTTCGCCTCCTCCAGATGGCGCACGATACGGTCCGCGCCGTGCTTGGTGCGGCTGAACACGAGCGTGCGGCCCATGGCGTCGTCGCGCAGGATCTCCACGAGCAGGCCGCGCTTGCGCGCCGTCTCGATGAACAGCACCTGCTGGTTGATGCGCTCGGCCGTGGTGGCCACCGGCGTCACGGACACCTCGACCGGGTTGCGCAGCAGTTCGCCGGCAAGCTGGCCGATCTCCTTCGGCATGGTGGCCGAGAAGAACAGGTTCTGGCGCACCTTCGGCAGGCGCGGCACGACGCGGCGGATGGCATGGATGAAGCCCATGTCGAGCATCTGGTCCGCCTCGTCGAGCACGAAGACCTCGACGTGCTCGAGCGACAGCGCGCGCCCGTCGAGATGGTCGAGCAGGCGGCCGGGGGTCGCCACGAGAATGTCGACGCCGCGCGCCAGTTCCTGCGCCTGCGGACGGGCGGAAACACCGCCGAACACCACGGCGACGCGCAGCCGCAGATTGCGGCCGTAGCTGCGGAAGCTCTCGGCGATCTGGCTCGCGAGCTCACGGGTGGGGCTCAGCACCAGCGCCCGGCAGCCATGGCGCGGGGCGGGCTTGTTGTCGCGCGACAGGCGGTCGATAATCGGCAGCGCGAAGGCCGCCGTCTTGCCGGTGCCCGTCTGAGCGATGCCGAGCAGATCCCTGCCCTGAAGAAGATGGGGGATGGCCTGTCCCTGAATCGGGGTCGGCTTTTCGTATCCTTCGGCCGCCAGCGCCGACAGGATCGGAGCGGCAAGGCCAAGGTCGGTGAATGAAGTCAAAATCAGATCTTTCGCATAAAGCGCCGCCAACGCCCGTGAAGACGGGCGCTGCGATCGCGGGGTGGTGGAAGCCCCGCGTGATCCGGGCTATTCCTGAAAGTACCGTGTCCGGCAGGACGATCCGTCGTGGACCGCTCACGCGACCTGAACACCAAAAGGCGCCCGAACGGGCGCATGGAGTTTCATATGGGCCGTTACGGCGGCCAAGTCAAGCCGGATCGACGCCGGCACGCCCCTCGGAGGCATGATGCGGGGCATCGAAACAAGCAATAACAACTTGCCGCAACTCATAATTGAACCCTGCTGCTATGCAACATGATCGGTTGGGCGTACACTTTCGATCAGCATTTACATCTCATGCCGATTACAATTCGCCCGACATGAACACACAGGAGGCAGCCATGCCGACATCGATTGAACAGACCCCGCCGACACGCGGCCGAGAAGCCATCAACACGCTGGCGGAAGACGTGCGTTCCAAGTGGATATGGTTCCTTTTGCTCGGCGCCCTGCTGATCATTCTCGGCGGCATCGCGCTCGGCAACCTGCTGGTGGCAACCATCGCGACCGTCTACTACATCGGCGCGCTCATCCTCGTCGCCGGCGTGGTGCAGATCGTGCATGCGTTCCAGGTTAAGGAATGGGGCAACTTCTTCATCTGGTTGCTCAGCGGCGTGTTCTACGCCATCGCCGGCTTCCTCGCCTTCTACAACCCGGTGCTGACCTCGGTGGCGCTGACGCTGGTGCTCGCGATATCGCTCATCGTGTCCGGCATCCTGCGCATCTGGACCGGCATCGCGGCGCGCCCGCGCGCGGGCTGGGGCTGGCTGGTGGCCGCCGGCGTGCTGGCACTCGTCGTCGGGCTCATCATCGCCGCGC
This sequence comes from uncultured Chelatococcus sp., assembly GCA_937863995.1. GTDB lineage: Bacteria > Pseudomonadota > Alphaproteobacteria > Rhizobiales > Beijerinckiaceae > Pseudochelatococcus. Next base: position 98,595 of record CALMIK010000045.1, read on the forward strand.
GCTGGCCGGCGGACACGGTCTATCTCATCGGGCTCATTCTCGCGGTCGAGCTGATCTTCGAGGGCTGGTCCTTCATCGCGGTGGCGCTGGCGCTGCGTTCGCGCCGGGGCCAGCCGCTGGTCTGACGCATCACTGATGATACGGGTCGGCGGCGTCTCTCAGGCCGTCGCCGACGAAGTTGAACGCCAGCACGACGAGCACCACGGGCACGATCGGCCACAGCAGCCACGGCTGGATGTTGACGGCGGCGAGGTTCTGCGCCTCGTTCAGCAGCACGCCCCAGCTGGTGACGGGCGGACGCAAACCAAGCCCCAGGAACGACAGCGCCGTCTCGCCCAGAATCATCGCCGGTATCGACAGCGTAGCCGACGCGATCAGGTGGCTCATGAAATTGGGAATGAGGTGGCGCGCGATGATGCGCGTACGCGACGCGCCCATCAGTTCCGCCGCCTTGACGAAATCCTCCTCGCGCAGCGCCAGAAGCTTGGAGCGCACCGCCCGCGCCAGTCCCGGCCAATCGAGCAGGCCAAGGATGATGGTGATGCCGAAGAACACCGCCACCGGCGACCAGTTCGCCGGCAGGGCCGCGGACAGCGCGAGCCATAGCGGCAGCTCGGGCAGCGAGCGCAGAATCTCGATCACCCGCTGGATGGCGCTGTCGACCCAGCCGCCGAGATAGCCCGCCACGCCGCCGAAAAAGAGCCCGAGCGCGAACGACACCGCGATGCCGACCAGGCCCACCGTCAGCGATATGCGCGCGCCGTAGACGATGCGTGACAGCAGGTCCCGCCCCAGCCTGTCGGTGCCGAGCAGGAAGAAGGTGCCGCCCTCCGGCGGACACACGAGGCGCAGGCGCGCTTCCCACATGCCCCAGAACAGGTAGGGCGAGCCCTCGCACAGGAAGCGCAGGCGCTGGGGCGCCGTGCGGTCCACCACGTAATCGCGGGTGAAGGTCTCGCGGTTGAAGGTGAAGCTGTAGGGATAGACGAACGGCCCGACGAAAGCGCCGTCATGAAAGAGGCGCACCGGCTGCGGCGGCGCATAGAGGAAATCGCCATGGCGCTCGGATTGTCCATAGGGCGCGATCACCTCGACCACCGGCACCATGGCGTAAAACAGCATCAGCACGAACAGCGATGCCACCGCCAGCCGGTTGCGGCGGAACTTGCGCCAGATGAGCGTCATGGACGAGGCGCGAAACAGCCGCTCGTCGGCATGGCGGCCGGGATCTCCGGTGCCCGGATCGAAGGGCGCGGGATCGACGTAATGCGGGGGGGCCGGTGCCTTGCTCACGGTTCAGCGCTCCCCGAGGCGAATGCGCGGATCGAGCCACCCCAGCAGCAGGTCGGACACCAGCATGCCCACGACCGTGAGCACGGCCACGAACATCAGGATGAAGCCGGCCAGATACTGATCCTGCGACTTCAGCGCCGCGAGCAGGATCGGCCCCACCGTCGGCAGGCTCATCACCAGCGACACCAGCACCGAGCCGGACACGAGCTGCGGCAGCAGGTTGCCGATGTCGGAAATGAAGGGATTGAGCGCCATGCGGAACGGGTACTTCATCAGCGCGCGCCGCTCGGGCAGCCCCTTGGCGCGGGCGGTAACGTAATATTGCTTGGCCAGTTCGTCGAGCAGGTTGGCGCGCATGCGCCGGATCATCGCCGCGGTGCCCGACAATCCGATGACGATGGTGGGCACGATGAGATGCTGGCCGAGCGAGCCGATCTTGTCCCACGTCCACGGCTCGCCCGCGTATTGGGGATCGTAGAGGCCGCCGATGGAAATGCCGAACCACAGGTTCATGTAGTAGAGCAGGATGAGCGCCAGCAGGAAGCTCGGCATCGCGAGCCCGATGTAGCCGAAGAGCGTGGCGAGGTAGTCGCCGGCCGAATATTGCCGCCGGGCGGAATAGATGGCGATGGGGATCGCGACCACGTGCACGAAGATCAGCGTGGTGAGGTTGAGCAGCAGCGTCAGCCACAGCGAGTCGCCGAGCACGTCGGCCACCGGGCGGTCGTATTCGAAGGACCAGCCCCAGTTGCCCTGCAGCAGCCCCGCGTAACCGCCCCCCGGCGCCGGCCACAGGCCCACCCAGGCGAGGTACTGCTCCCACACCGGCCGGTCGAGACCGTATTGCGTCACGAGGAATTCGGCGCGCGCGGCGGCGGAGGCATCGCCCTGCGCCCTCAGCTCCGCGATCTGGTTGGAGAGGAAGTCGCCCGGCGGCAGCTTGATGATGACGAACACCACCGCGCTGATGACGAGCAGCGTGGCCGCCATCGTGAGGAGACGCCGGACGAAATAGCGGATCATGGGCGCGCCGCTCCGCGTTTGTCGGCCTGCTCCCAGAACAGCGCATCCATGCGGTAGAGGCCGAACATGGCAGTGGGCTCCCAGCTATAGACCGCCTCTTCCGGCATGTTCCGCAGGCCGTTGCGCACCACGATGGGTTGCAGCGCCCCGGCCACCGTGCCGATGGTCCATTGCTGGTCGGCGTGCAGCGCCAGCATGGCGTGCCAGATGCGGGCCTTGGCCGCCTCCTCCGTCTGCAAGAGCCAGTCGTCGTAAAGCGCGAGCAGCCGGCGCGGCACTTCCATGTCGCACGCCTCGCCGGCCTTGCCGTCGGTTTCGATATATTGTCCCCACCGCGGCCAGGCGTAATTGTCCTGGAACACGGGCGCGAGGCCCGTCGGCGGCATCTCGCCCGTGGGCATGGCGTTCTCGAGCCCGGGCGCCGCGATCATCGCCGGCAGGCCGGAATAGGCGCGGTTGCGCAGCACCGTGCGGTCCTGCGGCTTGATGAACAGGCTGACGCCGATGTCGCGCCAGAATTCGGTGATGAGTTGCAGCGCATCCACCGACACGGTGGAATCGCCCTCGACCTCGACGACGATTTCGAGAATGCGCCCGTCCGGCAGCTTGCGCACGCCGCCCGAGCCGCGCGCATCCAGGCCCGCCTCGTCGAGCAGGGCGCTCGCGCGCGCCGGATCGTATTGCGCGTGCTCGCTGCGGTACTGCGGCATGAACAGGGCCGAGCCCTCGCGCACCGTGTTGTTGCCTTCGGTGCCCAGCCCGAAGAACAGCGCATTGTTGAGCGTGCGCCGATCAATGCCGAGCGACAGCGCGCGCCGGAAGCGCACGTCGCGGTTGAGCGCCCGCCACACGGAATCGACGGCGGTGAGGTTGGGATAAAGCGCCACTTCCGAACCGCGCGCGATGGGCCACGTCAGCGTGCGGTAGCCGTGCGCCTTTTCGCCCTGCTTGAGCACTGGGATGTCGGCCATCACCAGCCCGCGCGACATCAGGTCGGTCTCGCCCGCATTGGCCTTGGCGGCGAAGAGGCCGGGCGCCGCGAGATCGATGACGATCTCGTCGATATAGGGCAACTGCTGGCCCTTCGGATCGACGCGGTGATAGTGCGGGTTGCGCACGAAGATGAAGCGGTTGGCGTTGCCGCGCGTCACGACGCGCCACGGATAGACGGTCGGCATATCGGGATTGGCGTCGTCGCCCATGCCGTCGTTGCGGTTGTGCAGCGCGGCCCACGAGCGCGCGCCCGCCGCCGCCACCCGCGCCGCCAGCATGCCCGCATCCGCGTGCCGGGTGTGGAAGTCGCGCATGTAATGCGCCGGCGTATAGATCAGCGCGTCGCGCGGGCCGGCCAACGCCGGCAGGAAGCGCGGATTGGGCGCGCGCCACGTATAGCGCACGCGCCGTTCGTCCAGCACCTCGAAGACGGGCGGTTCGCCCTGCGCCAGCATGAATTGCGGCGGGCCGGCGGGGTTGAGTTCGGGATGGAGTGCCACGTCCTCCCACCAGTAGCGAAAATCCTCCGCCGTGAACGGGTCGCCGTCCGACCACCGGTGCCCGGCGCGCAGGTGGAAGGTGAAGCGGCGCCCTTCCTCGACATCGACGGCGCGCAGCAGGTCGGGCTGCAGCCGCAACTGCCGGTCGTAACCCACGAGCCGTGTGTAGGACATGGTGGCGAGGTAGCGGATGTCGCGCGCGCGCGGCGCCAGCGTCACGATTCGCCCGCCCCGCTGGCCGATCTCGCCGCCTTCCATGCGCGGATCGTAGACGAGCGGCTCGTCGGGCAGACCGCCGCTTTCGGCCGCCTCGCAGGCGGAGGGCAGGAAAAGCGTGCGCCCCGCCAGCGCCGCCGCGCCGCCGCCGAGCAGAAGAAGCGCCCCGCGCCTGTCGAGCATCACGCGACCTCCCCGAGTGCGTGCGCGCCGGTGCGCACGAAATGGCCGCCGCCGAGATCCTGCATGCCCCCGGCCTGCCCGGCCACGAGGCGAAACGGCGCCGGCCACGCGGCCGGGTCGGAGAAGCCGCCGCCGCGCAGCGCCGCGAAATCGAGCGGATGGTCGAGATCGGGGCTCGGCACCGCCGCCAGCAGCGCCTGCGTATAAGGATGGCGCGGACGCGAGAACAGCAGCCGCTTGGGCGCCTGCTCCACGATGTAGCCCCGGCACATCACCGCGATCTCGTCGGCGATGTAATCGACCACAGCGAGGTTGTGCGACACGAAGAGGTAGGACAGGCCCATGCCCGCCTGCAGGTCCTTGAGCAGGTTGAGCACCTGCGCCTGCACGGAAACGTCGAGCGCCGACACGGGTTCGTCGCACAGCAGCACGCCGGGCTGGAGCGCCAAAGCCCGCGCGATGCCGAGCCGCTGGCGCTGCCCGCCGGAGAACGCATGCGGGTAGCGGCGCAGGAAGTGGCGGTCGAGCCCCACGAGTTCCATCAGTTCAGCGGCGCGGGCGGCGCGGGCGCGCTCGTCGCCGAAGGGGTGGATGCGCAGCGGCTCGGTCAAGAGTTCGTAGGCCGTCATGCGCGGGTTGAGCGAGGAAAACGGGTCTTGAAACACGAACTGCACATGGCGGCGAAAGGCCATCAGGTCGTCGCCAGCAAGGGTCGCGATGTCGCGCTCGCCCGCCCCGTCGTCGAAGAACACCCGCCCGCTCGAGGGCGCGATCGCGCGCATGACGATCTTCGACAGCGTGGTCTTGCCGCAGCCCGATTCACCCACGAGTCCCAGCGTCGTGCCGCGTTTCACGGCCAGGCTCACGTTCGCGACCGCCCTCACCTCCCCGGCCTTGCGGCGCGCGAAGCCGCTGCGGCGAACGAACACCTTCGACACATCGTCGATGCGCAGCACCGGGCCGGGCGATGCGCGTTCCGGCGGCGTCGGGACGCTCTCGGCCATGGCCGGTTCCTTGGCCGGACCTCTGGCAATGGCGCGCAGCGGCCGCAGGCGCTCGTGCGGCTGCATGCCGAAGCGGGGCACGGCATCGAGCAGCGCCCGCAGGTAGGGGTGGCGCGGCTCGCGGAACAGCGCCTCGCGCGTGCCCGATTCGACGATGCGGCCGCGATACATCACCGCCATCGTGTCCGCCATGTTGGCGACCACCCCGAGATCGTGGGTGATGAGCAACACGGCCATGCCGGTTTCGCGCTGCAGGTCGCGCAGCAGGTCGAGGATCTGCGCCTGGGTGGTGACGTCGAGCGCCGTGGTGGGCTCGTCGGCGATGAGCAGCGCCGGACGGCACGCGAGCGCCATCGCGATCATGGCGCGCTGGCGCATGCCCCCCGACAGCTCGAAGGGGTAGGTGTCGAACGCCCGGCGCGGATCGGAGAAGCCGACGCGCGCGAATACCGCCTCCGCCTGCGCGCGGGCCTCGGCGCGGCCGGCGCGCCGGTGCAGGCGCACCGCTTCCGCCACCTGATCGCCGATGGTGTGCAACGGCGACAGCGACGTCATCGGCTCCTGGAAGATCATGGCGATGCGCCCGCCACGCAAGGCGCGCATGATGGCGCCGTCGCCGTCGAGGCTGGCGATCTCGGCGCGCTTGCCGTCGAGCGGATCAAGAAAGGTGATGGCCCCGCCCACGATGCGCGCGGCCCGGGGCAGGATGCGCAGGATCGACTGGGCGGTCACGGACTTGCCCGATCCCGATTCGCCGACGAGCGCCAGCGTCTGCCCCGCGAACACGTCGAAGGACACGCCGTCGAGCACGCGGAACGGCGCGCCCTCGCCGGCGAAGTCGACGGCAAGGTTGCGCACCGCCAGCAAGGGCGAGGCGCGCGACACCGATCCCGGCGTTCTGGAGAGTTGTCTCGCCACGAGGCCCTGCTCCCGATCTGTCCAGCGCGGCGGCGTCAGCCGGCACGATGGCTACAGTCTTTTACATGATATGCTCACGTCTTTGCATGTAAAAACGACCCGAACCGAAATACCTTCTCCGCATCCGCGCGTATGACTGCAGGATGACGCAGCAGGAACGACAGCACTGCGTCGCACCACGTCCATGTATCCTCGTCCTGCACGAGATGATGGGTGAGAAGGCCGAGCACGGGTTCGCCCCCGCCTTCCAGCTGCGCCCGCAGGAAGGCGGCCGCCGCCGCATCGATACGCGCGCGTGGCGCGAGGCCGCCGCCATCGTGCCATGCGACGGGATCGAGGTGCGTGTTGGCGACCGCGATCCCCGCCACCTGCCCCGCGCGGCCAAAGGTGGAAAGGCCGCGATAACCCATGCCGGCAAGGCTTTTCGCCAGTTCGCCGTCGATACGGTTCCATGGCGGCACGAACACCGGCAGCAGCGTGTCGCCGAAGCGCGCCGCCGCCAGCCGCAGCGCCGTCTCCGCATCGCGCGCCAGCGCGTCGGCGGGCCGATGCGGGCCGAACTCGGCCTTCTTCTCGCCGGCGGGCGCGTGATTGGCGTGGGAAAGGCCGTGCACCAGCGCTCTCGCAAGCGGCTCGCGGGCAAGGCGCGCCGCCAGCGCGGCGTCGGCATGGGCAGGAATCGCCGCGACAGCCACCGGCATGGCATGACGGTTCGCCAGCGCCAGCAGCCGCTCCAGCGCCGGCGTTGGCGTCACCGCGTCGTCGTCGCGCCACCAGAAAGAGACGGCGCGCCCCATCGCCTGCGCTTCGTCGAGAACACGCGCGAGGCGCGGCAAGGGCGCCGCCGCCCGGCGCTCGATCAGAGCCACGCTGCGGGCGATGCCGTCGCGCGCGATGGCGACCGCCTGCGGCAACGGCGCCGCCAACGCCGCGTCCACTGCCCGCGCCAGCGTTTCGGCGCTCAGATCCGCCTCGCCCACGACGACGAACGGCCACACCCCGGCCCGCGCCAGCGCCTCGGCGCGCAGGCGCTGCTCGGTTTCGTTGCCCGCCTCGAACGGCACCAGCACCGCCCGCACACCGGCGTTCAGCACGTCGATGACCGTGTTGTAGCCCGCCTGGCTAATCGAAACCGCGGCCCGCGACAGCAGCGCGGCGAAGTCCGGCCGCGCGCGTTCCACAGTGACATTGGCCGGCGCCGCATCCGCCAGCGCCGAAAAGTCTTGCCCCGCCACGCCCCGCCCGACCAGCAGCCGCCAGCGCCGGTCTGACGCCAGCACAGCCGCGCCGAGCGCCGCCCGGAACAACGGCAGCGAGGTCGCGCTGCCGCCACCCGAAACGAGGATTTCGCCGGCGCCGTCCGTCCCGTCATCGACGCTGCGGCTCGCGGTGTCGTCCACGTAGCCGGTATAGTCCAGCAGCGGCGCGATATCCGGCGTCACCGGCCACGAACGCTCCAGCGGCAATACGCCGGCATCGCCATGCACGAGCACGCCGTCGTAATGGGCGAGAAGCCGCGCGTGCGCCTCCTCCACCCGCCCCGCGCGGGCGGGGGCGACAAGCACGTCGCGGATGGAAGCCAGCACCAGCGGCGGCGGCATCTGCCGGCGCGCCGCCTCGACAAGCGCGAGAAATTCACCTGCCAAAGCCCGCCGCCCGAATGGAAAAAGCTCGGTGACGACGACATGCGGGCGCGTGTCCGCCAAGGCATCGAGCAATAAATCGCGCCGGCGCGCCATCAGCGCCTCTCCCGCCGGGCCGCCGTTCTCGCCCAGCAACGCCGAGAACGCCGTTCCCTCCACATGCACCGGTGGCAACTGCACGAGGCGCACACCGTCCGTCGCGATGAGCGGCGCGGGACGGCCGCCCGACACCAGCGTCACCGCGTGGCCCGCCCGCGCGAGACCGCGCGCGATGGCCGCTGCCCGCGCCAGATGGCCGACGCCGAGCAGATGCGTCACGGCGATCAGCACCCGCAGCGTCATGCGCGCTCCCCCTCGATCAGCGGCAGCAGCGCGCCACGCAGGATCCGCGCCGCGCCGTCGAGATTGCGCCCGTCACGCACCAGCGCGTGTGCCCGCGCGCCGAGCGCGTTGCGGCGGGCGGGGTCGTCCGCCAGCCGGCAAAGCGCGCGCGCGAAGGCCGCGGCGTTGTCCGGCGGCGCGAGCACGCCGGTATCGTCGGCGATGACGACGCTCGCCACCCCGCCGTGATCGCCCGCGAGCGCCGGGCAGCCGCGCGCCGCCGCCTCCAGAAAAACCATGCCGTAAGCCTCGTTGACGGCGGGCCACACGAACAGGTCGGCATCGTCGTAGAGCGCATCGAGCGCCGCCGCGTCCTCGACGAGGCCGGCAAAGCGCACGCGCTCGCCGAAACTGGCGAAAAGCGTCTCCACCTCGGCGCGCGCGGCGCCATCCCCCGCGACGGTGAGCCGCCAGGGGCGGTCCACCCGCGCCAGCGCGTGCGCCAGTTGCCGGTAGCTTTCGAGCTTGTCGCCACGGCGCATCATGGCCACCGTGAGCAGATGCATCGCCTCCCGCACCGGGCGCGGGCGGAACGGCGCGCCGCCGCCCTCTACGAACGGGGGCAGATCGACGAGCAACTGGCCCGCTGGCCGGGCGCGCTCAAGCGCGGGACGATCGCGGGCGGTCATGACGAAGATTGCGTCCGCCGAATCGAGCGCTGCCTCAACGCGCGCATGCGCCGCCGCGAACGGCCCGACAGCGCGGGACGGCGCGCGCGACGCCTCGGCGACGCAATAGGGAATGCCGAGCGCCCGCGCCACCACCGGCCCCAGCCGGTCTACAGCCTTGTAATAACAGTGATATGTGAACCACAGCCGGGGCGCCGCGACCGTGCCCGCGCGACAGGCCGCGATCAGCCGCTCCGCTTCTGCCTCCGCCGCCGCATCGATAGCCGCCTGCGCCTCGGCCGCGCCCGTGGGCTCGTAGGCGCGCAGGCGGCTTTCCACCCGGGGCGAGAGACCGGCGCGCTCCAGAGCGGCGAACAGCAAGCGCGCCATGCGCCTGTCGCCCGAGGCGACCGGATGATCGGGAGCCTTGAGCGGCGCGTAGAAGGCGATCACGCCACCGGCGTCCGCTGCACCGGCGCGAAGGAAACCGCCATGCCGAGCGCCGCCCGCAACCGCGCCTCGATGATGTCTATGCCCGCTTCCATGGCGAATTCCTCGCGCAGGCGCTCTGATGCGGCGAAGCCGAGCAGCGCGCGCTGCCCCGGATCGCGGGCGAGCATGTTGACGGCGTTGGCGAGCAGATCCCACCGCGCCGGCGGCACGAGCATGCCCTCCTGCCCGTCGCGGATGAACTCCGGAATGCCGGCGAAGTCGGTGGCGACGATGGCGAGCCCCTGGCTCGCCGCCTCCATGATGACGTTGGGCAAGCCATCGCGGTCGCCCGCCTCGCCCTGCTTGGAGGGCAGCACGAACAGGTCCGCCTCGCGGATCAGCGAGATCACGTTCGGCTGCGGCCGCGAACCGAGAAAGGCCACCTTGTCGGCGATGCCCTCACGCGCCGCCTGCGCTTTCAGCGTCTCAAGCAGCGCGCCGCCGCCGATGTGGGCGAAGCGCCAGTGCAGGCCCTCTGGCAGCGCGGCGAGCGCCGACAGCAGATCGTCGAAGCCCTTTTTCGCCACCGCCCGACCCACCGAGACGATGCGCACCGGATCGGCGGGGTCGGAGCCGTCGCGGCGGGAGGGCTCGGGCGCGGCCGGAAACCGGCACAGGTCCAGCCCGTGGTAGGCCAGCGCGACGTGGTCGCGGCGCGGGGCGCGCTCGGTCAGGTGTTCCCAGCCGGCGTGGGTGCAGGTCACGCCCCAGAGAGAATCGGCGAGCTTCTCGCGCTTTTCCCAGTCCGGCGTGGTCCAGATATCCTTGGCGTGGGCGGAAAAGCTCCAAGTGAGCCCGCGCAGCGTCGCCGCATACCGCGCTACCGAGGCCGGCGTGTGCAGGAAATGCGCGTGCAGGTGCCCGATGTCGTCCGGCAACTCGCGCGCCATGACGAACGCCTGCCCGAGCCGGCGCAGGCGGTTGAGGGTTCGGTCGCGGGCGAAGTCGCGCCGGAACTGGCGCATGGTGGCCGAGAATCCGGGCAGGCCGAGGCTCGCGAGAAATCCGCGCAGCACCCGCAGCGGCCCGCGATGCAGGTATTCCGGCAGGTAGGTGACGCGGGCCGATATCCCCTGGTGCATGGGGTGCACAGCCTTGTCGGTGGGCCGGCGCAGCGACCATATCTCGAACGGCAGGCCGCGCTGCTGCAGGGCGAGCAGTTCCTGAGCGATGAAGGTTTCGGACAGGCGCGGATACCCCTTGACCACCACGGCGATGCGGCGAGAGGGCTTGGTGCGGGGTTTGCTGGCGGGCGGCGCTTCTGTCATTCGGCAGCTGGAATCATTCGGCGAACGGGCTCACTCGGCAATATTGCTGTCACTCGGCGGCCTGTATCGGCGCGGACCTCGAATGTTGCTCCTCATCGCGCAAGGATGCAAGCCGATCCTTGACCACGTCGAGGCCATCGAGAAGGCCGGGAATGACGATCTCGGAAGGCCGGCGCTGGTGCGGCAGGGCGCGAATCGCCGCCGCCATCCGCGCCGGATCACGCACGCCCCCCTCCTCCGACAGCATGCGCACGAGGCCGATCTGCTCGGCGGCGACGGCGCGGATGTGCTGTTCGAGCCGCGGGCGGGTGCGCGGCACGATCAGCGCCCGCTTGTCGAACGACAGCAACTCGCAGAACGTGTTGTAGCCGCCCATGGCCACGACGCCGGCGGCGCGGTCGATCAGCACCTCGATCTTGGCGTCGAAACCGATCGCGTCGAGCCTCGGGATGGCGGCGATGCGCGCCATGAAGCCATCGCGCCGCTCGCGGTTGATGAACGGCCCAAACACGATGAGGGCCGGAATGTCCGGCGCGTCCTGCGTCTCGTAGGCGGAAATCACCCAGTCGATGACATCCTCGCCGTCGCCGCCGCCGCCCGTCGTCACCAGCACGAACGGGTCGTGGGTGATGTCGGGATAGCGGGAAAGGCGCGATTCGCGCGGCAACTCGCGACGCAGGTAGCCGGTATAGACGATGCGGCGCGCAGCCTCCGGCGCGAGGCCCAGCCCCGCGAGCGGCTCGTGCACCTGCGGCAGGCCGTAGATCCAGATTTCGTCGTATTGGCGCGAGAGCACATCGATCACGCCCTTGCGCTCCCACTCGGCCCGGAGCGCCGTCGGATCGTCGAGCACGTCGCGGATGCCGAGCACGCATTTCGCCCCGCGCCGGCGCAGCAACTCGAGCGCGGGCAGCACTTCGCCGCGAAACCCCGCCGGCTCCTTGTCGACAATGAAAAGGCCGGGGCGGAACGTTTCGGCCGTGCGGGTGATGATGTCGGCGCGCAGCGCGACCGCCTCATCCAGATCGAGATTGAGATTGAGGCTGCGATAGTCGCCGTCCGGCTGCTTCACGACGCCAGGGATGCGCACGTAATCGACACCGGGGCCGAACTCGTAGTTGCCGATCACCGGCGAGCCGGACACGATCAGCACGGAAACGGCCGGATCGTCGTTGACGAGCGCGTTGGCGATGGCGCAGGCGCGGCGCAGGTGCCCGAGGCCGAACGTATCGTGGCTGTAGATCATCACGCGTTGGGGCAGGCAGCGCCGCGCGCCGCCGTCATCACGCGAATATGAAACCACACCGCTCACCGCCGTCATTGAAGGCAGCCTCCCGATACCATAGACATCACGGGACGCACGATCCGGCGCATCCGCCGCGCAGAATGAACGGGAACGCGGCCACAGGCAATCATCCGCATCAAGGGACAAGCAAATAAAATACTGCACGGGCTGAAACGCGCGGCGGCATGGCCGGCGGCCGGGCGAGAATCGCATCCCCGGCGGCGAGAACGTTGCGCCAGGCCCGGAATATCGCCTATTTGTAGCAAACACCGCCTTTTTCCGGTCAGAGAAGGCGCCAGCCAAGCTTACCGCGCGGCGGTCGGGAGACTGTTTTGGAAAGATCGCTGTTCCACTATATCTGGCGCCATTCCCGGCGCGACCAGATCGCGATCTTCATCGTCGTCATCGCATCGCTGCCGTTTTATTTCATGTCGCTCGACCTGCCCAAGCGCATCGTCAACGACGCCATCATGGGCAACGCCTTCGCGGGCGGCGTGAGCGAAGTCGTGTTCCTCGACCTCGATTTCACCTGGCCCGACTTCATGGGCGGCGGCACCGTGATGCTGTTTCCCGGCATGACGGTCGGCCAGATGGGGCTGCTGTTCGGCCTCTCCGGCCTGTTCCTGTTCTATGTGTGCATCAACGGCGCCTTCAAGTACTGGATCAACATCGCCAAGGGGGCGCTGGGCGAGCGCATGCTGCGGCGGCTGCGCTTCGACCTGTTCTCCATCACCCTGCGCTTCACGCCGGATACGCTGCGCACCACGAAGGCGTCCGAGACGGCCACCATCATCAAGGACGAGGTCGAGCCCATCGGCGGCTTCATCGGCGACGCTTTCGTGCAGCCGCTGATGCTGTCGAGCCAGGCGCTGACGGCCATGGTCTTCATCATGCTGCAGAGCGTGCCGCTCGGGCTTGTGGTGCTTCTCGTCGTCGGGGTCCAGTTCACCGTCATCCCGCGTCTGCGGCGGGTGCAACTGCGGCTCGGCAAGGAGCGCCAGCTCGCCTCGCGGCTGCTGGCCGGGCGCATCGGTGAGGTCGTCGACGGCATGGACGCCGTCCACACCCACGGCACGGAAAGGTGGGAGAAGTCCGAGATCGGCGAGCGCCTCTACCACCTGTTCGACCTGCGCTTCCGCATCTACAAATGGAAGTTCATGGTCAAGTTCCTGAACAACTTCCTGTCGCAACTCACGCCGTTCTTCTTCTACGCCATCGGCGGCTATTTCGCGCTCACGGGGCGGCTCGACATCGGCCAGCTCGTCGCCGTCATCGCCGCCTACCGCGACCTGCCCCCGCCACTCAAGGAACTGATCGACTGGGACCAGCAGCGCCTCGACGTGCAGATCAAGTACGATCAGATCATCCAGCAGTTCATGCCCGAGCGCCTGCTGCCGGAGCATGAACCGGCGACGGCCGCGCTCACCGAACTCCACCTCGCCGGCCCGGTCTCGATCGAGAACCTGCGCGTGCAGGACCAGCACGGCACGGTGCTCGTGGAAGACGCCACCCTGTCGTGGCCTTATCCGGGCTGCGTCGCCCTCGTCGCGCGCGGCGACGGAGCGGCGCTCGCCGCTCCCCATGCGGTCGCCGAGGTTCTGGCGCGGCGCATCCTCCCCGCCGGAGGGCGCATCACCGTCGCCGGACACGACTTCCTCTCCCTACCGGAGGATGTCACCGGCCGGCGCATCGCCTATGTCGGCACGCAGCCGCGCCTGTTTCCCGGCAGCCTGCGCCATAATCTGCTCTATGGCGTGCTACACAAGCCGGCGCAAATCGAAACCGCCGCGAGCGCGTTCGGCGACGGCGGCGACAAGACGCGCGTCTCGGAGGCGCTGCGTACCGGCAATCCGCTCGACACGCCGGAAGACGACTGGATCGACCATTCCGCCATCGGCATGCTCTCTCCCTCCGAGCTCGACGCGCTGCTGCTGCGCCACCTCGCCCTTGCCGGCCTGGAGGACGACACGTTCCACTTCGGCATCCACGGCTGGGTGGACACGGTGCGTTATCCCGAGCTCGGCAAGCGAATCGTCGAAGCGCGGCAACACCTGCGCGCGCGCCTGTCGGAATGCGGCATGACGGGCCTCATCGAGGCGTTCGACGAAAAGACCTACGCCAACCAGGCCAGCATCGGCGAGAACCTGCTTTTCGGCGCGTCGCGCAGCCCGCAGTTCACCGGCCAGGGCCGGGCGCGCAATCCGCTGATCCTGAAAGCGCTCGATGCCGAGCAGCTCACCGGCGACCTGATCGGCATCGGCGCCGGCATCACGGCGGCGATGATGGAGATCTTCTCGGAACTGCCGCCGGGGCACGCGCTCGTGACGCAGTTCTCCTTCCTCGCCTCGGAGCAGACCGTCGATTACGACGAAGCGTTGCGCCGCTACCAGGCAGGCGGCCTGCGGCGCCTCAGGGCGGACGACCGCGTGCTGCTGCTGACGCCGGCTCTCGACTATATCGAACCGCGTCACCGCCTCGGCTTCCTCGACGATGGGCTGCGCCAGCGCATTCTCGCCGCGCGCTGGCGTCTGCGCGCCGACATCGACCGCGCCGGCGAGCCCTGCGACCTCGAACCCTACCGCGCCGACGCCCTGTGCCATAACGCCATGCTGCGCGACAACCTGCTGTTCGGCCGCCTCGACGCCAGCATCGCCAATGCCCGCCAGAGCATCAGCGCGGTGGTCACCGATGTCATCGAAGATCTCAACCTGCGTCCGGCCGTCAGCGCCGTCGGCCTTGATTTCGATGTCGGGCCGGGCGGACGCCTCCTGACAGCCCGGCAGCGGGCAGGGGTCGAATTGGCGCGCAACACGGTCAAGCAGCCCGATATCCTGATTCTCGACGGCGGCCTCGGCGCCTATTCCGCATCGGAAGCCTCCGTCATCCACGAGCGCGTGGTTGCGTTGCTCCAGAACCGCAGCATGATTGTCGTGGCGGGCGAAAACACCGATCTCGAGAGCTTCGACGCCGTCGTCACCTTCGACGATAGCGGCGCCGTCACGACAACCGTCCCCGGCGACCTTCCCCTGCGCGCCGGCGCATGACGGACGGCGCTCGAAGCAGCGTGGCTTGAATCGCCCCGGTCCGGCCGAAATGAGAGCGCTCCAGCGCACGTATCTCCACCGATCACGCTTTATTTGTCGCCGGCGCCAGCCTATCGTCAGAAGACGAGCGATGCGGAGTGCCTGGATGAGCCTCAATGCCGAAGCCCAGATCCTGAGACAGGTTCCGATGTTTCGGAACCTCGACACCAGCCGCCTCAAGCTGCTGGCCTTTACCAGCGAGCGGATGCGCCTGCCTGCCGGGCAAATCCTGTTCCGGCGCGGCGACACCTCCGATGCTGCCTATGTCGTGCTGGACGGCAAGGCCGAGGTGTTCTTCGAGGCGCTCTCCGGCACCGTCAAGGTGACGGAACTCGGCCCGCACGATCTCATCGGTGAAATGGGCGTGCTGGGAGAAATTCCGCGCTCCGCCTCGGTGCGCGCGGTGACGGACCTGCTGGTGCTGCGCATCGACAAGCAAGTGTTCATCGAACTGCTGGAGCAGTTTCCCCGCATAGCCATCGATGTCATGCGCGAACTCGCCCACCGGCTGGAGCGCACCACGGAGCGCCTCGCCTCCATTTCCAAATAAGCAAACACCAGACCGGGCCGCCGGCAGAAGCAAGGCCCGCAAAAACAAAACGCCCTCCGGCGGGAAAGCCGGAAGGCGCTGTGTCACGTCGCCGCCCGGCAAACCGGGCGGCATGATCGTGCCGATCAGAAGTCGCGCTGCACGCGCAGACGGCCCTGGATCGAGTCTTCGGACTTCTGGCCCTTGCGGAAGAAGTCGAAAGCCGGAGCGAAGTGACGCTTCTCAGCCTTGGTGTAGAGCACCTCGACGCCGATGTCGAAAGCCTTGACCGGCGACCACACGACGTTCGAGCCAACGGCCCACGCGTCGAAGTTGCGGATGTTGGTGTTGTTCAGGTTGGCGAGCTTGGCCTCGTGCGAGTAGTTCACGCCGGTGTAGCTGCCCCACACGCTCTGGCGCACGGAAGGCGTCCAGTAGTGCAGCAGGCCGCCGGTGACGTTCCAGCCCTTGGTGCTCTTGATCGAACCGTTGGCGATCACGCCATCGTTAGCGGTCACGTTGAAGTTGGCCGAAGAGACCGAACCGATGCCGAGGTAGTTCAGGGCGCCGTCAGCGTAGGCGGCCTGCAGCCAGAGCTTGTCGCCGGCGGAGAGCGCGGGCAGCTTGACCTGGACGCCACCCTGAACGGCGAAGCCGTACTTGGTGTCGACGCGCTGGGCGAACGGACCCGTGAGGGCGATGGTGTTCAGCTGGTGCAGAACGCCGGAGAGCTGAGCGGAGCCCCAGTCCTGATCGACGCGCAGGACGCCGACGACGTCAGGCGTGCGCTGACCGGCGACGCTGTAGCTCGTCGAGTTGAGGTTGCGGGTGTTGCGGTCCTCGACCGAGATCGTGGCCGAGAAGCCCGAACCGAACGTCGCCGTGTAGGCGAGCAGGTTGTTGACGGTATCCGAACCGGCGGACGACAGGAAGCCCGAACCCCAGTTCAGGTCGGAAGCGTAGAAGTCGAAGAACGACTGCGTGCGACCGGCGGTGATGCCGGCCCACTGGACGTAGGCGCGGTCGAGAGAGGCCTTCGTGCCGCTCGTGGAGCTGACGCTGCCGGTGTCGTGGTCGATCTGGTAACGCAGGAACGTGCGCAGCGTGCCGTAGTCGGTCGGCGTGCGGACGTCGACCTCGAGGCGGGCGCGGGCGCGGAAGCCGGTCACGTCCTTGTCGCGGCCGTTGCGGCGGGTAACGATGCCGCCGACGACAACGTCCGAACCCTTGGGCTGGGCGTAGGTGTAGTCAGCGCGGACGCGGCCGCCGATCTTGATGCAGCTGTCGCCGCCGGGAATGTAGAAGAAGCCGGCGCCATGCGCCGAGCAAACGCGCACGTATTCGACGGGAGCGGACTTGGCGACCGGCAGATCAGCAGCCTGCACGCCAGACACGGCCATCAGGCCGGCGGCGGATGCCAGAAGAAGGCTCTTTGCAATCTTCATAATTGTTGTTCTCCAAAAGCAATGTTTATTAGCCAAAAAGCCGGCAGCAAGCCTGGACTTGCACGGCAAACCGCAATTGCAGCGTCTCATTTGCTTCCAAGAATCAACGAGAGCAGCGCAACCTCTGCCCTGCAAGGTGATTCATTCGCTGGGGCAACACAAGCCTGTGACATGACATATTTGTCAATTTACGACCAATTCTAACGCCATGTTGCACAAATGACGCTAGATCACGCCGGATAAGCCGCACCCCTTAATGAATCGCGGCTTTTCCCACCCGGGAACGGGGGTGTGAAGCGGCAGCGTTAACTATCATCGCCGCACGCATGATCCTGCCATGTCGCACTATCGACGATGCATTGCCACAGAATGAGCAATCACGCTGCAAGTCATAACGATTATCCGTCCGGCATATAGTTGCTGCTCCGGAGAATTGTCAGAAGATGAAGGTGAAGGGCAGCTATCCCGGACCGTTTTCGCCACGCAAGAAATGACGCCGCATCGGCGCGCCGTCGGCGCACACGAAAAGCGTTCCATCAAACCGAATCGAGATCAGAGGATTGGGATCAGAGGGGGAAACAAGCCGGCACTGACACCTGCATTGACCGCCATTCCAGCGGCACAAGTCACGGGCGAGCTGATGGCAGGTGGAGACCCGCGAATTCCGGTATCTGCATCGGATTTCCCGGCTTTGCGGGAAAAACGGAAGCTTTCGATGAAAGCAGCCCCCCAAACGCAGTTTTAACTGAGGAGCCGGAAACGAAAATATCGTGGTCTGTCAACACCATCCCGACCATCGGTGGGGATAAGCGACGCGCTAACGTCGGGACGCAAGGGGCGCAGGAAAACGTGAATGTTTTCCGTAGCGCGGCCCGTAAAGATAAGCGTCTTTATTTAAGTTATTGATTTAAATGGTCGGAGCGAGAGGATTCGAACCTCCGACCCCCTCGTCCCGAACGAGGTGCGCTACCAGACTGCGCTACGCTCCGCCATAATGGTTGGCCGCCACAACCGAACGTTGCCGGCGCCCAACAGAGTTTGCCTTATAGCGCCCTGATTCCGGCTCCGCAAGCATCTGCGGAAAATTTTTCAACGCTCGGTGGACAGTTCGTCATCCACCACCGATCCGCTAACCGGAAACGGCGATGGTCAGGGCCTCGCCGGTCGTTTTCAAGTCGGCAACTGCCATTGAAAACGAGACGGCTCGGCAAGCGGAGGAACCCCTACGCCCGCCGAACCGCCCCAAAGCTCATCAGTTGCAGCGCTGGTAGCGACGGCCCTGATACCAGTATTCCTCGCAGCGGGGAGCCGTTGCGGCGCCCACGATGGCGCCGCCCGCAGCGCCGATCGCGCCACCCGCCAGCGCTCCACCGGCGCGGCCGGTCGCGAGACCGCCAACCAGAGCGCCGCCGGCGCCGCCGATCAGCGCGCCACCCACGGCACGGTCCGTCGGGTTGCTTGTGTTGCAAGCCACCAAGCCGGCAGCCAGCATGGAAATAATGGAAACCTTAACCAGAATATTGCGCATCTCAGTGCCTCCTCAACTTTCAAATAGAACAGTGCGGCGCGCTCACGCACGCGGCGGCTGTTACGCTGCGCCCGGCGTCGCGGCGCGGCCAGCCGACGCAGGCTGAACCTGCGCACCGTTACCGGCACCCGCCGCGCGGTAGCGCTTGGACAGCAGGGTGACATCCTGCCCGACGCTGTCGAGCAGGTCGATGAGCCAGACCTGCTCCTTGCCGACAGCATCCGTCACGCTCTGGCGGATGATCTCCAGCTTGGCCGCGACCTCATATTCGTTGCGCGCCGCAAGACCGCCGACGGCCCGCTCGATGGATTTCAGCTCGCGCAGCAGTTCGTCGCGCAGCGAGCGCTGATCCTCTGCGTTGATCAGCGGCGAATCGAGCATGCCGCGCAGCGCCGCCCAGCGTAAACCGAATGAAGAAACCGTATTCTGCTGGTCGTGTTCGGCGTGCGATGTAAGAGAAGTCATTCTGATGCTCCGAATGCGTTGCGGCCAATCGCCAGAGACTGTTCCATTCCCCGCCGCGAGGCCCGGAAAACCCGCGAACCCGGCGAGGCCGAAACGAAACCCGTCCCGGCGGTTGCAGGCGCGGACCTTCACGCCAGTCCGCCAGGATGCGTTTCACAATGGTCACACGTTCCCAAAAGAACGTTAACCAAATGCGTCAGCGTGAATCAGGCTGTGCGCCTTTCCCCAAGGTAGAGGTGAAACCAGCGAACAAAGCACGTTTTCCGGCATGATCGGAAAGCGCACCAACCGTTCCATCGGCCACCGCCGCCCGTAGCTCAAAACAGACAGCCTGCGATATTACTCGATACCGCAACACGTAAACTAATGAAACACCTCCCGCGCCAAATCATCACACGCGCAACAGGAGAATCATGCTTCCACGATTCTGGTTTCGCATACGTTGTTCTGAAAAGCCCGCCGGCCGGCATCGGCGAAAGACGCAAAGCCGGCAAACGCGCTCAGCTGGGAGCTTCCACTTCGCATGGAAACTTCCTGTTTCTAGCGGAATAATCCGCCGGGTCGGGATTGGTTCCATGAGAGACCGTGGCCGGCGGCAGCCCCCCCCGCCGGCGAGGGCTCAGGCTTCCTTGAAACGGTAGCCGACGCCGTAGAGCGTCTCGATCATGTCGAAGTTGTCGTCGACCGCCTTGAACTTCTTGCGCAGCCGCTTGATGTGGCTGTCGATGGTGCGATCGTCGACATAAATCTGGTCGTCGTAGGCGGCGTCCATCAGCGCGTTGCGGCTCTTCACCACGCCGGGGCGCATGGCGAGCGCCTGCAGGATGAGGAACTCCGTCACGGTCAGCGTCACCGGCTCGTTGCGCCAGGTGCTGGTGTGGCGCTCGGGATCCATCTTCAGCAGCCCGCGCTCCAGCACGCGGGAAGCGTCGGGTTCGCGCGGCGCCGCCTGGTCGCGCGGAGCGGAACGGCGCAGCACGGCGCGCACGCGCTCGACCAGCAGGCGCTGGGAGAACGGCTTGCGGATGAAATCGTCGGCGCCCATCTTGAGCCCGAACAGCTCGTCGATCTCCTCGTCCTTCGATGTGAGGAAGATCACCGGCAGATCGGATTTCTGCCGCAGGCGGCGCAGCAGCTCCATGCCGTCCATGCGGGGCATCTTGATGTCGAAAATAGCGACGTCCGGCGGGTCGGCCGCCAGTCCGTCGAGCGCGGCGGCGCCGTCGGTGTAGGTCTGGATACGGTATCCCTCCGCCTCAAGGGCGATGGATACCGAAGTCAGGATGTTGCGATCGTCATCCACAAGGGCGATGGTTGGCATACGATGTCGCTCTCCTCGAAACGGGCTTGTGTTTGTTACGACCAAGCAAGGTCAAATTGTGGCATCCGAACCACTTGTACACCCGGAACCGACGACACACCCGTGATCGTCCCCGCGCGGCCCCGGCGCGCTCGAGGGCGAAAAAGGGGCATGCGCTTTTCGGTGAAACGCTTTATCCTCCATCTCGCCGTGCGCGCCAGACAGCAGGGAAACGGCCTCGTCCATCATGCGCGATATCAACGCGCGCCGCGATTTCATAAGGTACACCGTTGCCGAACAAGACACAATCGATCCGGCCGCAGGTTTCCGGCCCCACGGACGGCGATAGTTTCAATCCGCTTTTCTGCACCAGGCAGCTGTTGCGAGGCTTGCGCTCCGGCACGCTGGCCACGCTGCAGGCGGACGGCGGACCGTTTGCTTCGCTGGTCAGCATCGCGTCCGGTATCGACGGCACCCCGGTGACGCTGATCTCGCGGCTGGCGGTGCATACGCAGAACATCGCCCGCGATTCGCGCGTGTCGCTGCTGCTTGCCCATGCCGGCGGCGGCGACGCGGACGACGATCCGGCGAGCCACCCCCGCGTCAGCCTGAGCGGGTGGGCGGAGATAACCACCGACGCGAACGACAGGCGCCGTTTCCTCGCGCGCCATCCTCACGCGGCCGTGTATGCGGATTTCGCGGACTTCGCCTTCTATCGCCTGGTGCCGGACAGCATCCATCTCGTCGCCGGATTCGGGCGCATCACCGGGCTTCCGCCGCAAGACGTGCTGAGCGGGGCGGACGTCGCGGCGCAACTCGCGCCGATCGAGGCGGACGCGGTCGCGCACATGAACGAGGATCACGCCGACGCCCTCGCGCTCTACGCTACCGTGCTGGCGCAGGCCGCGCCGTCGTCAGATGCCTGGCGCGCCACCGGCCTAGACCCGGAAGGCATTGACCTGTCGGACGGCAGGCGCGCGGTGCGCGTCTGGTATCCGCAGCCGCTCACGGGGGCGGCCGGGTTGCGCCCCGCGCTGGTGGCGCTGGCGCAGGAAGCGCGCTCGCGCGCGGCAGAAGGGAACTGACAGGCGGGCGGCGACAATCGAATTGCATTGTTTCGTCACATCAGTAACTACTGTATTTAGCCGGTGAGGCGAAACGCCGGGGCTAAAAATATGCGGACGGACGACTTTTAAGGAGGGTATGCCGTGGAGAACATTGGTGTGGTCAACAGCGCCGCCGGCGCTCAGACGCTCGGGACGGACGGCACGCCCGGTTTCACCGGCCTCGAGCGCGTGTACTGGAATCTCGAGGCGGCCGCGCTGAGCGAGGAAGCCGTGCGGCGCGGCGAGGCCAACTTCGCGGCGGGCGGCGCCCTGCTCGCCGACACCGGCGCACACACCGGCCGCAGCCCGAAAGACAAGTTCATCGTCCGCGACGCCCTCACCGACGCATCGGTATGGTGGGACAAGAACGGCGCCATCAGCCCGGCGCAGTTCGATACCCTGCTCGACGACTTCATCGCCCACGCCAATGGCAAGGAGCTGTTCGCGCAGGACCTTTACGCCGGCGCCGACCCCGCTTTCCGCGTGCGCACGCGCGTCTACACCGAATTCGCCTGGCATTCGCAGTTCATCCGCAACCTCCTCATCCGGCCCGACCGGCGCGAACTGGCAGGCTTCGTACCTGAGCTCACCATCATCGACCTGCCCTCCTTCCGGGCCGATCCGGAGCGCCACGGCGTGCGCAGCTCCACCGTCATCGCCTGCGACTTCTCGCGCCGCATCGTCCTCATCGGCGGCACGTCCTATGCCGGCGAGATGAAGAAATCGGTCTTCACCTACCTTAACTTCACACTGCCCGATCAGGGCGTCATGCCGATGCACTGCTCGGCGAACGTGGGGGAAGCGGGCGATCCGGCCGTGTTCTTCGGCCTCTCGGGCACGGGCAAGACCACCCTTTCCGCCGATCCGGCGCGCACGCTCATCGGCGACGACGAGCACGGCTGGTCGAGCGAGGGCGTGTTCAACTTCGAGGGCGGCTGCTACGCCAAGACCATCCGGCTGTCGCGCGAGGCGGAGCCCGAGATCTTCGCCACCACGTCACGCTTCGGCACCGTGCTCGAGAACGTGGCGGTGGACCCGGTCACCCGCGTGCCCGATTTCGACGACGCCTCGCGCACCGAAAACACGCGCTGCGCCTACCCGCTCGATTTCATCTCCAACGCCAGCCCGTCGGGCCGCGCGGGCACGCCTAAAAACATCGTCATGCTGACGTGCGACGCGTTCGGCGTGTTGCCGCCCATCGCCAAGCTCACGCCGGCGCAGGCGATGTACCACTTCCTGTCCGGCTACACGGCCAAGGTCGCGGGCACCGAAAAGGGCGTCACCGACCCCGAGGCCACGTTCTCCACCTGCTTCGGCGCGCCGTTCATGCCCCGCCACCCGTCCGTCTACGGCAACCTGCTGCGCGACCTCATCGGCCGCCACGGCGTGGACTGCTGGCTCGTCAACACCGGCTGGACCGGCGGCAAGTACGGCGTCGGCCGGCGCATGCCCATCCGCGTCACCCGCCGGCTGCTGTCGGCGGCGCTCGACGGCTCGCTGAACAAGGCCGACTACCGGCTCGATCCCTATTTCGGCTTCGCGGTGCCGACCTCCGTGCCGGGCGTCGAGCCGCACATCCTCTATCCGGTCAAGACATGGGCCAGCAAGGCGGATTTCGCCCGCACGGCAGCGGCGCTCGTCGCGATGTTCCGCGAGAACTTCGCCGCCTTCGAGAGCCACGTCGAGCCGGACGTCAACGCCGCCGGCCCGCGCCCGCTCATCGCGGCCTAACGCCTTCCCTCAGAGCGCCTCGCCGCGCAGCAGCCGGGGCGGGGCTCCCGTGAGGCCGCCCGCCTCGCGGGCGAGCAGGCGCTTCATCCCCGGCAGGCGATTGACCACACCCGCCCCCAGGTCCCGAATCAGGCGCGCGGGCAGGATGTCGTTCGAGAACAGCCGGTTCATCGTGTCCATGGCGGCGCCCGTGCTCACCACGTCGAAGCGGCGCGCGCGCTCATAGCCTTCCAGAACCTCGCTGCCTGCGGGGTCCAGCCCGAGCCGCACGCTGCCGGCGACTGCCTCGGCGAGCGCCGCCACGTCGCGCAGCCCGACGTTGAGCCCCAGTCCCGCCAGCGGGTGCACCACATGGGCGGCGTCTCCCACCAGCGCCAGCCGCTCGCCGGTGAAACGGCGCGCGATGCCGAGCGCCAGCGGAAAGGCGCGCGGTGTATCGAGCAGCGCGAGCTTGCCGAGCGCATCGCCGAAGCGGCGTGAAATCTCGCGCAGGATGTCCTCGCCGTCGAGCGTCACCAGCATCCGCGCCTCGTCCTCCGGCTCGACCCAGACGATGGACGAGCGGTTGCCGGTAAGTGGCAGCATGGCGAACGTGCCGGCGGGCAAGAAGTGCTGCACGGCCACGCCTTCGTGCGGGCGCTCGTGACCGAGCGTCGCGACGATGCCCGCCTGCCCGTAGGCGCGGCCGATCCAGCCGATTCCCGCGCCACGGCGCAGCGGCGAGTTGCGCCCGTCCGCCGCCACGACGAGCGCGGCGCCGGACTGCGCGCCGTCATCGAGCGTGAGACGCGCCGGGCGCGCCGCCGTCGCCTCGACGCGGGTCACTCCCCTTGCCACCAGCCGCACGCCGGCGTGCTCCGCCTCGGCGCGCAGGGCGGCGATGAGCGCGTCGCCCTCCACCATGTGCGCCAGCGGCCCGTCACCCGCCGCGTCCTCGTCGAAGGTCAGCAGCGGCTGGCGCACCGCGTCGCCCAGACGGCTGTCGGTGATGCGCATGCGCGCGACCGGTTGCACGTCGCCCGCGAGCCGTTCCCACACGCCGAGCACGCCGAGCATCAACCGCGATCCGGCGGCGAGCGCGTAGGCGCGTCCCTTTTCATGCGCCGGCGAGCGCGCCAGGCCGGGATCGTAGACGGTGACCCCGTAGCGTTCGCCGACCGCGTGGCGCAGGGCGAGCGCGGCGCTGAGGCCTGCTGCGCCCGCGCCCACGACCGCGATCGTGCGCGCTCCCGTTCCCGGTTCTTCCGCAACTGTGGCCATCCGCACCTCTCCTGTCCGTTTCGTGGGCAGCAGGCACATGCGACCGGCCTCGCCGGTCATGCATGCCACCCCTGCCCGTCACTCTATATACACTTGACGCGCCGTGTTGGAACATGCCCCCCTGATCGCGCGCAAGGCCAACGACGCGGCACGGTTGCGGAAGCGGGATGCGGCAGGGTATAGTCGAACCTAACAAGCGTTCGGTTACATAGAGGATGCGTCGCTCATGAATTCAGCAGTGCTCGGTCTTCTGGGCCTCCTCGACCTCGAACAGCTTGAGGATAACCTGTTTCGCGGCACAAGCCCCACTGAGGGCTGGCAGCGCGTTTTCGGCGGGCAGGTGATCGGCCAGGCCCTGGTGGCGGCCACGCGCACCGTGCCGGCGGACAGGCCGGCGCACTCGATGCATTGCTACTTCGTGCGCCCCGGCGATCCCAAGGTGCCGATCATCTACGAAGTGAAGCGCATTCGCGACGGCGGCAGCTTCACCACGCGCTATGTCGAGGCGATCCAGCACGGCCAGACGATCTTCACCTTCCTCGCCTCGTTCCACACCGACGAACCCGGCCTGCGCCACCAGCCGCCGATGCCTGTCGTGCCCGGGCCGGAAGACACAGCGCAGGAAGACCTGCAGGCCGCTTTCCTGCAGCACATGCCGGCCCCCATCCGCGCCTATTTCGAGCGCGAGCGCCCCATCGAGCTGCGGCCCGTGGACTACAGCCGCTTTCTGCCCGGCACCCAGGAGGCGAGAAAGCCCTCGTTCGACATCTGGATTCGGTCGGCGGGGCCGCTGCCGGACGATCAGGCGATCCACCGCTGCGTGCTGGGCTATGCCTCCGACATGACGCTGCTCGACACCAGCCTCGCCGTGCATGGCCGGTCGGTCTTCGACGGCGGCATCCAGGGTGCGAGCCTCGATCACGCCATGTGGTTCCATCGCCCGTTCCGCGCCGACGAATGGCTGCTCTATTCGCAGGACAGCCCGTTTTCGGGCGGCGCGCGCGGCCTCTCGCGCGGCAACATCTTCACCAGGGACGGGCTGCACGTCGCCACCGTCGCCCAGGAAGGGCTGATCCGGCCCATCAACCGCACGCCCTCCTGACGCCTGACGCGGCGGCACACTGCCGCGTCCCTGCTTATTTTCAAGTCATTGCCCATTATTCGCGCAGCCGAGGCGGCGCGTGGAGGCGTTCGGGCGCCGCCGCACACCATGCCGGCATGCGCCCGAACCCGCCCGCAACAGACGCGGCAGTTTTTTCGCCGCCGCGCGCATTCCGCCCCCGAGTTGGCACGAACCTTGATTGTAGCTCCGCATCGGCCGCGTGGTGCGCGCCGAACCCGCAAGCGGAGACACGCCATGAAAATGATCGTGGCCATCATCAAGCCCTTCAAGCTTGACGAAGTCCGGGATGCTCTGAGTGCGCTCGGCATCCACGGGCTGACCGTGACCGAAGTCAAGGGCTACGGCCGTCAGAAGGGTCATACCGAAATCTATCGCGGCGCGGAATACGCCGTGAATTTCCTGCCCAAGCTGATGATCCAGGTCGCCATCGAGGCGGACCGCGCGAACTCGGTGGCGGACGCCATCAAGGCCGCCGCCTACACAGGCCAGATCGGCGACGGCAAGATCTTCATCTTCCCCCTTGAACAGACGATCCGCATCCGCACGGGCGAGACAGGCCGCGACGCCCTCTGAAGGCACGCTCTCACCCCAGGCGATGGAAGGAGTTCTTCTATGCAGTTTCCACGTTCCGCGTCTTGCGGTCATTTACCCGGTGTTCTCGCGGGCTCGCTCGTCTTCGGCCTCGCGGCGACGCCGGCGTTTGCGCAGGATGCGCCGGTGCCCAACAACGGCGACACCGCCTTTCTGCTGGTGAGCACGCTTCTGGTGCTGTTCATGTCGGTGCCGGGGCTGGCGCTGTTCTACGGCGGGCTGGTGCGCTCCAAGAACATGCTCTCGGTGCTGTCGCAGGTCATCGCCATCGTGGCGCTCGCGGCCATCATCTGGATCGTTTACGGCTACTCCCTCGCCTTCACCAACGGCGGCAGCCTCAACAGCTTCGTGGGCGGGTTCGACAAGCTGTTCCTGGCGGGCGTC
Organism: uncultured Chelatococcus sp.; assembly: GCA_937863995.1. Taxonomy (GTDB): domain Bacteria; phylum Pseudomonadota; class Alphaproteobacteria; order Rhizobiales; family Beijerinckiaceae; genus Pseudochelatococcus. Next base: position 124,947 of record CALMIK010000045.1, read on the forward strand.
GATGCCTCGTCGGTGGCGGCCACCTTCTCCAACGGCGCGGTGGTGCCGGAATACGCCTACATCGCCTTCCAGGCCACCTTCGCCTGCCTGACGCCGGCGCTGATCGTGGGCGCCATAGCGGAACGCACGCGGTTTTCGGCGGTGCTGCTGTTCACGGCGCTGTGGCTGACGTTCGTCTACTTCCCGCTGGCGCACATGGTGTGGTACTGGCCCGGCCCCGACGCGCTGGCGGACGCCGCACGCGCCGTCGCGCAGGCGACAGACGACGCCGCGCGCGCGACGGCTGCCGCCCATCTCGCGGCGGTCGAGGCCGATGCGGGCCTCATCTTCAAGTGGGGCGCGCTCGATTTCGCCGGCGGCACGGTGGTGCACATCAACTCGGGCGTGGCGGGCCTCGTGGGCGCCATCATGGTCGGCAAGCGCATCGGCTACGGGCGCGAGGCGCTGCCGCCCCATTCGCTGACGCTGACGCTCGTCGGCGCGGCCATTCTGTGGGTGGGCTGGTTCGGTTTCAACGCCGGCTCCAACCTCGAGGCCAACGGCGCGGCGGCTCTCGCCTTCGTCAACACGCTGTTCGCGACGGCAGGCGGTATCCTCGGCTGGCTCATCATCGAGTGGACGACGAAGGGCAAGCCCTCGCTGCTCGGCCTCGTGTCCGGCGCGGTTTCGGGCCTTGTCGCGGTGACGCCGGCGGCGGGCTTCGCCGGCCCGGTCGGCGCGGCGGTGCTCGGCCTCATCGCTGGCGTGATCTGCTTCTGGTTCGTGACGAGCGTCAAGAACGCGCTGGGTTACGACGACGCGCTCGACGTGTTCGGCATCCACGGCGTGGGCGGCATTGTGGGCGCCATCGCCACCGGCGTGCTCGTCTCCCCGGCCTTTGGCGGCGCGGGCCTCGTCGACTACGTGTCGAGCCCGGGCGAAGCCGTGGGCGTGGCGGTGAACATCGGCGCGCAGGTGTGGGCGCAGCTCAAGGGCGTACTGCTGACGGTGGTGTGGACGGGCGTGGGTTCGGCGATCCTGTTCAAGCTCGTCGACGTGCTCGTGGGCCTGCGTGTCAGCCCCGAGGCGGAGCGCGAGGGTCTCGACATCGCCGAGCACGGCGAGCGCGCCTACAACATCTGACCCGCGGCGCGGATCATCGGCAAGAGGCGGGGGCGGCGCGCATGCGGGCCGCCCCCGGCGTTTCAGGAGGCCGGTTCCGGCGGGATCGCCGCCTGCGCCGATTGCAGCAACTGGCCGACGACCTCGAGTTCCATTGCCAGTTGCCGCAGTTGCACGGCGATGGCCTGCTGCAGTGCCGCCGCCGACAGCGGAAACTCCTCCAGCACACGGCCGATGAGCGCGCGCGACAGGCGCAGCACGGCCCCGTCGTCCTCGACCACGGCGGTGGCCTGCCAGTCGGTCTCGATCACCAGCGCCAGTTCGCCCAGCAGGCAGCCGACGCCGGCCCGTTCGCGCACGTGGCCGGCCGCATCGAGCAGCGCGACCTCGCCGTTGACGACGACGAAGCCGCCCTCAGCCGGCTCTCCCTGCCGGTAGAGCACATCCCCGGCGCGCACGGGCCGCGTCTGCGCCGACAGCGCCAGGCGGCGCAGGGCGGCTTGCTCGAAGCCAGCGAAGGCGGGCAACGCCGCCAGCAGCGCGATGTCGTCACTCAGCGCCATGATTATCTTTCCGCATGGTTCACCCTTCCGAAGGTGCCATTCCGGCAACGGGCGGCATCACGGGGCGAGCTTGTATCCGCCCGGTTCCGTGACAAGAATGCGCGCGTTGGACGGGTCTTCCTCGATCTTCTGGCGCAGGCGATAGATATGCGTTTCCAGCGTGTGGGTGGTGACGGCGGCGTTATATCCCCACACCTCGGCGAGCAGCGTCTCGCGCGCCACCACCTGGTCTTCCGCCCGGTAGAGGAAACGCAGGATGGCGGTTTCCTTCTCGGTGAGCTTGAGGCGCGACCCCTTGGCGTCAACGAGCAGCTTCGCGCCGGGGCGGAACGTGTACTGCCCCACCTTCAGCACCGCATCCTCACTGGCCTCGTGCTGGCGCAGCTGCACCCGCACGCGCGCCAGCAGCACCGCGAAACGGAACGGCTTGACGATGTAGTCGTTGGCGCCCGCCTCCAGCCCCTGAATAGTGTCCGCGTCTTCCGTGTGGCCGGTGAGCATGACGATGGGGGCGCGAAAGCCGGCGCGGCGAATGACCTTGACCGCCTCGCGGCCATCGATGTCCGGCAGGCCGACATCCATGATCACGAGGTCGAAGCGTCCCGAGCGCGCCGCATCGATGGCGGCGGCGCCCGTATCGACGCTGGTCACCTCGAAATCGCCGGTCAGCGTCAATTGTTCAGACAGCGTCTCGCGCAGGTCCGCCTCGTCGTCGACGATCAACAGTTGATAGGGGCCTGACATGCGTGTGTGCTCTCCAAAAAATCGATAACGCCTGCGATGTTGCTTGATCCGGCCCCGCCCCGACTGATCGACGATCGCAATCCGCCGGAAGGCGCCCACACGGTTTCATAAAGATAGCATGTGTCAACAATTGAAATCGATTTGCGTTGCAGTTGCATCATGACCTGTTGTGCAAATCGCTTCGGATCTGGTGTTTTTACCGCAACCTGCGTTTAATTTGAGTTTCAAATCAAACGCAAGCCGCTTTAACCGGGCCTTGGATGTCCCGCAACCGGCAAAAAAGGAAACATTCGAGATGCAACGGCCCGCCGCGCTGCCGCTGATCCGCGTTTTCGCCACGCCAGGCGTCTCTTGGCCTGGCGCCCCTCTGCGCGGCACCTCCCTGCGCGGCCGCATCGTTGCCGGAAATGTGAGCATCGCCTGCGCGCTCGGCAAGGGCGGCATCACGCACGGCAAGCGGGAGGGCGACGGCGCCACGCCCGCCGGCGCGCATAGGCCTGTGCATGGATATTACCGCGCCGACCGCATCCGCAAGCCCGCGACCGCCGTGCCGCTCGCGCCCCTGCGCGCCGACGACGGCTGGTGCGACGCCACCGGCCACAGCCGCTACAACCGCCACGTCACCCTGCCCTTCCCGGCCCGCCACGAGACGATGTGGCGCGACGACCATCTCTACGACATCGTGATCGATCTCGGCTGGAACGCTCGCCCGCGCGCGCAGGGGCGCGGCAGCGCCATCTTCCTGCATCTGGCGCGCGAGGACGGCGGACCGACGGAAGGCTGCATCGCCGTGCCGCGCGACAAGGCGCGCCGCCTCCTTGCGCTGCTCGGACCGCGCACGCGGATCGTCGTGGCCGGCAAGCCCAAGCCGGTGCGCAAGCGGAAGTCGGTGCGCAAGCCTGTGCCGGTCAAACCGCGAAGGCGCTGACATCCGGACGCGCGGCCAGCAGCGCCTGCGTGTAGGGATGGCGCGGCGCGTGCAGCACCTGCGCCGCCGGCCCCTCCTCCACGATGCGCCCGTCCCGCATCACCGCCACGCGCTCCGCCACCGCCCGCGCCACCTGCAGGTCGTGAGTGATGAACAGATAGGCCAGGCCGTGCCCGGCGCGCAGGCGCGCCAGAAGATCGAGGATCTGCGCCTGCACCGACACGTCGAGCGACGACACCGCCTCGTCCAGCACCACGAGCCGGGGCCGGGTCACGAGCGCGCGGGCGAGCGCGATGCGCTGGCGCTGCCCGCCCGAAAACGCATGCGGATACTTTTTCGCGTCGTCCGGCGACAGCCCCACCTCGCGCAGCGCCTCCGCCACGCGGTCCTCGCGCGCGCTCCCGCCGGCATCCGGGTCGAGATGCAGCGGCTCGGCCACGATCCAGCCCGCCCGCTTGTGGGGATCGAGCGAGGTATAGGGGTCCTGAAACACGGCCTGCACGTCGGCGCGCATGCGCCGGCGCGTGTCGGTGGGCAGGCTCGCCACGTCCGCGCCGCGGTAGGTCACGCGGCCGCCGTCCGGCCGGTCGAGGCCGAGCAGCAGCCGCGCCAGCGTCGACTTCCCCGATCCGGATTCGCCGATCAGCGCGACGCTCTCCCCCTCGTGGAGTTGCAGGCTGACATCGTCGAGCGCATGCCGGTAGGTCCTGCGGGCAAAAGGATGGGCGCGCGGCAGCGCGAAACGGCGCGATACCGCATGCGCCGCGAGCAACGGCGGCTCATGCTCCGACCTCGCCGTCACCGGCGCGGGCAAGGCCTCGGCACGGAGCGTCGCCGCCGCGAGCAGCGTCCGCGCGCGCGGATGACGCACGCGCGGGCCGAATCCGGCCGCCGGCCCGGTCTCGACGATGCGTCCGGCGTCCATGACCGCGATGCGATCGGCCATCGCCGCGATCACGCCGAGATCATGCGACACCAGCAGCAGCCCCGGCCCCCCGTCGCGCACGATGCCGCGCAGCAGGTCGAGGATGCGCGCCTGCGTGGTGACATCGAGCGCCGTGGTCGGCTCGTCGGCGATGATGACGTCCGGCTCCATCGCGACCGCCATGGCGATCGCCACCCGCTGACGCTGCCCGCCCGACAGCTCGTGCGGAAACCGCCCCGGCGACACCTGCGCCGGATCGAGGCCGACGCGCGCCAGCGCCGCCCGCGCCAGCGCGTCCGCCTGCGCGCGTGCCGGCCGCCGGTGCTGGCGGATGCCCTCCGCCACCTGATCGCCGATGGTCATCAGCGGGTTGAGCGCCGACAGCGGCTCCTGAAAGACGATGCCGATGCGCGCGCCGCGCACGGAGCACATCGCGGCCTCATCGAGGCGCAGCAGGTCCTCGCCGTCGAGGGCGATGCGCCCGCTCACGCGCGCGCCCTCCGGCAGCAGGCCCATGAGCGCAAGCGCCGTCATCGACTTGCCCGAACCCGACTGGCCGATGATGCCGAGCGTCTCCCCGCGCGCGAGCCGCAAGCCGACATCACGCAGGATGGGCCGGCCATCAATGTCGACATCAAGGTTGTCAACCGCGAGCAGCGTCATGGCGCTGTCTCCGCATCCGGCTCGGGCGGCGTGGCGCGGCGCGGGTCCAGCGCCTGACGCAGCCCCTCCCCCAGCAGGTTGAAGCCGAGCACGGTGACGACGATCGCGAGACCCGGCGCGATGGCGAGCAGCGGCGCGATGGCAAGCAGCGTCTGGGCCTCATAGAGCATCCGCCCCCAGCTCGGCTGCGGCGGCTGCACGCCGAGCCCGATATAGGACAGCGACGCCTCCGCCAGCACGCCGAGCGAAAGCTGGATCGTGGCCTGCACGATCAACGTGTTGGCGATGTTCGGCAACACGTGCATGACGCCGATCCACGCCCCGCCCCTGCCCGCCACCCGCGCCGCCGCCACATAGCCGCTGCGCCACACCGGCAGGGACGCGCCATAGGCGACGCGCGTGAACACCGGCACGTTGAAGATGCCGATCGCCACCATGGCGTTGAGCACGCCCGGCCCCAGCGTCTCGCGCAGCAGGATGGCGACGAGGAGCGCGGGAAACGCGAAAAGGAAATCACTCGCGCGCAGCGCCGCATGCGCGCCGATGCCGCCGCGCCCCGCCGCCAGCACGCCGAGCGTGCCGCCCACCGCCAACCCGATGCAGACCGCCGCCAGCGACACCCCCACCGGCCCCGCCGCTCCGCGCATGATCAGCGACAGCACGTCGCGCCCCAGTTGATCGGTGCCGAGCCAATGCGCCGGACTCGGCGGCGCGAACCGCCCCGCGACATTGAGCGCCAGCGGATCGTGCGGCGTCCACAACAGCGCCAGCAGCGCCAGCGCACACACGCCGCCCACGATGGCCGCTCCGGCGGCGAGGCGCGCGTTCATGCCGGCCTCCGCAGACGCGGATCGACCAGCGCATAGGCGATGTTCACGGCGAAGTTGACCGCCGCCACGCTGGCGACGAGCAACATCACCACGCCCTGCACCACGATCAGATCGCGCTGGTTGACGGCCTGCAGAATCAACCGCCCCAGACCGGGCAGAAAAAACACGTTCTCGACGATGATCGTCCCGGCGAGCAGGAAAGGAAACTGCAACCCCATGACGCTCAGCACCGGAATGATCGCGTTGCGCAGAGCATGGCGGCGCAGCGCCTCGCCGCGCGTCAGCCCCTTGGCGCGGGCGGTGCGGACGAAATCCTGATGCAGCGTGTCGATGAGCGACTGGCGCATGACCTGCGCCAGGATGGCGCCTTGCGGCACGGCGAGCGCAACCGCCGGCAGCACCAGCGCCCGCACGCCGGCGCCCGCGCCCGCCTCCCAGCCGGGAAAACCGCCCGGCGGCAGCCACCGCCAGGTAACGGCGAAGACGAGCACGAGCAGCATGGCGAGCCAAAAATTCGGCACCGCGATGCCAAGCTGCGTGAAGAACAGCACGGCGCGGTCCACGAACCCGCCCCGCCGCGCGGCCGCCCACATGCCGAGCGGCAGCCCGACCGCGGCCGAGAGCGCCAGCGCCAGCACCGCCAGTGGCAGGCTGACCGCGAGACGCTCGCCCACGAGCTCGGCGACCGGCACGCCGTAGGTGTGGCTCATGCCGAGATCGCCGGCGAGGAATCCAGATATCCATGCCAGATAGCGGGCGACGGCGGGCTGGTCGAGGCCGAGCTCGGCCCGCAGGGCGGCCAGCGTGTCGGGTTGCGCGTTGACGCCGAGCATCACCTGCGCCGGATCGCCGGGCAGTACCTGCATGGCGGCGAACACCAGCACCGACGCTACGATGAGCGTCACCACCAACGACACCAGCCCCAGCGCGACGGCGCGGATCACGGCCGGCGCTCCGGCGCGGGCGCGAATGCGATCAGTATTCCCACCGCACTTCGGTCAGGTCGTTGGCGGGAATGGGCGCGTTCTCCCACAGGCCGTGCAGTTTGGCGTCCCAGACGCCGATCTTGGGCAGCAGGAACAGAAAGCCGTTCACGGCGTCGTCGGCAAGCTTTTCCTGCAGCCGGCGCAGCAGCGCTAGCCGCTTCTCCCCGTCCTGCTCCGCCGACAGCTCCGCGTAGAGCGCGCGGTATTCGGCGTTGTGATAATTGAAGTAATAATCGTCGCGGGCATAGATATCGAGGTCGTTCGGCTCGACATGGGCCACGATGCTCAGATCGTATTGCTTGTCGCGAAAAACCTCGGTGAGCCACTGCGCCCATTCCACCTGCACGATGTCGGTGGCGATGCCCACGTCCCGCAATTGCCCGGCGACGATCTCACCGGCGCGGCGCGCGTAGGAAGGCGGCGGCAGCACGAGCCGCAGGCGCAGATCGGACACGCCCGCCTCCTTCAGCAGCGCGCGCGCCGCTTCGGGATCGTGCGGGTAGCGGCCCGTGAGATCGACATAGCCCGGATTCTGCGGCGCGTAGTGCGAGCCGATCGGTTCGCCGTGGCCGTAGAGCGCGCCGTCGATGATGGCTTTGCGGTCGATGGCGTGGGCGATGGCCCGGCGCACGCGGATGTCGTCGAGCGGCTTTTTGGCGTTGTTGATGGCGAGCACGGTCTTGCCTTCCGTGCGGCCGATAACGACGTCGAAGCGCGGGTCGGCCTCGAACTGGGGCAGGCTTTCGGGCGCGGGAAAGTTCGTGTAGGCATCGATGTTGCCGGCCATCAGCGCGGCATAGGCGGCGGTCGGATCGTCAATGACGCGGAACGTCGCGCGCGACAGCGCCGGCTTGTGGCCCCAGTAGCGGTCGTTGCGCGCGAGGTCGATGCGGTCGCCCTTCATCCAGCGCGCGAACCGGAACGGGCCGGTGCCGTTGGGGTTGGCGCGGTTGTTTTCCGCCGTCTCCTCGCCGACGATGGCAAGCGCCGGCAGGCCGAGCACGAACGGCAGCTGCGGCGTGGGCCGTTTCAGCGTCACCTTGAGGGTGTGCGCGTCGACAACCTCCACCTTCTCGATCGGTTCGAGCAGCACCTTCTGCGGGTTGACGCTGTCGGCGGCGATGGCGCGCTCCAGCGAGAACCGCGCGTCGCCCGCGTCGAAGGGGCTGCCGTCGTGGAACGACACCCCGGCGCGCACGTGAAAAGTATAGGTCAGGCCGTCATCCGACACGTCCCAGCGTTCGGCCAAGCCCGGCGCCACCGCGCCGTTGCGGTCGATGCGCGTCAGCCCCTCGAAGATGTTGGCGTAGGTGATCTCGCCGATGGCGGCGGCAGCGCCGGCGGTCGGGTCGAGATGCGGAGGCTCCAGCCGCACGCCGATGGTGACATCGGCGCGCTGGGCAAAAGCCTGCCCGCTCACAATCAGCCCGCAGAAAAACAGCGCCCCCGCCACGGTCAAGGCGGCCCCCCGCCTCGTCACGCGCCATCCGATCATTCCGCGCCTCCAGAAAGCCGCCACCCGCCACGCATCGGTTATCCCGGTAAAGCCCGCGCGACGCAAGCCGCAACTCGCCAACCGCGACGCTTCCGCTGCAGGAAAGCATGATTTCGCATGCTGGCAGAATATGCATGCCGGTTTATCCGCCTTATCGGCTTGCCCGCAAGCCCCTGTCCCATGCTAAACAGTCTTCACGATCGACGACAGGTAACGGACGAGACATGAGCCAGAACGACAAGCGCATAACACCTGTTATCCTTTCCGGCGGAACCGGCACGCGGTTGTGGCCGCTGTCGCGCGAGGCATTTCCCAAGCAACTGCTGCCGCTCGCGGGCGAGCGCTCCATGCTACAGGAAACGGTGCTGCGCGTCGCCGACCGCACGCTGTTCAACGCGCCGGTCGTCATCGCCAACGTGGAGCACCGCTTCGTCATCGCCGAGCAGCTGAGGGCGCTCGGCATCGCCGACGCCACCATCGTGCTGGAACCGGAGGGGCGCAACACCACAGCCGCCGCCGCGACCGCCGCGCTGATCGAGGAAAGGCGCGACGCCAGCGGCCTCATCCTGCTGCTGGCGGCAGACCACGTGGTGCAGGACCCGGCGGCGCTCACCGGCGCCATCCGCGCGAGCCTGCCGGCCACGGAATCGGGACGGTTCGTGCTCTTCGGCGTGCGTCCCACCGAGCCTTCCACAGGCTACGGCTACATCCAGCGCGACAGCGCGGAAACCGAAGTGCCGGGCGTGTTTCCGGTGCGGCGCTTCGTCGAGAAGCCCGATCTCGAAACCGCGCGCGCCTATGTCGATTCGGGCGAGTACCTGTGGAACAGCGCCATCTTCCTGCTGCCCGTCGCCTCCTTCCTCAAGGAGCTGCGCCGGCTGGCGCCCGACGTGCTGGCGGCGGCCGACGCCGCTCTCGCCAACGCGCGCCACGACCTCGACTTCATCCGGCTCGACGAGGCTGCCTTCGCCCAAAGCCCGTCGATCGCCGTCGACTACGCGGTGATGGAAAAGACCGATCTCGCCGTCGTCACCCCCACCGATTGCGGCTGGACGGATGTCGGAAGCTGGTCGGCGCTGTGGGCCATCGGCGACCGCGACGCGGGCGGCAACGTGCTCGTGGGCGACGTGGTGGCGGAGGACGTGAAGGGCAGCTACCTGCGCGGCGAGGGCCAGCTGGTGGCGGCGCTCGGCGTCGAGGACCTCGTCGTCGTCGCAACCCCGGACGTGGTGCTGGTGACGCGCAAGGACCGCGACCAGGACGTGAAGAAGCTCGTTGAGCGCCTGCGCCGCGACGGCCACGCCGCCGCGACCCAGACCGTGCAGATGCATCGCCCGTGGGGGTATTATCAGTCGATCCACATGGGCGACCGCTTCCAGGTCAAGCGCATCACGGTCAACCCCGGCGCCAAGCTGTCGCTGCAGAAGCACTTTCACCGGGCGGAGCACTGGGTGGTGGTCAACGGCACGGCGCTGGTGACGCGCGATTCGGAGCAGATTCTGCTGCGCGAGAACGAATCGATCTTCCTGCCGCTCGGCTGCGTCCACCGGCTCGAAAACCCCGGCAAGCTGCCGCTCAACCTCATCGAGGTGCAGTCCGGGCCCTATCTGGGCGAGGACGACATCGTTCGTTTCGAAGACATATACGCCCGGGCGGACGACGAATCCGTCAAGTGACGGCAGGCGCGCGCAAGTGACGGCGCGCGCGGAAGACGGCGGGTCACAGCCCGCCGTCCTCGTCGGTGATGCCGTATGCCCGCAGCACCTCGTCCACGGCGCCGGCCGTGACGACGCGCCCCTCCGACAGCAGGATGGCGCGGTTGCAGTATTTGCGCAGCGTCTTGGGATCGTGCGAGGCAAGCACGAGGATGCTCGCGCGGCTCATCATGGTCTCGATGCGTTCGCGCGCCTTGGCCGCGAAGGCGTTGTCGCCGACGCTGATCAGCTCGTCGAGCAGCAGGATGTCCGGCGCGCGCGCCGTCGAGATGGCGAAGGCGAGCCTGAGCGTCATGCCGCTCGAATAGGTGCGCATCGGCAGGTTGACGTAGTCGCCGAGCTCCGAGAACTCCACGACTTCCGGGATCATGCGGCGCGCCTCCTCGATGGTCATGCCGAGGAAGACGCCGCGCAGGATGATGTTCTCCGCCCCCGTCAGCTCCGGGTCCATGCCCATCGTGATGTCGAGAAGCGACGCGACCTTGCCGGCGATCTCCGCGCTGCCCCTGGAAGGCTCGTAAGCGCCCGAGAACACCCGCAGCAGAGTCGACTTGCCGGCGCCGTTGTGGCCGACGACGGCGAGACGGTCGCCGTTCTGCAGCGACAGCGTGACGTCGCGCAGCGCCATCACCGTCACCCCGTCGTCCGCCGTGCTCACGGCCCCGCCGACGCGCCGCAGCAGCGTGGAGCGGATGGAGCGCCCGCGTGTGTTGTAGATGGGGAAGTCGACGGTCGCGTTGACGAGTTCGATCGAAGGCAAGTGATTGGCCTTTCACATGATGGTGCTGCTGGCGCGCGCCTCTACAGCCAGTAGACGATGCGGGCGCGGAAGCGCGCGAACAGCGGCCACGTCACTGCCGTCAGGCCGGCGATGACGACCAGCGCGGACACGTAATCCCATGTGTCGGGCACATAGCCGCGAATCGGATCGGCAACGATCCGCATGAAGATGGCGAAGGGGTTGAGGTGGGTCACCCACCATCCCTGACCGCCGAGCTGGTCGACCCGCCACATGATCGGCGTCATGAAGAAGGCCAGTTGCAGCAGGTTGGCGATGATCTGCGGCAGATCGCGAAAACGCGTGGACAGGATGCCGAGGACGAGCGTGACCAGAAAGGCCGCCACGACCATCAGCATGAAGCCCGGGATCATCAGGAAGATCGCCCACGTCGGCTTCACGCCGAACAGCAGGAACACCGGCGGCACGATGACGATGTTGTGCGCCAGCGCGATCAGGTTGCGCACCAGCACGCGCATGACGAACACGGTCTTGGGCAGGTTTTCCTGCCGCAGGAATACCGTTCCCTGCACGAAAGCCGTGCTGCTGTCCGACACCACGCCCGACATGAATGTCCAGATGATGTAGTTCACCGCCAGATACGGCACGTATTCGGATACCGCCTGGTTGAACAGCATCGAGAACACGAGGCCGATACCGGCCACGAACACGGCCATCGACAGCGTGATCCAGAACTGGCCGAAGCGCGAGCGCTTGTAGCGCTGCCGGATGTCGCTGACGCCCATCAGCGTCCACACCTGCCAGGACGTCAACCCGCGCAGAAAGTCCGTGTTGGCGAGACGCCAGTCTCTGGAACTGGGGTAGATGGCCATGAGAACAGTTACCCAAACAACAGGTTGAACGCGAGCAGGCCCCGAAGCGGGCACGCCCGGGAAACCCGGGCGCCCTCCGCAGGACAGAACCGTCGATGGACAGGCGGCCGCGTCCGGTCAGGCCTGCGCCGGAGCCTGCGCTTTGAGAAAAAGCGCGGGCGCGTCGAGTCATTAGCGAAGACGGCACATCAGGTCAACGTCCTCTCCCGCCGCCGCATGCGCGGCCGGAGGCGCCATTCGGCAGGGGCGAGGCGCCACCATGACGCAGCTATGGGACGTTTTCGGCGCAAAACGCGACAAATATGCGCAAATGGCGACAATAAATACTAGAAATCAAAAATATTGCATTTAATGCCGTCGAGTCATTTCGTGAGTTACACTCATTGATAAAATCGACTTCCACCGATACTGTCCCTTTTGACGGTACTTTAACTCGTATATGGCTGTATCGTTATTTGTCGCCAACTGAACGGCAGCGGATCATGCAACGGATTGTCGCGGGCATCGTCACTTACAATCCCGACTTCCCTGTCCTGCAGGAGTTGGTGAGCACCGTCGCTGCGGAAGTGGCGGCGGTGGTGGTGGTCGCCAATTCGCCCATGTCCACGCGTCAGCGGGCGCTGCTGCGCCAGGCCGCCGGCGATACCCCCGTGCATGTCGACGATCCGGGTGACAACATCGGCCTCGGCGGCGCCTACGAGCGCATCATGGCGCGTGCCGACTCGGGCGAGGAAGCGTTCCGCAAGGTCGGGCGCGTGGTGCTGTTCGATCAGGATTCGAGCCCGCCCGCCGGCATGGTGAAGGCGCTCGTGGCGCGCATGGACACGCTCGTGCGCATGGGCGAGCGCCCGGCGCTCGTCGGCCCCACGCCCGTGGCGGCCACGCCGATGCACAAGCCGCCGACGATCTTCGGGCATTCCTCGGGCCGCTCGGTGGCGGACACGCGCGCGGTGTGGTTCGCCATCTCCTCCGGCAGCCTCATCGACGTGGCGGCCTTCCGGCACATCGGCGCGTTCCGCAGCGACTTCTTCATCGATGCCGTCGATATCGAGTGGTGTTTCCGGGCCTGGTCGGCGGGCTATTCCTGCTGGACGGCGAACGACCTTCTCATGCCGCACCGGCTCGGCGGCGGCCAGGTTTCCGTGCCGCTGCTCGGCTGGGAACTGCCGATGCAGACGCCGCTGCGGCTTGGTACCTATGCCCGCAATCAGGCGGCGCTGTTGCGCGTCGGCCACGTGCCGCGCCAGTGGAAGGTGCGCGTGTGCCTCTACCTCGCGGCGCAGACCGTCGCCTACTGGCTCGCCGACCACGGCAGGACCGCGCGTCCGCGTTCGCTGGTGAAGGGGTTCGTCGCCGGGCTCGCCGGCCGCCTCGGGCCGCCGCAGGAATCGGGCCGCGCCCGTCCGGATGCCGCCGGAACCATCCTGCCCCCGCGCAGCGCCTGACCCGACGCCGCCATCGCGGCCTCGGGCGAACGTTTTCAATTTTTATGATGCTGTTTTCAGGGCGCTGACAGCCGCCCGGCATGCGCTTGCCCAACAGCGCGTGCCCCGGCTTATTTCGGCGGCGTCAGTCATTCAGGCAATAGCCCGCAACGCGCGCAGGAGCGCGCCACGATGTCGAATGCGTCCGGCCTAAAGCGTTTTCAAGCAAAGCGGATACCGCTTTGCGTGAAGAAAACGCGTTAAATCAGAAAGTTAAAGCATTTTTGCGTTTCAACGAAACGTCGAAATGCTTTAGGACCTGAAACGCGCGAATCAACCGAGGTTGGTGTAGGCGACCAGCGCGATCAGCACGAAGGCGATGAGGACGCCGCCGACGAAAAGACCGCCCGGAACTTCCGTGCCGACATTGGGACCGTGCGTGTTGTTACCAGCCATGAAAACCTCCCACCATGAAACCCGCGGCCCCGCCCGATCCGGCTGGACCGGACACGCTTCGGGACCGCCTGCGCGCTCTCGTCTCCGAGTATCACGGTCCGGGCGGCGCTGACAAGATTGCCGCACCGGCGCGCGCCTCTCCCGCACGGTCGAAATGGGCGGCGCGGGATGGAAGTATCAAGCGTAACCGTTTGATATGAAACTGATTTTCATACAACCAATTGCTAAGTTTCCGAAATTGCCGCAACCGTCGATGTTAGCCAGCGGTGACCTGGAAAAGGAAGGAATACGCCAACCGCCCGCCGGAGCGCCTGGCCGCATCATGCCAGCCCGTTCGGGACCCGGCCGTTTCCGGTCAACATGCATCTGCCCGGTGGAAGGGCCCGCGGGGATGTCCCTGCGCGGGCCCCAACCATGGGCGCCATCGAGGACACGCTTATGCATCGCCAGAGAATCCGACATCCCGGTCTGCAATCCAAAGTCACGACGGCGCTGGAGGCGTCACGCCACATCCGCGACGGCATGGTCGTGGGCATGAGCGGCTTCACCCGCGCCGGCGAGGCAAAGGCAGTGCCGCTGGCGCTCGCCGCCCGGGCGAAGGAAGAGCCGCTGAAGATCACGCTCATCACCGGCGCCTCGCTCGGCAACGATCTCGACAAGACGCTAGCCGAGGCCCACGTGCTGGCGCGCCGCCTGCCCTTCCAGTCGGACCCCGCGCTGCGCAAGCTCATCAACGCCGGCGAGGTGATGTTCATCGACCAGCACCTGTCGGAAACGGTCGAGCTGCTGCGCACCAACCAGATCGGCCCCGTCGACGTGGCGGTGGTGGAAGCGGTGGCGATCACCGAGCACGGCGGCATCGTGCCCACCACGTCCGTCGGCAATTCGGCCTCCTTCGCCATCCTCGCCGACAAGGTCATCGTGGAGATCAACCTCGAGCAGTCCGATTTGCTCGAAGGCATCCACGATATCTACATCCCCAAGCGCCGCCCGCACCGCGAGCCGATCCCGGTCGTCAACGTGGAAAGCCGTGTCGGCATACCCTACATCGACATTCCGCCCGAAAAAATCGTCGCCATCGTGGTGACGACGAAGCTCGACAGTTCCTCCACCGTGACGCCGCCCGACGACGAGACGCGCGCCATCGCCGGCCATCTCTCGGACTTCCTGCAGCACGAGGTGAAGCGCGGCCGCCTCACCAACCGCCTGCAGCCGTTGCAGGCGGGCATCGGCTCGATCGCCAACGCGGTCCTGCATGGCTTCATCGACACGCCGTTCCACGATCTCACCATGTATTCCGAGGTGCTTCAGGACAGCACGTTCGATCTTTTCGACGCGGGCAAGCTCACCTTTGCCTCCGGCTCGTCCATCACCCTGTCGCAGGAGCGCTACCACTCGGTGTTTCCGCGCCTTTCCGAGTACAAGTCGCGGCTCATCCTGCGCCCGCAGGAGGTCAGCAACCATCCCGAGATCATCCGCCGCCTCGGCCTCATCGCCATCAACACGGCGCTGGAAGTCGACATCTACGGCAACATCAACTCGACCCATGTCGGCGGCACGCACATGATGAACGGCATCGGCGGATCGGGCGACTTCGCCCGCAACGCCTACCTGTCGGTGTTCGTGACGAAGTCCATCGCCAAGGGCGGCGCCATCTCCAGCGTCGTGCCGTTCGCGAGCCACGTCGACCACACCGAGCACGACGTGGACATCATCGTCACCGAGGCGGGTCTCGCGGACCTGCGCGGGCTGGCGCCGCGCGAGCGGGCGCGCGTCATCATCGACAACTGCGCCCACGCGAGCTACCGCGGCGCGCTCGACGACTATCTCGGCCGCGCGCTGCAGCGAGGCGGCCAGACGCCGCACGTCATCGAGGAAGCGCTGTCATGGCATTCCCGCCTGCGCGAAACGGGCACGATGCTGCGATAAAGCCCGATGCAAAAAGGCCGCCGGAAATATTTCCGGCGGCCTGTTCCGTCACGCGTCGTGCATCCGGGCCATCAGTAGATGAGTTTGATGCTCATGTTGACGGGTTCCTTGCCGACCTTGAACGACGCCTTCTCGAAGCCCGGCGCGCCGAAGGTGATGGACAGGTTGTTGGAAAACGCTACGCCCTGCTTCGGCATGCCCAGCACGTTGAACGTGACCTGCCGCTCGCCCTCCTCGGCATGGAACAGCGCCACCGCGTAGGTGCCTTCCGGCACGTTGGCAAAGGCGCACGTACCCTTGCCGCCCGCGACCTTGCCTTCCGCCTTCATGAACTGCTTGCCGGGCTCGCGCCAGCCCACCGGCGAATTGAACAGGCCGCAGCGCACCACGCCGTTGTCGTTGCGCGCACCCGTGACGGTGACGTTGACCGAACCGGCGCCGGCGAGCCCCGCCCCCGACACCGTGAGCCCCGCCGCGAGAACGCCGGCGATGAGCGCGCGCGAGCCGATCGTTGAAAGTGCGGACATTCGTTTTCTCCCCTTATGGATTGTTTTACGGCGCCTCCTATAGCCGGCTTCGCGTCGCGACGAAAGGGCGGGCAAGCGTCCGCGAACGGGCGCGAAGATACCGCAAGACCAGCGCGGCCGCGCATGGCCTGTATTGCATGACGGAAGCTTGAGGATAACTTTTCGGGCGTGGCCGGCGGGCGCGCTACTCGTCCGGCCGGCCGGCGGCTTCCTTGATGCGCCGGTGACGCTGCTCCATCTCCTGACGCAGGGCGCGGCGCTGAATGGCGGCCTCGAATCGCTCGCGCTCCTCGTTGGTGCCGGGTTGCAGCGGCGGCACGGCCACGGCCTTGCCGTCCTTGTCGACGGCGACCATGGTGAAATAGCAGCTGTTGGTGTGGCGCACGTGCTGCTCGCGCATGTTCTCGGTGACGACCTTGATGCCCACTTCCATCGAGGTGTGGCCGGTGTAGTTCACCGAGGCATAGAACGTCACCAACTCGCCGACATGGATGGGCTGGCGGAACATCACCTGGTCGACGGACAGGGTGACGACATAGCTGCCCGCATAACGGCTGGCGCAGGCGAACGCCACCTGATCGAGATACTTGAGGATATGACCGCCGTGAACGTTGCCGGAAAAGTTCGCCATGTCGGGCGTCATCAGGATGCTCATCGAAAGCCGGTGGCGCGCTTCGTCCATACGTGATCGCGGAAGAACCGCCCCCCAGATTTCCTGTCCCGGCAGCGGCCTATGCCGCGCCTGATCTGGCATGATTCTAAAGCGTTGCCTCGGCGCTGTCCATCGCGCAGGGGAAAACCCGTTGCCGCGCGACCGCAACGGGATGTTCCGGCTAAATCACCATCGACAGATGTCATAGCCGTGTTCATACTGACGGTATCAGGGTATTGGCGCGCGAAATCATCCGGTTGGCGCCGCCTGCGGCCTCGGCGGCCCCGCGCTGGCCACCTCCCTGTCGGGACGAAGTGGGAGATTTGATGTTGTCAGCTATCGACCCGCGCCGGCAAGCACTTCCTCACGCGGTGAGGCAGGGCGAAATCCGGCCGGTGTTCCAGCCGATCGTGCGGCTGGACAATCTCGCGCTGGCAGGCTTCGAGGTTCTCGCGCGCTGGAACAGCCCGGATCACGGCCCGGTCGCTCCCGAAACCTTCATTCCCTGGGCTGAAGAAGACGGCTATATCAATGCCTTGACGCACGAACTCGTCGCCAGCGCCTGCGCGGCGGCCGCGGGCTGGGGAGAGCACTTCTTCCTCTGCTTCAACATCTCGCCGCTGCAATTCAACGGCCGCGATCTGGAGTCCGTGATCTTTTCCGCCGTGGCGGGAACCGGCTTCCCCCATCACCGGCTGGTGATGGAAATGACCGAGAGCAGCGACGTCTACGACACGCGCAACGCCCACGAGATCATCGGCCGGCTCAAAAAAGCCGGCGTCAGGCTGGCGCTCGACGACTTCGGCACCGGCTACGCGGGCATCAACCGCCTGCTCAGCTTTCCCTTCCATGCGCTCAAGATCGACCGGAGCTTCGTGCGCTCCATCGAGACGGACCCCAGCGCCCGCACCATCATGGCGGCGATCATCGGCCTCGCGTCGAGCCTGGGGCTCGAGGTCGTCGTCGAGGGCATCGAGCGCCAGGCGCAGCGCGACATCCTGCTGTCCCTCGGCTGCACCTACGGGCAGGGGTGGCTGCTCGGCATCGAGATGGCGCCGCCGGACGCGGCATGCTTCGCCCAGCGCCACCTGCCGGCCCGGCTGCCCGCGCCCGACCCGGCCCGGCCCGCGCTGCCCGGCAGTGACGACGCCACCGACGACGCCCCGTCCTCGTCCGCCCGCAACCCGGCGGCCGCGCGGCTCGATGCGCTTTTCGGCCTTGCCGACATCGGGCTGTGCCAGATCGGCCCGGACATGCGGCTGATGCGCGCCAACGACGCCTTCGCGGCGCTGTTTCAAAAGCCGGAAGAAGCGCTGAACGGGGGCGCCGCCAGCGACGTGCTGCCCTCGGATCTCGCCCTGTGGCTGTGCCGCCATGCGGCGGAAATCGGCGCGAGCGACGACACTTTCGTCTTTTCCCTGCCACGGGAAAGCGGCCCCGCCCGCCGCCTGCGCGTCAGGCGCATGGTCATGGGCTCCGCGCCCGCAGGCCTTTTGCTGATGGCGGTTCCGAACTGATTCTGCGCCGCCGGGGATGCGGGAAATGCCGCCGATGCGTCGGCGAACATACCATTTATGAATTTTCGCTTGACAGCCGGGTCATTTTATTTCCTTGAAGTATGCCCCTGCATTAGGCAGCGGCTGCCCAAGCGGCAGACTTTTGCATAAATTCCAAACAGGCGCTCGGTCGGCTTGTGGCCGTGAGCCTAGCTTCAGGAGCCATGATGACCCGCCACAGCCTTCTTGATCTCGCCCTCGTCCGTCTCGACGAAGCCGCGCAACACCTCCAGGTTGACCCTGACGTGATCGAGAAGCTGCAATACCCGCGGGAAACGACAAAAGTCCGCCTGATGATTCGGATGGACGACGGCTCGCGCAAATCGTTCCTGGCCTGGCGCTGCCGTTACGACGACACGCGCGGCCCGACGAAGGGCGGCATCCGCTTCCACCCCGACTCCAACGAGGACGAGGTGGAGACGCTGGCGTTCTGGATGACGTTCAAGTGCGCCGTGATGAACCTGCCCTACGGCGGCGGCAAGGGCGCCGTGTGCGTCGATCCGCGCACGCTGTCGAAGGCCGAACTCGAGCGCCTGTCGCGTTCCTACATCCAGGCCTTCGCCCGCATCGTGGGGCCGGACCGCGACATCCCCGCGCCGGACGTCTACACCAATTCGATGATCATGGGCTGGATGGCCGACGAGTACTCCCAGATCGTGGGTCAGGCATCGCCCGGCGTCATCACCGGCAAGCCGATCGCGCTCGGCGGTTCGGTGGGACGCAACGACGCAACGGCGCGCGGCGGCTACTATCTGGTGCGCGACCTCGCCGCCGAGCTCGGACTTGAAGGGCGCACGCGCGTCGCCATCCAGGGCTTCGGCAACGCCGGCCAGTACATCGCCTCGCTGCTGGCGGCGGACGGCAACGTGATCGTCGCGGTATCGGATTCCACCGGCGCGGTCTACGCACCCGAGGGCCTCGACGTCGAGCTGCTGCTCAAGACCAAGGCCGAAGGCAAGCCCGTCAGCTCCACGGTGGGCAAGAGCGGCCACCAGGCGCTCTCGCCGGACGAACTGATCGCGGTCGAAGCCGACCTGCTGGTGCCGGCAGCGCTCGAGAGCATGATCCACGAGGGCAACGCCGCGACCGTCAAGGCGAAGGTCGTGCTCGAGCTCGCCAACGGCCCCGTGACGCCCGAGGCGGACGCGATCCTGTCCGAGAAGGGCGTGGTCGTGCTGCCCGACATCCTGGCCAACGCCGGCGGCGTGACCGTCTCCTACTTCGAGTGGGTGCAGAACAGGCAGGGCTACTCCTGGACGCTGGAAGAGGTGCACGAGCGCCTGCGCACCATCATGGTGCGGGAAGGCCGCGCCATCTGGGTCATCGCCCAGGAGAAGCGCGTGTCGTGGCGCACGGCAGCCTACATCCACGCCCTCGCCCGCCTTGCCGGCGCCATCGAGGCGCACGGCACGCAGTCTTTCTTCGCCAGCTGACGCCACCGGCCGGCAGAGCGGCTTCCGATCCACCGGAAACGATGGATCGACAAGAAATCGCTCGAAATCGCGGAAGATAAAAAGAAGCCGGATGCGACACCGCATCCGGCTTCTACGTTTGCGCCCCGCCCTAAAGCGTTTTCAAGCAAAGTGGATACCGCTTTGCGTGAAGAAAACGCGTTAACTCAGAAATTTAAAGCATTTTTGCGTTTCAACGAAACGTCGAAATGCTTTAGATCGTATTCCGGTTTCGTTGAAACAAGCATACGATTTAACATTTTGATTTTGAGCGAATTTTTGTCGATTGAATAATTCCATTTAAGAGCGCCTAACAAAACCTCCGGGTTGAGGATGGCCTGGGGATTTTGGTTATCCTGCAAGACGCCAAACGCAGTCGATGCTGGTTGCATCGGCGAGGATTGGCAACGCAGCAGGGGACCAAAAGACC
>CALMIK010000046.1 GCA_937863995.1 uncultured Chelatococcus sp.
TTCGTCCCAGTCGCTGTCCAGGATGCCAGGGTGTAGCCGCACGGCCAGGATGTGCTCGCCGTTGAGCTGGTCCAGACGCAGCCAGGCGGCGAAGCCGGCCACGTGCAGCGCGTTGAGCATCTCCTGGATGGTGTAGCGGTTCTGCACGCTGGCGGTGGAGAAGGCGTAGATGTCTCCGCCGGTCACCAGGTAAGTGCGCAGGGCGGCGTTCCAGGCGTGGGTCAGTTTCCGGCGCGCCAGCGGGGTTTCCAGGCCGAGCAGGTGGTCGGCGTAAGTGAGCATCTCCTCGGAGGTGCGCCCGGCCTGCTGGGCGGCGCTCAGGCAGCCGGCGGGCTCGCCGAAGCGCAGAGGGCCGGCCTGGGTGGGCTGTGGGCTGGCGGTGGGGCTGGTTTGGGGGGTGAGGGTGGGGGGCGGCGTGAAGGTGGCGCGCGGGGGCGTCGCGCTCGCTGTGCTCGTCGCGGCAGGCTGGACCTGCACCGGCGGCACGGGTTGAGGCGCGCAGGAGGCCAGCAGCAGGGCAAGCAGAGCCGCGAGGCGCAGGCGGCGGAAGCGGGTGAGCATACCCAGGATTATAAACCGATCCCTGGCCAGAGCCGGGTGGTGGATGGGTTGAATTCCGGGCAAAGCAGTGATTGACAAAACCTGACAATTTTTGTACGATTAGGCCGTCGATTGGGCTCGGCGGCAGTCAGCCACCCGATGCCCAGCCCCATCCAGCCGTACAGCGCGGTCCGCACGGAGGACCGGAAAGGAGGTCGCCGAGATGAACGCACACTTCCATTCTACTTATCACAACGGCCAGGTTATCCCGCGGCGGCGTCCTTTCCCACGCCCCCGCTGATCCTGGCGATATCCCATCGACCAAGATCTTAACTCGCCGGGAATACCTCCCGGCTGCTCTATGAATTCCTGAGTCCCGAGGTGAAAAACCTCCCGCCGCGGCATCGATCTCTATTTCGACCGCCACGACGGCACGGCCGCCACCATCGAGGAATTCATCGCCTGCTTCGCGGAGGCGAGCGGGCAGGATCTTTCCGCCTTCTCGCAATGGTACGAGCAGGCCGGCACGCCGCGCGTCAGCGCACGCGGCGCCTATGACGCGCAGGCGCAGACATACCGGCTGACGCTGTCGCAGGCGACGGCGCCGACGCCCGGCCAGCCCGACAAGCAGCCCATGGTGATCCCGGTCGCGCTCGGCCTCATCGGCGACGACGGACGCGAGATCGCGCTCGCCACCGCCGACGGTGCAGTGCGTGACGGAGTGCTGGTGCTCGACGGCGCGGAGAAGACAGTGACCTTCACCGGGGTCGCGCGGCGTCCTACGCCCTCGCTGCTGCGCGGTTTCTCGGCGCCCGTCGTGCTCGATCTCGACCTGTCGGACGAGGACCTGCTGCTGCTCTTCGCCCATGACAGCGACGCCTTCAACCAATGGCAGTCCGCGCAGACGGTCGCGACCCGCATCATCCTGCGCGCGGTCGCGGACGTGCGCGAAGGCCGCGCGCCGCAAGCGCCGGAAAGCCTCGTCAAGGCGCTCGCCACCTTCCTCGATACGCGCGCGCAACAGGACCCCGCTTTCGCCGCGCAGGTGCTGGCGCTGCCGGGTGAGGCGGACATCGCGCGCGAGATCGGCAGCGACATCGACCCCGACGCCGTGCACGCGGCCCGCAAGGCCATCCGGCACGCGCTGGGCCAAGCGCTGGGAGACAAGCTCGCCGCCCTTCACAGCGCGCTGGCGAGCGACGCGCCCTACAGCCCCGATGCCGCGCAGGCGGGGCGCCGGGCACTGCGCAACGCCGCGCTAGACCTGCTGACGGCGGGCGATCCGGCGCGCGGCGAAAAGCTGGCGCGGGCGCAATTCGAGGCCGCCAACAACATGACGGACCGCATCGGCGCGCTCGCCACGCTGTCGCATGTGCCGGGCGACGCGCGGGAGGCGGCTTTCGCCGACTTCGCCGCCCGCTATGCGGACGACCCGCTGGTGCTGGACAAATGGTTCTCGCTGCAGGCCGCCATCCCGGAAGCGGCGACGCTCGCGCGCGTCAAGGGCCTGCTCGCGCATCCGGCCTTTTCGCTGTCGAACCCCAACCGCACGCGGGCGCTCGTCGGCAGCTTCGCCATGGCCAACGCCACCCAGTTCGCGCGCGCGGACGGCGAGGGCTTCGCCTTCCTCGCGGACATCATCATCGGCCTCGACAAGGCCAACCCGCAGCTCGCCTCGCGCCTCGCCACCGCCTTCCGCACCTGGAAGACGCTGGAGCCGGGACGCCGCGCACACGCGGAAGCAGCGCTCAAGCGCATCGCCGCCACGGCTCCGCTGTCGCCCGACGTGTCGGATATCGTCGGGCGCTCGCTGGCCTAGAGCGTCGGACGTTCTGATGGAATGAGAACGTCCGACGCTCTATCTTTTTGATTTAACGCATCTTTGTCGACGAAAAGTGGTATCCACTTTTCTGCACGATGCTCTAGGATAGGGACTCAGGCGACGGGCGCCGCGGCGATGGCCGCGGCGTCCCGGCCGACCGCCTGCGCCAGCGCGCAACCCTCGCGCGCCAGCCGCTCGGCGAGCCCGGCCTTGATCTCCTTCACCAGC
Organism: uncultured Chelatococcus sp.; assembly: GCA_937863995.1. Classification (GTDB taxonomy): domain Bacteria; phylum Pseudomonadota; class Alphaproteobacteria; order Rhizobiales; family Beijerinckiaceae; genus Pseudochelatococcus. The sequence continues at coordinate 2,591 of CALMIK010000046.1, forward strand.
CCCGGCCCCTTGTAGACCAGCGCCGAATAGAGCTGCACCAGCGTCGCGCCGGCGCGGATCTTGGTCCACGCCGCCTCGGCCGAATCAATGCCGCCGACGCCCACGATCGGAAAAGCCCCCTCGACCCGCAGGTAGGCCTGCGCCAGCACCCGCGTCGCCAGCGGAAACAGCGGCCGGCCCGAAAGCCCGCCAGCCTCGCCGACATGGCGCACGTCGACAAGGCGCGGGCGGCTGATGGTGGTGTTCGAGACGATGAGCCCGTCGATGGCGCGCCGGCGCGCCACGGCCACGATGGCGTCGAGCTCGCCCTCGGTGATGTCGGGCGCGATCTTGAGCAGCAGCGGCCGGCGCGGATGGTCGCGCGCCGCCTCGTCGCGGGCCTCGATGGAGCGGGCAATCAGGTCGTCGAGCGCCGCCTCGTGTTGCAGGTCACGCAGGCCCGGCGTGTTGGGCGACGACACGTTGAGCGTGAAATACCCCGCCACCCCGGCGAATGCCCGGATGCCGGCCACGTAATCGGCGGCCCGGTCGGTGGAATCCTTGTTGGCGCCGATGTTGACGCCGACGATGCCGGGACGCCCCGCCCGCTGTTCGAGGCGCCGCAGGGCCGCCGCATGCCCCTCGTTGTTGAAGCCGAGACGATTGATGACCGCCTCGTCGCGCACCAGCCGGAAAATGCGCGGGCGCGGATTGCCCGTCTGCGGGCGCGGCGTCACAGTGCCCACCTCGGCAAAGCCGAAGCCGGCTGTGAGGATGGCGTCGGGCACTTCGGCGTTTTTGTCGAAGCCGGCGGCGAGGCCGACCGGATTGGGGAATCGCAGCCCGAACGCCTCGACGTTCAGCGCCGCGTCGTCGGGCGCCGAAACCGGCAGCCGCGCCGCCGCGAGCGCGCGGATGGTCAGCCGATGCGCCGTTTCCGCATCGAGCGCGAACAGGATGGGCCGCACCAGCTTCTCCAAACCCCGCATCTCTCAGTCTCCCTCAAAAAAATCACCCATCCGGGAAACGCCCCGCCCGGCGCGGCGTTCCGGAATCTCGTTTCCGGAAAACCATTTTCCGAAAACCACTTCGATAAAATCTCTTCTGTGTATGATCCGGGCTTGAGACAAAAACTAGCCGCCCGACATGAAATATCGCGCCGCGCCGATGCAGTTTCCTTGCAGGGAATGCGTTGCGCGCGTCTGCCAAATGAAATATATCCTGTGTTAAGAAAAATATCCTAGAGTGCCAGTGCGAAACGGGACATCTTTTTTCGATGTCTTTTCACCCGAATCCGCCCGGCGCGGCTTTCGGAAATCGCAGACATTCCGTTTGGGAGCGGTCCGGCAGGAGCACCGGCAAGACCGGCGCCTGAAAGAAACCGGCACCTGTCAAAAACAGCAGGACGCGGCGGCGACCCCGCCAAGAGCGAAACGTATATGGAGCGAGGCGTACATGATGCTGTCTCATGACCAGATATGGTCCGCTCTCGACGCCTTCGCGGCGCGCAGCGGGCTGTCGCCCTCGGGGCTTGCCCGCAAGGCAGGGCTCGATCCCACGACCTTCAACCGCTCGAAGCGCATGGCGCCGGACGGACGCCCGCGCTGGCCCTCGACGGAATCCATCGCCAAGGTGCTGGACGCGACCGACACCTCCCTCGACGATTTCATGACGCTGGTCGCCCGCCACGGCAAGTACAAGTCCGCGCGCAACCTGCCATTGATCGGCTTCGCCCAGGCCGGCAAGGGCGGGTTCTTCGACGACGGCGGCTTTCCCGTGGGCGGGAGCTGGGACGAGGTCGCCTTTCCCGACATGGGCGAGGAAAAAGTGTTCGCGCTCGAAATCACCGGCGATTCGATGCAGCCGATCTATCGCGACGGCGACATCATCATCGTCTCACCCACCGCTACCCTGCGCCGAGGCGACCGGGTGGTGGTGCGCACCGCCCAGGGCGAGGTGCTCGCCAAGGAGCTGAAACGGCGCACCGCCCGCACGGTCGAGCTGCGTTCGCTCAACCCCGAGCACGAGGACAGGGTGCTGGCCGAGCACGACATCGCCTGGATGGCGCGCATCATCTGGGCCAGCCAGTGAAGGTCACGGCCACGTTCGAGCGCGAGCTGGCGCTGGCGCGTGAAGGCTGCGCGTGGATCGCCGGCATCGACGAGGTCGGGCGCGGCCCCATCGCCGGTCCCGTCGTCGCGGCGGCGGTGGTGCTCGATCCGCGCGCGGTTCCGGCGGGGCTCGGCGATTCGAAAGCGCTGACGGAGCGCCGTCGCAACGAGCTGTTCGAAGCCATCCTGCTCAGCGCCCATGTTGGCATCGCCAGCGTGCCGGCGGAGGAAATCGACCGCATCAACATCAGGCAGGCGACGCTTGCCGCCATGGTCCGCGCTTTCAACGCGCTGCCGCTGCCCGCCGGCATGCCCTTCCACACCATGCGGGCGCTCGTCGACGGCAACGACCCGCCGCCGCTGCCCTGCCCCGTGGAAACCATCGTGAAGGGCGACGCGCACATCGCCTCGATCGCCGCCGCCTCCATCGTCGCCAAGGTCACCCGCGACCGGATCATGCGCCGGCTGGGGCGCGACTATCCGGCATACGGCTTCGCCAGCCACGTCGGCTATCCGACGCCCGCCCACAAGGCGGCGCTCGCCGAATCCGGCCCCTGCCCGTTCCACCGCCACAGCTTCGCGCCGCTGAAGGTGCGATGAAGGTGCGGCAGAAACGATAAAAGCGCCGGACTTTCCCGATGGCATCGGAAGGCCGGCGCTCTAAATTCTATAATTCACCGCGACTTGCGTTCAATTCGACGGATCGACCTGAACGTCAAGCGCCTCAGAGATTTTCGAGAATGCTCTCGGCGCTGGAAACCTGCACCTGCCCGGCTGCTTCCTCGACGGACAGCAACTCGACGACGCCGTCGTTCGCCACCAGCGCATAGCGCTGCGAGCGCGGGCCGAGGCCGAAGCCCGAACCATCGAACAGCAGGCCGGTGGCACGGGCGAATTCAGCGTTGCCGTCGGACAGGAATTCAACCTTGCCTTCGGCGCCGAGCGCCTTAGCCCATGCGCCGAGCACGAACACGTCGTTGACGCTGGTGATGGCGACGGCATCGATGCCCTTGGCCTTGAAGGCATCGACATTAGCGACGAAGCCGGGCGCATGGTTGCGGTGGCAGGCGGGCGTGAACGCGCCGGGCACGCCGACGAGCAGCACGCGGCGGCCCTTGAAGATGTCGTCCGTGGTGCGCGGAGTCGGCCCCTCATCCGTGAGGACACGGAACGTGGTCTGCGGCAAACGATCCCCGACAGCGATGGTCATCTTCATAATCCCCGATTGTTCAAGCCTAGCTGAAGATAGCCCTGCGGCCATGTCGTTTCAATGGCGGAAATGGCGGTATCCTGTGAAGACCATCGCCAGACCCTTCTCATCGGCGGCACGGATGACTTCGTCGTCGCGGATGGAGCCGCCCGGCTGAATGACCGCCGTGGCGCCCGCCGCCGCCGCCGCCAGCAAACCGTCGGCGAAGGGGAAGAACGCGTCGGAAGCCACCACGGCGCCCTTGGCGAAACTCTCCGCGCTGCCGGCGGCGGTCGCCGCCTCCTGCGCCTTCCAGGCGGCGATGCGCGAGGAATCGACCCGGCTCATCTGCCCCGCGCCGATGCCGACCGTCGCGCCGTCACGCGCATAGACGATGGCGTTCGACTTGACGTGCTTGGCGACACGGAACGCGAAATGCAGGTCCGCGAGTTCCGCCTCGGTCGGCGCGCGGCGGGTGACGACGCGCAGGTCCATGTCTTCGACGACGGCATTGTCGCGCCCCTGCGCCAAAAATCCGCCGGCGACCGTGCGCAGCGTCTGCCCGGCGGCGCGCGGGTCGGGCAGGCCGCCGGTGAGCAGCAGCCGCAGGTTCTTTTTTTCCGCCACGAGGGCGATGGCTTCCTCGCTTGCGTCGGGAGCGATGATCACCTCGGTGAAGATGCCCACGATCGCGCGCGCCGCGTCCGCGTCGAGCTTCTGGTTGAGCGCGACGATGCCGCCAAAGGCGGAGACGGGATCGCAGCGCAGCGCCTTCTCATACGCTTCGAGGAGCGTGGCGCCCTCGGCGACGCCGCAGGGGTTGGCGTGCTTGACGATCACCACGGCCGGCGTGCGCGCGGGATCGAACTCGGCCACAGCCTCGAAGGCGGCGTCGGTGTCGTTGATGTTGTTGTAGGAAAGCTGCTTGCCCTGAACCTGACGCGCCGTCGCCACCCCGGGCCGGACTTCCGCCGTGGCGTAGAACGCCGCCGTCTGGTGCGGATTTTCGCCATAGCGCAGGTCGAGCCCGCGCTTGCCGCCCACGGCGCGGAAGGCTGGCGTCTCGATATCCACCGCCGTCGCGAACCAGTTCGACACCGCGGCATCGTAGGCGGCGGTGCGTGCATAAGCCTTCTGCGCCAAACGCTTGCGCAGCGACAGCGTGGTGCCGCCGTCGTGCGCGTCGAGTTCCGCCACAACCGCTGCGTAATCCTCGGGATCGACGACAACGGTCACGTCAGCGTGATTCTTGGCAGCGGCGCGGATCATCGCCGGGCCGCCGATGTCGATGTTCTCGATGCAGTCGTCGAACGAACCACCGCGCGCCACCGTCGCCTCGAAAGGATAGAGGTTCACCACCACGAGATCGATGGGAGCAATGCCGTGCGCCAGCATCGCCGCCTGATGCTCGGGATTGGCGCGCACCGCCAGCACGCCGCCGTGCACGGCGGGGTGAAGCGTCTTCACGCGCCCGTCCATCATCTCGGGAAACTGGGTGATCTCGGAAACGTCCTTTGCCGCAAGCCCCGCCTCGACGAGCGCCTTGTGGGTGCCGCCGGTCGAAACGATCTCGATGCCGCGCCGCGCGAGCGCCGACGCAAAGCCGATCAGGCCGGACTTGTCCGACACCGACAGCAGCGCCCGCGCCATCGGTTTGCGGTCGCCGGCCGGCAGGATGATCGACGGTGTGGAAGAAGGGGAGTTGGACGAGGACGAAGTCAGATCGTTCGAGTTGGCATCACGCGACATGGCCGGTTCCGGTTTCCGTAACATCATGCGGACACTGCCGGCGCGCGCCGTGGCTCATCCGCTTCAACGCGTGTCTAAAACATTTCGACGTCTCGCGGAAACGAAAAAACGGCAAAAAAATGGAAATGCCGGATGCCGCATGTCAGCCGCGGGCGGCAAGATCATCCGACCGGCCGATGCGGGCGAAGCGCCAGCGCAGCAGGCGTACCTCGGCCGGATCGAGGCGCACGACGATCTGCTCGCCGCGCAACGCGCCGCCGGGAGCGGAGAGAAACACGCTTTCCTCGATGGAAACCTCGCCCTGCTCGGCCTCGAACGACCACCCCTGCCCGTCGGGCGAGAGCAGCAGCACGCCGTATCCATCGCTGGCCCGACCGGTGCGCACAGAAGGATGCAGGTGGAACCGCACCACCGCCGACAGCGCGTCGGGCGTCGCGTCGACGGCGATGAAAGCGTCCTCGCCGTCGAGCACCTCGGCCTCGCCGTCGAGCCGCAGACGGCGCTGGTGGATGAGGCCGAACCGCCGGCGGTAACCGTCGTGCGCGCCGCCCACCGTCTGCACGGCCGAATCGGAGGAGCCGCGCGTGACCTCGACGTTCTCGATGCCGCCGATCACGGGAGTGCCGATCCAGCGTCCCAGCCAGCGGTCGAAGCGCGCCAGCAGCGATGTGCCGCCCCCCGCGCCCGCGAACAGGCACGAAGAGACGTCGCCGATGGTCACCGTGCTGTGGGCGGCGGTGGAACGCGCGGCGAGCGTGGGAATGGCGCTGCCGCGGCGCGGCGTGCCGCAGTTGACAACGAGCCGGGACTGGCCGGCGCTGAACTCAAACGACAGGCAGCCCGCGTGCGCGCGCTCCGCGTATTCGGGCGGCGGAGGCGCGCCGACATCCGCGATGAGCAGCAGCTCGCCCGCCGCCAGTCGCTCGTAGCCGGAATGCGGCGCGTGCCGGATGGCGCGCGAGCGCGTGTCGTCGTAGGCGAGCAGCGTGGCGATCAGGTCGACCTGCGTGCTGCCCATGCCGTTGAACAGCGCCAATGATCCCTCGCCATGGCGAAACATGCGCAGCATCGGCATCATGCGGTCGATGGCGCCCAGCAGTTGCGGCGGCGGCGACACGCCGCGCGCAGCATAGACCTGACGCAGCGGCAGCAGCTCCGTCAGCAGCGTCACCACCACTTGCGGATTGCGACTGACATGGCCGCCGTCCGGCAGCACCTGGCGCGCCAGTTCCTCGCCGAGCTGGCGCGTGACGGTGCGTTGCAGGCGCCCGAGATTGTCGAGGCACAGGCCCGCCATGGCGAGCGCGATCAGCCCGAGCAGCCGGTTCTCGCCCCGCAAATCCCCGGCGACGTGGCCCGAAAGCTGCCGCACGGCCCGCGCCAGCGCGCGCATGAACCGGCGATAAAACGCGTGATCGGCCCCCTCGAGCACCAGCGGCGACTGGCTGAGGAAGGCGAGCAGCCGGCGAGCCACGACATCGGGCCGCACGGCCACGCCTCGCCGGTCGAGCTTTGCGATCAGGAAATCGTCGACAAGGGCGCGTGCGTTGGCGCGCGCGAGCGCGGAATCGGCGGCGCCCAGATGCCGCAGCCAGTTGAAGCCCGCCAGCGCCACGGCCCAGGCTTCGGACGGGGGCGCGACATCGAACGGCGAGCGGCCGCGGCAGTTGACGCTCTGGCCCGCGAGGGAAAAATGCCCGGAATAGATGTCGGACGCCTCGGTGGGATCGGCGGTGCGCAGATCCTGCGGCGCGATGATCACGCGCTCGGGCGAGCGCCGGCGCAGCGACGCGAGCGCGCTGAAGGCCTGGCCGGCAAGGCCGACGAGACAGCGCCCCGCCTGCGCGCCCCCCAGGCCGTAGAGCCGCCAACGCTGCTGATCCGCACTCACGGTCTCGCAAGCCCTTTCAGATTCGCGACAAAAATCCCGCGCATGACGAACTCCGGAAATCAGGCGAACCGCCCTCGCCCACCATGCGCACCGAGGCCTGACGTTACGCCAAAAAAGTTAACTGAACCGCACGCGCTTGTCGCAGCTTGTGAATATTGTTGTCGAGACCGGCATTGCCTGTGCAACGGCAGAATCGGCTTGACAAATCTTCGCCACGCTGTAGCAGATATTTTGCCGGAGAGGAGGCATGAAATCTCCTCCGGACGGCACGTTCAGTCCCGCAGGCAGGCGGATTACAGGCGATGGCTCGCAGCATTCATAAAAAAGCGAAAACCATCCTCATGGTCGCGACGATTATTACGTCGACGACACGCTGACCCCTGCGCTCGTTCCCGGACCTCTCTCCCCCTGGCACGAGAGAGGGATGATGCCCCGATAACGCGGGAGCATCGGGAGCCGGGAGAGACCGAACAGGAGATACCGCGAAATGGGCTTCAAGATCGCCGTGGTGGGCGCCACCGGTAATGTGGGCCGTGAAATTCTCGACATTCTGGCGGAGCGCGCCTTCCCCGTGAGCGAGGTGGTGCCGCTGGCGTCGCGCCGCAGCCTCGGGCAGGAGGTTTCCTTCGGCGACAAGACGTTGAAGACCAGGGATCTCGCCACCTATGACTTCTCCGACACCGACATCGTGCTGATGTCGGCGGGCGGCGACGTGGCGCGCGAGTGGGCGCCGAAGATCGGCGCGCAAGGCGCTGTCGTCATCGACAACTCCTCCGCATGGCGCTACGACGCCGACGTGCCGCTGGTCGTGCCGGAAGTGAACGCCGACGCGGTCGCCGGCTTCGCGAAGCGCAACATCATCGCCAACCCGAACTGCTCCACGGCGCAGCTCGTCGTGGCGCTGAAGCCCCTGCACGACGCGGCCACGATCAAGCGCGTGGTCGTCGCCACCTACCAGTCGGTGTCGGGCGCGGGCAAGGACGCCATGGACGAGCTGTTCTCGCAGACGCGCTCCGTGTTCACGACCGGCGAGGTGAAGGTCGAAAAGTTCACCAAGCGCATCGCCTTCAACGTCATCCCCCACATCGACGTGTTCATGGAGGATGGCTATACGAAGGAAGAGTGGAAGATGACGGCCGAGACCAAGAAGATTCTCGACCCGGCCATCAAGCTGACCGCCACGGCCGTGCGCGTGCCAGTGTTCATCGCCCATTCGGAAGCCGTCAACGTCGAGTTCGAGAAGCCGATCACCGCCGACGAGGCGCGCGAGATCCTGCGTCAGGCGCCCGGAATCATCGTCATCGACAAGCACGAGAACGGCGGCTACGTCACGCCTCATGAGGCGGCTGGCGAGGACGCCACCTACGTGTCGCGCATCCGCGAGGACGCGACGGTGGAGAACGGCCTGTCCTTCTGGGTCGTGGCCGACAACCTGCGCAAGGGCGCGGCACTCAACGCCGTGCAGATCGCCGAAGTGCTGGTCAACCGCAAGCTCATCAGCCCGCGCGCCGGCGCTGCATAATCAAGCTCGCAACCGCAATCGAAGAAAGCGCCGCCGCAAGACGGCGCTTTTTTTATGACTGGTCCCCGTCATTGCGATGTGGCGCAATGAACGACCGGGGCACAATAATGTCAGCTGCAGCATGAAGCCTCAGCTATCCGCATCCTTTTCAGCATCATCCGTATGGCGCGCCATCGCCTCGGCCAGCGTCACCAGAAGCCCCAGTTCTTTTTCAGGCAGGGATTGCGCCGCAAACGTGAGCCGGTCGGTGTGGCCGGAACGGCGCGTGACCAAGCCGTCGTCCGCAGACACGCCGAGCAGCCAGTTGGGCGTGGTGCCGAGCGTCGTCGCAATCCGCACCAGCGTTGCGAGATCCGGTTCCCGTCTTCCGGAGACATAATGCCCGTAGCGGCGCTCATCGAGACCGCAGCGGCGAGCAGCCTCCGCGTTCGAGATGCCGAGCCGCACGGCCCGCTCCTTCAGTCTGATTCCGAGAGTCTCCATAGGAACAACTTGTTCCTAAGCAGCACGCCCCTTGCTATCGGCTATTTGGAGGTATAATTATCTACAAAACGTAGATATCGGCCATTCGTTGCATAGTGATTTGTCGCATGACATGGGAAACAGCCATCTGGATCACGGTTGCATTGCCGCCGGGAATGGCCCTGCTGCTCCATGTCTGGCTGCATCAAATCCGCCCATGCTTCATCCCCGCACACCGCATCGAAGCGATGGCCGATCTGATGCTGGCGGCATTCGGCCCCTACGCAGAACACGATGCTTTCCTACGCCAGCGGGAAGCCTGGTATCATGGCGATCATTTCGCTCAAGGCGTCTGGATGCGTGTGCGCCGCAGGCTGCGGCGGCGCTGGGCGCACGGCAAGATCAAGCTATACGATGGCGACGAAGTCGGCGCCCGGGCCCGGTGCGGAGCATAAAGCGCTTTCAGGCAAAGCGAGTGCCGCCTTGCCTGAAAGGTATGTGCTTGCCTGCCGCGAAAAGCCGGTTCAGTCGCCGCGCGTGAGGGATGCGAACTGCGCCACAACCTGCTCGTAGACCGGCCGCTTGAACGGCACGATCAAATCCGGCAGGCGCTCGGCCACTTCCCAACGCCAGCTGTCGAACTCGGGCTTGAACGCGCCGTTGCCCGGTTTCAGCACGTCGATCTCGGCCTCGTCGCCAGTGAAGCGCAGGGCGAACCATTTCTGCTTCTGCCCTCGGAACTTCCCCTTCAGCGCGATGCCGATCAGCTCCTCCGGCAGGTCGTAGGTCAGCCAGTCCGGCGTTTCGGCCAGAAGCTCCACGGAGCGAACGTTCGTCTCCTCGAACAGCTCGCGCCGGGCAGCCGCCAACAGTTCCTCGCCCTCGTCGACACCGCCCTGCGGCATTTGCCAGGCGTGAGAATCCGGGAGCGCGCCCTCGTCGTAATCTTCCTTGCGGCGCGAGCCGATGAACACCCGGCCCTCAGTGTTGAGCAGGAAAACGCCGACGCACGGCCGATACGGCAACTCGTCCGGCCGCAGCTTACGCTTCTTGTTCCCGTCCGCCATCGCCTAGCCCCGTCAGCGTCAAAAGCCTCGGCCAGCCCTTAACGGGCCGGCTTCTCGTCGGAAGGCTTAGCCTGCGTGTCTTTCTTTTCCGTGACATTGGCGGCGGATTCGGTCTTTTCAGCGGTTTCCGCCTTCTTGACCAGGGCTGCATTGGGCTTGCCGCGCAGCAGGTCGAGCGCCGCGTTGAGCTGCGTGTCCTGGGCCGGATCAGTCGGAACGTAGGCGGAGGAACCCTTGACCTCGTCCTTGTTCTCCTTCACGTCCTCGCCCGCCGCAGTCTTTTCCTCGGCCTTTTCCTCGCCATTGCGCAGGTGGCCGCGCAGGCCGGCCTCGCCCTGGATCTCGTCCTTGCCCTTGAGATCGTCGGGGATGACTTCCTCGATGACGAAATCGGGATCGATGCCCTTGGCCTGGATCGAGCGGCCCGAGGGCGTGTAGTAACGCGCGGTGGTCAGGCGCAGCGCGCCGTTCTGGCCGAGCGGGATGATGGTCTGCACCGAGCCCTTGCCGAACGAGCGCGTGCCGATCAGCGTGGCGCGCTTGTGGTCCTGCAGCGCGCCGGCCACGATCTCCGAAGCGGAAGCCGAGCCGCCGTTGATGAGCACCACCAGCGGCTTGCCCTTGCTGATATCGCCCGCGCGCGCGTTGAAGCGCTGTGCCTCGTCGAGGTTGCGCCCGCGCGTGGAGACGATCTCGCCGCGCTCGAGGAACGCGTCGGACACCAACACCGCCTGGTCGAGCACGCCGCCGGGGTTGTTGCGCACGTCGATGACGAAGCCCTTGAGCTTGTCTTCGGGAATCTCCTTGAGGATCTGCTCGACGGCGGCATTGAGGTTGTCGAACGTCTGCTCGTTGAACTGCGTGATGCGCAGGTAGCCGATGTCGTCCTTCTTCTCGAAGCGCACGGAGCGGATGCGGATGATGTCGCGCTTGAGGGCGATCTCCAGCGGCTCGGCGCGGCCGGTGCGCTGGATCTTCAGCTTCACCTCGGAGCCCACGGCGCCGCGCATCTTCTCCACCGCCTGGTTGATCGTCAGGCCCTGCACCTGCTCGCCGTCGATGGCGACGATGAGATCGTTGGCGAGCACGCCGGCGCGGGCGGCAGGCGTCTCGTCGATGGGGCTGACGACCTTGACGAGGCCGTCCTCCATCGTCACCTCGAGCCCGAGGCCGCCGAAGGAGCCGCGCGTCTGCACCTGCATGTCGCGGTAGCTCTTGGCATCCATGTAGCTGGAATGCGGATCGAGCGACGACAGCATGCCGGAGACGGCCGACTCGACGAGCTTGCGCTCATCCGGCGATTCGACGTAATCGCTGCGCACCTTGTCGAACACGTCGCCGAAGAAGGTGAGCTGCCGGTAGGTGTCGACGGAAGCGGCAACGGCGCTGGTGCTCGTCAGCAGCCGCGACTGGGTGCCCACGATCGCCGCTCCGGCGCCGATCACCGCACCCACCATGATCAGAGAAATCTTGCGCATCATCCGCGAACCTTTTCGCCTTTGGTCTTCGCCCACCAGGGGGACGGATCGATGGAACCGCCGTCCTTACGAAACTCAACATATAGAATGGGGCCGCCCGTGCCACCTGCAAGTGCATTGGTCGCGCGCGGATTCCCAGAAAGCGGCGCATTCGCGGGAGAAGTCTTGCCCATCAGCGCGACCGGCTCGCCGGCGAGCACGAACTGCCCCAGCGCCACGTTGATGCGCTCCATCCCCGCCAACAGCACATAGTATCCGTCGCCGGCATTGATGATCAAGAGTTGTCCGAAGGAACGGAACGGGCCGGAATAGACGATCCAGCCATCGGTGGGCGAGGCGATCACAGCGTCCTCGCGCGCGGAAACCGAAATGCCCTGGGCCGTGCCGCCGAAACCGTCCGTCTCGCCGAAGCGGCGCACGACATCGCCACGCACCGGAAACGGCAGCAATCCCAGCGCCTTGGCGAACGAAACCTTGGGCTCGAGCCGCGCTGCATCGCCGGATGGAGCGGCGGCGAGCCGGTCTTCCACCGCCTTGTCGCGCGAGCGTGTGGCGGCCGCGGCTTCCTCGGCGGCGCGGCGGGAGGCGGCGATCTCGCGCTCCATGCGGCCGATCAAATCCTTGAGATTGTCGGATTTCCCGGCAAGATCGGCCACGAGCGCGCTCTCGCCGGCGTCGAGCTTCTCTACCTCGCCGATGCGCCGCTGGCGTTCCTCGATCAGCGCGTTCAGCCGTTCCTGCTCGCCCTGCAGGGTGGCGATATCGGTTTTCAGCGCCTCGCGGTCGACGCCGATCTGCTTGCGCAGACGCGCGAGTTCGGTGAGGTCGGAGGCAAGCGCTTCCGCCTCCTCGCGCAATTCCGGCACCACAGCGCCGAGCAGAATGGCGCTGCGCAGCGCCTGCAGCACGTCTTCCGGGGCCACGAGCACGGCCGGCGGCGGATGGCGGCCCATGCGCTGCAACGCCGCCAGCACCTCGGCGATGACGTCGCGCCGACTCTCCAGAGAGCGGCGAATCGCCTGCTCGCTGCCGTCCAGCGTGGTGAGGCGCTGCTCGAGGGCGGTGACCCGGTCCTCGGCGGCGCCGATGCGTTCAGTGGTTTCGATGAGCACGCGGTTGAGGGTGGCCCGGTCGGCGCTCAGGCCCTCTATCTCGGCCCGCAAGGCCTTGCGCCGCGCCTCGCGGGCGGCAAGATCGGCCTCCACGGCCTCCAGTTCACGCCGGTGGCGGTCGCGGTCGGCCTCGGTCTGGATGGTGGCGGTTCCGGCGGCGGGCGGGGCCTGCTGCGCGTCAGCGCGGACAGCGGCAAGCGAGACGAGCGCCATGCCCGCCGCGAGCGCACGCCAGCCCACACTTCCCCAGCCCACACTTCCACGGAGCCTGAAACCGAATGCCATCAACGCCCTTGACCAGCATGCGCCATCCCGGGACCGGCCCGGATGACCGGCCCTCAAACGCGATGATAGGGATGACCTGCGAGAATCGTCAGGCAACGGTATACCTGCTCAAGCACCAGCGCACGCACAATCTGGTGCGGCATGGTCATTGTCCCGAAGGAAAGAACCAGCGCCGCCGCCTTGCGCACGCCGGGGTCGAGCCCATCCGGCCCGCCGATCACGAGATTGATAGCCGTCTCGCCGCCATCGCGCCACCGCGCGAACTTGCCGGCGAAATCGTCACTGGTGCAGGACGCGCCGCGCTCGTCGAACACCACCACCGGCCCCGGCAGGCAGCGCGCCAACAACGCGCGCCCTTCCTCGGCCTTGCGCTGGTCGGCGTTGCGAGCGGCGCTTTCGGGCAGTTCCGCCATGTCGACCGCGCCGAAGCCGAGCGAGCGCGCCAGCGGCGCCGCACGGTCGCCGTAGCGTTCCACCAGCGCCCGCTCGGGGCCGGCCTTGAGCCGCCCCACGGACAGAACGAGAATGCGCACGCCGCTCAGCCGTCGAGCTGTTCTTTCGGACGGTCCGGGCTCCAGATCTTCTCAAGATTGTAGAAGCCGCGCACCTCGGGCCGGAAGATGTGGACGATGATGTCGCCGACATCGATCAGCACCCAGTCGCACGTCGGCATTCCCTCGACGCGCACGGGGCCGAAGCCGCCTTCCTTCAGCGCGGTGACGAGCTTGTCGGCGATGGCGCCCACGTGCCTGTCCGACCGCCCTGAAGCGACCAGCATGGCATCGGCGATCGAGGACCGGCCGACGAGGTCGATCTCCACGATGTCCTCCGCCTTCATCTCCTCGAGCTGAAAGCGGGCGACGCCCACGGCCTCGGTTGCAGGCGCCTGTGCGTCTGCGCGTGCCTGCGATTGCGCCTGTGCGGACTGGGTGGCGTCCCCTTCATTCCGCGCGCGCGGCGCGTTGTGTGCGCCGTATTCCGATAACTGGCTCAGTGCCTGCCCCTTAATGATGCCGGGGCGCCCGATTGCGCCCTCTCTCCGAAGATAGTCGCACAATTTCGACGCTTCAACGACAGCAATAACCGAAACACCCGATTCGGGCAGGAAAATGGAGCAGTTCCATTGTCATGACGCAACAAACGCCTCTTTTTCCGCTGCGCGGATCTGGGTGGACGACAACGTCGAGCGCGGACCGTGCAGAAAAACCCATGCGGGCAGCGGGCTCGATGCCAGCAGTCCCGCGTCCTCCTCCGCCAGGCGGTGGGGGCCCAGCGCCGTCGCCGCGCGCGAACGCGCTGCCTTCAACGTCGATCCGGGGCGGTCGATGATGGCGATGGGCACCTGCTGCGCGATTTCGCGCCAGCGCTGCCAGCGGTGAAAACCGTTCAGGTTGTCCGCCCCCATGATCCAGACGAAATCGACCAGCGGGCAGCGGCGCTGCAAGTACGTGATCGTATCGAAGGTGAAGCGGGTGTCGATCTCGGCCTCGAAGCCAGTGACGTCGATGCGCGGATGGCGCGCGAGCCGCCGCGCCGCCGCCATGCGTTCGCTTTGTTGCGGCAGGGCCGAATTGTCCTTCAGCGGGTTGCCGGGGGTGACGATCCACCACACGCGATCGAGCCGCAGCCGCCGCAGCGCAACGAGGCTCGCCAGCCGATGCCCCTCATGCGGCGGGTTGAACGAGCCGCCGAACAGCCCGATGCGCAGCCCCGGCGCGTGCGGAGGCAGAACCGGCAACGGAGGCGGCACGCGAGAGGACCGCGTCATTGCCAAACCCCGCAGCTTTGCGAAGCCCCGCAAGCTTTTTCCCGCCAGCCGCTTGCCGTCAAGGCCGGGCCTGCCCGTTGCCGTGGATGCGGTACTTGAACGAGGTGAGCTGCTCCACCCCCACCGGCCCGCGCGCGTGCATGCGCCCGGTCGCGATGCCGATCTCGGCGCCGAAGCCGAACTCGCCCCCGTCCGCGAACTGCGTCGACGCGTTATGGGCGACAATGGCCGAATCCACCTCGCGCTGGAAGCGGGCCGCCGCCGCCTTGTCGGCGGTGATGATCGAATCGGTGTGATGCGAACCGTAGGTTTCGATGTGATCGATGGCCTCTGCGATATCGTCGACCACGCGGGCGGAAATGATGGCGTCCTCATATTCCGTGCGCCAGTCCTCCTCGACGGCCGGCTTCACGCGCACGTCGGCGGCCTGGGTCGCCGCATCGCCACGCACCTCGCAGCCGGCATCGAGAAGCGCCGCGACGAGCGGCTGCAAATGCGTGCCCGCCACCGCCCGGTCCACGAGCAGCGTCTCGGCCGCGCCGCAGATGCCGGTGCGCCGCAGCTTGGCGTTGAGCAGCACCGTGCGGGCCATGTCGAGGTCGGCGTCCTTGTGGATGTAGACGTGGCAGATGCCGTCGAGATGCGCGAAAACCGGCACGCGCGCCTCCGCCTGCACGCGGGCGACGAGCCCCTTGCCGCCGCGCGGCACGATCACGTCGATATTGCCGGCAAGCCCGCCGAGCAGCAGCCCCACGGCGTCGCGGTCGCGCACCGGCACGAGCTGAACCGCGTCGGCGGGAAGGCCCGCCCGCTCCAGCCCGGCGCGGATGGCGGCGACGAGCCGCGTGGCCGAGCGAAAACTCTCGGAACCGGCGCGCAGCACGGCGGCGTTGCCCGCCTTCACGCACAGCGACCCCGCATCGGCGGCGACGTTGGGACGGCTCTCGAAGATGACGCCGATGACGCCGAGCGGCACCGCCACACGCTCGATGACGAGGCCGTTGGGACGCTCGAACGTCGCCAGCACGCGCCCCACCGGATCGGGCAGATCCGCGACCTGCTCCACGGAACCGGCGATCGCCTCGATGCGCGCGGGCGTCAGTTGCAGCCTGTCGATGAAGGCCTCGATGCGCCCGCCCGCCCGCGCCTCGGCCACGTCCTCGGCGTTGGCTTCGATAATGCCGGCCACATCGCTGCGGATGGCCTCGGCGGCGCTCCGGAGCGCCGCGGCGCGCTCGGCGTCGGAGGTCAGCGCCAGCACCCGCGCCGCCTTGCGCGCGCGCCGGCCGATGTCGAGCATCAGATCGCTGAGCGGCACATCGGCGCCCGACCCGTCGCGAGACACGCCGTTGTCGACAGCAGCACTGGCCATGATCCGATCCTCCGCCCCGCTGCGGCCGCTGATTGGCGCGGCCGCCATATTTCCGTTCAACTCATTTACTACCCATGCCCGCCGCCGGGTCAAGCGGCGGCCGGTTCATGGCTCTTCCGGGACCTCGCGGCCGAAGAGAACGAGATCGTCGCGGTGCACCATGGTGGCGCGTCCGCCCCGCCCCAGCAGGGCCTCGATGTCCTGCGTCGAGTGGCCGGCGATCAAGCCCGCCTCGTCGGCGTCATAACCGATCAGCCCGCGCCCGATCTCGTGCCCGTCCGGCCCGCGCACGGAAACGGCGTCGCCGCGATGGAAGCTGCCCTCCAGCCGCCTGACGCCCGCGGGCAACAGGCTCGCCCCGCGCCGCAGCGCGCGCTCGGCGCCGGCGTCGACATGCAGGACACCATGCGGCTGCAACGTGCCAGCGATCCATTTCTTTCGCGCCGTCACCGGATTCGACGGCGACAGGAACCACGTGCAGCGCGCCCCCGCCATGACTGCGCCGAGAGGGGAATCCACGCGCCCGTCCGCGATCATCATGCAGGCGCCGCCGGCTGTCGCGATCTTGCCCGCCTCCACCTTGGTGCGCATGCCGCCGCGCGAAATCTCGGACGCCGCCCCGCCGGCCATGGCCTCGATGGCGGGCGTGATCTCGTCGACGAGCGGGATGTGGCGCGCGTGCGGGTTGCCGCTCGGCGGCGCGGTGTAGAGTCCGTCGACATCGGAAAGCAGGATGAGCAGATCCGCCCCCACCATGGTGGCCACGCGCGCGGCCAACCGGTCGTTGTCGCCGTAGCGAATCTCGCTCGTGGCCACCGAATCGTTCTCGTTGATGATCGGCACCGCCTTGAGCTCCAGCAGCTTGCCGATGGTGGCGCGGGCATGCAGATAGCGGCGGCGCTTCTCGGTGTCCGAGAAAGTGAGCAGGATCTGGCCGGCGATGATCTCGTGCACGGCGAGCGCCTCGGTCCAGCGGCGCGCCAGTGCGATCTGCCCCACGGCCGCCGCCGCCTGGCTTTCCTCCAGCTTCAGCGGGCCGGGGGGCAGCTGCATGACCGTGCGCCCGAGCGCGATCGCCCCGGACGAGACGACGATCACCTCCGCGCCGCGATCGTGCAGGCGGGCGATGTCGTGCACCAGCGCCGCGAGCCAGCTGCGCTTCAACCGTCCGCGCTCGCGGTCGACCAGCAGCGACGACCCGACCTTGATGACGATGCGCCGGAACCGCCCGAGGTCCGGCACACGCGAAACGGCGACGGAAACGGGTGCAACGGGATTGGCGACGACGTCGGTCATGATGTTCTGCAAGCTCGATGAACCGGCTTATATAAGCCGGCTGGCGACAATATCCGGCCGATACTTATCCGACATCCGCGCGAAAGAAAGCGAAAACTCGCGCCCGCCCGGTCACGGCTGCCATTCGGCGGCGGCTTCCCGCTCCGTTTCCTCGGCCTTGGCGTCGTCGATGATGCGCAGAAGGCGGCGCAGCCCCTCTTCCACACCCTCGCGCGAGGCCGAAGACAGCAGCAGCGGCTCCTGCCCGGCCGCCTCCGTCAGTTCGGCCACCCGCTCGGCCCGTGTCTCCTCGTCGAGCGCGTCGACCTTGGAGAGCGCCAGCACCTCGGGCTTGTCGGCGAGCCCGCCGCCGTAGGCCTCGAGCTCGTTGCGGATGATTTCGTAAGCGCCCGCGACATCCTCGGACGTCGCGTCGACGAGGTGCAGCAGAACGCGGCAGCGCTCGACATGGCCGAGGAAGCGGTCGCCGAGCCCGGCGCCCTCGTGCGCACCCTCGATCAGGCCGGGAATGTCCGCCAGCACGAACTCGCGCCCGTCGATGCCGACGACGCCGAGGTTGGGATGAAGCGTCGTGAACGGATAATCGGCGATCTTGGGCTTGGCCGCACTCACGGCGGCGAGGAACGTCGACTTGCCCGCGTTCGGCAGCCCGACGAGGCCGGCGTCGGCGATGAGCTTGAGGCGCAGCCAGATCCACATCTCGACGCCCTCCAGGCCCGGATTGGCCCGGCGCGGCGCCTGGTTGGTGGACGACTTGAAATAGGCGTTGCCGAACCCGCCGTTGCCGCCGCGCGCCAGCACCACCCGCTGGCCGATCTCGGTCAGGTCCGCGAGCAGCGTTTCATTGTCTTCGGCGAAAACCTGCGTGCCGGCCGGCACCTTCAGCACCGCATCCGAACCGCGCGCCCCGGTGCGGTTGCGGCCCATGCCGTGCTGGCCGGTGCGGGCGCGGAAATGCTGCTGGTAGCGGTAGTCGATCAGCGTGTTGAGGCTGTCGACGCATTCCACGACGACATCGCCGCCGCGCCCGCCGTCGCCGCCGTCCGGGCCGCCGAACTCGATGAATTTTTCACGGCGAAACGACACGCAGCCCGCCCCGCCGTTGCCGGAGCTGACAAACACCTTCGCCTGATCGAGAAACTTCATCTTGTCCGAACCCGTCAAAAAAACCGCGCCCGCGCGGACCGAAACGACAACGGAGCGGAACGCAGACGCGTCCCGCTCCATCCGTGAAAGCGGCGGCCGTTCAGGTGAATCGTGCCGCCGCGTTATCTGTTTGTCGGCGCATCGTTCGTGGCGGAAAACGCTTGCCGCCCGAAGCAACGCTTGCCGCCCGATGTGCCGTGGGCTCACGCCGCCAGCGTTTGCACGCGCCGCGCCCTGCCGAGAACCGTGTCGAAACGCGGCAGCGTACACTGCCGCGCCTTCGAGTAGCGCACGGTTTCACCCACGATAACGAAGCCGAGCTTCTCCTGCACCCGAATAGAGGCATCGTTGCCGGTGAACACGCTCGAGACGATGTGCGCCACATCGTGCCGCGAGAAGAACGCGTCCACGAACGCCCCCGCCGCTTCCGTCATCAGGCCCTTGCCCCAGCAACGCTCGCCGAGCCAGTAGCCCAGCGTCAGGGCGCCGTCCTCCGGCTGCAGGGAGATGACGCCGCAAGGCCCCTCCTCATCCTGCACGGTGTAGTGGGTGCCCTCGCCCCGGGCGTTGATGCCCGTGGCGCGCGCGAGATAGGCCCTGGTGTCGTCGACACCGTTGGGCCAGGCCACGCTCGAGAGCCATTGCGCCACGCCCCACGTCAGCAACGGCTGCAACGCCGGAGCATCCGCCTCACGTACCGGCCGCAAAAGCAGCCGATCGGTTGTGATGGTTTCATTCAGCATGACCGTCTCCCCGTTCGCGTCGCTGCATAAACCGGGAATGGGGCGCGAGTGAGATCGCACCCGTCATATCGGTCTAGAGATACTTGAACGGGAAGGTGTTTGCGCCAGCCACGATGAACCATGACCGGAACCAGACCCTGCACGCGGCCGGCATCGATGGTGGCGGCCTCTTGCACGATGCCCGCGATACGGGCGACGGCGGCAGTGACTGCAGCGATGATGGTGCGAATGGTCATGGTCTGGCTCCGATCCTGCCTGCATGGCGCAGGCCAAAACGACAAAGGGGAAATGGCATCCCATTTCCCCTGTATCGCCGGATCGCAAACCGAAGCGCGACTGGCCTTGCCGGGGTATGGAACACCGGCGAAAGCCCTTTGTCAGTCAGCTTTCGCCTGCTTACTCTGCTGCTTCCTGCACCGCGTTGACGCGTACATACGAACGGTCGTGGCGGGTAAGGAACTCCACGCGACCCTCGGTAAGGGCGAAGAGGGTGTGGTCCTTGCCGATGCCGACGTTGTCGCCGGGGTGAACCTTCGTGCCGCGCTGGCGAATGATGATGTTGCCGGCAATGACGCGCTCGCCGCCGAACTTCTTCACGCCGAGGCGGCGGCCGTCGGAATCGCGACCGTTACGGGATGAACCGCCTGATTTTTTATGGGCCATGATAAACTCCCAAAATCCTGAATGTCTCTACGGTCCTATGGCGGGGCGGCTCGCGCGCCCGCTCAGGGCCTGAAAATCTGATACGGCACCGTTTGCCTTATTCGGCAGCGGCGGCCTGCGTCTTCTCGGGCTTGGCCGGACGCGGGAGCGCCTTGCCGCCGAGCAGAATGTCGGTGATACGCACCACGGTCAGCTCCTGACGGTGGCCGCGCTTGCGCTTCGAGTTCTGGCGGCGGCGCTTCTTGAAGGCGATGACCTTCTTGCCACGGGCCTGCTCGACCACCTCGCCGGCGACCGAAGCGCCAGCGACGACGGGAGCGCCGATCTCGATACCGTCCGCGCCCTTCGAAAGCACGAGCACGTCGTCGAACGTCACGGAAGCGCCCGCATCGACGGCGAGCTTCTCGATGGTGATGACGTCGTTAGCGGCAACGGTATACTGCTTGCCGCCAGTCTTGATGACTGCGAAAGTCATAGGTGTATCCTGCTTGTAATCCCCTCTTGCCGACGCCTGACCCCGGAGGGCCGCCGACCGACAGAGCGGCTTTTTGTAGATTTTTTAAGAACCGACAGGTGCCAGGCAACGAGGCCGGCGCCACTGGTTCCGACGGATGCGGGAGATTCCAGCCGGAATTCCCCTGCATTGAAGAATTTCGCATAATCCCGCTCTCCCGAATTGTCAACGAAAATTCGGAAAAAATCGCCTTCAGGCCTCTTGATCTTCGCAACGACTCGGCTAATAAGGTCACCACCGCGAGCGGAGAGGTGGCAGAGTGGTTGAATGCACCGCACTCGAAATGCGGCATGGGGGCAACTCCATCGGGGGTTCAAATCCCTCCCTCTCCGCCATTCTGTTTGTCGCACTCGCACGTTACAGAATAAGCGCCACGGCCAGCGCTGCAAAAGTGCTGCTTTCCAAACATCCAAAATTCATAAAATGATGGCAGCATCGGGCTGTTGCAGTGCGAAGTCATGTTCGCGCGGCGCATAGCCTTGTTGCGGATGAGGAGCCGGACCCGATGGCGTTTCCTGCCTTGACAGCCTTTTATGGCGGCCTGTTCGGCATCCTGTTCCTGATCCTGTCGGTGCGCGTCAGCGTGGCGCGGGCGCGGGCGCGGGCGCATCACGGCGACGGCGGAGATGTCAGCCTGCAGCGATGGATCAGGATCCACGCCAATTTCACCGAATATGTGCCCCTCACCCTGCTTCTGATCGGGCTCGGCGAGAGCGGCGGCGCGAGTGCGCAGGTCATCCGCATCCTGCTGATTGTGTTGCTGGCGGCGCGGCTCGCGCATGTGCCCGGCATGCTTGCGCCGGAAGGGTCGCCCCAGCAGTACGCGCTGCGGGCTCCGGCGATCATGGTGACCTGGGGCGTGCTTCTGGCCGCATCGATTCTGCTCATCCTGCGGTAACGCGACGAGCAGGACATCTCGATGATTTGACTTCACCAAACCCAATTATATTGTCATCGATGAGCCGCCTGTAGCGGCGGCGATTTGTCCCGATGCATCCCACGGGAAAGCAGCTACCCTTCTTGGTCAACCGGGGCGAATCAACGGGCAGAGCGGGTGGAAATGCTGTTTCGCGTTCCGCGCATTTTGCTCTAGTATCTGTTCGAGCTCCCCAAATACAGGCCGGGATACCCGTCCGGCGCGAACGACAACGAGGGGAACAACAGCATGACGCCCCGCTCCGAACGCCCCAACGCCCCGAGCCCCGCGGGATTGTTCCAGATTCCGCTGATGTGGACGTCGTTTGCCTTCAGCACCGCCGGCAAGATCGCATCCTCGATGGCGCGCAACCTCGCGACGGCTCCGGCGCCCCACCGCCAGGCCAGCCCGCCGTTGCGATGGACGACGGAACACAGTGTGGCGCTCGCGCTCGAATCCGTGACGCTGCGTGATTTTTCCACCCGCGAACGCGGCGAGGGATCGACGCTCATCTGCACGCCGCTCGCCTTTCATCGCGCCACGATCGCGGATTTCACCACCGGACACAGCATCGTCGCCGCATTGCGCGACTCCGGCATCGGCAACGTCTACGTCACCGACTGGCAGCCGGCCACAAGCGAAATGCGCTATAAGTCGCTCGACAGTTATTTCAGCGATCTCAACGTGTTGGTCGACAGCCTGCCGCCGCCGGTCGACATCATCGGCCTGTGTCAGGGCGGGTGGATGGCGCTCGCCTACGCGGCGCGCTTCCCGCACAAGGTGCGCAAGCTGGTGCTCGCTGGCGCGCCGGTGGACATAGAATCGGGCACGAGCGCGCTGTCGGCCCTTGCCGCGCGCGTGCCGGCCGGCATGTTCGAGCACTTTGTCGAGATCGGCAACGGCACCATCTCGGGCGCGCGCGTGCTCGAGATCCTCGCACCCGGCGGCGTCAACGAAGCCTACATGCGGCTGACGCTCCAGATCCCGCCCGACATGCCGGCAGACCACCTCGCCGCGTTGCGCGAGGCGTTCGACGTCTGGTTCTGGACCACTATCGATATTCCCGGCCGGTATTATCTCGATGTGGTCGAACGGATATTCAAGCAGAACCAGCTTGCCGCGAGCCGGCTCGAGGTGCTGGGAAAAGCGGCTGTCCTGTCGCGGGTCGAATGCCCCATGCTGCTGGTCGCCGCAGACACCGACGAGTTCGTGGCCGTCGAACAGCTTTTCGCCGCCGGGCGCCTGGCGGGCCCGGCGGCGAAGGTGCGCACGATCACCGTTCCCGGCAATCATCTCGGCTTGTTCGTCGGCGCGGACTCCGTGCGCGACACCTGGCCGGAAATCGGGCGCTGGTTGGCGGAGGCGGCCTGAAAGCATACGCTTCCGAGGCCAGCCAAACCGCCATGCGCGCGCCCGGCGCGGTCAGAACTCGCGCTTGAAGCGCAGCCGGCCGGTAACGGCGTCTTCCGACTTCAGTCCGCGCAGCAGTACCTCGTTCTGGAACGCCTTGCGCTCCACCTTCGAGTACAGAACCTCCACGCCGATGTCGAAGGCGCTGACCGGCGACCAGATCACGTTCGAGCCCACGGTCCAGGCGTCGAAGTTGCGCAGGTCGGCGAAGTCCGCCCGCACAGCCCTGTCATAGGTCACGCCGGTGTAGCTGCCGAACAGGCTCTGGCGCACGGTCGGCGTCCAGTAGTGCAGGAAGGCGGCGGTGGCGTTCCAGCCGCTGGTTTTCTTGATGTCGCCGTTGACGATGGCGCCATCCGTCACGAATGAGGCATAATTCGCATAAGCGATATCACCCACGCCGATGTAGTTCAGCGCGCCATCGGCATAGGCCGCCTGAAGCCACAGCACGTCACCGGCTGCGATCTTCGACAGATCGAGCTTCACGCCGCCCTGCACGGCCCAGCCGTAGGTGGTGTCGACGCGCTGGCCCCAGTTGCCGCCCCAGGGGGCGTTGATCGTGGCGGAGTTGAGCTGGTGCAGCGCGCCGGAAAGCTGCGCCGTGCCCCAGTCCTGCTGGATGTTCACGTTGGCGACGACATCGGGCATGCGCTGGCCGGCGGCGTCGTAGAAATCGGCGTTGGTGCGGCGTTCGTTGCCGTCCTCGATCGCGATCGAGGCCGAGAAGCCCTCGCCGAAGGTCGCCGTGTAGGCGAAAAGATTCGTGGAAACGTCGGAGCCGAACGAACCCTCGAAGCCGTTGCCGAAGTTCAGGTCGTTTGCGTAGAAATCGAAGAACGACGTGACGCGGCCAGCCGTGAAGCCCGCCCACTGAATGTAGGCGTGATCGAGCAGCGCGCCGTTGTCGGACGCATCGAATATGCCGGTGTTCTTCTCGATCTCGTAGCGCAGGAAGGCGCGCACCGTGCCGTATTCGGTGGGCGTGCGGGTGTCGACCTCAAGGCGCGCCCGGATGTGGGAGCCGGTGGCATCCTGGGTGCGGCCGTTCTTCCACACGCCCGTGACATTGCCGAAGTCGTCGGTCTCGACCACCGTCGCGCCCTTGGGCTGCGCATAGCCGAAATCGGCGCGGACATAGCCGCTGAGGCGGATACACGTATCCGTGCCCGGGACGTAGAAGAACCCTTCGCCGTGCGTGCTGCAAACGCGCACGTACTCTACCGGCGCGCTCTTGGCCACGGGAAGATCGGCGGCGAACGCTGCGGGCGCCGTTACCAGCGCCGCGACCCCGCCGGTCAACATTACCTTTACGGATCTCATCATTCCACGTCCTCCTGCCCCGTCGTCTGCGACCGGTTGCATCGCGCCTGCCCGAAAAGGTCGGAAAAAGTATTCGTCCGCCACCAACCTGGGCCAATAACTTTTATTGACCATACCACGGCCTTGTCGCAACACGAAAACGCGCCCCACTCACAATCTTTATTCCAATTTACAAATAAAATAAAATCAACCTCGCTCAATTTTTATTCAAAACCAAATGCAAAAGAGCAAGTGCCTACAAACAAGTCAAAATCTATTTGTCGATAGCATCGATCGAGGCGACCGGCGCGCGCGGCGGGAATCCGCCACCGCCGGCCTCATGCGGCGAAACACGTCCATTGGTTACAAATACCTTCACATGCTCAGTGTTATAAGGCGATGATAGCGTTGTCCTTCGTCAGCGCTACTCCATGGAAGGCGATACGAGCGATGGCGACGACACGCGTGGACTATCTTCTGCTGGGAGGCGGGCTTGCCAGCGCAACCGCCGCCGAAACCCTGCGGCACGAAGGTGCGAAGGGCGAGATTCTCATCCTGTCCGAGGAGAGCATCTCCCCCTATTACCGCCCCTTCCTGTCCAAGGAATACCTCGTCCGGCACCAGGATCCCGCGAAGCTGCAGATCTTCCCCGAGTCCTTCTACGCCCAGCAGGACATCAGGCTGGCGCTCAACACCACCGCCGTGAATGTCGATACGCGCGCCAAGACCCTCCTCACCAGCGCGGGGCAGGTTATCGAATACGACAAGCTGCTCATCGCCACCGGCGCCAAGCCCAAGCCGCTGCGGATTCCCGGCGCGCATCTCGGCGGCATCTTTTCGCTACGCCGGCGCAGCGAGGGCGAAGCCATCCGCCTCGCGGCCGCGAAGTCCAAGCGCGCGCTGGTCATGGGCGGCAGCTTCCTGGGCATGGAAATCGCCATGTCGCTGCATCACCTGGGGCTTGAGGTCACCATCGTCGAACTCGGCGACCGGGTGCTCACCCACCTCGAATCCGCGCGCCTGTCGGAATATTTCCTGAACTTCGCCCGGTCTCAGGGAATTACCATCCATTTCCACGACGAAGTGACCGCCATCAACGGCGATGGCCACGTGCGCTCCGCCACGACGCGCGCCGGCCTCGAAATCCCGACAGACCTCGTCGTGGTCAGCATCGGCGTCGATCCGGCGACTTCCTTCCTGCAGGACACCGACATCTCGCTCGACAGGGGCCGGGTGCTGGTGAACGAGTTCATGGCGACCAACGTGCCCGACGTCTTCGCCGCGGGCGACGTCACTACCTTCCATGATCCGGTGTTCCGCTCCCGCCGCCACATCGAACACGCCGACAACGCCATGCGCCAGGGGCGGATCGCGGCGCGCAACATGCTCGGCAAGCGCCAGCGCTACGAGCAGGTGTCTTACTTCTTCTGCGAGGTCGGCGAACTGAGCTTCAGCGCGCTCGGCATCACCGAGGAATCGGATGAGTGGATCGAGCGCGGCAGCCTCGAAGACCACTCCTTCGCCATGTTCTACCTGCGCGAGGGCGTCGTGCAGGGCTACTTCTCCATGGGCCGGCCCGCGAGCGAGACGCGCACCGCCGAAGGGCTCATCCGCTATCGCGTCGACGTGTCGGACCGCAAGGAGCGCATCGCCGACGCCGACACGCCGCTCGACGATATCCCGACCCAGAACGTGCTGGTGTTGCAGGGCGGCGGGGCGCTCGGCGCCTTCGAGCTCGGCGTGATGCGGGCGTTGCAGGAAGACGGCATCTACCCCGACATCGTCGCCGGCGTCTCGATCGGCGCCATCAACGGCGCCGTCATCGCCGGCAACCCGCGCGACCCGACGCGCGCGCTCGAGGCCTTCTGGAAGGATCTCACCGTCGAAGCGCCGAGGCTGCTGCCGGAAGACGTGCGCCGCACGGCGGTGTCGCTCCAGATCCTCACCTTCGGCGTGCCGCAGTTCTTCCGCCCGCGCTGGTTCCCGCCGGCCTTCGATCCGATGCAGCTTCCTCTCAACTGGACGAGCTATTACGACACCTCGCCCATGAAGGCGCTGCTCGCCAAGTACGTCGATTTTCCCGCGCTCAAGAACAGCCCGGTGCGGCTGCTGGTGAGCGCCGTCAACGTCACCACGGCGGAACTCGAGGTCTTCGACAGCTACGTGGACGACCTCACGCCCGACCACATCCTCGCCAGCGGCAGCCTGCCGCCGAGCTTTCCCTGGACCAACATCGACGGCAAGGCCTACTGGGACGGCGGCATCATCAGCAACTCGCCGCTCGACATCGTGCTCGACCGCTGCGGCCCGGAGGGCAAGCAGGTCTACGCGGTGGATCTCTTCGCCTCCGCCAAGCCCCTGCCCCAGAACATGATCGAGGTGCGTTCGCGCCTCAGCGAGATCGTCTATTCGGAGCGCGTGCGCAACGACATCCGCATCCGCGAGGTGGTCAGCGCCTACCGCGGGCTGATCGAGCACGTGCTGAGCCACGTGGAGGAGGATACCGCCGCCCGCATCCGCCAGCGTCCCTACTACATCCAGCTGATGGGTGACGGCGCGCCGATGAAGATCACGCGCTTCCTGCGCACCGGCTCGCCGGGGGAAACGTCGTCGCGCGACTACGACTTTTCGGACTTCGCCATCAAGGAAAACCAGAAGGAAGGCTACGAACTCGCCAAGCGGACGCTGCGCGAGCAACGCGAGCAACTGCTCCACAGCAGCCTGCCCGAACCGGATGCGCCCGACAACGATTTCCCCGGCTTCATCGCCGAGGCGTCGGAGTAAGCCGGCGCATCACGTGCCGGCGAGGCGCTCCCGCAGCCTCCCGGCAATGCGCGCCGGCACGAAATGCGACACGTCGCCGCCCATTTTCGCGATCTGGCGCACCAGTGTCGCGGTAATCGGGCGGGTCGCGGGAGAGGCCGGCAGGAACACGGTCTGCACCTCCGGCGCCATGGCGCCGTTCATGCCGGCCATCTGCATCTCGTAATCGAGATCGGTGCCGTCGCGAAGCCCCCGGATGAGCAGCGACGCGCCCACGCGGCGCGCCGCCGACACCACGAGATCGTCGAAGGTCACGACATCGAAACCGATGCCCGCCGCGGCGGCGAGAGGCGCGCATTCCTCATGCAGCATCTCCGCCCGCTCCTCGGCGGTGAACAGCGGCGTCTTGCCGGGATGCACCCCGATGGCGACGATGAGCCGGTCCGTGAGCAGAACCGACCCGCGCACGACATCGATATGGCCGTTGGTCACCGGATCGAACGAACCTGCATAGATCGCCACACGCGCCATAACTGCCTCCCCGCTTCGCCCGGCTCAGACCTCGGGCTCTTCAGCCCCGTCGTCCTCGCCCTCGTCGCTGATGCGCTCCACCGACACGACATGCTCGTCGGCCGAGGTGTTGAACACGATCACGCCCTGCGCCGACCGCCCCGTCATGCGGATGCCTTCCACCGGCACGCGGATCAACTGGCCGCCATCCGTCACCAGCATGATCTGGTCGGACGGCTCAGCGGGGAACGAGGCCACGAGTTGGCCGTTGCGCTCGTTCACCGCCATGGCGACGATACCCTTGCCGCCGCGCCCGGTTACCCGGTACTCGTAGGCGGAGGTGCGCTTGCCGTAACCGTTCTCGGACAGCGTGAGCACGAACTGCTCGGCGGCGCTCAGCTCTGCATAGCGCTCCTGGCCCAGCACGATCTCCTCGCCCGCGTCCTCACCGTCGACAGCGCCCGCGCCGTTCGCGTCCTCGCCCGCTTCCCCAGCGAGTCCGTCGCCGTTCAGCGCGCGCCGCGCCGCGTTGGCGAGCTTCAGGTAGGTGGCGCGCTCGTCGGCACTTGCCTCGACATGACGCAGGATGGACAGCGAGATCACCCGATCCTGCGGCGCCAGCGCGATGCCGCGCACGCCGGTGGAGTCGCGGCCCTTGAACACGCGCACTTCCGGCGTGGCGAAGCGGATCGCCTGGCCGGAGGCGGTGGTCAGCAGCACATCGTCGAGTTCGGTGCTGATCTGCACGTCGACGATCTGGTCACCTTCGTCGAGCTTCATGGCGATCTTGCCGGCGCGGTTCACCTGCACGAAGTCGGAAAGCTTGTTGCGCCGCACGTTGCCCGCGCGGGTGGCGAACATCACGTCCAGGCTGTCCCAGGTCGCCTCGTCCTCGGGCAGCGGCATGATCGTGGTGATGCGCTCGCCCTCGGTGAGCGGCAATATGTTGACGAGCGCCTTGCCGCGCGCATTGGGCGCGGAAAGCGGCAGCCGCCATACCTTTTCCTTGTAGACCTGCCCGCGCGAGGAGAAAAACAGCACCGGCGTGTGCGTGTTGGCGACGAAAAGCCGGGTGACGAAATCCTCGTCGCGCGTCTGCATGGCGGAGCGGCCCTTGCCACCGCGCCGCTGCGCCCGGTAGGTGGAGAGCGGCACGCGCTTGATGTAGCCCAGATGCGAGACGGTGATGACCATGTCCTCGCGCTGGATCAGGTCCTCGTCCTCGACGTCGGAATCCCAATCCGCGATCTCCGTGCGGCGCGGGGTGGCGAAGGCGTCGCGCACCGCGATCAGCTCGTCGCGCACGATGCCCATGATGCGCACGCGCGAGCGCAGGATGTCGAGATAGTCCTCGATCTCGGCCGCGAGCTTGTTGAGCTCGTCCGCGATCTCGTCGCGCCCGAGCGCGGTGAGGCGCTGCAGGCGCAGATCGAGGATGGCGCGCGCCTGCGTCTCGGACAGGCGATAGGTGCCGTCCGCCTGCACGAAGTGTCGCGGATCGGCGATGAGCACGATGAGCGCCTCGACATCCCGCGCCGGCCAGTCGCGCGTCATCAGCGCCTCGCGGGCGGTGTTGGGATCGGGCGAGGTGCGGATGAGGCGGATCACCTCGTCGATGTTGGCGACAGCGATGGCGAGGCCGGCCAAGATGTGGGCGCGGTCGCGCGCCTTGTTGAGCAGGAAGCGCGTGCGCCGCGCCACCACTTCCTCGCGAAAATCGACGAAGGCCGAAATCATGTCGTGCAGCGTCAGCTGCTCCGGACGGCCGCCGTTGAGCGCCACGATATTGGCGCCGAAGCTCGATTGCAGCGCCGTGAAGCGATAGAGCTGGTTGAGCACCACATCGCCTACCGCGTCGCGTTTCAGCTCGATGACGATGCGCATGCCCTCGCGGTCGGATTCGTCGCGAAGTTCCGAGATGCCCTCGATCTTCTTCTCGCGCACCAGCTCGCCGATGCGCTCGATCAGCGTCGCCTTGTTCACCTGATAGGGAATCTCGGTGATGATGATCGCTTCGCGGCCCTGGCGGATTTCCTCGATGCGGCTCTTCGCCCGCAGGATGATGGAACCGCGGCCC
This sequence comes from uncultured Chelatococcus sp., assembly GCA_937863995.1. Taxonomy (GTDB): domain Bacteria; phylum Pseudomonadota; class Alphaproteobacteria; order Rhizobiales; family Beijerinckiaceae; genus Pseudochelatococcus. The sequence goes on from CALMIK010000046.1 coordinate 31,913, forward strand.
GTCGCGTAGGCCGAGCGAATGCCCGAACGGCCCAGGATGGTGGCGCCGGTGGGGAAATCCGGCCCCGGCACGATCTCGATGAGCTGTTCCAGCGTGATCTCGGGATCGGCGATGTAGGCGACGCAGGCGTCGACCACCTCACCCAGGTTGTGCGGCGGGATGTTGGTGGCCATGCCGACGGCGATGCCGCCGGCGCCATTGACGAGGAGATTGGGGAAGCGCGCCGGCAGCACGGCGGGCTCGAACTTCGACTCGTCGTAGTTGGGGCGGAAATCGACGGTATCCTTGTCGATATCCTCAAGCAGCGCCATCGCCGGCTTGGCGAGCCGCGACTCGGTGTAGCGCATGGCCGCCGCCGGATCGCCGTCCACGGAGCCGAAGTTGCCCTGGCCGTCGACAAGCGGCAGGCGCATGGAAAAACCCTGCGCCATGCGCACAAGCGCGTCGTAAATGGAGGAGTCGCCGTGGGGATGATACTGACCCATGACGTCGCCGACGATGCGGGCGGATTTGACGTACCTCTTGTCAGGCGTGTAGCCGTTCTCGTGCATCGAATAAAGGATACGCCGGTGCACGGGCTTGAGGCCGTCGCGCAGGTCCGGCAGGGCGCGGCTGACGATGACGCTCATGGCGTAATCGAGATAGCTGCGCTTCATCTCGTCGATGATCGAGACCGGCTTGATATCGCCTTCGGGAACGCCCGGACCAGAGCTGTCCGGACCGAAGTTATCCAAGCCGTCGTTATCGTTGTCGTCTGCCAAGGAAATCGTCCAGATACCAGATACAGGGAAAGCCGCCCTACGCGCCGCGAGCGGCCTGTGAGGCACTGCGGCAATAAGAGGCTTGCGGGCGACCGGGCTTTGGAAGCGACCCGCACCACTCTGTTCCGTCTAAACCATTGCAGCGCAAATTGCCACAGCCGGCAACGGAAAGACGCAAGTTGCCAACGCAATAGTTGGCGCGCCCCCGCGACGCGGCTGGCGGCGGCGCGGGGGCAAGGCCGGCAGGGAAGGTTCCTGCCGCATCGCCGACCATGGCGACAAAAACGCGCCGCTCCCGCGTGACTGTGCCGAATATCACAATGGGAGATTGAAAATTGTGGTTTAGTGACTGAGACGTGAAGTGTTTATGAAAGAGGTTGCCATTTTTCTGCAACCCTCGCCCGTTACGCAAAACGAATATCGTTGACAAAATTCTTTTAAGTTTTTGAATTATCTGATCGTTTTCAAGCATATTATGAAAATGAATATTGGTGGAGAGATATTATGAGCGACTCTGGAATGACGCTTTCAGGTGCACCGGTCACGGCTAATATTTCCTCCCGCCCCGGTGAAAGGGTGAGCGAGCCGGGCACGCAAGGGCGCAGGAATGCCCTCATTGGATCGCCCGTCGGTCAATTTACCGGCCAGCGCGGCCAGATGGCGGTCAAGCATCTCGTCCTCGAAACCGACTCGGTTGTGCAGCCGTTCGCGCAGCGCGGCGCGAACCCCGTCGCCTCGGCCGGCGATCGTCGCACTCCTCCGTCAAGCCCGGCCCCTTCCGAATCCAGCTTCCCCGATAGCGGCAGCGAGGAGGAAAGCAAGGCCAGTTCGTCGCTGGCGGTGGCGGGATCTCCATCGGTCAGCGTTGGCGACAGCGTGAGCGCTGGGTCCCGGAATCGCAGGCTTGCGATGGCGTCGTCTGCCGCGCCCGCGCCCGCAACCCATGATGCGACGTCGATCGTCGCCTCGGCGAAAACGGCGCTGCAGAATTCCCGTCAGGCAGCGCAAGGCATCAGCGAGCCGGGCTTGTGGGAAAGGCTCTCGAACTGGTGGCATGGCCTGCCCAGCGCCGACCAGATCAGCAAGATCCGCAACGCCGCCTCCCCCGCCGACGCGCTTGCCGCGCGCTCGCTTTCGGACAGCTTACGCGATCTGTTCGCCCAGTTTTTCGGGCGCACGACATCGGATACCTTCACCAGCCTCTATTATGCGGATGCGATCGGGAAACAGATCGGCGCGAACGGGCAGCAGCCCGGTGTGCCGACCGGAAATGCGGCCTCCGATGCTCTCGCCAATTATCTGGCGGGCAACTTGCCGGCGGATTCAGCGCTGCCGCAGGTTTCAGTCTACCGCGACGGCACCACTTGGTCGTACGAAGTAAAAGCGGGTGCGGCTACCTATGCGAGCGCAGCGCTTTCCAGCATTGACGCCGCCGACGAACTGGCCGCCCTGCTGGCGGTGGAAGAAAAACTCAACCGGCAACTCGTCGAAGAGATCTCGCAGACGCTGAATGCAGCCGATGCGGGCATCATGCCGGATGCCAAACTGAACGAACTGACAACGGCGCTGGCCGGAAAAAACCCGCTGCGGAAGTATGGAACGATCGTCAATTTCGTGGCCGATACCGTCCGGGAGAAGTATAAAGCCAATCCCGACAAGGGAGCGAGCCAGGTTAACGAGGCAGTCTATCTCGCGGCAAAGATGCTTCCGGAATCGCTCGAGGGAAATTGCAACATTTCCCACGTGTATAAAGAACTTACGGACGATCTGCATCGCCGGCACGATCCAGAGCTCTCAACCGCCAAAGATCTGGCGCGAGCGGACTACACCGTAGCCAAGACGCGCCTGAAGGGCTTCAAGCCGGAAACCCTTAAAGAGAACATCGTGATTTTTAAGAAATATCTCAGCGCGCTGAAATGCACTCCCGAGCAAGAAGCGACGATCCTGACGCTTGCCAGCCAGAAAGTCACGGGGATGGTGCAGTCTTCGGCTGCCTCATGCAACGGGGGCCGGGTTGGGGCCATGCAAATGCAGTGGGTGCCGAGCCCGCGACAGGGTCAAAAAAATATGGTGATGTATGACATCGACGGTGACGGAAAAAGCATAAGGCTCACTGCGCGAGCGAAATTCAATCCGCTGGACAAAGAAAGCCTCAAGTTTCTCATAGAAAATTACGGAGATCCGCCGTCCATCTTCAAGCACGAAACCGTCAGCATCACACTGCTAATAGACAAGGAAGGCGTTGCCACCATCGAGAACATGGATGCCTACACGAGAGATTTCTGAATCTACAGCGTTAATATTTTATCGTAAGTCATTATTATTTCTTGCGGAACGCGGCACGATCCGATTGAACGGTCCAGCGTTCCGCCCAAACTGCCCTCGTGCCGACGCGCATTGCGCTTCCGCCCCCGACATGCTACGCGCCTGATACGTTTCGTTAACTTCGTGTCCGGTGCGCAGCATGTCATCTCTGTCGATCGCTCCTTCCATTCTCGCCGCCGATTTCGCGCGTTTCGGGCCTGAGGTCGAGGCCATCGACCGGGCCGGAGCGGACTGGGTGCATGTCGATGTCATGGACGGGCATTTCGTGCCCAACATCAGCTTCGGTCCTGAGGTGGTGCGCGCGATACGGCCGCTGACGCGCAAAATCCTCGACGTTCACCTGATGATCGCGCCCGTCGATCCCTACCTTCCCGCCTTTGCCGATGCCGGCGCCGACATCATCACGGTCCACGCCGAGGCCGGGCCGCACCTGCACCGCTCGCTGCAGACGATCCGCAATCTGGGCAAGAAGGCCGGCGTCGCGCTCAACCCGGCGACGCCCGTGAACGTGCTTGAGCACGTGCTCGACGATGTCGACCTTATCCTGGTGATGAGCGTCAATCCCGGCTTCGGCGGGCAGTCGTTCATACCCTCCGCCGTCGACAAGGTCGCGCGGGTGAAGGCGCTCATCGGTGAGCGGCCGGTCGTTATCGAGGTCGATGGCGGCGTTACCGTCGACACCGCTCCCGCCATCGTGAGGGCCGGCGCCCGGGCTCTCGTCGCGGGTTCGGCCGTGTTCCGGGGCGGCGAGAGCGCCTATGCGCCCAACATCGCCGCGATCCGCAAGGCGGGTGAAGCAGCCATCGGCGAGTGGATCTGAGCGCGGACCCGCCCGAATATTGCCACACATATATCGAAATTGACGTTAACTGTGCCGAATATCACAGCGTAAGCGGCCGGTTCGTGCTCTTATGAATGTAGATGTGAAAGGCTGCGGCAAGGGAAATATCCTTGCGGCATGGATTTTGAAAAATATTGAATATTATTTTCCGTCTTTGAATTAAATTTAAAGTATATTTTTGCCATTCATAGGAATTTTATTATGAGCACTGTCGACGGCGCACGTGCAGGCGCAATTGAATCCTTGAGATTGTCGGTCGGTTTTGACTCTCCATACCCCCATTCAAGAGGCTCGGATGCAAGCCGCCCCCTCGGCAGCGTGGAGATGGGCCCGACAACGTATTACGGCGAGGAAGAAAGCAAGGGTTTCCGTCCGCCCCCGCCCTCGATGCACGGCGTCACCATAGGCCGCGCGGCTGACGAATGGCGCCCCCCGGTGCAAGCGCGCAACGTCACCGTGCTTCCGGCCTCGGCTTTCGACGGCCTCAAGAACCTCGACAACGAGCGTATCAGCAGCATCTTCTGCGCCGAAAGCGCGGACAAGGCGGCGGAAGGCGTTGGCTGGGGAAACAAGATCCTGGATTCGTTCGTTGAGAAGGCGAACGAAAAATTCAGGGAAGATCCCCGCTCCCTCCTCGGGCGCTTCCTTAATTTCGTGGTATCGGTCCTTCGCGACAACAGTGCGCATTCTCAGGACGCCGCGCGCACGTTGTTCCACACCGTGCACGACAAGGGGGACATCGAGGCCTTCCACGCCCTGCGCGACATGATAAGGCCCGAGGAGCGGCACCTTTTCAGGCTGAATGCGCAGCAGAACGCGGACGGCGACTGGCATATCGAGATGCTGGCCGGCGACCTGACGCTTTTCAGGCGCGAAAACGTTCCGAATCATGCCCCCGAGCGCCGGGCTTTTACAGATGCACAGCGGACCGCCGAGATCTCCGACGATCTCACCCGGCGCGATCCCGGCATCGATGCGGAAGCCGAACTGCGCTACATACACGCCACCGGCGATTTCCGGTCGGTCGTGGCATTGCGCGACAGGCTCGCGTCCGTGGACCCGACCCTGGTGGAGGTTACCGCAAATAGCAGCAATGATGGCTGGCATTACCAGGTTAAAGTCGGGAACAGGCCGCTTTTCTGCAGCCGGCTCATGCTGGACGACGATTTCCTGACCGACGCCGAAAGGGGGCAGTTGACCGGCCGCAACCCGTTGACCGCGGCGCAGACGCAAGCCCTGTATCACAAGCTGGAGAACGGGATGCTGGCGGTGGAAACCGCGGTGCAGCTCTCCTCCCGCCCCCGCGACGAAGACGACATTCCCGAACTCGGCGAGCTCGAGGTTTTTGAAAGCAGGATTCGGACGGTCCTCGCCGACAAGGCGACGACGTGGGAAAAACTTGCGGCGGTCGCCGCCTACATAGAGAGCGATACCGATTCGAAAGGGCGTACTTCCGTAGAGGCGGGCCGGATTCACCTGCGCATGGATGGCACGACAATCGCCACGCGAGAGCTTGATCCCGCAAGCGGTCGCCTGCTCGCCAAGGATGCATACCTCGCCGCGCTGCCCGCCCGCATCCCGGAATGGCAGAGCATCGTGCAGGCCGCTGACAGCGTGCTGATAAGCGACGGCAAGCGCGAACTTCTGCCGGCAGACATAGACTTCTCGAAATTATCATATGCCGATCACGGGCGACAATACTACGCCATCAACCTTCTCCAGGACATGCTGCAGACATTTGACAGCGATGACAGAGAAGATTACCGAACGGAATTTGCTCAAAGTCGTTTGAATGACAAATTCTACTGCAAGGAAAATTTCGTTCATAACGTAGAGGTTTACGCAAAAGGTGAAATCGTCCGCTCTTTCGGAGATGGCAAAAGCGAGATCGCTAGCGGAAAGCTCGGGGATGTCGAGTTTTTTTTCTACGCCAAGTTCCGCGACAGCAGCACGGGAGAAACGCGGCAGCTCAAACTGTCGAACCGGGGCGGCATGGACGCCGCCCCCCGCACAACCCAGGCAGGAACGATAGCGCGGCTTCTGGAAACGGCGCGCTACGGCAGCATGCTCGAACTGGTCGAGGGCACCCGGCATTCCTGTGACGATGGCGCATTTGTCACCCTTACATCGGTGGAGATAAGAAACCTCCTCGGTGACGTCGACAAGGTCGTGAAGCGCTGCAATGCGGCGTACCAACAGCTGGAGGAACGCCTGGGCGCCTCCAATCCGGTGCCCCGCGGGGCGCTTGCCAAGGGGCTTGAGTTTGCGCTCCTGAGCGAAAAGCCGGCGATGGATTACATTCTGGCTGGCAGCTCCGGCGACGACGTAAAGAGCCGCCTGCTCGAGGTCTCCACGGCGATCAGGAACAGGATCGGCGACGCGCCCCTGAGTATCGGCAGCATGACCTTTGGCCAGTTGCTGGCCATAGATGGTATCGATCACCGGCTTCAAGCCCTCGCGCAGCCGCAGGCCGATGTTGCGGCGAGCGCCGGGATAACAAGCGCCGCGTGAAGCCGGCGCACTGAACGCCGCAGCGCCATTGCGCTCCCGATCCCGGCATGCTACGCGCCTGACACGGTTCGTTAACCTCGTCCGGTGCGCGGCATGCCCTGCTCTCGATCAGCTCCTTATAGCTGCGGCGCCGGCGAAGCCGCCATCGGCGAGCGGGCCTGAGGGACCGCGAGCCGGTCCGCCGCCCGAGCCGTCCACGAAGGACAAGGACTGAATCATGATCCCGCGCTACAGCCGCCCCGAGATGGTCGCCATCTGGTCGCCCGAAACCAAGTTCCGCATCTGGTTCGAGATCGAGGCTCACGCCACCTCCGCCCTCGCCGATCTCGGCGTCGTGCCGCGGGAAGCGGCGGATATCGTCTGGGAAAAAGGCTCGAAGGCCACCTTCGACGTGGATCGCATCGACGCGATCGAGCGCGAGGTCAAGCATGACGTCATCGCCTTCCTGACGCATCTTTCCGAGATCGTCGGCCCCGAGGCGCGCTTCGTGCATCAGGGCATGACGTCGTCGGACGTGCTCGACACCTGCCTTTCCGTGCAGCTCGCGCGCGCGAGCGACATTCTTCTCGCCGACATCGACGCGCTGCTCGCCGCGCTCAAGCGTCGGGCCTACGAATACAAGCTCACGCCCACCATCGGCCGCTCGCACGGAATCCACGCCGAGCCGGTGACGTTCGGGCTCAAGCTGGCGCAGGCCTATGCGGAATTCGCCCGCAATCGCGAGCGGCTCGTAGCGGCGCGGCGCGAGATCGCCACCTGCGCCATCTCCGGCGCGGTCGGCACGTTCGCCAACATCGATCCTTCGGTGGAAATCTATGTCGCCGAGAAGCTTGGCCTCGCGGTCGAGCCCACCTCGACACAGGTCATCCCGCGCGACAGGCATGCGGCCTATTTCTCGACGCTGGCAGTCATCGCGTCCTCCATCGAGCGGCTGGCGACGGAAATCCGCCACCTGCAGCGCAGCGAGGTCTATGAAGCCGAGGAGTTCTTCTCCGAAGGGCAGAAGGGCTCGTCCGCGATGCCCCACAAGCGCAACCCGGTGCTGACCGAAAACCTCACCGGCCTCGCTCGCGTGGTACGCGGCTACGCCGTGCCGGCGCTGGAGAACGTGGCGCTGTGGCATGAGCGCGACATCTCGCACTCGTCGGTGGAGCGCGTGATCGGTCCCGACGCAACCGTGACGCTGGATTTCGCGCTGGCCAGGCTCGCGACCGTCATCGACAAGCTCGTGGTATACCCCGAGAACATGCAGGCCAATCTGGACAAGCTCGGTGGCCTCGTGCATTCTCAACGGGTTCTGCTGGCGCTGACGCAAAAGGGCGTCTCCCGCGAGGACGCGTACCGGCTGGTTCAGCGCAACGCCATGCCCGTGTGGCGCGGCGAAGGGGATTTTCTGACATTGCTCAAGAATGACAAGGAAGTCCGCGCGGCGCTGACGGAAGCCGAAATCGAGGAAAACTTCGATCTCGGCTATCACCTCAAGCACGTCGATACCATCTTCGAGCGCGTGTTCGGAGCGGCCAAGGCCGGGGCAGCCAAGTCCGGAACGGTCAATTCCTGAGGCACACCGATGCGCATTTCCGAATGTGACGTTCTCATCGTCCCGGGCCTCCACAACTCGGACGAGGAGCACTGGCAATCGCGCTGGGAAAGCCGCCTCGTTTCCGCCTCGCGCGTCGTGCAGGAAAACTGGGCGCGGCCAGACCCGGACGCATGGGCCGCCGTCCTGCGCGAGCGGGTCGCGGCGGCCACGCGCCCTGTCGTGCTGGTGGCGCACAGCCTCGGTGTGCTGACGGTGGCGCGCGCCGCGCCCACGCTTCCCGCGGGCAAGGTCATCGGCGCCTTTCTCGTCGCTGTGCCGGACCCCGAAATGACGGAGAGCCAGCCGCCGGCGGTCGCCCTGTTCGCGCCGGTGCCGACCGATCCGCTGCCCTTCCCGTCGCTTCTGGTCGCAAGCCGCAACGATGTGCATTGCAGCTTCGAGCGCGCCCAGGCCATCGCGCTCGACTGGGGCGCGGCGCTCGTGGACGCTGGCGAAAGCGGCCACATCAACGCCCTCTCCGGCCATGGGCCGTGGCCGGAAGGCCTTATGCGGCTGGGGCATTTCCTCGGACGCCTCGGTTGAACCGCGTCATCCACCGCCAGATGCGCCCGGCAGACGCTGATTACCGATTAATCGGTTCTCGGCACGTGCTTTTTTGCCGGCCAGTCATTACATTGGAAGGGCGATTCGAGCCGGTGCCGCTGCGCGTGCGCCGCCGGCATTCACGACCCTGCTCTCTGCATCGCCTGTTTTTGAAGGAAGCGTAATGTCCGAGCCCGCCCGCGAGCTTAATCCCGACGACTACGGTGCCGATTCCATCAAGGTGCTGAAAGGTCTGGACGCGGTGCGCAAGCGCCCGGGCATGTACATCGGCGACACCGACGATGGCTCCGGCCTGCACCATATGGTCTACGAGGTGGTCGACAACGCCATCGACGAGGCGCTTGCCGGCCACGCCTCCATCGTCACCGTCACGCTCAACGCCGACGGCTCATGCACCGTCACCGACAACGGGCGCGGCATCCCAACCGATATCCACGCCGGCGAGGGCGTGTCGGCGGCCGAGGTCATCATGACCCAGCTCCACGCCGGCGGCAAGTTCGACCAGAATTCCTACAAGGTGTCGGGCGGCCTGCATGGCGTGGGCGTGTCGGTCGTCAACGCGCTCTCCACTTGGCTGAAGCTGCGCATCTGGCGCGGCGGGCGCGAACATTTCCTCGAATTCCGCCACGGCGATGCCGTCGCGCCGCTCGTGGACACGGGCGAGGCGCACGGCCAGCGCGGCACGGAAGTCACCTTCCTGCCGAGCACCGAAACTTTCTCGCAGACCGAGTTCGACTACGCGACGCTGGAGCACAGGCTGCGCGAGCTGGCATTTCTCAATTCGGGCGTGCGCATCACGCTGGCCGACAACCGCTCCGCCGAGCACCGGGTCGAGGAACTCTACTACGAGGGCGGCATCGAGGCCTTCGTTCGCTATATCGACCGCGCAAAACAGGCGTTGCTCGCCCGCCCCATCGTGGTGAGCGGCGAACGCGACGGCATCGTGGTCGACGTGGCGCTGTGGTGGAACAACAGCTACCACGAAAACGTGCTGCCCTTCACCAACAACATCCCGCAGCGCGACGGCGGCACGCATCTGGCCGGCTTCCGCGCCGCCCTCACCCGGCAGGTGAACGGCTATGCGGAATCCTCCGGCATTGCCAAAAAGGAAAAGGTCGCCCTCACCGGCGACGACTGCCGCGAGGGCTTGACCGCCGTCATCTCGGTGAAGGTGCCCGATCCCAAATTCTCGTCCCAGACCAAGGACAAGCTCGTCTCCTCCGAGGTGCGCCCGGTTGTCGAGAGCGTGCTCAACGAGACGCTGGCGGCGTGGTTCGAGGAGAACCCGGCCGATGCCCGGACAGTCATCGCCAAGGTGGTGGAAGCGGCGGCGGCCCGCGAGGCGGCGCGGCGCGCGCGCGAGCTGACGCGGCGCAAAGGCGCGCTCGACGTGGCCTCGCTTCCCGGCAAACTCGCCGACTGCCAGGAGCGCGATCCGGCGAAGTCCGAACTCTTCCTCGTCGAGGGTGACTCGGCCGGCGGATCGGCGAAGCAGGGCCGCAACCGCGAGTACCAGGCGGTTCTGCCGCTGCGCGGCAAAATCCTCAACGTGGAGCGGGCGCGCTTCGACAAGATGCTGTCGAGCCAGGAAATCGGCACGCTGATCACGGCGCTCGGCACCAGCATCGGCCGCGACGATTTCAAGCCCGAGAAGCTGCGCTACCACAAGATCATCATCATGACCGACGCCGATGTGGACGGCAGCCACATCCGCACCCTGTTGCTCACCTTCTTCTTCCGCCAGATGCCGGAGCTGATCGAGCGCGGCCACGTCTACATCGCCCAGCCGCCGCTCTACAAGGTCACGCGCGGCAAGTCGCAGCAGTACCTCAAGGACGAGCGGGCGCTGGAGGACTATCTTATCGAGGTCGGCACCGACGGCGCGGTGCTCAAGGTGGCGAGCGGCGAGGAACGCGCGGGCGCAGATCTGCGCTCCCTCGTGGAGGAGGCGCGCGTGGTGCGGCAGGTGCTCGATCACCTGCACACGCGCTACAACCGCATCGTGGTGGAGCAGGCGGCGATCGCCGGCGCGCTGAGACCACAGGCGGCCGACGACGCAGAGCAGGCGCAGGCCACCGCCGACTACATCGCACGACGCCTCGACGCCATCTCCGACGAGACGGAACGCGGCTGGGAAGGCCGCGTGAGCGAGGGCGGGTTTGTGCTCTCGCGCACAGTGCGCGGCGTCAAGCAGGTGGCGACGCTCGATCCGGGCCTGCTCGAATCCGCCGACGCGCGTCGCCTCGACGAACTCGCCGCCCATCTGCAGGATGCCTACGGCAAGCCCGCGACCCTCATCCGCAAGAGCGAGACGGTGCAGGTCACCGGCCCGGTGTCGCTGTTCGAAAGCGTCACAACTTCCGGTCGCAAGGGCTTGCAAATGCAGCGCTATAAGGGGCTGGGCGAGATGAACCCGGAACAGCTCTGGGAGACGACGCTCGACCGCGATAACCGCTCCCTGCTGCAGGTGCGCATCCGCGAGGTAGCGGCGGCGGACGATATTTTCGTCAAGCTGATGGGCGACGTGGTGGAACCGCGCCGCGAGTTCATCCAGGACAACGCACTCAACGTCGCCAACCTCGACGTGTGATGCCGCTGGCGCAGCCGGGCCATGTCCGCCGCACGCTTGTGCGCGCCCGGATCTGACGGCACCTTTCGGCGTCGGCGCCGCCCCTCTTCGGGGCGGTCCGGCGTCTATCGGTTTTCTCCCTGCGCAAGAGAATGCAAGCATGGCCTTCGCCCGCACCTCATCATCCGGGGCTGCCGACCCTTCGCCGCGCTCGATCAGCGGCGGCACGGTGTTCGCAATGGCGGCGGCGTGCGCGTTCACGGTCGCCAACATCTACTACAACCAGCCGATGATGGTGCTGATGGCGCGCGATGTCGGCGCGCCGGAGACATCCGCCGGCTTCATCGCCACCGCGACTCAGGCGGGCTATACCGTGGGCCTCGCGCTGCTCGCGCCGCTCGGCGACCGTTTCGAGCGGCGTGGCCTCATCCTGCGCGTCATCGGCCTCCTCGTTCTGGCGCTGCTCGCCGCCAGCGCCGCGCCCACGTTCCCGCTGCTGCTGCTTTCGGGCTTTCTGGTCGGCATGCTGTCGATCGCGGCGCAATACACCCTTCCCATGGCCGCGGCCCTCAGCCCGCCCCACCGGCGCGGCAGCGTCATCGGCGTGGTGATGGCCGGCTTGCTGACGGGCATCCTGGGCGCGCGCACCCTCGCCGGCTTCGTTTCCGACATCGCGGGCTGGCGGGCGATGTTCGTGATCGCGGCCGCGATCATGACGCTCGTCGCCGTGCTCGTGCGGTTCACCTTTCCGAAGCTCGAGGCGACATCGTCGCTGGGCTACGGCGCGTTGATGCGCTCGCTGCTGCCGTTGTGGCGGGCCGAGCCAGTCCTGCGCGAGGCGACCTTCGTCGCCGCGTTCGCCTTCGCCACCTTCAACGTGTTCTGGGTCACGCTCACGCCGCACCTCGCCAGCCCCGAACTTGGCTACGGACCGACCGTGGCGGGGCTTTTCGGCCTGATCGGCCTGGCCGGAGCGCTCTCGGCAACGCTCGCGGGCCGGCTCGCCGACAACATCAACCCGCGCACCGTGGTCGGCGGGGCGGTGCTGCTGCTCGTCATCTCCTTCGCGACGCTCGGCGTGTGGGGCCACCTGATCGCGGGGCTCGTCATCGGCGTCATCGTGCTCGATATCGGCCTGCAAGGCGTGCAGATTTCGAGCCAGATCCGCGTTTTCGCGCTGCAGCCTGAAGCACGCAACCGCGTCAACACCATTTTCATGACCGCCTACTTCATCGGCGGCACGTCGGGCGCGTTCGTCGGCACGTTGGCGTGGCGTTACGGCGGCTGGCCGGGCGTGACGTTGACGGGCACCGGGCTGGCGCTGATCGGCCTCGTGATCCACGTCCTTGGGCCGCGATTGTTCGCGGCCCGCTCTTGACGCTCCTCCAGCATCTGCCACACTCCCCTGCGACAGGAGGAGGAGCGCATGCGTGCCAATTTCATAGCAGCGGCCGCCGCTGTTTCGATGGCGGTTCTGCCGGGCGCGGCTCATGCCGCCTGCCAGCGCGAGGGCGGATTCGGCCCCTGGCTCGAAGGGGTGCGCAAGGAAGCGCTCGCTGCCGGCATTTCCCCCGCCGCCGTGTCCGCCGGGTTGAACGGCCTGGCCTACGATCCGGCAATCGTGTCGCGCGATCGTGGGCAGGGTGTTTTCGGACAAAGCTTCCTGCAGTTTTCCGACCGCATGGTGTCAGGCAATCGCCTGCAGCAGGGCAAGCGGCAGATCGCGGCGCATCGCGACACCTTCGCCCGCATCGAGGCGCAATACGGCGTTCCCGCCTCCATCATCGCCGCCTTCTGGGGGCTGGAGACGGATTTCGGCGCCAACAACGGCAAATTCCCGGCGCTGCACTCGCTCGCCACCCTCGCCTACGATTGCCGGCGTCCGCAGCTTTTCCGCCCGCAGCTCATCGACGCCCTGCGCCTTATCGAGCGCGGCGATCTCGCGCCCCAGCAGCTCGTCGGCGCGTGGGCGGGCGAGGTCGGGCAGGTGCAGTTCATGCCCTCCGATTACCTGCGCTACGCGGTTGATTTCAACGGCAACGGCCGGCGTGACCTCATCCGCGACACCGCGGACGCGCTCGGCTCCGCCGGCAACTACCTCTCCAGCCTGGGCTGGCGCGGCGATCAGCCGTGGCTCGAGGAAGTGCGCGTGCCCGCCTCGCTGCCGTGGGAGCAGACCGGCCTCGACCGCAGCCAGCCGCGCTCGCGCTGGGCGAGCCTCGGCGTGACCCGCGCCAACGGCGCCGCCCTGCCCGGCGACGGCTTGCCGTCCTCGCTGCTGCTGCCCATGGGCAAAGACGGGCCGGCGTTCCTCGCCTATCCGAACTTTCAAGTGCTGCTGAAGTGGAACCAGTCGTTCATCTACGTGATCACGGTCGGCTATTTCGCCAACCGCCTCGATGGCGCGCCGCCGGTGCGCCGCGGCGGCAATGTCGAGCATCTGCCGCCCAAGCAGGTGAGCGAGATTCAGCAGCTGCTGAACGCGCAAGGGTTCGGCGCCGGCAAGGTGGACGGCATCATCGGCGCGGACACGCGGGTGGCGACGCGCGCGGCGCAGGTCAAGCACGGCCTGCCCGCCGATGGCTACCCCACCGCCACGCTGCTGGCGAAACTGCGCGGCGGGAGATAGGCGCGCGCCTGCCACCGCATTTTCGGCCCTTGCATTACGCGCGGTTTCGCGCGACAAGCGGCCTTCGCCAGTTCAAATGCAAGCAATGACAGATACACAGACTCCGCAGGCCCGCCGCCGGACCTTCGCCATCATCTCGCACCCCGACGCCGGCAAGACCACGCTCACCGAAAAGATCCTGCTTTTCGGCGGCGCGATCCAGCTCGCCGGCGAGGTCAAGGCCAAGAAGAACCGCGTCCAGACCCGCTCGGACTGGATGGGCATCGAGCGCGAGCGCGGCATCTCGGTCGTCACCTCGGTGATGACGTTCGAGTATGAGGGCCGCGTGTTCAATCTGCTCGACACGCCGGGCCACGAGGACTTCTCGGAAGACACCTACCGCACGCTCACCGCCGTCGATTCGGCGGTAATGGTGATCGACGCCGCCAAGGGCATCGAGGCCCGCACGCGCAAGCTGTTCGAGGTGTGCCGGCTGCGCGACATCCCGATCGTCACCTTCATCAACAAGCTCGACCGCGAGATCCGCGATCCGTTCGACCTGCTCGACGAGATCGAGAAGACGCTGGCGCTCGACACCGCGCCGGTCAACTGGCCAATCAGCCGCGGCAAGAGCTTCGCCGGCACCTACAGTCTGGCCGAGAACACTATCCGCCAGATCGACCGTGACGGTCCCGCCATTCCGGTCAGCGGCCCCGACGACCCCGCCGTGCTCAACCTCGTGCCCGAGTACGAGCGCGACGCGTGGCTGGAGGAGATCGAGCTTGCGCGCGGGGGCTGCCGCCCGTTCGACCTCACGGCCTTCCGCGAGGGACACCTCACGCCGGTGTTCTTCGGCAGTGCGCTGCGCAACTTCGGCGTCAAGGATCTCATCGACGCCATGGGCGCCTTCGCCCCGCCGCCGCGCGAGCAGCAGGCGCAAAGCCGCACCGTTCAGGCGGACGAGCCGAAGATGACCGGCTTCGTGTTCAAGATCCAGGCGAACATGGACCCCAACCACCGCGACCGCATCGCGTTCATGCGCGTGTGCTCGGGCAAGCTCTCGCGCGGCATGAAGGCCAAGCTCGTGCGCACGGGCAAGCCCATGAGCCTTTCCGCGCCGCAGTTCTTCTTCGCGCAGGACCGCGCCATCGCCGACGAGGCCTATGCCGGCGACGTCGTCGGCATTCCCAACCACGGCACGCTGCGCATCGGCGACACGCTGACCGAGGGCGAGGAAATCGTGTTTCGCGGCGTGCCGAGCTTCGCGCCGGAGATCATGCGCCGCATCAAGCTCACCGACGCCATGAAGGCCAAGAAGCTGCGCGAGGCGCTGCAGCAAATGGCGGAGGAAGGCGTGGTGCAGCTCTTCATTCCGCAGGACGGCTCCGCCCCCATCGTGGGCGTGGTGGGCGCCCTGCAGCTCGACGTGCTGAAGACGCGCCTCGCAGGCGAATATACGCTGCCCATCGATTACGAAACGACGCGCTTTTCGGTCTGCCGCTGGATCGACAGCGACGACCGGCGGGAACTCGACAAGTTCATCAACGCCAACGGCTCGGCGCTGGCGGTCGACCTCGACGGCGCGCCTGTCTTCATGGCCTCGACGGCGTTCTCGCTCAATTACGAGATGGAACGCTGGCCGGAAATCCGCTTCACAGACATCAAGGACTATCAGGTGGAGCGGGACTGAGCCCGCGGGCGCAGGCGAGGCAATCGCCGGGATTGCGGCTGGCGGCAAGGCCGATGGCGTTGCCGTAGCCCTTGCCTCGCCGGGAACCGTGCCTCAATCCCCCGCCACCACCAGCGCCCAGTAGACCTTGTACTTCGATCCCGGCGCATAGGCGGTGGCGATGCCGAAGCGTGTCGCGGATTGTTGCAGCAGCACTCGGTTGTGCTGGGGCGACTCGCGCCAGCCGGAAAATGCTTCCGCCAGCGTCCTGTAACCGGCCGACAGATTCACGCCCGGCGCCCGCACGCCCTTGGCCGCGAGGCGCTGCTTGAGCGCATCCGCCGACGCCGGCTTGTCGGCGCGCGCCGCCGACGTTGCGCTCGCAGCCGCCTCGCCGGTGAGCCCGGCGTCGAAACGCAGCGCGCCGAGGCCGTGGTTGCGGCGATAGGCGGAGAAAACTTCCGCGGCAGCGGCGGTGTCCACCGCTGCGCCGGCGCGGTCGAGCGGACGATAGAACGGCGCCACGCCGTCACGCGCCGGAGGGGTCGCGCAGCCGCCAAGACCCAGCAGCAGGCAGGCCACGGCAGCCGCCTTGCCCGAGAACAATTCCGCAATCGTCATGATGAAATCCCGTCGCCTCCCTGATGCAGGCTTTGGCTGTAGAGCGCCCCCCCATCGGCCACGGTCTTGCGGCCGGTGCCCCATTCCTCCAGCGCCATGGGCCGCACGGGGACGAAGTCCTTCTCGCGCAGCGCCCGCAGCACGGCGAAGCTGATCTCGCTCGATACCGAAAGCCTGTTTTCGATGTTGCCGATGAAGCAGCGCAGCTCGAAGCGCAGCATGGTGTTCTCGAAGGCGCGCAGCAGGACGTGCGGCGCCGGCGTCTCAAGCACCTGCGCGTGGGCGCGCGCGCAAGCCAGCATCAGCTCGCGCACCTCGTCGGGATCGGCGGCATAGGTCACGCCGATTGAAATGATGATACGCCCCATGCGGTCGCGGTGCAGCCAGTTCATCACCGTGCCCGACACGAGGTTCGAGTTCGGCACGATCACCGCCGCGCGGTCGAAGGTTTCGATTTCCGTCGCGCGCACGTTGATGCGCCTGACGTAGCCCTCGTCCTTGCCCACCACGACCCAGTC
This sequence comes from uncultured Chelatococcus sp., assembly GCA_937863995.1. Taxonomy (GTDB): domain Bacteria; phylum Pseudomonadota; class Alphaproteobacteria; order Rhizobiales; family Beijerinckiaceae; genus Pseudochelatococcus. Next base: position 48,482 of record CALMIK010000046.1, read on the forward strand.
GCCCACCTTGATCGGCCGTTCCCACAGCAGGATAAGGCCGGAAACGAAGTTGTTGACGATGGACTGCAGGCCGAAACCGATACCAACCGAGAGCGCGCCGGCGACGATCGTCAGCCGTTCGAGGCCAAGCCCCAGGCTGGCGCTGGCGATGCCGACAGCAAGGAAGAAGCCGACATAGCCGACGCCGGTCGCGATGGAGTTGCGGATGCCGGGGTCCATGCTGGTCGCCGGCAGGAATCGTGTCGACAGCCATGACTGCACGATGCGGCTGATGCCGATGATGATCATGAAGGTGACGACGGAGCTGAGCAACACCATCGGCGACAGGCGCACCTCGCCGATCGCGAACCCGTTCTGGATCAGCCGCACGGACGACAGGAAATCGTTCGATTCGAAGCCCCACGGCGACAGGATCAGCAGCACGCCCAGACCGAACAGCATCAGCTTCGCCAGGCCGGCGAAGAGAATGCCGATCTGCTCGAGAGTCCGCCGGCGCATGCCGATGCTCGTCTGAAGCACCAGCGAAACCCGCGTGTTGCGCTTGGGCAGCTCGACCGCGATCTCGTCGACCAGCGTCGACACGATGAAAAGCAGGCCGACCACGGTCGCGAACCGCACGATCTGATCGACGATGAACGACGCGAACGCGATGAACCCGGTCAGCACCGCGACGATGATGGCTAGGGTCGCGACCCACGCAACCAGACGCACCAGCGCCCATATCTGTGGATCGGGCGGAACGTAGGGGCCGAAATCGTCCTCGGTCGGCCGCACCCGCCGGCGCAGGCCCTGCAACGACCAGAACATCACCAGCGCGACGGAAAAGGTCGACAGGCCATCGGCCACCGCCACCAGCGCCAGATTGGCATCCACCGCCGCCACCACGGCCTGCGCGAGTTCGCCGGCAAGAATGACCACCGTCAGCCTGACGCTGGAGTGGTAGAGATGGCGGGCGGTGTCATCGTCCATGGCGAACAGGCGCCACTGCGGCACGTTGGGCGCGAACAGCGCCCGCGCCAGCCCGCGCATGAAGACCAGGAAACCGCCGCTGAACAGCAGCAGGACGACGACGAGCTCCATGCGGCCGTCCGTCAGGCCATAGGTGTCGAGACCAATAAAGAGAACCGCGAACGCCGCGATGATCGGCAGCGACACGCCGATCATGAGGCCGAGCGCCTTGAGCGCCCGGCGCAGGCGCGGCGGCTTCACCTCCTCGCGCGAGCGGTTGGTCATTTGCGGCAGGAAACGGCGTTGCAGGAAGGACAGGCCCGCCCACACGGCGAGCGCGAGCAGCGACGTGAGGGCGAGGCCCTCCTTGGCCCGCCGCTCGGCGGTCATCAGCCAGTCGCCGAACAGCCCCCTGCCGTTGGCGACGCCCTCGGGTATGCCCGACGCTGCCTCGATCCACAGCCATGGCGACAGCAGGCTGTCGGTGTGCGCCAGCACCTCGTTGGCGAAGGCCTCGCGGCGATGGTCGTTGATGGCGGTGCTCACCTGGTTCGCCCGCACCAGCGCCGCCTCGGCGAGGTTGACGATGGCCTGCAGCTCCGACAACGCCCGTGTGCGTTCCTCGCGCTCGCGGGCCGCCGCCTCCGCCTCCGGCGGCGCGCCCTCGGCAGGCCGTGGGCCGAGTTGCGCGAGCTGCGCGTTCAGCGCCGCCGTGCGCGGCGTCAGCTCGGCGATCAATCCGCGGATCTTGGCCGTGACCGCGATCACGCGGTGGCGCAGATCGGTCAGCGCATCCTCGGGCAGAGAATCGGCGGCGACTTCGGCTTCCAGCTTGTCGAGCTCGGCGCGCGCCGCCTCGAGAATCTTGTCCGGCGCGAGCCGCCGCACCTCGGTCGCCGCCCCTGAGGGCGCCCCCGGCACGGGCGCATCGGCGATGTCGCTGCGCGCCGCGCCCGGCACGAGGCAGAGCATGAACAACACGAGCATCAGCATGCCTGCCGCCGCCGGCATGTGCCGCAACCGCGCCGGGATCAGCATGCCGCGCGCCATGTCAGCCGCCACCCGCCGCGAATTCGTCCGCGAGGAATGCCCGCACGTCGCCCGCCGCCACGTCGCGGGCGATGAAACTCTCGCCGATGCCGCGCGCCAGGATGAACGTCAGCGCGCCGCGCCGCACCTTCTTGTCCTGCGCCATGGCGTCGAGCAGGCTGTCGACGCTGCCGATGTCGCCGGGCACGTCCTGCAACCGCGTCGGCAGGCCCACCTGCCGCAGGTGGGCCGCCACGCGCTCGGCATCCTGGCCGGACGCAAGCCCCTGCCGGGCCGAAAAGCGGAACGCGAGCGCCATGCCGATGGCGACCCCCTCGCCGTGCACCAGCCGCGCGCCGTCATAGGCCACCGCGCGTTCCAGCGCATGGCCGAACGTGTGCCCGAGATTGAGCAGCGCCCTGTCGCCGTTTTCGTGCTCGTCGCGCGCCACCACGTCCGCCTTGGCGGCGCAGCTTTTCGCCACCGCATAGGCGCACGCGCTTCCCGCCTCAAACACCGAGGGGCCGTTGGCCTCGCACCATTCGAAGAAATCGCGGTCGCCGATGAGCCCGTATTTCACCACTTCGGCGTAGCCGGCGCGGAATTCCCTGTCGCTCAGGGTATCGAGCAGAGCCAGGTCCGCCACGACGAGCGACGGCTGATGGAAAGCGCCGACGAGGTTCTTGCCGTGGGGAGAGTTGATGCCCGTCTTGCCGCCGACGGACGAATCCACCTGCGCCAGCAGCGTCGTGGGCCATTGCACGAAACGCACCCCGCGCCGCAGCGACGCGGCCGCGAAGCCGGCGAGATCGCCCACCACGCCGCCGCCCAGCGCCAGCACCAGGTCGCCGCGCTCGATACGGGCGGCGATCAGCGCGTCGGACACACGCGCGAACTCGGCGTACGACTTCGATCCCTCTCCCGGCGGAACGGCGACGCGCGCCACGCGCAGCCCGCGCTCCTCCAGCGCCGCTTCCACCGCCTGCCCGTGCAGATCGCCGACGGTAGCATCGGTGACGATGGCGACAGCGCCGCCCGGCGCGAGCGCGGCGACACGCGCGGCGCCTTCCTCCAGAAGGCCGCGGCCGATCACGATATCGTAAGCGCGCTCCCCGAGCTTCACAGCAACGGTGCTGAAACCCGCCGCCGTGTCGGTGCTGGCGGGAGATGGCTTATCGACGGTCATGCAAAGGCTCCGAAAACTGTGACACCGCCGGCCATGCCGCCGCAACCGTGCTGCGGCGCGGCGAGGCCGACTGCGTCGGACTTTTACAGATTGGCGTCGAGAAGCGCCACAAGTTCGTCGACGATGGTCTCGTGCGCGGCCTCGTGGGACACGAGCGTCATGTCGGCGTTGGCGTAGACGGGGTAGCGCTCGTCCATGAGGCGGCGCAAGGTGCCCTCGGGATCCTCGGTCTGCAGCAGCGGGCGGGTCGGGCGCTTGCGCACTCGCCGCATCAGGGTTTCCGCATCGGCCTTGAGCCAGACGGAGGGGCCGGATTCGGCGATCCGCGCCCGCGTGTGCGGGTTCATGTACGCGCCGCCGCCGGTGGCGAGCACCTGCGGCCCCTCGTGCAGCAAACGGTCGATGACCCGCCGCTCGCCCTCGCGGAAATGCGCCTCGCCGTGCACGCTGAAGATATCGGTGATGGCCATGCCTGCGGCGGCCTCGATCTCGTTGTCGGCATCGACGAACGGCAGGTCGAGGCGCTGGGCGAGACGGCGGCCGATGGTGCTCTTGCCGGCGCCCATCATGCCGATCAGGCTGATCGTGCGGGATCCGAGCCGCGCGCGGATTCGCGCCGCGATCGCAGGATCGCAATGCATGGAGTCGGCAAACCCGTTGCCGCCCTCGCTTCCGATACCCGCATCGCCGCCGTCGTCCGCCACCAACGCCTCATCCTCCCCGTGCGGCCAACCCGCTTCGCCTGGCCGCATCCTGCCCGCGCCAAACCACGACCATGCGACAGATACCGTCGCTTGTCGATCATATGCCGTTTACTATCGTGGGATAAATATCAGCCGCCGCCCCCAACGGGTGGTACCCTCTTCGCGGAGGAGGCATCGCGGAAGCGGGCGATGCCGGAACCGGAGAATCGATGCCGACGCTGTTTCGCCTGCTGATCATTCTTGGCATCCTCGCGGGCCTCGGCTACGCGGGCATGTGGGCCATCGTCACGTTCCTGCCGCCGCAGAGCCGTGAAATCACGGTCACCATCCCGGCCGACCGCCTCGAGCGCTGACGCGCCGCATCCCGGTATCCGCCATGCCCCCGCCCCCCGACACCGCAACGCTCTCCGCCGAAGACGCAGTGGCGCTCTACATCGATATGCTGGCGTCCGAACGCGGCGCGTCGCGCAACACGCTCGACGCCTATCGCCGCGACCTCGCCGACTACACAGGCTGCCTGCGCGCACTGCGCAAGACGCCCGCCAACGCGAGCGCCGATTCCATCCGCGCCTTCCTCGTCGATCTCGACGAACGCGGACTCAAGGCCACCTCGGCGGCGCGAAAACTCTCGGCCGTGCGCCAGTTCCACCGCTTCCTCTATATCGAGGGGCATTGCCGCACCGATCCTTCCGCCGCCATCGAGGGACCGCGCCGCGGACAGGCGCTGCCGAAGGTGCTGTCGATCGCCGAGGTCGACCGTCTGCTGGCGCAGGCGCACGCCGGAATCGGCGACGAGGGCCAGCCGCTGGCGCGCCGGCTCATCGGCGCCCGCATGGCCTGCCTGCTGGAGATGCTCTATGCTACCGGCCTCCGGGTATCCGAGCTTATCTCGCTGCCCGTGTCGGCCGCCCGCACGCGCGAGCGGTTCCTGATCGTGCGCGGCAAGGGCGGCAAGGAACGGCTCGTGCCGCTCACCGAAGCCGCGCGCGACGCTGCCCGCAGCTTCCTCGCCCTGCGCGAAAGCGGCCCGCACGAGACGGCACGCGCGGCCTGGCTCTTTCCCGCCGATAGCGCCTCGGGCCACATCACCCGCCAGGCCTTCGCCCGCGACCTCAAGGAACTCGCCATCCGCGCCGGTCTGGCGCCGGAGCGCGTCAGCCCGCACGTGCTGCGCCACGCCTTCGCCAGCCACCTGCTGCACAACGGCGCCGATCTTCGGGTGGTGCAGGAACTGCTCGGCCACGCCGACATCGCCACCACGCAGATCTACACCCACGTGCTCGACGAGCGCATGAAGGAAATGGTGCGCGACCTGCATCCGCTTGCAGACGGCGCGCAACACCCCCTCGTTTAAAGCAGTTTCGACGTTTCGTAAAAACGCAAAAAATGATGCGCAAAAAATGCTTTAGCTCTCTGATTTAATGTTTTTTCTTCACGAAAGACGGCATCTGTTTTGCCTGGAAATGCTTTAGTCGATATTGCGCCCGGCCCCGGCGGCGTGCGATGGTGTCGGCCATCTGTGGGCAAAGTCGTTGCGGGGCGGGCCAGAGGGTAACATGGCGGGCGGTGGAGTTTGGGGCGACGTCGCCGGACTGGCGGCAGTCGTTTTTTTGGTGCTTGCCAATGGCTTCTTCGTCGCGGCGGAATTCTCGCTCGTCGCGGTGCGCCGCAGCCGGGTGACCGAACTGGCCCGGGACGGGCGGCGCAACGCCGCCGCGCTGCAGAAAGCGGTCGATCATCTCGACGGAAACCTCGCCGCCACCCAGCTCGGCATCACCATCTCATCCCTGGCGCTCGGGTGGATAGGCGAGCCAGCGCTCGCGCACCTGATCGAGCCGCTGCTGTCGGCCTTTCCCGCCAACATCGCCTCCATCGGCTCGCACACGCTGGCGGTGGTGATCGCGTTCGTCATCATCACGGCGCTGCACATCGTGCTGGGCGAACTCGCCCCGAAAAGCCTCGCCCTGCAGCGCAGCGAGGCAACGGCGCTGGCGGTGGTGCAGCCGCTCAACATATTTCAGCTTTTCTTCCGTCCGGCCATCGTCACGCTCAACGGCATGGGCAACCTCGTGCTGCGGCTGGTGGGCCTGCGCGCCGGCGAAGGTGAAGGCGCGAACTATTCGCCCGAGGAACTGAAGCTGCTGATGGCCGCGAGCCAGCGCGCCGGCGTGCTGCAACAGGCGCAACTCGAGGTCGTGGAGCGCGTCATCAACCTCAGCAACCGCCGCATCGGCGATTTCATGACTCCGCGCCTCGACGTCGAGTGGGTCGACGCCGACGATCCGCCGGAAGCGATCCTGCGCACCATTCGCGAGTGCCGCCAAGCGCAGATGCTCGTGAGCCGTGGCGAACTCGATGAAGTCATCGGCATCGTGCTGAAGGAAGATCTGCTCGACAGCGCCATCGACAAACACCCCCTCGACGTCGCACGTCTGGCGCGCGAACCGTTGGTGGTGCACGAGGCCACGCCCTTCCTGCGCGTGCTCGACCAGTTCAAGCAGCGGCCGGTGCGACTTGCCGTCATCGTCGACGAATATGGCGGCGTGGAAGGCATCGTCACGCAGACAGACCTTCTCGAGGCGATCGCCGGTGAGCTGCCGGGCGTGGACGACGACGAACCCTCGGTGGTGGAACGCGCGGACGGCTCGCTGCTCATCGACGGCATGATGCCCGCGCACGATGCGTTCGACCGCCTCGGCCTGCGCGATCTGCCGGCGGGCGGCGACTTTCACACCATCGCGGGCTTCGTGCTGCACGAGCTCGGGCGCATTCCCAATGTCGGCGACGCCGTGGAATGGCGGAACTGGCGCTTCGAAGTCGTCGACATGGATGGCCGGCGCGTCGACAAGCTCCTCGTCGCCCGCACGGATACGCAGGCCATTTGACCGGCGCATCAGAGGCCGAAGACGCCGGGCAGGCCGCGAATGTCCTGGATCTCGGTATATTCGTAGAAGGGATTGGCCGGCTCGTGCCTGCGGTTCACCCACACCTTGGACTTGATGCCAAGATCATAGGCAGTCATCAGATCGTAGCGGAAAGAAGACGACACATGCGTGATGTCTTCCGGCCCGCAGCCGAGCTTGTCGAGCATGTATTCGAAACCGTTCATCTGCGGCTTGTAGGTGCCGGTTTCCTCGGCGGTCAGGACCAGATGGAAAGGCGCGCCGAGCTTTTCGACATTCGACATGATCTGGCTTTTCGACGCATTTGAGAGGATGACCAGCGGGATCTCCTTGGCCACCTTCGCCAGACCTTCCGGCACGTCGGCATGCGGGCCCCAAGTGGGCACCTCGTTGTAGATCCGCAGGGCGTCTTCATCGCGGAAAGGCACGTTGTTGAGCTTGCAGGTGCGTTCCAGCGCATTTGAAACAACGTCCGCATAAGGCTTCCACGCACCCAGAACCTCATCGAGACGGTAGGCGGCGAAATTCTTGATGAACGTCGCCATCGCCTCTTCCGACAGCGTATCGCCATAGATGCGGCGTGCGGCGCCAGCCATGTCGAAATTGGTCAGCGTGCCGTAGCAGTCGAAGGTGATGAACTTCGGACGGAAAGTCATGCTGGGTTCCCCTTAAATGATGCCTGAAACGGCATGTTTTGATGTTTTGATCTTATGGCGCTTGATCTTGTGGTGCTCTCGCAGGGAGTATCGCCGCATTGCGCTGGCATGAGAGCACAATCATCCGTATCCCCCGGACGGCAGCTTTCCCCGATCCGCGTTGGGTCGGCCTTGTATCCGGAACCCGGACATGCTCCGTGCGCCGGCTTCCGACAATGTGTCGCACAAAGGAGAATGCGCGCCCAATTAGGTCTTTCAGCAAGGCGATAATGCGCAGTTATGGATTGCCCGGCGCAGGCGACGCCGCCTGCTTGCGACGCAGCTGCCTGCACGGCCCCAACGGCAGGAAATTGTGTGTCGGGCACGGACTTCGGCAACACCTGCGCCGCTCCGCCCGGAAGCTGGAGGCTGTCAGAGGTTCCCGTTGACCGATAGGAGAATGTGCGATGTCCACCCGTTCCGGCGTTGAGGCAATCCTTGCCGATCTGGTCGCCGTACCCTCGCTCCCCGGCAGGCCGAACGCGGTCATAACCGATTGCCTGCGCAGCCATCTTTCCGCTCCCGGCGTGGAGATCGCCGTGATACCCGGCCCCGAGGGCGACCGCTTCAACATCTTCGCCACCATCGGGCCGCGCGACAAGTCCGGCTACATCCTGTCCGGCCACAGCGATGTCGTGTCCGTTGAGGGACAGGATTGGACCACCGACCCCTTTCGCCTGACGCAGGACGGCGACCGGCTGGTCGGGCGCGGCACAACGGACATGAAGGGCTTCGTCGCCTGCGTATTGTCGATGGTGCCGGAATTTCTGGCCACGCCGCTCACCCGCCCGATCCATATCGCGATATCCTACGATGAGGAGATCGGATGCCGTGGCGTCGGCCACATGATCGCCCGCCTGCCCGAGCTGTGCGCACCGCCCCTGGGCTGCATCGTGGGGGAACCGAGCGACATGCGCCCGGTGCTGTCCCACAAGGGCAAGCAAGCGCTCGAAATCACGATCCGCGGGCAGGCCGGCCATTCCTCGACCCCTTCGGCCGGGGTGAACGCGCTTTATCCGGCGGCGGAACTGGTGCTGGCGATTCGCGATCGCGCCGCCCGGCTGGAATCGGAAGGCCCCTTCGACCAGCGTTTCTCGCCGGCGCATTCCACCTTGCAGGCCGGCGTGATGCAGGGCGGATCGGCGGTGAACATCATTCCCGAACTGGCGCGAGTGCAGCTCGAGGCGCGCACGATTCCCGGCCAGTCGCCGGAGAGCATCACCGCCGATATTCTGGCCGAACTTCAGGCCATCTGCGCGCGCGGCGAGGCGGCAGGGCGGCCCATCGTCGCCGGCTGGAGCGAACTGTCGCGCTACCCCGCCCTGTCGCCGAACGAAGACGGCTCGCTGGCCGATCTGCTGGCCCGATTGAGCGGGCACCCGCCCCTGCAATCCGTGAGCTACGGCACCGAGGCCGGGCTGTTCCAGGCGGCGGGCATCCCTTCGGTGATCTGCGGTCCGGGCTCGATCACGCGCGCGCATCGCACCGACGAGTTCATCCTCGCGTCCGAACTGGAAACCTGCCGCGACATGTTGCGCGGATTGTGCGCGACGCTCAGCCGCCAATGATTTGCGCCGGGTCCGCCAGCAGCGCGCCTCCCCACAGCACGCCGCGCCCGGAAGATCACCCTTGCCTGAACTTGCGAAAAGTTCTTTGATCTAGAGGCTGTTAGCGACAGCCCTTTTGGACATTTGGAAACCGCCGATGCGCGCCCGACAACTTGAAGTTTTCTGCATGCTGATGCGTTGCGGCACCGTTACCGCCGCCGCCGCCATGCTGAACATCTCGCAACCCGCGCTCAGCCAGATTCTGCTGCACACCGAAGATCAGCTCGGCTTCAAGCTGTTCAACCGGGTGCGTGGGCGGCTGGTGGCCACGCAGGAGGCCGAAGAGCTGTACCCGGAAGCCGAGCGCATCTTCTCGGAACTCGGCGCGCTGCGGCGCCGGTCGCAGGACATGCGTCACGGCCGCACCGGGCTGGTACGCATAGCGGCTTCGGCACCGCCTTCCATGTCGTTCGTGCCGCGCGCGCTGACTACCTTCCGCAAGGCCTATCCCGAAATCGTCGTGCGCTCGCTGGTCGCGCCCATGGTCAACATCGTGGACCTGCTGCGCAACGGCGACGTCTCGTTCGGCATCGTGATGAACAACATGCCGCATCATGATATCGAGGTGGAAACGGTGGGTCAGGTGTCGCTGGTCTGCCTGCTGCCGGAGGACCATGCGCTGGCGCAACGGGACAGCCTGGGGCTGGAAGACCTGGAGGGGGAGACGCTGATCTCCTACCGCGCCGAGGTACTGCCCGGGCAACTGCTATCTGCGGCAGCGGCGGCGGAAGGGCGCGATTTCTCTCCGGCAATCGAGATCGACGGCTCGATAACCGCGCTTCCCTTCGTTCTCGGCGGTCTGGGCGTCGCCATCGTCGACGGGCTGCTGCCGTGGCAGCAGTTCCCGGGCGTGACCTGTCGCCCCTTCCATCCGGAGATCAGCGTGCCGATCGCGTTCCTGACCCGGAAGGATCGCCCGCTGACCGGCAGCACCGCGCTGATGCGGGACCATCTCTACGAAGCCTGCAACGCGATGTGCATCGGCTGAGGCCGCCTCCCCGCCAACTGCCGGAGGCGCATCAACGCGCGCTGTCCGGCTGTGTATCCTTGATCCACGCCCCGATTGGAACAGGCCGGACAGGCGCCTGATCGCGAAGACGGCCAACGGCCGCGACAGGCATTCCGGCATGGGCCGCGATCAGTTCGGCCCCGGCAAGCTGGCAGAACCTGCCCTGACACCGGCCCATGCCAACCCGGCCCAGTGATTTCACCCGGTTGGCCTCAGCCCCGCCATGGTCAACGGTTTCCCTCAACGCCCCCGCTGTGACACCCTCGCAGCGGCACACCACCGCGCTGTCGGGCAAGCGCCGCAACGCTTCGGCCGGCCAGGGAAACGCGCGGGCGACGCCTCTGGCGAAGCGTTCCAGCCGGGCAAGCCGGCGCAGGTCCGCAGCGGGATCCGGCGCGGGCAGTCCGAGATCGGCAAGGCAGGCGGAAGCCGCCAGCCGCCCGGCCACTTCGGCCCCGTCCGCGCCAAGAATACGCAGCCCGTCGCCGGCCAGGTAGACGCGCTCCGCCGCGCGGCCCATCCTGTCGCTGCGCGGCAGCCACTGCGCCCAGATCTCGTTGTAAGCGAAGCTGCAGCCGGCCAGCCCGGCAAGCTGCGTGTCCGCCCGCAGATGCCAGCCCACGCCCACCATGTCGCAGGCGCTGACCCGGCTGGCGCCGCCGGCGGTTTTCCAACGCACGGCGGAGGGGCCGAGATTGTCCGCTTCGATGCGCTCGATCGTGACACCGGCATGATAGATGTGCCGCAGTCGCGCCCGCATCAGGGCCCCGCGCAGCGCGAAAACGGGACGCGACAGCATCAGCGGCAGACCGCGCAACTGCTGCCCGAGAGACGAAGTATCGAGCACCGCCGCGAGGTCCGCCCCTGCCTTCAGCAGTTGCACCGCGACCAGCGTCAGCAGCGGCCCAGAACCCGCGAGCACGATCTGCCTGCCCAGCGCGACGCCCTGCGCCTTCAACGCGATCTGGGTCGCGCCCAGGCTGTAGACACCGGGGACCTGCCAGCCCGGAACCGGCGCCAACCTGTCGGTCGCTCCCGTGGCAAGGATCAAGCGGTCGAATGCGATGGTCCGGCGCCCGTCCGGGCCAATCGTCACGAGCTCCTGCCCCACCACTGCCACGACCGAGCTGAGCGGATGGTGTTCCACCTTTCCCGCTGCGACCATGCCGTCGAACAGGCCATGCAGGGCGCGCGCCTTGCCGGCCTCGGTGCCGTAGAGCATCTCCGGCGGACGGGTGAAGCCGGCGGGCGGGCGGCGATAGATTTGCCCTCCCGCACGCGCCGCCTCGTCGATCACCAGCGGCCGAATGCCCTGGGCGACCAGGGTCTCGGCCGCGCGGATGCCGGCGGGGCCCGCGCCGACGATGACGACACGCGGTGCGGTGTTCATGGCCAATCCTCCGGCGCGCGGCTCAAAATGCGCATCCCCTCGATGATCGGGCTGGAGCAGGCGCGCAGGCGCGGGCCATCCGCCTGCCAGACCCAGCAATCCTGACACGCGCCCATCAGGCAGAACCCGGCCCGGGCCTCCGGGCCGAACTCCGACCATCGCAGCAGCGGGCCGTTGGCGAGAACCGCCGTCAGAACGGTGTCGCCCTCCAGCGCTTGGCACGGTTTTCCATCCAGCTGGAAATGCACCGGCGCCCGGTCCGTTTCGGCGAGCCGCAGGATCCGTGTCTGTCGCTGCATCGAACTCATACAGCTGCCTCGGGCGTATCGCGGCGCGGCAAGGGCATCTCGACGAAGCGTGCGCGCACCTCGGCCAAAGCCTCGGCGACACCCTCGACGCCGGCGCGCCCCTTCATGCGGCGGAAGATCTCGGTCTTGGCAAAAAAGCGCCAGTGGATCGGGAGGCCGGCAAGGGTTTCAATGAGCAGATCGTAGGCGGCGGGCGTCCATTGCGCCTCGTAGGACGTGCGTTCATCGCCGTAGTGGAAGTGCTCCGACGGCACCGGCGCGCTGGCGCGCAGCTTCGCTGTCGCCTCGTCATCGACCGCGCCGTCGCGGATGACAACGCCATACTCACGTTCCGCCGCCTCGGCGGAGACATAGCCGCGCGTCACATCCTGCGCCACGCGCCAGACCTCGCGTTCCATCGGATTGCCGCGCCCGCCCCCGCCGGCCGAACGGATGTCCAGCACGTCGCCCGGCTGCAGTACGGCGGTGTCGATATTGCCGAGGTGGCGATAATCCGGTGTGCCGGGATTCAGCCCCATGTCCGACAGGCCCGCAGCCCGGCCGCCCAACGTTCCCCATGGCCGGAAGCGCGAACGGTCGCGGTTGCGCGCGGTGATGCGGCTGTCGGGCGCGAACACCTTGAAGGCCATTTCGGTCGCCAGTCCTCCGCGCCAGCGCCCCGGACCGCCGGAATCGCGCGCAAGGCCGTACTTGATGAACTCGATCGGGGTCTCGGTCTCGGTGATCTCGATCGGCGTGTTCTTCAAATAGCCCGCATCCGCGCCCGAGCCGTTGGTGCCATCGCGATACGGCATGCCGCCGCCGCCGCCCACCACCGGGTTCACCGCCGCGATGATGGTGCGGCCATTACGCTCGTCCGTGGTCATCACGTTGACGATGCAGTTGTTGCCCGCGGGCGCCGCCGGCAGGCAATCCGGCAGGGCCTGGTTGAAGCCGCCGAACAGCACCGAGCGCAGGCGCGCGCAAGTCAACGAACGCATGCCCACCGCCGCCGGGCTGACCGGATTCAGCACCGACCCCTTCGGCGCGATGCAGGTGAATGGGCGCAGCATGCCGGTGTTGAGCAGGATCTTCGGGTTCAGCGTGTAGAGGACATAGTAGATCCCCACCAGAAGAATGGAATGGCGCGGATCGCCGCCGGACGGCACGTTCAGCGACGACCCGAGCTGCGGGTCGGAGCCGGTGAAGTCGAGAATGGCCTCGTCGCCCCGGATGGTCAGCGTCAGCTTCAGCCGGCAGGGGTTGGCCTCGACGGAATCCTCGTCGGTATAATCGACGAATGTCCAGGTGCCGTCGGGCATCGCGCGCAGGATGTCGCGCGCCTGGGATTCGGAATGATCCAGCAGCGCCTCGACCCCTTCCAGGAAGGCTTCCTTGCCGAACTTTTCCACCATGGCGAGGATCTTGCGCTCGCCCGTGTTGAGCGCGCCGACCAGCGCCTTGATGTCGCCGACGTTCAGATCGGGCTTGCGCACGTTGGTCGTCATGATCTTCAGGATCTGCTCGTCGTAGACCCCTTCATTGACGATCTTCATCGGCGGGAAGCGGATGCCCTCCTGATGGATCTCCGTCAGCGCGCGCGACAACGAGGCCGGCACGGCGCCGCCCATGTCGGTGTTGTGGATATGGCCTCCGGTCCAGGCGATGATCTCACCCTCATAGAACACCGGCTTCCACAACACGGTGTCGGGCGTGTGGGTGGCCACGTGGCAGGAATAGGCATCGTTGGTGAAGGCCACGTCGCCGGGCTTGTAATCGTCGATCATGTTGATCGCCCGGTCGAAGGTCAGCCCGGCATACCAGGTCGCGCCCAGATCCATCGGCACCGCGAAGGTCTCGCCCTTGCGGTTGATCAGCATCACCGTGAAATCCTCGGTTTCCTTCACGAAGGCCGAATGAGCGGTGCGCTGGAGGGTATAGCCCATGTTCTCGGCGGCGGCACGGGCGTGGTTGGCCAGAACCTGAAGGTTCATGCGGTCGAACATCGGTTTACTCCGCAAATCTCAGATGAAGGTTGAGGTGACGATCGACGCTGGCCCGGGCGCCCTTGGGCACCACGAAGGTCGTGTCTTCCTGCGCCACGATGGCGGGGCCGCTGAATTCTGCGCCGGGCTGCAGGTCCTCGCGCTGATAAAGGCCGATGGTCTCGACCGCCTGCCCGGTGAAGACGGGAACCTGACGCGCCGGCTCGACGGTGGCGGTCACTTCGGGCGCTTCCGGGAAGTGCAGCACGGGTCCCGCGCCGATGGCCGACAGCCGCAGGTTCACGAGTTCGATCTCGCCCTCGGCATCGTGGAAATCGTAGATGCGGTCATGCATCTCATGGAAGGCCGTGGCGATGGCCGCCAGGTCCGCGCGCGCGATCCAGGCTGCGTCGAGCGGCACCTCGATTTCATAGCTCTGGCCGAAGTAGCGCATGTCGGCCGAGAAGCGAAGGTCGGCGGCGCCCTTGTGGCCCTGCGCCACCAGCCAGTCGCGGCCCTCGCCCCCCAGCGTCTCGACCGTGCCGGCCAGGCCAGCGACGGTCCTGGGCACGAGCGGGGCAAAGACCGTGCGGACGAAATCGCCGCGCAGATCGGCGACCAGCCCGCCAAGCGCGGAAACCACCCCCGGCCGGCGCGGGGCCATGACCTGCTTCATGCCCATTTCCTGCGCCAGCATCGCGCCCAGCATCGGCCCGCCGCCGCCGAAGGGCATCAGCACGAAGTCGCGCAGGTCGACGCCCGCGCGCGAGGTCAGCTTCTCGACCTCGACGAACATCTCGGAGATCGCGATCTCCACGATGGCATGCGCCGTTTCCTGCACCGGGCGCCCGAGACGCTCCGCCAGCCGCCCCACCGCCGCGCGCGCCAGATCGACGTCCATCTGCAACTGTCCATAGGCCATCTGGCTGTGGCCCAGCCAGCCGCAGACCACCATGGCGTCGGTCACCGTCGCCTGCACGCCGCCGCGGCCATAGCATGCCGGCCCCGGCGTCGAACCCGCGGATTCGGGCCCGACCCGCAGCACCCCGCGCTCGTCGACCTGGGCGATCGAGCCGCCGCCGATGCCGATGGAGCTGACCGAAACGGAAGGAATGTAGAGCGGGAACTCCCCGATCAGCTCGCCTGTGCCGAACTGCGCCTCGCCATCGATGATCAGCGCGAAATCCGCCGACGTGCCGCCGATGTCGAGCGTGAGCACGCGATTTTCGCCTGCCTGCCGCGCCAGCCAGGCCGCCCCGATCACGCCCGACGCCGTGCCCGACAGCAGCATGTTCACGCAGGATCGCTTGCCTTCGACGGCGTTCATCAGCCCGCCGTTCGATTTGGTCAGCATCGGCTTCGCGGGCACGCCGAGGCTCGCCAGATTCCCTTCGAGCGCCGTGAGATAGGCGCTGACGCGCGGATGCACGTAGCCGTTCAGAATGGCCGTGGTGGTGCGTTCATATTCGCGGATCACCGGCCAGACCTCGGAAGAGGTAAAGACAAAAAGATCGGGAGCGAGCCTGGCGATCTCGTCCTTGACGGCGTTTTCCTGCGCCCCGTCGCGCCAGGAATGCAGGAAGGAAACGATGATGCCGCTGGCTCCGCGCGCCTTGGCCAAGGCAACCGCCCCGGCGACCGCCGTCATGTCCGGCGCCACGGTTTCGGTGCCGTCGGCCCGCATGCGCGCCGGAATACCGAAGACGCGGTCGCGCGGCACCAACTGATCGGGGCGCGAGCAGAACAGCGAGTAGACGTTCGGCATCCGCAAGCGGGCAAGCTCGATCACATCCTCGAAGCCCGCATTGGTGATCAGCGCCAGATCCACGCCGCGCCGCTGGATGATCGTGTTGATCCCCACCGTGGTGCCATGCACGAAACGCGTGACGGCGGTGGGATCGAGCCCCTCGCGTTCGGCGAGCAGCCGCAGCCCGGTCAACAACTCCGCGCCCGGATCGTCCGGCGTGGTCAGCACCTTGAGCGAGGCAACGCGGCCTGACTGCGTCTCCAGTGCGCAGAAATCAATAAACGTTCCGCCGATATCGACGCCGACTTTCCAATCCGCCGTTCCGCTGCCGGTTCCCGAGGCGATGGTGCCATCCATTTCGAACCCTTTCTTGCTGATTGCAGAAAAGTGGCACGGCAGCGCGCGGAGGGTCCAAGTTGCGTTTGGCGTCCTGGCATAGGCTTGGCTTATGAAATTCGGGCTGCGCTTATGAAACTCGGGCTGCGGGAACCGCGCCATAGGCGCATCTTATGGGGAGGGCGCGATCCCGAATTTGACCCGCCTGCGACGCCGGCTCAGGCTGCGGACATAATATGGAGCCAGCTTGGCAGGGAATGGCATGGATGTCATCGTGATCGGCGGCGGGCTGATGGGCACCGCCGCGACTTTCTTCCTCGCCAGGCGCGGCTTGCGCGTGACGCTTGTCGAGCGCAACCGCGTGGGCACCGGGGCGACGGTCGCGTCGTTCGGCAACATTCGCCGCACGGGGCGCTATCTGCGGCAATTGCCCCTCGCCCACCGCTCCCGCGCGCTCTGGGGCGAGGCCGAGCGTTTGCTGGGCCGCGACGTGGAATTCCGCGCCACCGGCCATCTGCGGCTCGTGTTCGAGCAGGCAGCGCTGGCCGACATGCGCGCCTTCATCGAGGCCGCCCGCCCCTGGGGCTTCGCCCCGGAGGAGCTGTCGCAGCAGGAGATCCAGGCGAAATTCCCCGGCCTCGGCCCGGGCGCGATCGGCGCCTCGTGGGCGCCCGAGGACGGATGCGGCAATCCGCGCCTGATCAGCCCGGCCTTCGCCGATGCCGCCGGCAGGCTGGGCGCAACCATACTGGAGGATTGCGCGGTGCAGGATCTGTCCGCGACCGGCGCGGGCTTCAGGGTAACCACCAGCAAGGGCGTGTTCGAGGCCGGACGGGTGCTGAACACCGCCGGTGCGTGGGGCGCGCGGCTGGCCGCCCGCTTCGGCGAGAACGTGCCGCTGGAGGCCTGGGGTCCGCAGATGGGCGTGACAGAGCCCCTGCCGCATCGCATCCTGCCAGTGGTCGGCATGTGGGCGCACGGCAAACCCGACAGCTACCTGCGGCAGGTCGAACGCGGCAACATCGTCTTCGGCGGCGGGGTGGTGCGCAACAGGGTGGATCTCGACAGCGGTCACGCCACGGTCGTGCCCGGCCGCCTGCCGGATCAATTACGCGGACTGCTGCGGCTCATGCCGGCGCTGGCCGACGTATCGGTGATCCGCACCTGGTCGGGCTGCGAGGGCTACGTCGCCGACGGCCTGCCGGTGATGGGAGAATCGGGCACGACACCCGGCCTGTTCCACGCCTTCGGCTTCAGCGGGCACGGCTTCCAGCTGGGACCTGGCGTGGGCGACGTCATGGCCGAGCTGATCGCGACAGGCGCGTGCGACACGCCGCTGGAGGACTTTCACATCGATCGCTTCGCGGGGAACACGCTCCAGAATTAATGCCGCGGCCCCACCTCCGGCGGCGCATCCGTGGGAACGCGGCCGGGCGACGTCTTTTTGGCGATACGGTATCCCAGAAAAACCAGCATCAGCACCGATAGCCCGAGGATGTAGGTAAGCAGGCCGTTCGGCCCCATAAACTGCATCAACGCGCTGGCCAGCAGCGGCCCGGCGCTGGCGCCAGCCGCCCACAGGAAAAGCAGCCCGGCGGAAAGCGACACCGCCTGGTCTCGCCCGATATGCCGATAGGCGTGGATGACCGAAACCGAATAGATCGGCATGCTGCCCGCCCCGACCAGCATGAACAGGGCTATCATCAGCCATTGCAGGTAAGGCCCGGCATCGTGGACGGCCCACAGCATGGCGGCGGATGCCGCGCAGGCGAGGCCAACGGCGGTGAGCATGATATTGCGCGTGTCCACCCGGTCGGCAAACAGGCCCATCGGCCATTGCATCACCAGCGCCCCGAACTGAGACGCCGCTGCGAGCAGGATGGCGTCCGCCCTGCCCAGCCCGATCATGATGCCGTAGGCGGGCGCGACATAGGTCAGCGCCCCGCTGACGAGGCCCACGTAAAGGCACCCGCCCACGGCGGTCGGCGCATCGCGCCACAGCGCGCCGAGATTGACGGAAACGAGCGGCGGCGTATCGGGGCTGCGTGCTTTCGTCAGCGCCACGGGAATGAGCGCCAGCGAGAAGGCCACGCTCACCAGCATGAACATGCTCTCCATCCGCAGGGCCAGATAGCCGACGGCCACCTGCGACAGAATCAACACCAGCCGGTTCATCGTCTGGTAAAGGCCGAACACGCGCCCGCGTCGGGCGGGCTCCACCTGGCCGCCGATCCAGCTTTCGATGCAGACGATATGGCCTGCGGCCGCCACCCCCATCACAAACCGCGACACGCCCCAAAAATCGACGGGCGTGAGCGCCAGGCTCACCGCCAGCGCCGCCTGCACGGCCGCGAAGACCGCGAAGGCGCGGATGTGCCCCACACGGCGGATCAGCGCGGGAATGGTGAAGCAGCCGACCAGAAAGCCCGCGGAGTAACTCGCTCCCACGAGGCCGATCATGACGGGCGCATGTTCCGCCAGCGCCATGTAGAGCGGCACATACGTATGAAGGGCGGTGCCGGCCACCTGCAATATCAGCGCGCCGGTGATGATCGGCGTGAGCGCCTCCATTCCCTGCGGATAGCGGGAGGCAGTCGTCGGAGCTGCACTGGTCATGGCCGCACCGGGGCGCGACAAGTGCTGCCGGAAGAAACTGCTGCGAATTGACCCTGTGCTAAGAATTGATCCTGCCCAACCACGTTCCCGCCCTCGTTATCCGCCGCGCCCGGCTGACGGGCATGGGCGTTTTTTTGCCTGGAGCATTTTCCGATCAGGTGGAATCATCCGATCGGAAAGCGCTCCAGGGTGAGTGATGGCACGGAAGCCCCTAAATTTGTCTCCAATATCGACGGCACGATGAGCACAATATGCTTGTTCCGTCGATACGCGGTGCTTCCAGCCTGCGGTCCGGGCGTTGCGCGCCGGTTTGAAAGCATTTCGGCGTTTCGCCGAAACGCGCCGTTGAAACGCAAAAATGCTTTATCTGCCTGATTGGGAGTCGCTTGCGTGCGCTCAGCCCACCTCGCGATTGGCGGGCACGACGATCGTATCCTCGACGTGCAGCTTCAGGCGGACCGTTTCGCCCGGCTGCGGCAGCGTCAGGTGATTGTAGCGATGGCTCGGGATGCGAAAGCCGATCTCCGTGCCGCCCGCGAGTTCGAGCGACGCCTTCAGGCTTTCGCCCTGAAACACCAGGTCCCGCACCGTTCCCTGAATGTAATTGCTGTCGGCCTCCGTCTCCGCCGCGCTGCAAGGCAGCAGCGTTTCCGACTGGATGGCGATGAAGATGTCTTGCGCCTGCGCCACGTCGCTTGCGGTGTTCAGCACGACATCGCCAAGCGCCACCTGACGCGCGCCGAGCCGCTTGACAGGCACCAGCGTGGATTCCCCGACGAAGCTGGCCACGAAGTGATCGACCGGCGACGAATAAAGCGTGCGCGGCTCATCGATCTGCACGATCCTGCCGTTGCTCATCACGGCGACCCGGTCCGACATGGTCAGCGCCTCGCGCTGGTCGTGGGTGACGTAAACGATCGTCGCCCCGAGCCGGGCGTGCAGGTTGCGCAGTTCCATCTGCATCGTCTCGCGCAGGTTCTTGTCCAGCGCGGACAGGGGCTCGTCCATGAGGATGAGACGCGGCTGGAAAACGATGGCGCGGGCGAGCGCGACGCGCTGGCGCTGCCCTCCCGAGAGCTTCGAGATCGCCCGTTCGCCATAGCCGCCCAGTTCGACCGTATCCAGCGCCTTTTCCACCAGCGCCTTGCATTCCGCGCCGGAGATATTGCGCGCCCGCAGCGGGAAAGCGATGTTCTCCGCCACGCTGAGATGCGGAAACAGCGCATAGCTCTGGAACACGACGCCGATGTCGCGCTTCTGCGGCGGGAGCAGCGTCACATCGTTGTTGCCGAAGAATACCCGGCCGGAGGTGGGCCGCGCAAAGCCGCCGATGATCTGCAGCATCGTCGTCTTGCCGGAACCGGAGGGACCGAGGATGGACACGAATTCGCCTGCCCGGATATCCAGAGACACCCCCCGGAGCGCCTGGAAATTGCCGTAGGTCTTGACCAGATTCTGGATGGATACCGAAACAAAATTGGATGAAGTCATGAAAGGCTCCGATTGGCGGGATTGGAACCGCGGCGTCAGCCGGCGTTCGTCTTCCTGCCGCGTAGACCGGCCAGAATGACCAGGGCGAAGGAGGCGGTGACCAGGACGGAGCTTATCGATGCAATCGTCGGGTCGATCTCGTTCCTCAGGCTCATGAACATGCGGCGCGGCAGGGTTTGATTTTCACCGCCGGCGATGAAAAGCGACACCACCGTTTCGTCGAGCGCGCCGATGAAAGCGAACAGCGCGCCCGTGATGACGGAGGGCCTGATCTGCGGCAACGTCACTTTCATGAAAGCGGTGAACCGGTTCACGCCAAGGCTTCTCGCCACGTCTTCCTGGTTCATGTCGAAGGACCGGAGACCCGCCAGGACGGCGATGAAGACATACGGCACGTTCATCATCGCATAGGCGAAGACGAGCCCGGTCTTGGTCGCGACGAGGCCGATCTGCGCGTAGACCATATAAATGCCCGCCGCCAGAATGATGACCGGCACCATCACCGGCGTCAGCAACAGCAGTTGCAGGCGCCGGATAAACTTCGACTGGGACACGTTGGCCGCGTAGGCCGCCGCGGTGCCGATGGGAACGGTGACGACGGTGGTGATCGCCGCCAGCATGATGCTGGTCCATGTGGCGTCCATCCAGTCGCGGTTGCCGAAGTAAGCCTCGTACCATCGCAGGGAAAAGCCCGGCGGCGGGAAGGTCAGAAACCGCGAGTCCGAAAACGACATGATCACGACGATGACGATCGGCAGGATCATGAACGCCAAGATGAGCGCCGTCACGATCCATAGAAGGGAGCGTATCCAGGATGTCATAGCCTACCTCCCTCAGCGCATTCCGACGACTTTCTCGACAGGCAACACGCGGTCGACTGCCCAGAAAATGAAGAAGACGATCATCAGAAGCACCATTGCGACGGCGCTGGCGGCGCCGAATTGCAGATAAAGCTCCACGTTGCGCTGCACCAACGACGACACCATGATCGTCTTGCCGCCTCCGAGAAGCTCGGGTGTGAGATAAAAACCGAGGCACAGGATGAAGACCAGCACCGAGCCGGCGAAGATGCCGGGAAGCGACAGCGGCAGCAGCACGCGCCGGAAAACATAGAACGACCCGCCGCCAAGACTGTGGCCGGCCTGGAGAAGTTCCGACGGTATCTTCGAAATCGCCGCGTAGAGCGGGAACACCATGAAGGGGATCATGACATGCAGCATCCCGATCAGCACCGCCGTGAAGTTGTGCGACAGGGACAGCGGCTGCTCGATCACGCCAAGGTCCAGCAGCGTGGCGTTGACGATGCCCCGGCGCTGCAGGACGACAAGCCACGCATAGGTGCGCACCAGAACGCTCGTCCAGAACGGCAGCATCACGAGCGCCAGAATGAGGGACGACAGGCCCCGGGACGTCGTCGCCGCCGCATAGGCGATGGGGAACCCCATCACGATCGACAGGAAGGTCACCAGCGCGCTGATTTTCAGCGTTTCGGCATAGGTGCGCCAGTAAATGGCCTCATCGAAAATCCTCATGTAATGGACGAGCGTAAACTTGTCGCCCTCGCTGAAGGACTGCAAGGCGAGAAGCCCGAGCGGCACGCCGAGGAATAACAGCACCAGCAGCAGCGCCGGCAGGAATAACAGCAGATAATTGCGTTGTTCGGCTCGTTCCGCTCGCGCGATAGCCTTTTCAATGAAAATGTCGGACATGAAGACCCGCCTCGCTTGGCTCGGGAGCACACCTCAAGCATCAAGGAACGAAATAAACCATGCAGCCTCCGGACCCTCGGGCCGGCCCGGCGTATCCTGCGCGCCCCGCGAGATATGACGGGCCGCAGGGTATCAATCCAGGAAACAGGCACCAGTTCCTGAATGCAATTCATGCACAGGCAAACAGGCAGCACAGATGTTTATATCTGTATTCTTGCATCGCCGATATAAAGCACTTCTGCATATAATGCTAACGCAGAAGCGCTCTATGCTTATAGTGTAACGCGATCTATTCACGAAACTCGGCGAAAACTCTCATTAAATACGCTTCGTCCAATCATTTCTGCATGAATGCGAGCCAGCGCTTTTCCGCCGCTTCTCCCGCCGGAGACGCCCACCATGCCGCGTCGAGAGGCACCTGCACGGCAATGTTCGCGGGAGCGGTCGTGAGCGTGTTCAGCCGCTTGGGTTCCATGAAGGCCGCGAAATTCGTATTCAGCGGTCCCGTCGTATAGGCCGTGGCCCACGCCGCCTGCCCTTTCGGCTCCAGAAGCGCGTTGATGAGCTTCATGGACACTTCCTTGTTGGCCGTTCCCTTCAGAACGCCGAGGCACGTGTATTCCATGATGGCCTGGTTACGGGTGAACGCCGCCGCTCCCCCTTCGCCAACGACAGTCGCCGCGCGTCCGTCCCACAGAGGCAGCATATCGACCTCCTTGTCGAACAGGAGCTGCGTCGTTTCCGCGCCGGAAGTCCACCACACGGCGACGTGGGGCTTGATCTCCTCGAGCTTCTTGTACGCCCTGTCGACATCGAGAGGATAGAGGTTCTCAGGCTTGACACCATCGGCAAGCAGGGCAATCTCGAGCATCGGACGGGCATAGTTGCGCAGCGCGCGACGTCCCGGGAACTTCTTGACATCCCAGAAGTCGGCCCAGCTCTGGGGGCCGTTCTGGCCGAACGTGTCGGTGTTGTAGGCAAGCACCGTCGCGTAGGCGGACAGGCCGATGGAATGCTCTTTCTTGAACGCTTCCGGGACGCCCGCGGCATTCGGAATTTGCGCGTAGTCGAGCGGCTCCAGCAATCCTTCCGCCACGCCGCGCGCGCAATAGCCTGCCGAGGCATCGAAGACATCCCAGGTCGGCTTGCCGGACAGAACCTGCGCCTTGATCACCGGATAGCGATCGGCGTTAGCGTCGGTCACAACCCGGATGCCGAGCTTTTCTTCGGCCGGCCGGATGAGCGCCTTGGTCAGCTCTTCGAGGATGGTGCCTCCGTCTGTCGCATAGGTAACGACATCCCGCGCGAAGGCTGTGGCGGAAAGGGTGGCAGCCAGGCTGACACCCAGGATGAAGGAACGGCCAATTTTATGCATGTCTATTCCCCTTCTGGATTTTTGTGCATGTACGCTACAGCGAGGGGTGGCGCCGATAACAATAAAAAGAATGAGACACGTCATAACTTCTGGTTCTGGCTGCCCGTGGGCGCGCCTGTGCGGCGGTCGGCCACGCATGCCTTGGCCCCGCACGCGCATTGTGGCCCCGATCGGCTGGCGGAAACAGCCCAAGATTCAGGCGGAAGAGACTAAAAGCAAGGCTTATCGGACACGTAGCAAAGCCTATTGGCTGCTGCCGCGCGGGCTGCCTATGCTTCGGCCGATCCTCTCTGCGGAAGTCAGGGTCGGGATGAATTCATCGCTGAAACCGCCCTTCCGATCCATCATCCTCACGCGGCCCAAGGAGTTGCCGATGATGACGTCCCACAGCTCGCATTCCGATCTGCTTTCCGACTGGATCGAGAACCTCGACATCGCCCAGATCCCCGACGACGCCAAGGATGCCGCGAAGAACTGCCTGATCGACGCAGTTGCCTGCATGGTAGGCGGCATCCATCTGGAATCGTCGCGCGTGGTGCTGGAGGTTCTCACCGAATCCGGAAGCGGCAATCAGGTCGCCGTGCCTGGCGCGGCGGATCGGCTCGGCGTTCTGGATGCGGCATGGCTTGGCGGGCACACCGCGAACGCACTCGATTTCGATGATTGTTTTCGCGATGGCGCGCCGTCGCATCCGGGCGCGACGATCATTCCGCCCGCGCTCGCCATCGCGGAGGCGAGAAACGCCGATGGCGCGGCGCTGCTGAAGGCGATCGTGGCCGGTTATGAGGTTTCGCTCAGAATCGGGCGCGCGCTCGACGCCAGCCCCGCCCGCAAGGCGGACGTGATGGGTTACGGCACCTGGCAGACGTTCGGGGCAGCCGTTGCGGGGGCGAGCATCCTGGGTCTCGACGCCGCCCGTATACGCTCGGCCTTCGGCATCGCCGCGATGCAGGCGCCAGTCCCCGGCGTGCGCAAGGCGGTGGAGGGGTTGCGGCCCTATGGATGGATCAAGAATGCCTATGGCGCAGCCTCATACGCCGGGCTGCTATCGGCGCTGCTTGCCGAAAAAGGCTTTCACGGACACCAGCAAGTTCTGGAAGGACCGTATGGCTTCTGGATCATGTCCGGCTCCGACCGGCACGACGCCGAGGGCTACCGCGAACTCGGCGAGGACTGGATGGTCCGGCGCGTCGAGTTCAAGCCTTACGCGTGTTGTCGCTGGTCGCACACCGCGATCGAGGGACTGGCCAATTTGCGCCAGGGCCTCGATGCCGGCGATGTCGCCCGTGTGGATATCTACGGCTTCGGCGAATTCCATACCGCGCTCGGAGGCGAATTGCCGTCGACGATCGTCGATGCGCAGTTCAACGCCCCTTACCTGGGTGCGCTCGAACTGATGGACCGCTCGCCGGCCCGCGGCCTGGCCGAGCGCGATCTCAACGACCCGCAAGTGCTTGAGATGGCCTCCCGTATCCATCTGCACCACGAGCCTGCCTTTGACGCCGCCCACCACCGGGCGATGTCCACGCCGGTGCGCGTCGTGCTGACGACGGCGGACGGCGCGACACGCGAGACCTACATCGAGGAACCGCCGACAAGCGTGAAGCGCGGCGGCTTCAGCCGCGCGCAGATCTGCGAGAAATTCCTCACCGTCTGCAGCCCGATCCTCGGCGACACGCGCGCCACTACCGCCCTCGCCTCCATGCTGGATCTCGAACATTCCGATGCCCGGACGCTGGCCGGCTTGCTGTCGGCCCCCGCCGGCACGGCGTCCCTCCTGCCCGATCGGGGCATTCCCGACCGCGACTGACCGAAAGCCTTGATCCATGAAGATGGTGCCTTACTGGTTGGATACCCGCGCCCCGTTCAGTTCCCCGGCCCGTGAGCCCATCGAGGGCCGGGCCGATGTCGTCGTGATCGGCGGCGGCTTCACCGGCTTGTCGTGTGCGCTCGCCGTCGCGAAAAAGGGCGCCAGCGTGGTCCTGCTGGAGGCCGACATCGTCGGCGGCGCGGCCTCCGGCCGCAACGGCGGACAATGCAACACCGGCTTTTTCCACGACTACGCCACCGCCATGAGGCAGCTCGGACGCGAGACGGCGCGCAAGATCTATCAAAGCTACAACGACGCCGTGGACACCGTGGAGCGCATCGTCACCGAGGAAGGCATCGACTGCTCCTTCCGCAGGGTCGGCAAGCTGAAACTCGCCATGTCGCCCAAGGCCTTCGATGGCTTCAAGTCTTACGTGGATCTCGTGAACCGGGAAGCGGATCCGGATGTCTATACGGTGCCGGCCAATCGGATAGGGGAGGAAATCGGCTCCGACATGTTCCATGGCGGCGTGATCTACCCGAAAAGCGCGATGCTGCATGTCGGCCGCTTCACCGTCGGCATGGCGGAGGCGGCGACGCGCCACGGCGCGCGCATTCACGAGCACACGCCCGTTATCGGACTGACCCGCCTGAACGGCCGGCGCTACAGGGTGGAGACGGCAAGGGGCAGCATCGAGGCGGATCAGGTCGTCATCGCCACCGGCATCTCGGCAAAGGGGCCCTTCGCCTATTTCCGCCGGCGCATCGTCCCCATCGGCAGCTTTGTGATCGCGACCGAGCCGCTGCCGCAATCCGTGATCGACAACCTCATCCCGAAGCACCGCACCGTCACCGTGGCCAAGGGACTAGGGCATTACTATCGCATCTCGCCGGACAACAGGATCATTTTCGGCGGAAGGGCGCAATTCGCCGTGTCCTCACCCAAGGTCGACAGGAAGGGCGGCGACATCCTCGTCAAATCGCTGCGCGAGATTCATCCGCAGCTCGAAAACGTCGGCGTCGATTATTGCTGGGGCGGCATGATCGAGGTCACGCGTGACCGGTTCGCGCGGGCGGGCGAGCATGAGGGCATGTATTATTCGCTGGGCTATAGCGGCAGCGGCGTGCAGGAGGCCACCCACATGGGCACGGTCCTCGCGCGGATGCTCGATGGCGACGCCACCGCCAATCCCTATGGCTCGCTGAACTGGCCCGCCATTCCCGGCCATTTCGGCACGCCCTGGTTCCTGCCGTTCGTGGGCGCATGGTACAAGGCCAAGGAACTCCTCGGCAAATGACCGCGCACGCCGCGTCGACAAGGCGAGGCGCACTCGGGATGGTCGCGGCCGGTCCTCATCTTGCCGGCGCGGGAGGCTATCCCGCTTCCGGCAAACGCTTGCGGGGAGCGATGACGACGAATGCGGCGGTCGTCATCAGCAGCAGGCCGGCGAGATCCGCGACTGTCGGCCGCTCGCCGAGCAACAGCACCGCTCCCGCGACGCCAATCGGCGGCACCATCAACGTGCCGAGGCTCACCGTGCCGACCGGCAGCCGCGACAGGGCCTTGATCCAGAGCACGTAGCCGATCGCCTGCGACAGCAGCACGTGGTAGGCGAACGCCACTACGGTCTCCGGTCTCAGTGCGGCCGGCAGCGTCGGATTCTCGAACAGCATCATACCCGCTGCCGCGCAGGCGGCGCCGATCATCAGTTGCCACGCAACCGTCGTTACTGCCGGCGCATCCACCGGGAAGCGCTTGACGACGATGGCGCCGAGCGCCCACGAAATGCCGGCGAGCAGCGCATAGATCAGCCCGACCGGGAAATCGTTGGCCCGCACCAGCGGCCAGCACAGCACCGCCAGCCCTGCCACGCCGAGCAGGAGCCCGAGACGCCGGCGCTCGTCGAGCGGCTCGCGCAGCAGGAACCGCGCAAGCAGCACCGTCCAGATCGGCATCATGTAAGTGACGATCGCCGCGCGCGAGGTAGGCCCCGCGAGCTGGGCGAACGACAGCAGGATGTTGAAGCCGCCGATGGACAGCAGCCCGGCAGCGGCGAGTTGCACCCACTGCGAGCGCCGCACCACAAGCGACTGCCCGCTCGCAAGCGCGATGACCATCAGGCACAGGCCGCCCAGCGCCATCCCCCCGGCGCGCATGGTCCACGGCGGCAGCTCCTCGAGCAAGATCCTTACCGCCGGCCAGTTGCCGCCCCACAGCACGGCGAGCAGCGGCACGGATGCGTAATAAAGTCGATTGCCCGCCGTGGGTCCCATGGCCGCATACATCCGCCGCCTCCAATCCCCTCGCATGCGATCGGCATCAAGCCGCATCGCACGGGGGCCTCCCTTGATTGTGTCATTCTATGACATCATTATTCATATAATGACACGGAGTATTGCCCGCGCCAAGAGCGAGCGCCCGGAAAATGCCGCGGGACGCGCGGTCATGCTCGCCGCGCCGGCGGGTGCGGGCATCGGTCCGAGAAGTGGTTGCGGGAACGGGAGCGTGTGTTATCCTACAACATCTGATGCCATCTGATAACACTTGCGTCATCCAGCAACACTTGCCCGCCAGGGAGGAACGCGTGCCGCCTGATCGCGCCCCCCGGCCCGGAAGTCCGGGCGCAGCTTCCCGTTCCGTGCAGGCCAAACCCGGCGTGCCACCGGTGCGCGCAGTGGAACGCGCGGTCGCGCTTCTCAAGGCCTTTGGCATCGACCGCCCCCACCTCACCTTGACCGAGCTCGCCCAGCGCGCGGATCTCGACAAGGGCACGGCCCGCCGCCTGTTACATACGCTACTGGGAACCGGCCTCGTGGCTTTCGATCCGAACGCGCAGCTCTACAGGCTTGGCGCGGATCTGGTCGAACTGGCTTCCGCCGTGCCGCTCGGCGACGACTTGCGCGAAGTGGCGGCACCCATCATCGCGGAAGTGGCGGAAAAAACCGGCGCAAGTGCCTTCCTTTGGGTGCCCCACGATGACGGCGCCATCTGCGTCGACCGGGTACGGACGCGGATGCTGCACATCGACGCGACTTGGTTCAGGGTTGGCGCCCGCAGCCCGCTCAACTGCGGCGCCGGCCCCCGCGTCATCCTGGCCCACGTATCCGACGAGGTCCGCGAACGCGTGCTCGCCGGCCCGCTCCCGCAGCGGACCGCCTATAGCGAAACCTCCGCCCCAAAACTGCGCGAGGCGGCGGCGGTCATCCGCGACAGGGGCTGGGAACTAGCGATCAACGATTTCTTCGTCGGTCTCGCCGCCGTTGGCGTGCCGATCTTCGACCGCGTCGGCAACTTCGCGGGCGCTCTCAGCATCACCAGCCTGAACGATCGCCTGGTCGAGAACGGAAACGCGCGCCATCTCGACATTCTGCGCGAAGCCGCCCAACAGATCGGCGCGCTCCTGAAGCCCGGGCCGGTAGAGTCCGGCAGCTCGCGGTAAACCGGAGCCTGCCCAAACGAATACGAAGCTCGCAGACCGCCGATGTCGCGGAAATCGTGGCGCGACAGCAGGATGTCAGCCGTAACGTCGTTGCGCCTCTATCGCCAGACCGAGGCCCACTGCGCCGAACCGGTCGCCGTCGATGGCCGAGGCATTGTCGAACGGCGACAGAATCGCGCCGCGCACGCCCGGTATCAGGCTGGTTCCGCCGGTGAAGAAGACAAAGTCGATGTCGGCGGGCGTCAGCCCCGCATTGGCGACGCATGCGCGCGCGGTCGCGGCGAGCCGCGCGCACAGCGGCCCGGTGAACGCGTCGAACGCCGCGCGCGTCGCGCCGATCGCGAGATCGGGCTCGACCCACGCCATGGGCGTCCGCACATCCTCCCGGTCCGAAAGCGCGATCTTGGCCTCCTCCACCGCGATCAGCACGCTGTGGCCGCGGCGTGTATCCACCACCTGCATGAGGCGCTCGATGAGAGCGGGCTCCCGCGCATCGAAACGCACTTCCCTCAGTTCGTCCATGCGGCGCGGATCGTAGAGCTGGTGCACGCTCGACCACGTCGACAGGTCCCAGTAGGGGGCCGAGGGCACCTCGATATCGCCGCGCTTCATCAGCGTGCGATAGCCGAAGCCGGGCATGAAGGCGTTCATGCTCAGCTGCCGGTCGAAATCGGTTCCGCCCAGGCGCACGCCGTCGTTCGCGAGAATATCCCCTTCCCGCTCCGCCGACGATTGCGCCCCTCTGCCGAGCCGCACCACCGTGAAGTCCGAGGTTCCGCCGCCGATATCGGCGATGATCGCGATTTTCTCCCCCGACACGTGCCGGCGCTCGAAATCCAGCGCCGCCGCGACGGGTTCGTACTGGAAACTGACGTCGCGGAAGCCAATGGCCCGGGCCACGCCGCGCAAAGTTTCCTCGGCGTGATCGTCGGCCTGCGCGTCGTCATCGACGAAATGCACCGGCCGCCCGAGCACGACCGCCTCCAGCGGCGCGGCTTCCGTTTCCTCGGCGCGCCGCTTCAGCTCCGTCAGGAAAAGACCGATCACCTCCGAAAAGCGGATGCGGCGGCGGTAAACCGCCGTGCGTTCCTCGATCAGCGACGAGCCCAGGATCGATTTTAACGACCGCATCAGGCGCCCGGTGACACCTTCCGTGTACGCCGTCACCGCCGCGCGCCCGATCAGAAGGGCCGATTGCGCCTCCGCGCCGAAGAAGACGGCGCTGGGCACGGTGGCGTGCCCGGCCTCCAGCGCGATCAGGCGCGGCCCCGCCGGGCCATGAACGCCCAGCGTCGAATTCGATGTACCGAAGTCAAGCCCGCAGGCCAGCCGGGAAACCGGCGGGCCGGCCCGCTCCGCATTGTGCCGGATGCTCATGACCACTCTCGCGAAAACATGGGCCGTGCATCAAAATCGCGCGCATGTCAATGTCGCGAGGGCCTGTCCGTTTCCCGAACAGGCACGTTTGCCGGGAGTTTCCACCACCTGACCGAGCGGCAGATGGATGAGATCAGACGGCGCGGGTGATGCCGCCATCGACGCGGATGTTCTGACCGGTGATGTAGGCGGCGCCGTCGGATGCGAGGAAGGAGATCGTCGCCGCGATTTCCTCGGCTGTGCCGTAACGGTTCAGCGGCACGCTGTCGCGGCGCTCGTCGGTCTCCGGCAGGCTGTCGATCCAGCCCGGCAGCACGTTGTTCATGCGGATATTGTCGGCCGCATAGGTGTCCGCGAAAACCTTGGTGAAGGATGCAAGGCCCGCGCGCGCCACCGCCGACGTCGGGAACATCGCGCTCGGCTCGAACGCCCACGCCGTCGAGATGTTGATGATGACGCCGCCCTTCTGCTGCTGCATGACGGGCGTGACCAGGCGCGTGGGCCGGACGGCGTTCAGGAAGTACGTGTCGATGCCGGCGTGCCAGTCTTCGTCGGTAATGTCGAGAATTTGCTTGCGCGGGCCGTGGCCGGCGCTGTTGACCAGCGCGTCGATGCGGCCCCAGCGCTCGAGCGTGCCGTCCACAAGGCGCTTCAGGTCGCCGATCAACTGGTTGGAGCCGGTCACGCCGAAGCCGCCGAGCTCGTCCGCCAGCGCCTCGCCCTTGCCGGACGACGACAGGATCGCAACCTTGAAGCCATCGGCGGCCAGCCGGCGTGCCGCCGCCGCGCCCATGCCGCTGCCGCCGGCGGTAACGATTGCTACTTTTTCCACTGACATATGAGACTTCCC
Source organism: uncultured Chelatococcus sp. (assembly GCA_937863995.1). Lineage (GTDB taxonomy): Bacteria > Pseudomonadota > Alphaproteobacteria > Rhizobiales > Beijerinckiaceae > Pseudochelatococcus. The sequence continues at coordinate 78,975 of CALMIK010000046.1, forward strand.
GTTTCTGAGCGTTTCGACGGCCAGCGCCGTCAGCCTGAAATTGCCGTCTGCCTAAAATTCATACGTATCAATATCATCCTGGCGGCACGACGACGAGCCGGATCTGCTTCCGCCGCCCCGGCGAGGTCGCGTTGCACCGCAAGGCTGGAAAGCAGATCCCCCAATAGATAACCGCGGGCTTACCGCCCGCAGTCCGCTTTTTATTGCATTGTCGAGACCGCTTTATTCGATGTCGAACACGACACCTTGCGCCAGCGGCAGTGTGGTCGAATAGTTGATGGTGTTCGTCTGGCGCCGCATGTAGGCTTTCCAGGCGTCGGAACCGCTTTCGCGCCCACCGCCGGTTTCCTTCTCGCCGCCGAACGCCCCGCCGATTTCCGCCCCCGAAGTACCGATGTTGACGTTGGCGATGCCGCAATCCGACCCCGCCGCCGACAGGAAAGTTTCCATCTCGCGAACGTCCAGCGTGAAGATCGAGGACGACAGCCCCGCCCCGACCGCGTTGTGCTGCGCGATGGCCTCGGACAGCTCGCCGTACTTCAGGACGTAGAGGATGGGCGCGAAGGTCTCCTCGAGCACCGGGCCGGCGTGGGCGGGCATCTCGACGAGCGCCGGGCGGGCATAGAACGCCGTGTCGGGGCCGGCCGATACACGCTCGCCGCCATGCACCTTGCCGCCCTCGGCGCGCGCCGCTTCAAGCGCCTTCTGCATGCCGTCGAAGGCCGCGCGGTCGACCAGCGGGCCGACAAGCGCGTTGCCGTCCAACGGGTTGCCGACACTGACGGAGCCGTAGGCCCGGATCAGGCGCGGCACCAGCGTGTCGTAGACGCTCTCATGCACGAACAGCCGCCGCAGGGTGGTGCAGCGCTGGCCCGCCGTGCCCATGGCGCCGAAGGCGATCGCGCGCAAGGCCATGTCGAGATCGGCGGACGGGCAGACGATGCCCGCGTTATTGCCGCCCAGTTCGAGGATCGAGCGGCCGAAGCGTTCCGCCACCTTCGGCCCGACGATGCGCCCCATGCGGGTCGAGCCGGTGGCCGAGATCAGCGGCACATCATGGCTCGCGACCAGCGCCTCGCCCACATCGGGACCGCCGATCAGCACTTCCGAAAGCCCCTCCGGCGCCTCGCCGAAGCGGCGGGCGGCGCGCTCGAAGATCGCCTGCGTGGCCAGCGCCGTCAGCGGCGTTTTCTCCGACGGCTTCCAGACCACGCTGTTGCCGCACACAAGCGCCAGCGCCGCGTTCCAGGACCAGACCGCGACCGGAAAGTTGAAGGCCGAGATCACGCCCACAACGCCGAGCGGGTGCCACGTCTCCATCATCCGGTGGCCGGGGCGTTCGGAAGCGATGGTCAGGCCGTAGAGCTGGCGGGACAGGCCGACGGCGAAATCGCAGATGTCGATCATTTCCTGCACTTCGCCAAGCCCCTCGGAGGGGATCTTGCCGGCCTCGATCGACACCAGTGCGCCGAGGTCGGCCTTGGCCGCGCGCAGTTCCTCGCCGAGCAGGCGCACGAGCTCGCCGCGCCGCGGCGCGGGAACGGTGCGCCACACCTGGAAGGCGGCCTGCGCCCGCGCGATGGCGGCCTTGGCGGTCTCGGCAGTGTCGGTTTTCAGCCGCCCGGTTTCCTCGCCGGTAACGGGGGTGAAGCTGGCGAGACTGCCGCCGGTGTAGGCAGCGGCGTCGACGCCGAGACGGTTCAGGATTTCAGTGGCCTTGCCGGCGATGGATTGGGTCATGTTGGTTCCTTTCCGGGAATCATCCGAAGCTCACGCCCCCAAAGAAGGCGGCGTTCGGGGGGGATGGGAGATGGGAGGCGGAAGCAATCGCCTGACGCAGCGCGGCCGCGAGGCGGCGCCGGGTGTCGGGCGTGTAGAGGTCGTACCAGCGCGGGATCGGTGGCGAGTGGGTAGCCAGGCTCATGCCGCCGTCCCGTCCGGCGCCCGGCGGCATGCGGCGAGCGACGCCGCCTCTATCGCGGCGTAATGGTCGAACTCGTTCAGAACCTGTGCGCCCAGATCGGCCTCGAAACGCCGCTGGTTGGGGCTGGCGACGAAATCCTGCGCCGCGCCGTCGCCAAGGTTGGACTGGAAGATGCCGGCGGCGCTGACGGGAAGGAAATCCTCGTAGACGATTGGATCGAACCGGACGAGGCCGTCCGCGATCGACGCCGCGATATCGCCGCCGATCCCGCCGGCGGCCACGCCCTTTCCGGTCAGGCTATAGGTGAAATAGGCCAGCCCCTCGGTGCGGATGCTCTCCCAATCGTCGGGAAACGCCGCGAAAGTGGCGGACAGCGCCGCCATGTAGTCCTGCGCGTTCGATCCATCGGCGGCGGGACGCGCCTTGTCCCGCGTCGCGGCCAGAAGCCTGTCGTAAAGCGCTCTTCCCTTGGGGGTCAGCGCGACGCCGCGCTGCTCGATCTCGCCGAAGCGGGCGGTATGCGACCCGTCCGTCCATCCGTCGCCCGAGCGGAAGGCCACCGGCTCCTGCAGCGCCTTGAAAGAGGTCTGGCGCAGCAGCAACGGGCACCTGCGGGTGGGCGGCCCCTCGACGACGGCCTTGGGGGCAATGCCGCGCGACGGCATGCGCGCCTGCACCGCGTCGATATCGAGCGTGCGGGGCGTCAAGTGGTTGATGTGCGGACCGCGAAAAGACACCACGTCGGCGACGAGCCGGTGCGCATCGTGCAGGCGGCGATACATGTCGAGGGTGACATTGGCGCGCGGCTGCCAGCGGAAGGTTTCGAGCGCCTCGGCCACGAAACGGGTAGCTCCCGCGTCATCGAGGCCGCCCTCAGCCTCCGCCTTCGCGATCAGCTCAAGACATGCCGGGGTGAATATCCGCCGCTCGGCGAGGATCGCGGCGGCCGCGTCGCGCAGTTCCTCTTGCGCGATCAGGTCGAGCCGCAGGAGCGACGTGAACACCCGGAACGGGTTGATCTTCAGCGCCGCGTCGCCGACCGGCCGGAAAGCCGTCGAATGGACGGGCACGCCCGCCTCGGAAAGATCGTAATAGCCGACCGGAAACATGCCCATCACCGCGAACAGGCGGCGGATGGTGTGCAATTCCCCGGCGGCGCCGACGCGGATGGCGCCATGGCGCTCCTCGGAAATCCGCGCAAGATCGCCGTTTGCCGCAAGCCGCGCGCGCTCGGCCGGATCGGCGGCGAGCGTCTCGGCGTTGACCTCGCCGACGAGCTCCAGCAACGTGCCGTAGGCGGGCACTTCGTCGCGATACATGGCGGACATCGCGGCTGAAAACCGGCTGCGGATGATATCGGGGCTTATGTGGGTTGCGGCGCTCATCGCGGCCTCGCTCCTCGTACTCGGATCATGGGATGTGTCGCAGCTAACACATCGAAAATATTATGACTTCGGCTGAATCGGGCTGACTTGATACCCGAGCAGAATAACCTTGCCGGAGGCAAGCGCCGCTTACATCGCGCCCCGGTAGTCCCGCGCCACCACGGCGCGTTCGACGCTCGTGATCATGGTGTTGAAGTCGAATACGGGGCGCCCGGTCACGCGCTGCACAGCCTTCGCATAGGGCGGCAGATCGGAGCACTCGAGCAGGATCGCGCCGATCTCGGGATGCCGCTCGACGAGGGCTGCCGCCACCGCCGAGACCTCTTCCTCGATCAGCGCGGAATCGAGCGTGCCCTTTTCTTCAAGGATGGCGGTGCGAAATTCCGGCTGCCGCTCCATTCCCGCAATATGGATCGGGGTTTCCTCCGCGATGCCGCAGGCGCGAAAATGGGCCGTCGTCAGCCTTTCGGCATTCGCGGTGATCACGCCGGCGGGGCGGCCGGTGATCTGCACCATGAAGGGTATTTGCAGCAGCGGCGACAGGAAGACCGGAATCTCAAGCACCGACGCCACTTCCTGCTGGAAGATCGCCATGAACCCGCATGCGCCGGTCACCGCCTTCACGCCCCGTGCCTGCAAGGCCAGCGCGCCCTCGATGAAAGGCGTGACGAGCGACGGATCGCACTGGTTGAGCAGCCTGTCGATCGAGGCGCCTTCCACCTCGTGATAGCGCACCGGGAAGGGATAGCTCGTTGCGTTGCCGACGTTCCCCGGCACGCAGGGATAGGCGGCATCGAGGATCAGGATGCCGATGCTTTCGCCATACCAGGACTGGGTCTTGCGGCCGATCTCGTACATGAAGAACCTCGATTTCAGATCGCGAAGCGCCGGAGGATGCGTTTCTCGAGCCACGTCACCACGCGCGTCAGGGGAAAGGCGACGATGAAGTAGATGAATGCGACCATCGTGAAGACCTCGACCGGACGCCCGGTGCGGTTCGAGATCGTGGTGCCGATGAACATCAGCTCCGCCATGCCGATGGCCGAAACGAGCGAACTCTCCTTGAAAATGCCGATCCCATTCGACAACAGCACGGGAATCGAACGCAGGGCCGCCTGCGGCAACACCACATGGATCGTGCGCGTCCAGGGGCTGAGGCCGAGAGCGTGGGAGGCCTGGTACTGGTCGCGGCCGACTGATTTCATGCCGGAACGGAACGTCTCGGACATGATCGCGCCGCCATAGAGCGTGAGACACACCACGGCCGCGGTGAAGTTGGACAGATCCGTGCCGAGAAAGATCGGCATGCAATAGAATATCCAGAAAATCTGGATGAGCAGCGGGGTGCCGCGGAAGAATTCGACATAGACCGCGCTCAGCCAGCGAATGGGCGCGAAAGGCGCGCCCCGCAGCAGCGCCAGCACGAACCCCCACACGATTCCGAGCGCGAACGAGATCAGCGTCAGCTCCAGCGTCACGCCGAGGCCGAGCAGAAAAGCTTCCCAGTAGCGGGCGAGGAACGCAAAGTTGATGTTCATGGCGCAGTTCCTCAGGCCCGCGCGGTATCGAGGCGATGCTCGATCCAGGCGGCTATGCGCGAAACGGGGAAAGCGATGGCGAAATAGATCAACGCGACGACCGTGTAGGTTTCGATCGGCCGGTAGGTCTGGGTCGCCACCTGCTTTCCGACATACATCAGGTCGGTGAGCGCCACGAGCGCGACCAGCGCCGATTGCTGGAACAGCGTGATGCCGTTGGTGATCAGAACCGGCAACGCGCCGCGGAACGCATGCGGGAAAACCACGTACCGTATGCGTTGCAATGGCGAGAAACCGAGCGCGACACCGGCATCCACCTGCTCGCGCGGAACGGACTGGATGGCGGCGCGATAGGCTTCGGCATTGAAACAGGCAAGGTTAAGCCCCAGCGCCAGGATGCCCATCGGCAGCGGATCGATGTAGATGCCGAAGAGGATCGGCACGCAGTAAAAAAACCACAGGATCTGCACCAGAACTGGCGTGCAGCGGAAGAATTCGATCAGCAGCATGAAGGGCGCCCGCACGAACCAGTAGCGCGACAGCACCAGCAGCGCGATCACGAAGCCCAGCGTCAGGGCGATGACATTGGCGATCACCGTCAACTGGATAGTGACCTGCAACCCTTCCAGCAGCTGCGGCAACGCCTGCTGCACATAATGAAACTGGAATTCATAATTCATGGCGCGCCTCAGGTCTTGATATGGAAGACGCGCTCGATGAACTCCCGCGTGCGGGGGTTCACCGGGTCGCCAAGAACCTGCTCGGGCGGGCCGTCCTCAACCACCACGCCGCCGGCGCAGAAGATGACGCGGCTGGCGATGTTCCTCGCGAACCACATGTCGTGGGTCACCAGCATCATCGGCATCCGCTGTTCGGCAAGCTCCAGCATGAGTTGCTCCACCTCGGCCACCAGCTCGGGGTCGAGGGCGGAGGTCACCTCGTCGAAGAGCATGAGCTTGGGATCGAGCATCAGCGCGCGGGCAATCGCCACGCGCTGTTTCTGGCCGCCAGAAAGCTGGCTGGGGTAGTTTTGCGCCTTCTGATCGAGCCCGAGCCGCTTGAGGAATTGCATCGCCTTGTCGCGCGCATCCTGCTTCGCCATGCCGCGCGTCTTGATCGCGGCCAGCGTCAGGTTACCCAAGATCGTCAGATGCGGAAACAGCGTATAGTGCTGGAACACCATGCCGACCTGCTTGCGCAGCGCGGCATCGATCTTGGTGTGTCCTGGGCGCGGATCGCCCGTGATGTAACGCTTTCCGAGCAGATCGATCTCGCCCTGGGAGATGTCCTCAAGCCCCATCATGATCCGCAGGAGCGTGGACTTGCCACCCCCTGACGGCCCGATGACCACCAGCCGGTCGCCCGGGCGCATGTCGAAATCGATGCCCGACAGCACCTTGAGGGCGCCGTAATTCTTGTGGACGTCTCTCATTTGCGCGAGAGGCTGTAATGCGTTCATCGCCTGCTCCGGCTCAAGCGCCCCCGGCTTCCCCGTCCGATGAGAACGGGGCAAGTGCTCAAGATCGCTTCTGGGAATGAAGTGAGGAAACCTTACGGCTTCTCGTCGAGGATTTTCTGCACGGATGCCTTGAGCAACTCATCGACGCGGCCGGTCGCGCGAAGCTCCTCCAGGAAGATGTTCAGCGATTGCAGATCCTGGAAGGACATCGAGCGATGGACGCCGAAGCCCATGCCCTGACGGGAGACGGCGGGCTCGGGAACGATGTGGGTGGCCCAATCCTTGTTGGCGGCGATGTAAACAAGGTTGGAATCGACCGGGTCGGCCAGCACATCGCCGCGCCCGGACATCAGCGCAAGGCGCGCCTCGTCGCCGGAGGGCAGGCGCAGGATCTTCGCCTTCTTGGCGAGGGCGGTGACCGAGCGATCCATGTAGGTGCCGGAGGTCACGATGACGGTGACGCCGTCGATGTCGAAATCGGCGAAACTGGTGGGATTGGCGGGAAATTTGTTGTTGCCGACGCGGAACGCGAGGGAAATCTGATCGGCGATCGCCGCATCGGAAAAGCCGACCGCGAGCGCGCGCTGCGGCGTATGGTTGAGCGCCAGCGCCAGATCCCAGCGGCCGGCCTGCAACCCCGCCACGATGTTGTCCCAGGTCGTGTCCACGAACTCGGCGCGGACACCCAGCACGTTCTCGGCGTAAAGGCGGCACAGGTCCGCGAAAAGGCCCGAATATTCCTTCGTCAGCGGATCGAAGCTGACGAAAGGCGGATAAACGGCGGCGCCGCAGCGCAGGACGCCGGCTTTCTGCACCCGATCCCAGCTCGCGTTATCCTGCGCAATTGCTGGCGCGATGGAACCTGCCGCAAGACCCGCGGCGACCAGCATGCCGGCACAAAAACTCCGGACGCGAAATTTCCCGATGATCGACATGGCTCACCCTCTGATTTGCGCGACACCCTGGCCCGGGAGATCCGGCGATGCCCGTCTTGATTGGCTCCGCGCGATGGATGTTCCACGGCGCGATGCATGCGCTTGAAATTGGAGGATGACACCCATGCTTGAGTATCAAGGAATGCATCTGACTTCATGATTGGAAGGAATGAGCTTGCGAGAACTCACTTGCGGGAACTCACCGGTAAGCGGCGGTTTCCCCGAGCAGCCAGTCGCGGAACAGGACCAGCGGTCCGTGGGAGGCGCGTTCTTCCGGCCAGCAGAGATAATACGCCTCGCCATTCCTGAACGGCAGCGGCAATGCCTCGATCATCGCACCGGTCGCCAGTTCGCTCTCGCACAGGAAATCGGGAATGAGAGCGATACCGAGCCCGGCAGCGGCGGCTGCGAGCAGGTTGCTGAACTGATCGAACAGCATGCCGTGCACCGAGCGGTCGTCGACGCCGTTGGCGCGCAGCCACTGCTCCCATGCGTCCGGGCGCGTGGTCAGGTGCAGCAGGGGCGCGCGACGCAGATCCGCCGCTACGCGGAAGTCGTAGCGCGCCGCAAGCGCGGGCGAGCAAACGGGAAGAATGGTTTCCGAGCGCAGGAGCACCATCTCGATCCCCGGCCAGTACGGCTCGCCGAAGTAGATGGCCGCATCGACGACATCCTGCTTGAAATCGAACTGCCCCAGCCGGCTGAGCATGTTGAGCATGACGTCGGGGTGGCTATCCAGAAAGCCAGGCAGCCGGGGTGTCAGCCAACGGGCGCCGAAGGTCGGCGGCACGGCAAGCGTCAATGTTCCGCCGCCGGGATGGGCGCGCAGGTGGAGCGAGGCGTTCGATATCTTCTGCAACGCATCGCGGATTTCGCGCGCATAGGTCTGCCCGCCCAGCGTGAGCCGGATCTTCTGCTTCTCGCGGATGAACAACTCTACCCCCAGTTGTCCTTCCAGCGCCTTGATCTGGCGCGACACGGCGGACTGCGTCAGGCAAAGCTCGATCGCCGCCTGGGTGATCGAGCCGGTCCGCGCTGCGGACTCGAAGGCGGCCAGCAGCGGCAGCGAGGGCAAAAAGCGGCGGGGGGCGCGGATGGACATTCCGGTTCGGTATGAGGTCGTGAAAAATACTCGCTATCTTAACTTGCCGATCTGCTGGAATAAAGTTGCATAATTATCGCGCCCTCTCGAAAGCGGCGCAGTTGCCAGGGGTGACCATGCTGAACGATCCTCGCTCTCACGGCCTATGGGAAAACAGCGCTCCGGCCGCGCCGGCAACGGCGGCGCTCGAGACCGACATCACCACCGACGTTGCCGTGATCGGCGCCGGCTATACGGGCCTCTCGACGGCGCTGCATCTGGGTGAGCGCGGAACTGGCTCCGTCGTGCTGGAGGCCGTCGAGATCGGCTTCGGCGGCGCGGGGCGCAATGTCGGGCTGGTCAACGCCGGCATGTGGGTCATGCCCGAGGAACTCATCACCACGCTCGGCAACGATTACGGCAATCGCCTGATCGGCCTTCTGGGCGATGGCCCGAGCGCCGTGTGGGACATCGTGCGCCGCTACGACATCGCTTGTGAGGCTACTCCCGTCGGCACGCTGCACGCCGGAGTGGGGCGCAAGGGCTTCGCCGAATTGACCGAGCGCGCCCGGCAATGGAAGGCGCGCGGCGCGCCGGTCGAACTCCTCGGCAAGGCGGACGCGGCCGCCATGCTGGGCACGGGCTTCTATGAGGGCGCGCTGTTCGACCGTCGGGCGGGCACCATCCAGCCCCTCGCCTATGCCCGTGGCCTGGCGCGCGCCGCGCAGTCGCAGGGCGCGCGGATATTCACGCAATCGCCGGCGACCGGCCTCGAACGCGAAGGCGACGGCTGGCGCATACGCACGCCGCGCGGCTCCGTTCTCGCCCGCCAGGTGGTCTTCGCCACCGACGCCTATACGCGATATCTGAAAGAGGACATCGTTCGCGAGCAGTTGCTCCTGCCCTATTTCAACCTGGCGACGCCGCCGCTGTCCGACAACCTCGCCCGCGCCATCCTGCCCGGCCGCCAGGGTGTCTGGGACACCAAGGAAGTGCTGCTGTCCTTCCGCTTCGATGCCGCGAACCGGCTCGTCTTCGGTTCCGTGGGCGCGCTGCGCAACACCGGTCTGAGCGTCCACCGCGAGTGGGCGAAGCGGGCGATGCGCAAGCTCTTCCCGCAGATCGGCGACATCCATTTCGAGCATGAATGGTACGGCCACATCGGCATGACGGCGGACAACCTGCCGCGCTTCCACCGGCTCGACGACGGCGTCTACACGTTCTGCGGCTACAACGGGCGCGGAATTGCGCCGGGTACGGTCTTCGGCCGCACGCTGGCGGCTCTCCTCGTGGGAGAGATCGACGAGAGCGCGCTGCCGCTGCCGGTCGTCTCGCCCGCGCCGATAGCCGGGCGCGGCCTGCGTTCGGCGTTCTACGAGGCGGGCGCTCAGCTCGTGCATCTCACGGAAGCACGCGTCTGAAGTATTTCGTCCAAGTAAGTATTACGCCCAAGTATAAGATAATAAATTGCATCAAAAAACTCCAGGCGGCCCGCTCTGGGCGCGATTTATCATGCGCTGAGTTAAAGAACGCAGCAAAAATAACAGGAGGAATCGCTCATGACTGCCTCGGCCGGCTTCTCGCGCGCATCGCGGATCGCCAACCTTGAGATTTCGGAAATCGTGCAGCTGTCGGAGCGGGCAGCCGCGCTGAAGGCCGAAGGGCGCGACGTGATCGCGCTGTCAACCGGCGAGCCGGATTTTCCGACGCCCGCCCACGTGATCGAAGCCGCCCACGCCGCAGCCCTTGCAGGCAAGACGCGCTATCCGGCAACGCTCGGGACAGCCGAACTGCGTGCGGCTATCGCCGCGGCGAATGGCGCGAAGCCGGGCGAGGTCATCGTGTCGACCGGCGCCAAGCAGGTGCTGTCGAACGCCATGCTCGCCACGCTGAACCCCGGCGACGAGGTGATCATGCCGGCGCCCTACTGGACGAGCTATTCCGATATCGTGGCGCTCGCCGGAGGGCGGCCGGTCGTGATCCCATGCGCCATGACGGAGGGCTTCAAGCTCGGGGCCGAGGCGCTCGAGGCTGCGATCACGCCGCGCACGCGCTGGCTGATGCTGAATTCGCCGTCGAACCCGTCCGGCGCGATCTATTCCGCCGCTGAAATCCGCGCGCTCGCCGAGGTTCTCGCGCGTCATCCGCATGTCTGGGTGCTCTCCGACGAAATCTACGACCACCTGAGCTACGAGCCCTTCACGCCGTTCAAGGCAGCCGCGCCGGAACTGGCGGGCCGGCTGCTCGTCGTCAATGGCGTCTCCAAGGCCTACGCCATGACCGGCTGGCGGATCGGCTGGGGCGTGGGGCCTGCGGAACTCATCCGCGCGATGGGCGCTGTGCAGGGCCAGATCACCTCGGGCGCCTGCTCGATCGCGCAGGCGGCGGCGCTCGCGGCGCTCACCGGCGATCAGGGCCTGCTCGACGAGCGGCGCACGGCGATGCAGGCCCGGCGCGACCGGGTGACCGCCGCCCTGAACGCGACGCCCGGCATCGTCTGCCCGGTGCCGGACGGCGCCTTCTATGTCTTTCCCGATATTTCGGATGCGATCGCTTATGGCGGCTTCGATTCCGACGCGGCGCTCTGCGGCTGGCTGCTGGACGAAGCGGGCGTCGCCATCGTGCCGGGCCGCGCCTTCGGCCTGCCGGGCCACGCGCGCCTGTCCTTCGCCTACGCCGACGCGGAACTTGAGGCCGGCCTGTCGCGCATTCGGACGGCACTCGACACGCGGCTGGAAGACCGCGCCGCCGACATCGCCTGAAGCGCCATTCAAGCAAGACCCCGGAAGAACGGGGAGAGGACAGGAAGGAGGATAGTCATGGGCCGTTCAGTTATCGTGCATGAGAACTTCCTGCGCCGGGTGCCGGCCGGGGATTTTCCACCCGGCCCAGCGCCGTCCGGGCCGCTGACGAATCCGCAGGCGGTATCGCTGTTTCGCTCGGGCTGCCTGTCGCGGGCGCTGGATCGCACCAGCCGGGCGATGCAGGCGGCGGGAACGGGCTTCTACACCATCGGCTCGTCCGGCCACGAAGGGCTTGCGGCCGTCGCGGCAGCGCTGCGCCCCACCGACATGGCCTTCCTGCATTACCGCGACGCGGCGTTCCAGATCCAGCGGGCCGAGCAGGTGCCGGGCCAGTCGATCGCGTGGGACATGCTGCTGTCCTTCGCCTGTTCCTCCGAGGATCCGATCTCGGGCGGGCGGCACAAGGTGCTGGGCTCGAAGGCGCTGTCCATTCCGCCCCAAACGTCGACCATCGCCAGCCATCTGCCCAAGGCGGTCGGCGCCGCCTATGCGATCGGCGCGGCGAAAAGGCATCGGCCCGAGCATGCGACCCTGCCGGACGACGCCATCATCTATTGCAGCTTCGGCGACGCCTCGGCCAACCACTCCACCGCGCAGGGCGCGTTCAACGCCGCGCAGTGGACCTCCTATCAAGGGGTGCCTCTGCCGATCCTGTTCTGTTGCGAGGACAACGGCATCGGCATTTCCACCAGAACGCCCGCCGGCTGGATCGCCGCGACGTTCTCCAACCGGCCCGGCATCAAGTATTTCGCCTGCGACGGGCTCGACATCTACGACACCTACGCCACGGCGCAGGCGGCGGCGCATTACGTCCGCACCCGCCGCAAGCCCGCCTTCCTGCACGTGCGCACAGTCCGCCTCTACGGCCACGCCGGCGCCGATCTGCCGACGACCTACCTGCCCAAGGCCGATGTCGAGGCCGAGGAGGCGAACGATCCGCTGCTGCATTCGGTGCGGCTGCTGGCGGAAGCGGGCGCGCTCCGGCCGCATGAGGCGCTGGCGATCTACACGGAAACCGCGGAGCGCGTGTCGCGCATCGCCGCCGAGGCGGTGACGCGGCCGCGTCTGCGCACCGCCGGCGACGTCATGGCGTCGCTGATCCCGCCCCGGCGCGCCTGCCGGGCGAGCAACGGACCGGACGGCGACACCCGCGCGCAGGCCTTCGGCGGCGACCTTAAGGCGATGGACGAGCCGCAAATCATGTTGCGCCTCATCAACTGGGCGCTGACCGACCTGATGCTGGCCCACAACGAAGTCGTCGTGATGGGCGAGGATGTGGGCCGCAAGGGCGGTGTCTACGGCGTCACGCAGAAGCTCGTCCAGCGCTTCGGACCGGACCGGGTGATCGATACCCTGCTCGACGAACAGTCGATACTTGGCCTTGCCATCGGCATGGGACAGAACGGGTTCGTGCCGATGCCCGAGATCCAGTTCCTCGCCTATCTGCACAATGCAGAGGACCAGATTCGTGGCGAGGCGGCGACGCTGCCGTTCTTCTCCAACGGCCAGTTCACCAATCCCATGGTGCTGCGCATCGCGGGGCTCGGCTATCAGAAGGGTTTCGGCGGACATTTCCACAACGACAACTCGGTGGCCGTTCTGCGCGACATTCCGGGCGTGATCCTCGCCGTGCCGTCGAACGGCGCCGACGCAGCGCGGATGTTGCGCGAATGCGTGCGGCTGGCGCGGGAAGAACAACGGGTGGTCGTGTTTCTGGAACCCATCGCGCTTTATCCGATGCGCGACCTGCATGCCGAAAAGGACGGGCTGTGGCTGCGCCGCTATCCCGACCCGGCCGAGACGATTGCGCTCGGCGAAGTCGGCGTGGAGGGCGCGGGCGAGGACATCGCCATCGTCACTTTCGGCAACGGCGTGTATCTGTCGCATCGCGCGCTGCCCCGGATCGAGGCGGCGGGGTTGAAGGCGCGTATCGTCGATTTGCGCTGGCTCTCGCCCTTGCCCAAGGACGCCCTGACGGCCGCGGTGCGCGGCTGCCGCCATGTGCTGGTCGTCGATGAAACCCGCCATTCCGGCGGCGTGGCCGAGGCGCTGATGGCGCATTTCCATGAGCATTCGCCGGCGAAACTGGCGCGGCTGACGGCCGAGGACAGTTTCATCCCCACCGGCCCCGCCTATGCCGCGACCATGCCGTCGGCGGACGGCATCGTATCCGCCGCGATCGCACTCACCGGAGCGCAGCCATGAAGACAGCCGTGGTGATCTGCCCCGGACGGGGCACCTATAACGCCGACGAACTGGGCTACCTGGGCCGGCATTTTCCCGATTCCGCCCTGCTCGCGGCATTCGACGCCCAACGCGCCGAAGCCGGTCAGAGCACCCTGTCCGAACTCGATGGCGCGGAACGCTTTTCGCTCGCCCGGCATTCGCGCGGCGACAACGCATCGGGGCTGATCTTCGCCGCGACCCTCGGCGATTTTCTGTCCATCGACCGCGAGGCCGTGCGGATCGTTGCCGTAACCGGCAATTCGATGGGATGGTATTCGGCCCTGGCCTGCGGCGGCGCGCTATCGCCGGAGAACGGCTTTCGCGTCGCCAACACCATGGGCACCCTGATGCAAAAGGCCCTGATCGGCGGGCAGTTGATCTACCCGTGGGTGGACGAGAACTGGAAGCCGCGCCGCGACCGCAAGGCAGGACTGCTGGCGCTGGTGCGGGACATCGGCCAACGGCCCGGCCACAGCCTGTTCCTGTCGATCGACCTCGGCGGCATGCTGGTGCTGGCCGGCGACGAGGCGGGGCTCGCGGCGTTCGAGGCCGCTGTCGAGCCGGTGCAGCGCCGGTTCCCGATGCGGCTCGGCAATCACGCGGCCTTTCACACGCCGCTTCAGGCGCCCGTCGCGCAGCAGGGCCGCGCCCTGCTGTCGCCCGCCCTGTTCGGCCAGCCCATGCTGCCGATGATCGACGGGCGCGGCGCCATCTGGTGGCCGGGCGCGACGGACATCGAGGCGCTGTGGGATTACACGCTCGGCGCGCAGGTAACGGAGAGCTACGACTTCAGCCGCGCCCTCGCCGTCGCGGCGCGCGAATTTGCGCCGGATCTGTTCATCGTCACCGGGCCCGGCACGACACTGGGAGGCGCCGTGGCACAATCGCTCATCGTGGCCGACTGGCGCGGGATGGACAGCAGGGAAGCCTTCCGCGCCCTGCAGGACAAGGCGCCGCTGCTCGTCTCGATGGGCATGGCGGAACAGCGCGGGACCGTGACCGGGGGCGCCTGACGGAAACCGGCATACCACGCCGACCGTTACGGGTTTGACCGCGCCTTTTCGGCTGCGTCGAGTTCGGCCAGGATCTCCGCCGTATGTTCGCCTATGCCCGGAGAGCGGCGATCGAGCGCAAGGCTGGCGCCCGACAGGGTGATCGGCGTGCGGACGCCGGGCACGCCTTGCGGCGCGATCTGCATGCCGCGCGCCTTGATTTGCGGATCGGCGAAAACGTCCGCCACCGTGTTGATGGGACCTGCCGGCACGCCCTCGGCTTCCAGCGCGGCGAGCAGCGTGTCGCGCGGCCACGCGGCGATGGCTGAGCCCAAAAGCGCCGTCAGCGCATCCCGGTTGGCGACACGGTCGGCATTGGTGGAAAAGCGCGGATCAGCCGCGAGCGCGTCGAGGCCGAGCACCCGCGCGAGCCGGCCGAACTGGCCATCGTTGCCCACGGCGACGATGACGAAGCCGTCCGCGACCGCGAAGGTCTGATAGGGCGCGATATTGGGATGCGCGTTGCCGAGCCGGTGCGGCGCGACGCCGGACGCAAGGTAATTCATGGCCTGGTTCGCCAGCACGCCGGTGATGCAGTCGAACAGGGCCATGTCCACATGCTGGCCGAGGCCGGTGTGCTGGCGCTGCAGCAACGCGGCCTGGATGGCGATCACGCCGTACAGGCCGGTGAAGATATCGACGAAGGCAACGCCTGTTTTCTGCGGCGCGCCGTCCGGCTCCCCGGTCAGGTCCATGATCGCGCCCATGCCCTGAATCATGAAATCGTAGCCGGCGCGTTTGGCATAGGGACCCGTCTGGCCGAACCCCGTGACCGAGCAATAGATCAGGCGCGGATTGATCTCGCGCAGGGTTTCGTAGTCGAGGCCGTATTTGGCGAGGCCACCGACCTTGAAGTTCTCCACGACCACGTCCGCGTCGCGCACGAGGCGGTGCACCAGCGCACGCCCCTCCTCCGTCGTGAAGTCGGCGGTTATGGAGCGCTTGCCCCGGTTGCACGCATGGAAATAGGCCGCAGACGTTTCGCCTTCCACGGTGATGAAAGGCGGTCCCCAGCTGCGTGTGTCGTCTCCCTGCGGGCTTTCGACCTTGACGACGTCTGCGCCGAGATCCGCCAGCGTCTGGCCGATCCACGGGCCGGCAAGGATGCGCGCCAGCTCGATGACCCTCAGCCCCGAAAGGGGCGCTTCCGCTGCGCCGGAACCGTGGTTGACCTCGGGCATGGCCGGATACCTCGAAAAAGAGCCGCCCGCATCGGTCTTCCCCGGTGGGATTTCCGACGCAGGCGCAGTTGCGGGAGAGACAGGGGCTCAGAAGAAGGCTTGCAGGCCGGTCTGGGCGCGGCCGAGGATGAGCGCGTGAACGTCGTGCGTGCCCTCGTAGGTGTTGACCGTCTCAAGGTTCTGGGCGTGGCGCAGGACGTGGTACTCGATCTGGATGCCGTTGCCGCCGTGCATGTCGCGCGCCTGGCGGGCGATGTCGAGCGCCTTGCCGCAATTGTTGCGCTTGACGATGGAGATAACCTCGGGTGCGAAGTCTCCCTCGTCCATCAGCCGGCCGACCCTGAGGCTGGCCTGAAGGCCGAGCGCGATCTCGGTCTGCATGTCGGCGAGCTTCTTCTGGTAAAGCTGGGTGCCGGCCAGCGGCTTGCCGAACTGCTTGCGGTCGAGGCCATACTGGCGGGCGCGGAACCAGCAGTCCTCCGCAGCACCAAGCGCCCCCCAGGAGATGCCGTAGCGCGCTCGGTTGAGGCAGCCGAACGGCCCCTTGAGACCGGCGACATTCGGCAGCAGGGCATCCTCGCCCACCTCGACATCCTCCAGCACGATCTCGCCCGTGATGGAAGCGCGCAGGCTGAGCTTGCCGCCGATCTTGGGAGCGGACAGGCCCTTCGTGCCCTTCTCCAGCACGAAGCCCCGGATCTGGCCGTCATGCGCGGCGGACTTCGCCCACACGACGAAGACATCGGCGATCGGCGCGTTGGAAATCCACGTCTTGGAGCCGTTGAGCCTGTAGCCGCCGTCGATTTTCTCCGCGCGCGTCTTCATGCCGCCGGGGTCGGAGCCCGCATCGGGCTCGGTCAGGCCGAAGCAACCGATCCACTCGCCCGAGGCCAGCTTGGGCAGGTATTTCCGGCGCTGCTCCTCGGAGCCGTAGGCATGGATCGGAAACATGACCAGCGAGGATTGCACGCTCATCATCGAGCGGTAGCCGCTGTCGATGCGTTCGATCTCGCGGGCGATGAGCCCGTACACGACATAGCTCGCGCCCGCGCCGCCGTATTCCTCCGGCACGGTGGGGCCGAGCAGGCCCGCATCGCCCATCTCGCGGAAGATCTCCGGATCGGTTGTCTCGTGGAGATACGCTTCCTGAACGCGCGGCGCGAGCCGGTCGGCGGCGAAGGCGGCGGCCGCGTCGCGCACGATCCGCTCGTCCTCCGTCAGCTGCCTGTCGAGCAGGAAAGGATCGTCCCACTTAAAAGAGCTATATTCCGCCATGGCATGGATCTCCCTATCCGGCGTTTCGGCGGCGCGCTGCATTTCCCGCGCGCTACGCTTCTAATGACGGTAACATGCATGGATTCACGATCGGGCTCAAACGATGTTTACTCATCGCAATCATGAGATATATTCATGTATTATGATCACTATGCAACGCCGCCTGCTGCCCGCCACGAAGGCACTGGCCGCTTTCGAGGCCGTGGCCAGACTGGGCAGCTTCTCTGCGGCGGCGCAAGAGCTGTCGCTGACCCAGAGCGCCGTCTCCAAGCAGATGGCGGTGCTTGAGGGGCAACTCGGCATCGCGCTTTTCGAGCGCAACGGCCGCGGCATCGTTCCCACGAAAGAAGGCGTCGCCTACGCCGACGCCGTCGCGCAAGCGCTGTCGATAATCCGCGCGGCGTCGCTGCGGGCGATGTCCGGCAAGGCCGGGCAGATCCTCAATCTGGCCATGCTGCCGACTTTCGGCACCCGCTGGCTGATGCCGCGCATTCCCTCATTTATCGTCCAGCATCCGGAAGTGACCCTCAACTTCGCCACGCGCATCGGGCACCTCGACATCGCCACCGACGATTTCGACGCGGCGATCCAGATCGGCACGCCGGAATGGCCGGGAATGGAAGCCACTTTCCTGATGCACGAGACGGTGGCGCCCATGGCAAGCCCGGCGTTTCTGCGCGAACATCCGGTCGCCACGCCGGAGGATCTCATGCGGTTGCCGCTGTTGCACATGGGATCGCGCCCGGAGGCGTGGGAGCACTGGTTCGGCACTTTGGGCGCGCCCGCGCCGGCCATGCACGGCATGCGCTTCGAGCAGTTCTCGACCGTGGCGCAGGCATGCATCGCCGGTGTCGGCATCGCGCTGCTGCCGCAATTCCTGATCACGGCGGAAATCGAGAGCCGGCAGTTGGTCGTGGCCTACGATCACCCTGTCAGAAGCCCGCGCTCCTACTACCTGCTGTCGCCGCATGCGCGAGCGGAACTCCCCCCTGTCGTCGCGTTCCGGGACTGGCTGACCGCCGAAATCGCGCTATGGACCCGGGAAATGGACACGAGCGCGTAGGTCACTCGTTACGTCGCAGGCGTTCGTCAGCCCGCCCGGAAACGGCATCCGACCTTCCGCCGCGCGTCGAAAACCAGCAGAACCGGCATCATCCGCGCCCAACTGGCGTTCCGGCACGACGGAACGCCAGTTGGGCAGGATCAGACGGTTTCAGGCCGCAGGACGCGTCTCTAACCAAAGATCGCACCTGCATCATACTGGCCGATGACGCATGCTCCCTGCGGAACCAGGAACAATCTCAAGCCGCCGGTCAGCATCTCACAGACGTTTTCCGTGACCTTGTGCCGTGATCTAACCGGGAACATAGGACTGTGCGATCAGCACGCTTTACCCACGCCCCCACGCGGAGGGCGACAGGGCTGCCGCGCAGGGGCAGCAGGAGGCAGCATGTTTCTACCCACGCCCCCACGCGGAGGGCGACACGGTGAGCGCAAGAAGCGCGGTCGGCCGCGGAAGTTTCTACCCACGCCCCCACGCGGAGGGCGACCAGATGCTCCTTGCGGCCGATATCGCGATGATCGTTTCTACCCACGCCCCCACGCGGAGGGCGACCGCCCTCCCTCATTTTTCCGGGTGCACCGGCGAGGTTTCTACCCACGCCCCCACGCGGAGGGCGACTTGCCGCGGCAGCCCTGGCCGCGGCGAGCAACCTGTTTCTACCCACGCCCCCACGCGGAGGGCGACCTTGCCGTCTGACTGGATACGCGCCGCCACCTGCGGTTTCTACCCACGCCCCCACGCGGAGGGCGACTGTCTGCCTGCATCAACATCAGCGGCCACACCCGGTTTCTACCCACGCCCCCACGCGGAGGGCGACGTACAAGGAGTCGAGGGTGGCATCACGTCCGTAAGCGTTTCTACCCACGCCCCCACGCGGAGGGCGACAGGCGGGATGGCTATGATCCCGCCCGCCATAAGGAGTTTCTACCCACGCCCCCACGCGGAGGGCGACACGTGGTCAGTGAGTGCACAGGCGGGCGGGCAGATGTTTCTACCCACGCCCCCACGCGGAGGGCGACGATCGGGTTGTTGTTGTTGTCGATGGGCGCGTATTCGTTTCTACCCACGCCCCCACGCGGAGGGCGACGCGCTCCCGGCCCTGCTGACAGCCTGTTGAATTCGCAGTTTCTACCCACGCCCCCACGCGGAGGGCGACGTCAACTGACTCCCGGATGATGACGCCGCTATCAGGTTTCTACCCACGCCCCCACGCGGAGGGCGACGCGAGATCACGACCGGGCTGCGCGAGATCGGAAAGTTTCTACCCACGCCCCCACGCGGAGGGCGACGGCGCGGGAGCGGCAGCTCGGCGAATGGGTAACGCGTTTCTACCCACGCCCCCACGCGGAGGGCGACCGCGACAAGCCGCGCGGTGGCAAGGAGCGCGGGAGTTTCTACCCACGCCCCCACGCGGAGGGCGACAGCGACCCCGAACGACAGCGACGCCAATCTCAAGTTTCTACCCACGCCCCCACGCGGAGGGCGACTGCGCCAGTATCGCGCGCTGACCGGCGAGGGGAGGTTTCTACCCACGCCCCCACGCGGAGGGCGACCCTCGACCGCGTCATCGAACGGCAGGGAGGCGTAGTTTCTACCCACGCCCCCACGCGGAGGGCGACCAAGCAGCGCGGTGGGCGAGTATGCTACGGTATAGTTTCTACCCACGCCCCCACGCGGAGGGCGACTTCGCCCCCCCCAAGAGCGTGATGTTTCCCGCCACGTTTCTACCCACGCCCCCACGCGGAGGGCGACTTCGCCCGACGAGCACCTTGCCGAGCTGCATCGGCTGTTTCTACCCACGCCCCCACGCGGAGGGCGACATGCGATGGGGGTGTGGTTGGGGTGTAGCGGCGTGTTTCTACCCACGCCCCCACGCGGAGGGCGACCCGAATGGTTTGAGCTTCTTACGGAGCTTGGTGATGTTTCTACCCACGCCCCCACGCGGAGGGCGACCGCGAGTTCTGAGATTAGCGCTGTTCTCAAAAGCGTTTCTACCCACGCCCCCACGCGGAGGGCGACAATCCGGGCGCTGCGGGAGGAGGTGGCGGGCCTGTTTCTACCCACGCCCCCACGCGGAGGGCGACGTTCGGCCGGAAGCGCATTAAAGAGCTGGAAGAAGTTTCTACCCACGCCCCCACGCGGAGGGCGACTGCCGATCGGGAAACCCCATGACCGGTGGTTGAAGTTTCTACCCACGCCCCCACGCGGAGGGCGACCGGATAAACTGGCCCTCCAGTGTCCAGCTTTGGAGTTTCTACCCACGCCCCCACGCGGAGGGCGACAACCCTCGATGGCGGCGACCTTGGTTGCAAGGGCGTTTCTACCCACGCCCCCACGCGGAGGGCGACATCGTGGGCGAACCTTGTTGCCATCGCCGATTTGTTTCTACCCACGCCCCCACGCGGAGGGCGACTGCCTTTGCCTTAGCAGACTGTTTGAGCAAAGGAATAGTCGCTTGTGGTGCGAACGTGTCTTTTGGGAGGGGCTTATCGAAGGATTGCCGGTGATGGGATATGAAAATCTGAATTATTTCAGATATTTGCCTTATGTGCGAACGTCCCGGCTTTGTGCGGCACGCTTGGGGTTCGCGCATCGTCGGTGCTGGACTTGCGGATGATCAGACGATCAGTGTTCCGCCCAGGTCGGTTGCGGGCTTGGCGCCGACGTGTTCCACTTTGCGCTGCCAGTTGGAACCCAGATAGTAATAGCGCAAACTATCGAATTCCGGCTTGATGATGCTCTCGAGGCGCGCTTTCAATTTCGTCCATTGCGCGGGATCTACTTCGATCTCGAAGACGGAGTATTGCACGCGCTGCCCAAGATCCCGGCAGGCTTTGGCCACGGCGCGCAAGCGCGCGTCTCCTCCCGCGTCGCTTGTCTTGACGTCATAGGTCACGAGCACCAGCATCAGCGTATCCTACTTCCAGAACCATGGGGGATAGGCGTCGATGTCTCCGCGCAGATGCCGGGCCAGCAGTTGCGCCTGCAGGTAAGGGACCAGTCCCAGCGGCACCTTTTCTTCCAGGAATGGATGCTGCCGTTCCTCTCGCTTGCGCTCCTGCCACGCGGTCAGCACCGTCTTGCGCGCCTCTTCCGACATGATCACTGCGCCGCCATCCCGTGTTTCGAAATCGCCTGCCCGCAGTTGGCGCCGGTTGACCAGCGACAGCACCAGCCGGTCGACCAGAACGGGACGCAGTTCCTCCATCAGATCCAGAGCAAGGCTGGGGCGACCTGGCCGGTCGCGATGCAGGAAGCCCACGGCCGCATCAAGCCCCACGCTTTCGCACGCACTGCGGCAATCGTGCGTCAACAGCGTATAGAGGAAAGACAGCAGCGCATTGACGGGATCGAGCGGCGGGCGGCGCGACCGCCCCCGCCAGCGCATGTTCTCATCCGGCGAGCGGATCAGGTGATCGAACACGGAAAAATACAGGCTGGCCGCCTCCCCTTCCGATCCGCGCATGAGATCGATGGTATCGTCGGCGCGTTGCACGCGTCGGATGATCAAGGCCAGACGGTCCGTAATGCCGGCGATTGCATCACGAGCCGAGGGATCGAGCGTATCGCCATAATCCCGCAAGCCACGCATCAGCACGGCGCGCTGGTTCGACACCTTGCCCATGACGACGGAACGCACGATGTCCTGCGCGTTGTCGGAAGCCTTGTATTGCGCCATTCGCAGCAGGACATTGCCGGTTACGGGTCCTTCTATCCGGGCGAGGAACCGGCCGTTGCGATCCAGCAGAACGAGCGTGATCCCTGCAGCCGCGCAAGCCCCCATCAGCGCCGGTGACAGATAAATTGCGCCGAAGAGCACCACGGAGGCAAGCAGGTGCATCGGAACACGGGCACGCTCGGCGCCCTCCACCTCCACCACCAGATTTTCGCCATCCTTCCGCAAGGCGGCGCCTTCCGTGGTGACGTAGAGCGTGTTGAGAAGCTTTTTCATGAAAACTCCGCCGTCTCCGACAGAAGCGCGTTCACCATGCGGTCGCGCCATGCCTTGACCGGCTTGACGACTGCATCCGGGCGACACAGCTCGATCAGCGAACAAGCCCGGCACCGCGCTCGCTGATGGGTCGGCGGAGGGGTGCGGCGCGACGCGAAGACTTCCGCGAGCGCGTCGATGGTCTGTCGCGTCAAGTCCCGCAAAGCGTTATCGAACGGCACCGCCACCCGCCGCTTCGTCTCGGCGTAGAACAGCGCGCCCTGCGGCACGCTCGCGCCAGTCATTTCCTCAAGGCAGAGCGCCTGCGCGCACAGCTGCACCTCGTCTGCCCGGTGCAGCTTGGGCTTGCCGCGCTTGTACTCCACGGGGAATGGAATTTCTCCTGCCTCCCCCGCGTGAAACTCGACCATGTCCGCAACGCCCGCGATGTTGAGGCGCGTCGAGGCGAGCGGCAACGCCATCACGCGGCGCACGCCGCGCGCCTTGCGCGAGCCGCCCTTGTCCGCCACGGCGTGCAGAACATCGCCTTCCGCCGTGAAGCGGTTCTCGGCCCACAGCCGCTCCAGGTGAATGAGCGCCGCCTGCCGCAGGCAATAGACCGCGTGCTGGAGGGCGGAAAGCGGGATGGGTTCGCCCTCCTCCGTGTCGCGCGCCGCGGCCGGCATCGTCAGAGCCTTTCGATGATCTCGACGCCCGCGGGCAGATCGTCTCTGTTGATGCGGATGAGATAGTCGGAAAAGGCGCGTGCGGGCAGCTGGTTGTCCAGCTTCTTGTCGATCGCCTTGAACTCCCCCTCCACGTTGCGGCCGATCTCGATACGGTCGAACAGGGCGTGTGCCGGCGCGTTGCCGAGCGCGCTGTCGTGCTTGAACACGATGAGCCGGCGCGTCGCCATTTCGCCGCGCGCCGCCGAGCGGTCATGCTCGAACATATTGGCGAGCGCCTCGAACAGCAGGTCGAGGTCGGCCTCGGAAAAGCCGGTGCGTTCCGCGAACTTGGCCGAGATGAAACCGTGCGCCACATAGAGGCCATAGGGCACGATGTACTTGCGGCCCATGGTGCGGTTGTCGACGCGGTCCGGCCCCTCCTCGCTGCCTTCCGCCCGCTGCTTCTTTTCCGCCTCGTTGGTCGCGGCCATGCGGGTAATGGAGATTTCGAGCGGCATGATCGCCTCGACAGACCGGGCGAAGGTCATCTGCACCGGCCCCTTCACCTGCCCGCAGTTGACGCCGGTGGACATGACGGCGCCGAAGGTGCGCACGTCGAAGAAGTTCAGGCACATGAAATCGCGCAGCTTCCGCGCTTCCGCATCATCCTTCGGGTTCAGCTTGGCGTCCTTGTCCACCTTGGCGTCGCCCGGCCGCAGCGCCCGGTAGGCCTGCCGGTGCTTGTCGTTGAGGATAGCGCCTTCCTCGACATAGATATGGAAGCCGTCCAGCCCGGTCTTCGCCAGTTCCACGTAATTGCGAATCTTGCGTTTCAGGCTGACGTCCGTCACCAGCCCCTTGCTGGTCTCGGGATCGATGCGCGGCAGGTTGCCGGCATCCGGATCGCCGTTCGGGTTGCCGTTGGCGACATCGAAGATGAGGGCGAAATCGTAGCGGTTGGCAAGAACGGTCATTGTGCGGCCTCTGCGGATTCGGTGGCGTCGCCAGTTTTATTGAAGAATTCATTGCGCTGATGGTAGTAGCCGAGGCCGAACAGCGCTTGGTCTTCGGGCGGCAACGAGGTGGGATACGGATCCTCGGTGGGATCCATCAGCCCCATGATTTCAGACACCGTTTTTTCCAGGTTGACCCGCCATCCCGGCTTCTGCTTGCCCAGTTTCGACAGGTGGTTGGCGGAGCCGCTGTCCAGGATGGGAAACACCTTGCGGGGCTGGGCGGAAGCAGAACCGTAGAACTTGTCCTTGATGGTGGCATTGACGTTGCCGCCAAGCGCCGCCCTCTGGATCTGCTCGTAGACGGCGAAGAGACGCCCCAGCAGGTAGCCCCGGTTCGGGTGTTTCGGGTTGAGCGCCACGGGCGCCTCCTTCTCCATGTTGAAATTACGACAGAGCACCGCTTTCAGCATGCTGACGCGGTAGGCATTGATGTCGCCGTCGGCGCGGATGCGCATGAGCGTGGTGGATAGCAGCGTCAGCGGATAGTGCGCGCCGGTCAGGATCGAGCGCATCCACTCGCCGGCCAGATTGGGCGGCACGTTCTCGCGCTTGCGCTGCACGGCGAGTTCCGACAGGTGACGCCACAGGCCGGCGTATGGATCGCGCGGCGGCGGAACGATGCGCATGTCGGCGACGTATTGCTGATAATGCTTTGTCAATACGCCGAAATCGTCCTCGTAGTGGAAGCGGATGGACAGGCGCGCCGCATTGGGGGCAAGACCCAGCACATGGAAGCGCACCCCCTTGGCCAGCTTGGGCTCGATGTCCTCAAGCCGTTGGCCCTTGCGGATACGCGCGAGATGATCACCGATCTTGTCCGTGTCCGCGGCTGCATCGTCGGCCGCACTGACGAACTGCGCGAACAGGCTTTCGGCCTCCGCCGCCACCTCGCCGCCGTTCTGTGACCACGCCCAGAAGACCGTTGAGGCATCGCCGATTTGCACCCGATGTCCGCTGCCGGTCTCAAGAAACCGATTGAGCACGGTCGTGTAGGCGAACGCCGCCGCCTCGGACACGGGAGCGTTGTCGCCCTGCTCGTGCCCGTATGATGTGAAGGCATCGAGGTTGAAGGATACCAGCGCCGCCCCGGACGATTGAGCCCCCCAGACACCCTTGATGGACGGATGCAGCCGCGCCACCGGACCCGGACTGCCGCTCACGAGGCAGATTTTTGCCTCCTTTTCGCCGGCGCCCGCCACGGCCTGCCAGAGGTCGCGCGCCGCCGGCCGGTCGTGAATGCGGATATCCCGCAGGCGCTCGCTCTCCAGCGCGAAGACGACATTCTGGTCCTTCATCTCGTCGGTCCAGCGCGGCGGCGTGAACTGTTCCGGCGTCCACGATTTCAGGAAGAGCCGGAGCGCCTTGAGCCCTTCGTCTTGCGCCCCCTCCAGAGCCTCAAGGTGTCTGGCGACGAAAGCCGCATGCTCGCCGGCCGTGCGCTTGCCCTCGCCCGCTGTCACGCCAAGAACGTAGGAAGTCTTGTCCCACAGGAAGTTCGGCGCGATACCGGCCGTGCGCTTCACCGGCTGCGGCACCAGCAACTGGACCGGCCGCTTCTTCTTGCCGGCACCCTCCCGCAGGTCGACGACATGAACGACCGACCCGTCCCCGGCCAGCGAAATCAAAACACCGATCTTCTCCGAGGAGAAGCCATAGGGCGGCGCACCCGGCAGCCGGTCATAAGCTTGCGCCAGCGACGTCAGGATGCTCATCGCAGGATCTCCGGCGAGTGAGGTGGAGGCACCCTGACGATGCCGTTCTCCAGCTTCGCCCGGAAGAACAGCGACGGCCGGTCCTTGGCGTCATGGTCGATGTCCCACAGCATCAGCCCGAGATCGCGGGTTTCATCGATGGCTTTCGGCAAGGACACGCCGGCCGGCAGCAAGGAAAAGCGGGCCGCGAATTCGCGGGTGCCAAGGCAGGGCTGATGAAAACATTGCCCGCGCGCCGCGCGCCGGTTGAACATATCGAGGTGCTTGCCTTCGGTATCACCCGGGCCGGCCTTGTCGGTCAGCACGAAATGCGCTTCGATGACATAGGCGACATCGACCAGCATGGTGGACGCCCGCTGCTGGCGATCCTCATCAACCAACAGCTGCAACCCTTCAAGGCTGCCGCGGTTCATGGCCGTCTTGATCTTGCCCACCGGCGCCTTATGCCCGACTTCGTTGCGACGAATGGACTGAAATTTGATGGGCTTGAGAACGTGAATCGCGTCTATCACATATTTTATAGCCGGCTTCCAATGCACCGCCTCCAGAATCCCCCTTGCTGCGGAAGGAGTGAGACAATCGTAACTGACACGCTCTACCTTGAGCTCGGCTCTCGTAAAACAAGCGTGGTCGCCCGATACTTCGAGCCTGATGCCATAAGCCAAGAACGCCCCCTATTCTTATGCTGTCGCCTCAAGAATATATTTCGGTAGTTTATTGTAAGCAATTGATGGGTTTCTATCCCGACAATGCGGATAAACTCTCTTTCCTTTCGCCGAATTTCAACGCCAGTTGTAGAATCAGACTCTCAAAGAATTTCCGGGCAGACGGACATCCTCCGCCGCGCATTGCGCGTCGGGAAGTCGGCCTCAACCGAGGGCGAATGTGAACTGCCGAAATATGCGGTGGAGTCGGTTAGATCGCTGCCTACGTAAATTTTACCGTTGGGCCACGTAATCTTGTAAACGACCTTCATACAACCCACGGCGACACCTCGGAGGCATATGCATCTTCAGGTTGCATTTACGATGACGCAGATAAGCCTGCATGTCAACAGTTCTTATTTTATCATGTTAAATAAATTCTGGTATTTTCGGCCATTTTATTTATAAACTTCATGCGGCGTCGCTTCTTGAAGCGAAGCGCAAAGCCATTCCATATATCGCCAGATGGCTGCCGGCCTTGTCGCGCCCCACGCGGGGAACGTGGATAGAAACTTATTTTATCAAGTTATTTCGTACCTCAATCGCAGTCGGCGAGCCTCTATACAGGCCCGCTGACTGCCATTCTCCTCACACAACCAAGTCCTCCACCGCCAGATAATCGGCATCCTCCCAGAGCAGCCCGACGTCCTCCTTGTAGAGTTTCATGTTGCCCAGCACTGCAAACTGATTGCCGCGCAATTCCGGATGCATGAAGGCGGCCTGGCCGTTGGCAATCAGCAACGCCCGCGCCTTTGGCGGCACCTGCACCACATAGCCCTGCAACTGACGCGCGAGGACGCCGGAGGAGAATTTCTCCACGCCAAGCCGCGTGACCGCGTCACGCGAAGCATCGTCCAGAGCAACGATCACCGGCTCCATGCCGCTCTCGACCATGCGGAAATCCGCCGCCACTGAGCGATAGGCAAAATCCGTCTGGCCGTGCGGGAGCCTGAAACGGGTGCAGATCTTCTTTTCATCCAACCCCGTTTCGCCCAGCCTCCAGTAAACCTCCATGAAATAAGCCTGCATGGCTTTGACGGAAAGCAGATCCGGATGCTCGTTCATGATGCGCTGCATGTCGCCGATCAGTCCCCTGATCTCCGCTGGCGGCGGATAATCGGGGGCGCGGAACACCGTGACAATGCTGTCCGCAACCGGACGCTTCCCCTCCCGGTTGCAGCGCCCGGCCGCCTGTACGATCTGGTCGAGGCCGGCCTCGGCGCGCCATACCCTTGGGAAGTCGACGTCGACACCCGCCTCGATCAGGCTCGTTGCGATCACCCTTATCGGCCGTTCGCCCTTCAGCCGCTCCCGCGCCTCTTCTAGAATACAGCGTCGATGCGCGGCGCACTGGCGCGTCGTTAAATGCACCAGTCCCTCGATCCCCGCCAACCCGGCTTGCCTGTACAGCTCAAGCGCGTGCCTGCGGCTGTTGACGATGACAAGCGCCTGCGGCTCTCCCCGGAGCGCGCGGATGAGGGCCTCGTTATCCATCTCGCCGGCATGCCGGATGCGCGTCCGGCGCAGCTTGTCCGTCAGCGCTTCGGGATCGGGCGCGAGTTCCCGGCCCGCAAGCGGCAGGCCATCGCGCAGATCGGCCTGATCCAGCGCAGGTTGCGTCGCGGTGCATAGCACGATGGTGCAGCCGTAGTTCAGCGCCAGTTCGTCCAGCATCCGCATGCAGGGTTTGAGCAGGTGACGCGGAATCGTCTGCGCCTCGTCGAGAATAATGACGCTGTTGGCGATATTGTGCAGCTTCCGCGCGCGTGACGGGCGCGCGGCGAACAGGCTCTCGAACAATTGCACATTGGTCGTCACCACCACTGGCGCGGCCCAGTCCTCCATGGCCAGCTTCAGCTTGTCCCGCTGCTGCGGTGGCCCTTCCCGACCGTACTTCTCTTCATCGATTGCCGAATGATGTTCCAGCACATGCGCGTCGCCGAGAATTTCGCGAAAAATCGCCGCCGTTTGATCGATTATCGACGTGAAGGGGATGGCATAAATAATGCGAGTATGGCCATGCGCCCGCGCGTGATCCAGCGCGAAGGCCAGCGACGCCAGCGTCTTGCCGCCGCCAGTTGGCACGGTGAGCGTGAACAGGCCGGGCCTTTCCAGTGCGCGCGCACGGACATGGGCGAGGATGTCGCTGCGCAGCCGGTTCAAGGGGGTGTCAGACTTTTTCCCCTCCATGTAGACGTCGAAAGCATCGTGGAAACCGGGCAGCAATGCCTGCAATGGGCTCCATTCCCGATCCGCCAGCCGCCCTTCCAGCGCCGCGTAAAAGGCTTCGGTATCCTTGAAATCGGCATCGACGAGGCAGGAAAAGATCATCCGCCCGATGACCGAGATCTGGAACGCCGCATGCGGCATGCGAATGGAAGAGAAAAGCCCGGGAATGAGGTCCGCGCCGCTGGCGGCAAGCTCCCGTTCCCACGCGGAATCGAGAGCGGCAACGCTTTTCCCTAACCAATCATCCAGCGTGCCGGGCGTATCGCCGCGCCGATCCGGCAGACCCGCATGATGGCCGGCAATCGCATAGGCAATCAGTTCGGCGATGCTTCTGTCAGGCCCCGACGTGAGGGATAGAACCGTCTGCGCCCCGGCCGTCGAGTGATCGACCCCTTCCGGCGCGCCATCGAGACGTCTTTGAAATGCCGCCGAATACTTCCCGAGATCATGCAGCAATCCGGCCAGACGGGCGGCCTTTTCGAGCTTCAGCGGCGCGGCCATCGCCGCCGCCAGAACGGCAACCGCTTGCGAATGGTCCTTGAGATACTGCCAATCGCTCTTGTTGGCGTTCTTGCCCGTATGCGCATAATAAATCATGTCGTTTCCCTGGCAGGCGGCATGCTTCAAAGCGCTTTTAACGTCAATCTCCGCAAAGCGAATTCAAAAATACAGCAATAGGCAGCAACTCCGCATTGCGATATCGCAAGCAAAACAACACGCTGGATTCAGCGAGGCCGGCGACGCGCTTTAATGTACGATAGCACGCAGGAACGCTTGCAGGCGCGGACTTTCGGGCGCGGTGAAAATCCGTTGCGGAGCGCCGGTCTCCACGATCTGGCCCTGATCCATGAAGACGACCCGATCCGCCACCTCGCGGGCGAAGCCCATTTCATGCGTCACACAGATCATGGTCATGCCGCGCTTCGCGAGCATGACCATCGTATCGAGCACCTCCATGACCATTTCCGGATCGAGCGCCGAGGTCGGCTCGTCAAACAGCATGATATCGGGCTCCATGCAGAGTGCGCGCGCGATGGCCACCCGTTGCTGCTGGCCGCCCGACAATTGGGCCGGATAGGCATGGACCTTGCCGATCATTCCGACACGGTCGAGCAGATCGAGCGCGAGCTCGTTGGCGTCTGCCCGTGATTTACGGCCCGCGTTGACCGGCGCCAGCAGGCAGTTGTCCAGCACCGTGAGATGCGGAAACAGGTGAAAATGCTGGAATACCATGCCCACCTTGCGCCGCACGGCGTGAATTGCGTCGGGCGAGTCCAGCGCCACGCCACCGACATTGACGGACCCCTGCTGAAAGGACTCAAGACCGTTGATGCAACGGATCAGCGTCGACTTTCCCGACCCCGACGGCCCGCAAACGACGATTTTCTGACCCGGAGAAACGCTCAGCGAGATGTCCTTCAGGACATGGAAATCGTCATACCACTTGCCAAGCTCCCGTATATCGATCGCCTTGCCCGTTTCAGCCTCAACGTTCACTGCACTTCCCCTCTGCCTGGTATGTCATTACAACGCTTTAGTGAATGATCTTGCTGAAGAACGCCTTCGTTCGCTCATGGCGCGGATTGCCGAACAACTGCTCGGGCGGTCCTTCCTCGATGATGATCCCGCCGTCCATGAAGACGACCCTGTCGGCCACTTCCCGGGCAAAGCCCATCTCGTGCGTCACGACAACCATCGTCATTCCGCGCTTCGCCAGATCGCGCATCGCGACCAGAACGTCCGCCACCGTTTCCGGATCGAGCGCCGACGTCGGCTCGTCGAACAACATCACGCGCGGCGACATCGCCAATGCCCGGACAATCGC
This sequence comes from uncultured Chelatococcus sp., assembly GCA_937863995.1. Classification (GTDB taxonomy): domain Bacteria; phylum Pseudomonadota; class Alphaproteobacteria; order Rhizobiales; family Beijerinckiaceae; genus Pseudochelatococcus. Next base: position 108,983 of record CALMIK010000046.1, read on the forward strand.
CACACGCTGCTGCTGCCCTCCCGACAATTCCGACGGGTAGGCGTGCGCCTTGTGCTGCAGGTGGACGATATCGAGCAGTTCCATCGCCCGCGGCACCGCCTCGTCGCGCTTCAGGCGTCCCCGCAGACGGGGAGCGAGCAGAATATTGTCGAGGACCGTCAGGTGCGGAAACAGCGTGTAGTCCTGAAAGACCATGCCGACTTCCGTCCGCAATGCATCCAGCGTTCGGCGGTTTCCCGCATCCGCGACCAGCCCGCCGACGACGATCTCGCCAGCCGTGAGGCTTTCGAGGCCGTTGATACAGCGAATGAACGTGCTCTTGCCGGAACCGCTGGGGCCGACGACGACGACGACCTCCCCCTCCTTGACATCGATATCGATGCCGTTGAGCACCTTCACGGCCCCGAAAGACTTGTGCAGCCCCCGCACCTCGACCAATGGCCGTCCCCGTTCAACCTTCATCCCGCGAGCTCCGCCGTCAGTCGCCGCCTGTCCGCGCCAGCCGCTTTGATCGCCTCCGCGCGGTCGCGATTGCCGCGCCGGTCGTCGTCCAGCCGCGCCTGTATCTTTTCCAGGATCGCGAGCACGCTCTCGGCGGCGGGACCGCCTTCCCGGCGCAGGCTGACGCTGACCTGGGGATCGAGGCTGAGCCGCACATCGTTCTCGGTTAGCGGAATCTGCCGCCCGATCTGATCCTCGCACGCGCGCTGCACCATCTCGAGCGAGATTGCATCCGCCGTCAGATCGCTGTCCAGCGCCTCGCGCACGACGGCGCCAACGATGTGATGCGCCTGCCTGAAGGAAACGCCGGCCTTTGACACGATCGTGTCCGCGAGGTCCGTCGCCGAGGAAAAATTCTCCCGCGCCCGCTTCAGCATAGCCTCGCGCCGTGGCGACGCCGTCCTGATGACGAGATGCAGCAGCTTGAGGCTTGCCAGGCAGTCGTCGGCCGCCCCCCAGAAGTTGCCGATGCTCTCGCGGTTGGCATCGCCCGAATGCGTAAAGTTCGTGGCGCGCAGAATGGAGACAGCGCCCGAATAGCGGCCGAGAATATGCCCTGCCCGGCCCTTCAGGAACTCCAGCACCACGGGGTTCTTCTTCTGCGGCATGATGCTCGACGTGCCGGCGACACTGTCGGGGAACTCCACCAGCCTGAACTCGTCCGTCGTCCAGACGAAATAGTCCTGCGCGACCCGGCTCCATGTCGCCCCCAGGAGAGACAGGCAGCCCAGCACCTCGAAGATGAAGTCGCGCGACGCCACGGAATCGAGCGTGTTGTCGATGACGGACGGAAAACCGAGCAGCCCGGCCGTCCGGGCGCGATCGATCGGGAAGGACGTTCCCGCGAACGCACCGGCCCCGAGCGGGCTTCTGTCGATACGGGAATAGGCGCTCGCCAGCCGTTCCGCGTCCCGCTCCAGCGCCTCCGCGACACCGGCCAGATAGAAGCCGTAGGTCATGGGCTGGGCGGGTTGCAGGTGCGTATATCCCGGCATCACGACATCGGTATATTGCTTCGCCTGCTCCACCGCGACCTGCCGAACATCCGCCAGCGCGTCCAGAATGGCAATCACCACGTCGCGGCAGCGCATCCTGTCCATCGTCGCCAGGATGTCGTTGCGGCTGCGCGCCATATGCATGCGGCCGCCGATATCGATGCCGACCTTGCCGATGAGATGCGCTTCATAGTTGAAATACGCATCCTCCCGCTGCGGATCGAGCGCGACGACATCCGGCCCCGCCTGCTCCATTTCGAGCAGCGCCCCGGCGATCGCGCCGGCCGCCGGCTGCGGCAGAAGCCCCTGCTCGCTCAGCATCAGGACATGCGCCTGATTGATGGCGGTCAGATAGGTAAACCCCTTGCCGAATTCGACGAGACGCGGAAGATAGATGAGGTCGGTGATTTCCGGGGCTGTTTCTTCGTGCAGGCGCCGGCTTACCTTGGACCTGTGGGCTTCATTTCCGATATTCATACTGACTCTCTCATCCCGGATGGAAGAACTTGCTGTTTGCTGGCCGGCTTGCGGTTTAACCGCCGCTCGAGGTAGCGGCTGAGCCAGCTCAACGCAGAGCAAATGATGAAGTAGACCACGAGCACGAACCCGTAGATGAAGAATGCCGGACTGACGCCCTCCATGATCGCGCCACGCTCGATGATGATCTGTCCGACTTTCAGAAATTCCGTCACGCCAACCAGCGCGCCGAGCGAGGTCGCCTGCACCAGCAGCGTGAGCAGCCCCGTGAACGGCGGCACGATGAGCCTGATCGCCTGCGGCGCGACGACGTGCAGGTACACTTCCCACCGGCGCATGCCCAAAGCCCAGGCGCTGCGCCACTGGTGGGGAGGAACCGCCTCGATGCCGCCGCGCACGATTTCGATGCCGTTCGCGCTGCCCCACAGCGTCAGCCCGGTGACCACGGCGGTGAACGGGCTCAGGTCGACGCCGAACATCGGCAACACGAAGTACACGAAGAATATGTTGACGATCAGCGGGATGGCGCGAAAGAACTCGACATAGCCGTGGATGATCCACCGCAGCGCTCGCCCCGGCAACGTCGCGAGCACGCCCAGTATCACGGAGACGATGGTCGACAGGATCAGCGTGAATACCGCCAGACCGAGCGTCATGGAAAGGCCCTTGCCGATCAGGACCGAGTTTTCGATAAGAACGTCCATGTCAACTCCTGAACGGCTTCTTCAGCCTGTGCTCGACCACGGACGCCGCCATGCTCAGCAAAACGACGAGGCCGAGATACAGCACGCCGATCGCCGCGAACATTTCGACCGCGCGGAAGTCGGTCGCGATACGGTCGATGGCCACGAAGGTCAGTTCAGCCAAGCCTATGGCCTGCAGATAGGACGAGTTCTTCAACAACGATATGCTGGTGTTCAGCATCGACGGCAGGCTGGTTCTCACCGCAAGCGGCAGCGCCACAAGCCTGAAGTATTGATTCAGGTTCAGGTTGAGGGCGAACGATGCCTCCCTCAACCCCTTTTCGATCGTCAGGAGCCCGCCCCTGACATTCTCCACCTGATAGGCTCCCGCCCAGAGGGACAGGCAGAGCACCCCGGACCAGAACGGCGAGATGCCGAAGCCGACGGCCGGCAAGCCGTAGAAAATGAAGAACAACTGGACCAGGATGGGTGTATTGCGAATGAACTCGACATATCCGAGCGTCAGTTGCGCAAGAACAGGCACTCTGAACAGTCTGAACGCCGCCCCGAGCAAGCCGATCACCAGCGAGAAGAAGACGGCAAGAACAGTAACCTTGCACGTCATCCAGAGCCCGCTTAGAAGCGCGGGCCACTGCTGCGCGAGATAGGCAACATCAAATTCCATGACAGCGTCCATCCCGGTTATCTGCGATCAGGACGCACCGTCTCGAAGACATCGTAGTAATAGGGCCGCGTCTCCTCGGGAACGACCTTCTCGACCCAACCCTTGAACAGCTTCTCGCTGTGCATGCGCTGGACGGAAGCGTCGAGATAGGCCTTCCATTCGGGCTCGTTCTTGCGCAACCCGATGGCCGCATCCGACAACTGGTACGGATCGTCGAGCAGGCGCAGCGACTTGTCCCGCGCGGCCGCGACCACAAGCGTCGCCGCGTCGTGAGCGTAGCCCTCGGCGCGTCCCTGCTTCAGCGCCTGAAGGGAATCGGCAGCCGTGTTCAGACGCAGGGTCTTCACCTCGGGCCTGTTGTCCTCGAACCATTTCGCCTGGACCGTGCCCTTCGGCAGCGCAACCGTATGGCCGTCCAGATCCGCAATCTTCTGGAAGGAACTGTCCGCCTTCACCAGAAGGCCGCTCGCTCCCCAGCGATAAGGGACGGTGAACGCCACCACGCGCTCGCGTTCGGGCGTCACGCCCAATGTCGCGATCAGCAGGTCCACGCGCTTGCCCGTCAATTGCGGAATCCGGTTTTCGGCGGTGACGCAGGTGAACTCTACCTTGTCCTTGCTGCCGAACATCCATTCCGCGATCTGGCGCGCCATGTCGGTTTCCACGCCGGCGAAGGCGCCGTTGCTGTCCTGAAAACCATAGGGCGGTTGATCGCAACGCACACCTGCGCGGAGTATTCCTTGAGCCTTGACGGATTCCGGCGGCTCGGGCATCTGAGCGGAAGCGGTAACTGACCATGTCACGGAGGCCGATATGCCCACCATAAGCGCGACAATGCTCTTGCCGATATTCTTCATAGCTTCACGTTCCCCTTTTTTGTCTATTTTATATGCAACGATCAGGAGATATTTTATCGCTCTGCACAATTTATACTTTTACAGAGCAATGTGAGGGTATCGCCGCATATCTGATAACGCAAATTCCATTCTCGGCACTCTCTATAATAAATTGATATGATGTAGCCGGAAGGGCGGCACACATCAGACAGGGGAACCGCAATGCGCTTTAGCCATATCGATGCCTTCAGGGCGGTCATGCTCACCGGCTCCATGACGACGGCCGCCCATGAACTGAACACCAGCCAGCCGAACATCAGCAGGCTGATCACCCAGCTCGAAAAGGAAACGAAGCTTAGATTGTTCATGCGCATGTCCGGCAGGCTGCAGGCCACGCCGGAAGCCCATGCATTTTATCGCGATGTGGAAAGGGCTTATGTCGGCCTTACCGATCTGGAGCGCTCAGCCCAGTCGATCCGCAAGCTCGGCACCGGCCAGTTGCGCGTCGGGGCGGTGCCGTCGATCGCGCTCACAGTGTTGCCGGCCATCATGCATCGTTTCGCGACACTGCATCCGAAAGTCCGGATGTCGCTCCATCTCAGCGATTCAGTCACGATCGCCCAATGGACCGCCTCACGTTTTTGTGACATCGGCATCACGTCATATATTTCGGAAGCCATCGGGGTCGACGCCCACCCGGTTCTTAAGGTCGACGGCGTATGCATCGTTCCGCCGCGACACGCGCTCGCCACACATCGTTCCCCGCTAACCCCGCAGGATATCGCCGGAGAGCCGTTCATCTCCCTCTCCCACGGCGACAGGCGGCATATCGACGCCGCTTTCACGCGCGACGGCGACGACAAGCGCGACCTGACCTATGAAGCGCAGTACGCGGCCGCCATCTGCCACATGGTCGGGCTGGGAATGGGCATCAGTATCGTCAATCCCATCGTGGCGAATTGCTACAAGCACACGGGCATATCGATTCTCGAGTTCCGCCCCCGCATTCAGTTCACGACCTATATCCTGACGCCGCTCCGCTACCCCAACAGCGAGTTGACGAGCGATTTCGCAAATATCGTCAAACAGGGACTGACAGAGACGATACAGGAATAAGCACCTCTACTTCCGGAAGTGAGAATGACACAGCAACGGCAGCCCGCCTCAGTTGCCGATGGCATCCGCCGCTTCCAGCGCGAGCGCGGAAAAATTCGCGACGAACTCCTCCTTGGACCATTCGAGCAGCGACCCGGCGATGTGGATGGCGGCCAGCGGACGGCCGTCGTGCGCCGTGATCGCCGCGCCGACGGCGACCTCGTCGTTCATGATCTGGTTCGTGAGGCAGGCGAAGCCGTTCCTGCGCGTTTCCTCGACGGCCCGCATCACCTCCTCCTCGTCCTGCATCGTGAAGGGCGTGAAGGGGGTGCGGTCGCTGCGGGCAACGATGTCGCGCGCCTGATCGTCGTCGAGCCGCGCCAGAATGGCCACGCCCCCGGACGAGCAGTAAACGGGCACGCTGTGCCCCGGCAGCGTGGCGTGGAACGTCTCCCGCTTGCTCGGCATGCGCACGGCATAGAGCACCCGCGTATCGTCAAACAACGACATGTCGAGGCGCTCGCCCACACGGCGGCGCAATTCCAGCAGGATGGGGCTCGCGCGCTTCACCAGCGGGTGAAGGCGCATGAAATCCAGCGTCAGGTCGAGCACGTGCAGCCCGAGTATGTAGCCCCGGTCATCGGCGTCGCGCGCGATGTAGCCGAGCTTGCGCAAGGTATGGACGATGCGCTGGGCGGCGCTGCGGTCGACGCGCGCGGCAACGGCGATCTCGCTCAGCGATAGCGGGCGATGGGCATCGTTGAACGCATTCAGAACCTGCATCACCCGCGCAACGGAGCGCAGGAACAGCGGATCGTCCTCGGCGTCATTCTCGAAATTGATTGCTCTTTGTGCATTTGCACGGTGCACGCTCCGAAATTTCATCAGCGCACCAAAAGCGATTGACAAGACATTCACGAGCCTCTTAGCATTACCAATATGACTATATCGTTGAGCGATACAGGATATCCACAGTCCGGTCAGGACGCAAGAAAAAGTGGAATCCATCCAGAGCGGGATGCGGGTCATGACAAAACGAATAGGTGTTGCCGGCTTTCTTCATGAAACGAATACATTCGCCCCGTCACCAGCACGCATGGGCGATTTCATTCAGGGCGGCGGTTACATGCCGCTCGTCCGCGGCGCGGATGTCGTTGAGCGTTCGCGCGGCATCAACCTCGGCATTGCGGGCGCCATCGCCCACGCCGAGGCGCAGGGATGGGAGGTCGTGCCGGTGCTGTGGGCCGGGGCCATTCCTTCCGCCGCCGTCGAGGCAGCTGCCTTCGAGGCCATTGCCGGCGAGATCGTTGCCGGCCTGCGCGACGCCGGCCCGCTTGACGGCGTGTTTCTCGACCTGCACGGCGCCATGGTCGCGGAGCATGAGGACGACGGGGAAGGCGTGCTCCTTTCGCGCGTAAGGGAAGCGGTTGGCGCGCGGGTGCCCGTGGCCGTCGCCCTCGACCTGCACGGCAACATCACCGCGCGCATGTTCGAGGCGGCGGATGTCATGGTCGGCTTCCGCACCTATCCGCACGTCGACATGGCCGACACCGGCCGGCGCGCCGCGTCAGTCCTCGGCGACTTGATGGAACGGCCGCAGCCCTGGTTCCAGGCCATGCGCCGCATCGATTATCTCATCCCGATCGCCTGGCAATGCACGAGCGAGGAGCCCGCGAAAGGTCTCTACGATCTCGCCGCGGCGCAGGAGCGGGACGGACAGGTGACGTCCAGCTCGCTCTTCACCGGGTTCCCGGCAGCCGATTTTCCCGAATGCGGCCCTGTGGTCGTCACCTACGGTCGCGATAGCACGGCGGTGGACGCGGCGGCCGAAGCACTGCGCGACGCGGTCCTCGCGGCGGAACCGGCATTCTCCGGCACCTCCTACGAGCCCGAGGCGGGAGTGCGCGCGGCGATGGAGATTGCCCGCGCAGCCACACGACCCGTCGTCATCGCCGATACGCAGGACAATCCCGGCGCCGGCGGCGATTCCGACACCACCGGCATGCTGCGTGCGCTGGTGGCGTGCGGGGCGCGGGCGGCGGCGCTTGGATGCCTTTTCGATCCCGAGGCAGCGAAGGCGGCGCATGCCGCCGGAGAGGGAGCGCAGATCACGCTTGCGCTCGGCGGCCGCTCCGGCGTGCCCGGCGATGCGCCCTTCGTCGGAACGTTCACGGTCGAGCGTCTCTCGGACGGCAACGTCATCGCGCCCGGCCCCTATTTCGGCGGGGCGCACATGCGGATGGGGCTCTCCGCCGCGCTGCGCATCGACGACATCCGCGTCGTCATCGTCTCGCACAAGGCGCAGATGGCCGACCGGGAACTCTACCGCATGGTCGGCATCGAGCCCGAGCGGCAAGCGATCCTCGTCAACAAGAGCTCGGTGCATTTCCGCGCGGACTTCGATCCCATCGCGGAAACCATCCTGGTGTGCACCGCGCCCGGTCCCATGCCGCTCAGCCCCGCCGTGCTCGCCTGGAAGCGCCTGCGGCCCGGAATCCGGCTCGAACCGCTCGGCCAGCCGTTCTCGCCGGCGGCATAGCATCGGCTGACGTCGGCGTTTCCGGGAGGCGAAGTCTGTCCCGGAACGATCTCCAGCCTTCGCGGGCTGCGCAGAAGTGTCGGTATAAAAATAATAAAAGCTAAAAATCCTGTTCTCCAGAGGGATAAAAAACCATGTCGATCATCGGTCAGGAAAGAATTATTCCGTCAGCGCGCTGTATTGGCGACGAAACTCATGCCCGGCGCCCGGCAAGCGGCCTCCGGGCGCGCGCATTGCGGGGCGGCGCGTTGCTCGGCGGCTTCGCGCTCCCGGCCCTGATGCTGGTCGCGGGGCTTTCAGCCGCGCCCGTCTCCGCCCAGACAGTCACCGCCGTGATGCACTCCGATCTGCGCGTTCTCGATCCGGTCATCACCACCGCGCACATCACCCGCGACCACGCGTACATGATCTACGACGTGCTGATCGCGGTCGACGAGAACTTCAAGCCGCAGCCGCAGATGGCCGACTGGCAGGTATCCGACGACGGCAAGGTCTATACCTTCACGCTGCGCGACGGCCTGAAATTCCATGACGGCGCGCCCGTGACGGCGGCGGATGTCGTCGCGTCCCTCAAGCGCTGGGCCAAGCGCGACGCGGGCGGCCAGCTCGTCATGGACATCACCGCGTCGCTCGACGCCAAGGACGACAAGACGGTGGTGTGGACGCTCGAGAAGCCCTTCCCGCCGCTGCTCGACACCATCGCCAAGCAGTCGGCGCTGCCGCCCTTCATCATGCCGGCGCGCATCGCGGAGACCCCGGCCGACACCGCCATCAAGGAGCATATCGGCTCCGGGCCGTTCAAGTTCGTGCCGGAGGAGTTCCAGCCTGGCATCGGTGCCTCCTACGTTAAAAACAAGGACTACGTGCCGCGCGGCGAGCCGGCGAGCTGGCTCGCGGGCGGCAAGGTGGTGAGCGTCGACAAGGTGCGGTGGCTCACGATGAGCGATGGCCAGACCGCCGTCAACGCACTCGCCAGCGGCGAGATCGACTACATCGAACAGGTGCCGGTCGATCTGGCACCGCTCCTCGACGGTGACGACAAGGTGGTGCTCGAACTGCGCGACCCGCTGGGATACCAGACGATGGGCCGGCTCAACTTCAAGCACCCGCCGTTCGACAATCAGAAGATCCGCCAGGCCGCCCTGCTCGCGCTCTCGCAGGAGCCCGTGCTGGCGACGATGATGGGCGATGCGAAGTTCTACAAGCCCTGCGGCGCCATCTTCGGCTGCGGCACGCCGCTGGCATCCGAGGCCGGGGCCGAGACACTCGTCGCCAAGGGCGATCCGGAGCGCGCGAAGGCGCTGCTCAAGGAGGCGGGCTACGACAACACGCCGGTCGTCATCATGCAGCCGACCGACGTTTCCAGCCTCACGGCCCAGCCCGTCGTCGCGGCCCAGCTGCTGCGCGCAGCCGGCTTCAACGTCGACATGCAGCCGATGGACTGGCAGACGCTGGTCGGCCGCCGCGCCTCCCAGTCGGCGCCCAAGGAAGGCGGCTGGAACATCTTCTTCACCAACTGGCAGATCCCGGAAATCGCCGGCCCGCTGAACAACGTCATGCTGAACGGTCGCGGTGACCAGGCGTGGTTCGGCTGGCCGCAGGACGCCGCAATCGAAAAGCTGAAGCAGGAGTTCATCGCGGCGACGACGCCGGAAGAGCAGGCGAAGATCGCGGCGCAGATCCAGGCTCACGCCATGGATAACGTGCTCTACATCCCGCTCGGCGAATACAACCCGCCCCAGGGGCGGCGCGCCAGCCTCACGGACATGATCGGCGCGCCGATCCCCGTGTTCTGGAACCTCAAGAAGGCAGACTGAGAGCGCTTTCAGGCAAAGCGGACGCCGCCACTAAAGCGTTTTCAAGCAAAGTGGATACCGCTTTGCGTGAAGAAAACGCGTTAAATCAGAAATTTAAAGCATTTTTGCGTTTCAACGAAACGTCGAAATGCTTTAACCGGCCCCCCTTCCCGGACAGCGGATGTCCGGGAAGCAGGACGGGCGCGGCCGGAAGGGAGGAAAAGACCGGCGGTAACGCCGGAGTGTTCCGGGCTGCCCTTTCATCAACTCTCCGGCGAGCGAGGATCCACATGCTGGCCTACATTCTCAAACGGATCGCTGCTGTCATTCCCGTCATGCTGCTGGTCGCGGTATTCGTGTTCCTGCTGCTGCGTCTAACCCCCGGCGACCCGGCAGCGATCATCGCGGGAGACGCCGCAACCCCCGCCCAACTCGAGCGCATCCGCGAGGCCATGGGCCTCAACCAGCCGATCCATATCCAGTTCATCGCCTGGATGGGCTCGCTGTTGCAGGGCGACCTCGGCGTCTCCCTCATCTCGGGCGTGCCGGTCATCGACATGATGAGCCAGCGCCTGGGGCCGACCATTTCCATCGCGCTGCTCACCATTGTCATCTCCGTCGTCCTCGCCATCCCCATGGGCGTGGCGGCGGCATGGCGGCGGGGCTCATGGGTCGACTACTGCGTCATGAGCTTCTCCGTGCTGGGCTTCTCCATGCCCGTGTTTCTGGTCGGCTATCTCCTGCTGCTGCTGTTCGCCGTCAACCTCGGCTGGCTGCCGGTGCAGGGCTTCACGCCCATCAGCAAGGGGATTTTGCCGTTTCTCGAACGGGCGATCCTGCCGGCGCTGACGCTGGCCTCGATCTACATCGCGCTCATCGCCCGCATGACGCGCGCCAGCATGCTGGAGGTGCTGAGCGAGGACTATGTGCGCACGGCGCGGGCGAAGGGCGCGGGAGAGCGGCGCGTGCTGTTCACCCACGCGCTGCGCAACGCCGCCATCCCCATCGTCACGATCGTCGGCACCGGCTTCGCGCTGCTCATTTCCGGCGTCGTCGTCACCGAGAGCATCTTCAACATCCCGGGGATCGGCCGCCTGACGGTGGATGCGGTGCTGGCGCGGGACTACCCCGTCATCCAGGCGATGATCCTGCTGACGAGCGCGATCTACGTCCTCATCAACCTGCTCATCGACATCTCCTACACCCTTTTCGATCCGAGGATCCGCTACTGATGGCCCAGACAACCCGCCCCTCCGGGACACGATCCATCCTGCGCTTCCTGCCGCTGCCGCGCATGGCGGCCCTTGGGATCGGTCCGAGCATCGCCGCCTTCGTGCTGTTAGCCATCATCGTCGTGACGATCCTGTCGCCATGGCTCGCGCCGCACGATCCCATGGCCATGTCGCCGCTCCAGCGGCTGAAGCCCGCGAGCGCCGACTACATCCTCGGCACGGATGCCTATGGCCGCGACCTCCTCTCCCGCGTCATCATCGGCGGCCGCATATCGCTGTTCATCGGCCTCGCGGCGGCGGCCGTCAGCGTGGCGCTCGGCGTGCTGATCGGCCTCGTGGCCGGCTTCTTCCGCACCGCCGACGCCGTCATCATGCGCATGATGGACGCGCTGATGGCCATGCCCTCGATCCTCATCGCCATCGCCCTCGTGGCGCTGAACGGGCCGAGCGTCGGCTCCGTCGTCGCGGCGATCACCATTCCCGAGATACCCCGCGTCGTGCGCCTGGTGCGCGCCGTGATCCTGACGGCGCGCGAGGAGCCCTATGTCGAGGCGGCGGCGGCGCTGGGATCGAGCACGTTCAAGATCCTGTTCCAGCACCTGCTCCCGAACACGATGGCGCCGATGATCGTTCAGGGCACGTATATCGTGGCGTCCGCCATCCTCACCGAGGCGATCCTCTCGTTCCTCGGCGCGGGCGTCAGCACCGAGATCCCGACCTGGGGCAACATCATGGCGGAAGGGCGCACCTTCTTCCGCATCAAGCCCTCGCTGGTGCTGTGGCCGGGGCTGATGCTGACGCTGTGCATCCTCTCGATCAACCTGCTCGGCGACGCCGTGCGCGATACGCTCGATCCCCGTCTCAAGATGCGCGAGGGCTGAGGCATGAAACTGCGCGACCGTAACTTTTCCGGCGCCCCCGTCGTTCTCGACGTCGAGAACCTCGTGGTCGGCCTGGCTCATACGTCAACGAGCGAACCCTTCCTGCACGGCATTTCGCTGCGCATCCACAAGGGGGAAACGCTCTGCCTCGTCGGCGAATCCGGCTCGGGCAAGTCCATCACCTCCCTGGCCACGATGGGGCTGCTGCCGAAGGGCTCGCTTGCCGTGCGCTCCGGGCGCATCATGCTCTCGGGCGAGAACCTGCTCGCGCTCGGCGAGGCGCAGATGCGGGCGATGCGCGCCACGCGCCTGTCCATGATCTTCCAGGAGCCGATGACCGCCCTCAACCCGGTCATGCCGGTCGGGCGGCAGATCACCGAGGTGCTCGATCTCCACACCCGTCTCGGCAAGGAAGAAAAGCGCGCCCGCGTGCTCGACATCATGCAGCAGGTGCACCTGCCCGATGTCGAGCGCATCTACCGCTCCTTCCCGCACCAGCTTTCCGGCGGGCAGCGGCAGCGCATCATGATCGCCATGGCGCTGATCCTCGAACCCGTCCTGCTCATCGCCGACGAGCCGACGACCGCGCTCGACGTCACAACCCAGAAGCAGATCCTCTCCCTGATCGCCGAATTGCAGGAAAAGCACGGCACGGCGGTGCTCTTCATCACCCACGACATGGGCGTGGTGGCGGAGATCGCCGACACCGTCTGCGTCATGCGGCACGGGCGGGTGGTGGAAAGCGGCCCGATCGGAGAAATCCTGCGCGCCCCGCGGGAGGCCTACACGCGCGACCTGCTCGACGCCATCCCCGCGCTGACGCCGCGCGCGCCCCGTCCGGAGACGAAAGAGCCGCCGGTCATGGACGTGAGCGACCTCGGCAAGACCTATCACGTCGGCTCGCTGTTCAACCGACGCCCGCCCGTGAAGGCCGCGCAAGGCGTCACGTTCACGCTGAAGCGCGGCCGCACGCTCGGCATCGTGGGCGAATCCGGCTCCGGCAAGTCGACGGTGGCGCGCTCGATCATGCGCCTCATCGATCCCACCGAGGGGCATGTCTACCTCGAGGGCCACGACATCGCCTACCTGCCCCACCCGCAGCTCAAGCGTCATCGCAAGCACCTGCAGGTGGTGTTCCAGGACCCCTTCCGTTCGCTCAACCCGCGCTGGACCATCGAGAAGAGCCTCATCGAGGGCCCTCTCAACTATGGCATCAGCCGGGACGAAGCCGTCGCGGAGGCCAGGCGCCTGCTCAAGATCGTCTCGCTGCCCGACGACGCCCTGAACCGCTATCCGCACCAGTTCTCGGGCGGACAGCGCCAGCGCATCGCCATCGCCCGCGCGGTCGCGCTGCGCCCGGACGTGCTGGTCGCGGACGAGGCCGTCTCCGCCCTCGATGTGTCGGTGCAGGCGCAGGTTCTCGACCTGCTCGCGGAACTGCAGGAGGCGGTCGGCATCGCCATCATCTTCATCACCCACGACCTGCGCGTCGCGGCGCAGATCTGCGACGACGTGATCGTGATGCAGCGCGGCATCGTGGTGGAACAGGGGCCGGCCGCCCAGGTGCTGGCCCATCCCCGCCACGAATACACCCGGACGCTCATCGACGCCGCGCCCGGGCGCTTCTGGGATTTCGCCGGCCGCCGCTATCTGGAGGCCGGCTAACACCGTAAAAACAGAGGGCCAGCATATGCCTGTCATTCCTGCAATAGTTGAACGGTCGGCCGATCTCCTGTCGATATTCGAGGACCTGCACCGGCATCCGGAGCTTGGTTTCGAGGAAAGCCGCACCGCCGCCGTCGTCGCCGACAGGCTGCGCGCGTGGGGGGTCGACGAGGTCCACACCGGCATCGGCGCGACCGGCGTCATCGGCATCCTGCATGGCCGCGGGACGTTGGGCGGCGGCGGCAACCGCCGCGTGGGCCTGCGGGCCGACATGGACGCGCTGCCGATCGAGGAGGCGTCCGGGCTCGCCTACACCTCCGGAAACCCGGGCAGGATGCATGCCTGCGGGCATGACGGCCACACCACGATGCTGCTCGGCGCCGCGCAATATCTCGCCGCGACACGAGACTTCGCCGGCACGGCCGTCTTCATTTTCCAGCCCGCCGAAGAAGGTCTCGGCGGCGCGCGGCGCATGCTGCAGGAGGGGTTGTTCGAGCGCTTCCCCTGCGACGAGATATACGGCATGCACAACCAGCCGACAGGCAAGCCCGGCCATGCCACGCTGCGCAAGGGCGCGGCGATGGCCGGCGCGTCGTTCTTCGACATCCAGCTGCGGGGCCGGGGCAGCCACGCCGCCATGCCCCATCAGTCGCGCGACGTGCTGGTGATCGGCGCCGACCTCGTCCAGCAGTTGCAGAGCATCGTCAGCCGCAACGTGCGCGCCACGGATGCCTGCGTGGTCTCCTGCACGCAGTTCCACACCGGCTCCGCGTACAACATCGTCCCGGAAACGGCCACGATCACGGGGACGATCCGCTTCTTCAGCACGGAGGTGCGGGACCTCGTCCAGTCGCGCATGCGCGCCATCTGCGAGGGGCTCGCCCTCGGCCACGGCATCGCCATCGACGTCTCCTTCCGGGAGGTCTTCGACGTGCTGCCCAACGACGCCGAGCTGTCCGACGCCTACCTCGCGGCCGCCGCCGACGTGGTGGGCGCCGACAACGTCGCCGAGGAACCCGTGCCCTTCATGGGCAGCGAGGACTTCGCGGACATGCTGCGGCGCGTGCCGGGCAGCTACCTCAACCTCGGCCACGCCGGAACCGTTCCCCTGCACAATCCCGCGTTCGTGCTGTCCCCCGACATCCTGCCCGTCGGGGCCTCCATCTACGCGCGCATCATCGAAACCCGACTGCCCATCGACAAGGACCTGACCGCATGAGCGCCCTCGACCTGCCCTTCGACACAGACGACATGGTGAACCGGCTGGAGCCATGGATCACGTGTGAAAGCCCCACCTTCGACGCTGCCGCCGTCGACCGCATGATGGATGTCGCCGCCTTCGACTTCGCGGCGGCGGGCGCGCATATCGAGCGCATCCCGGGGCGCATGGGCTACGGCGGATCGCTGCGCGCGCGCTTCCCCCACCGCGACATGGGGGCGCCGGGCATCCTCGTTTCCGGCCATCTCGACACCGTCCACCCCGTCGGAACGCTGGAGAAGCTGCCGTTCCGCCGGGAGGGAGGGCTGTGTTACGGCCCCGGCATCCAGGACATGAAGGCCGGCAACTTCATCGCCCTCGAGGCCATCCTCCAGCTGCAGCGCGCCGCGCTGGAGACGCCGCTGCCCGTCACCTTCCTGCTCACCCCCGACGAGGAAGTCGGCACGCCCTCGACGCGCGAACTGATCGAGCAGGAAGCTCTGAAGCACCGCTACGTCCTCGTTCCCGAGCCCGCACTCGCGGATGGCGGCGCCGTCACGGGCCGCTATGCCATCGCCCGCTATAACATGCGCACCGTCGGCCGTCCGAGCCACGCCGGCGCGGCGCTCGCGGACGGGCGCTCGGCCATTGCCCGCATGGCCCGGAAGATCCTCGAAATAGAGGCGATGACGACCGACGACTGCACCTTCAGCGTCGGCGTCATCCATGGCGGGCAATGGGTGAACTGCGTGTCCTCCTCGTGCGAGGCCGAAGCGCTGAGCATGGCGAAGAAGCAGGAGGATCTCGACCGGGGCGTCGATCGCATGCTGGCGCTGGCGGACGAATCCGGCGACGTCGTCTTCGAGGTGAGGCGCGGCGTCACGCGGCCGGTGTGGGAACCGGACCAGCCGGGCACGATGGCGCTTTATGCCATCGCGCGCGATATCGCCCGGGAGATCGGCTTCGAGCTCACCCACGCCAGCGCGGGCGGCGGCTCGGACGGCAACTTTACCGGCGCGCTCGGCATTCCCACCCTCGACTCGATCGGCGTCCGCGGGGCGGGCCTGCATACGCTCAACGAGCATATCGAGGTGGCGAGCCTGCGCGAGCGCGCGCAGCTCTTCGCCGGCCTGTTCACGCGTCTGCGGTAACGCCGCCCGGCCACAACGCGACACCCTCGTGAAGAAGGATGAACCAGCCATGCCCGGAAACGCGCCTGCCCCCATCGCCGTCGAGGGGTTGAGGGAACCTGTCGAGATCGCCGTCGATGCGTGGGGCGTGGCGCATATCCGGGCGCAGAACCGGGACGACCTGTTCTTCGCCCAGGGCTGGAACGTCGCGCGCGACCGGCTGTGGCAGATCGACCTGTGGCGAAAGCGCGGGCTCGGGCTGCTCGCCGCCGATTTCGGGCCGGGTTATCTGGAGCAGGACCGCGCCGCGCGCCTCTTCCTCTACAGGGGCGACATGGCGCCCGAATGGGCGGCCTACGGCGATGGCGCGCAGGCCATATGCGCGTCGTTCACCGCCGGCATCAACGCTTACATCGCCGGCATCGAAGCGGGCGTTCATCCCCTGCCGCCGGAGTTCGCGAAGCTCGGCAACGCCCCTGCCCGCTGGGCGGCGGAGGATGTCGTGCGTATCCGCAGCCATTCCCTCACCCGCAACGTGAGCTCGGAGATCCTGCGGGCGCGGCTGACCGCGCGCGCAGGCGCTGCGGCGGACGACCTGCGCTTGCGGCGTGAGCCGCCGGTCGCGCCGATAACCGCTCCCGACCTCGATCTCGCATCCCTGCCGCTTGAAATCCTCGACGACGTCAATCTCGCCGTCGCCCCGGTGACCTTTTCGACGTCGCGCCTCTCGGCCCCGCTCGCGGAGGCCCCCCGGTGGCGCAAGGCCACGCCCACGGGGGAGATCGTCCAGGCGGTGCAGCCGGAAGGATCGAACAACTGGGCCGTGTCGGCGGAGAAATCCGCCACCGGGCGGCCCATTCTGGCGTTCGACCCGCACCGCACCCACACCCTTCCCTCGATCCGCTACGTCGTCCACCTCTCGATGCCCGGCTTCGACGCCATCGGCGCGGGAGAGCCGGCCACCCCGGGGATCTCGATGGGGCACAACGGCACCGCCGCATTCGCGCTGACGATCTTCGGCGCCGACCAGGAGGACGCCTTCGTTTACGACACGCACCCCGACGACCCGCTCAGCTACCGCTTCGGCGACGGCTGGGAGAGGATGACGGAATGCGTCGAGGACATCCCCGTCAAAAACGGCGGCATCGAGCAGCGAAGCCTCTACTTCACCCGCCATGGCCCGGTGATCCACCGCGATCCCGCCGCCCACCGGGCCTACGCGCTGCGCACCGTGTGGACCGATCCGGGCATGGCGCCCTACATGGCGAGCCTTGCAGTGATGCAGGCGCGCAGTTTCGACGCCTACACACAGGCGCTGCGCGGCTGGGGCACGCCGTCTGTGAACCACGTTTATGCGGACACCGCCGGCACCATCGGCTGGAAGCCCTCCGGCGCGACGCCGCTGCGCGAAGGCTGGAACGGCCTGCTGCCCGTACCGGGCGATGGCCGCTATGCATGGTCGGGCTACCTCGCACCCGAGGACGGCCCGGTTGAGAAAAATCCCGCGCGCGGCTTCATCGCCACTGCAAACGCCATGAACGTGCCGGCGGACTGGGCGGCAACCCATCCACCCATCGGATACGAATGGCTCGACGCGAGCCGCTCGGACCGGATCCACGATGTGTTGTCGCGGCGGGACAAGGTCACGCTCGACGATTGCGCCAGGCTCCAGACCGACACTGTCTCGGTCTCCGCCACGCGCCTCGTTGCCCTGCTGGGAAAACGTTACCGGGCCGGCGCTGGCGGCGACGCGGCGCTGGCGCATGCGCTTCTGCAGGCGTGGGACGGCGACCTGCGGGCGGCCTCCGGCGCGGCTGCTCTTTTCGAGATATGGCTCTCGCGCCACATCTGCAATGCGCTCGGCCGGGCGGCCGGTCTCGCCGACGAGGACCTGCCGCTGCTCCAGCCCACCAGCCTGCCGGCGGTGACCGACTGGGCGCAAACGGCGGACGAGGACGCGCTGCACACCATGCTGGACGCCACCCTGTCGGCGGCATGGGCCGAGTGCCGGTCAATCATGGGGGAAAATCCGGCAGCATGGGCCTGGGGCGACATCCACCGGCTGTCGCTAAAGCATCTGCTCGACGGCATCGCGGAAGGCGCAACCGCATGGTCGATACCGCCGGCAAAGCTCGGCGGCAGTTCCTCCACCCCCAACTACGCAGGCTACCGCGCCTCGAATTTCGACGTCACGACGGGACCGTCGGTGCGCATGATCGTGGACGTCGGCGGCTGGGACAACAGCCTGTTCATCAACACGCCCGGCCAGTCCGGCGTGCCGGGCTCGCCCCACTACGGCGATCTCGCCACCGCCTGGCGCGACGGCGTCTACCACCCGCTCGTCTACAGCCGCAAAGCCGTCGACGCCGCCACCAGGCAATTGCTCGTGTGCGTGCCGGGATAGCATTTCGGGCGCGTGGCGTGCCTGAGATCCTGCCTCAGCCCCTGAACGTCAACTGGCGCACGTCGATGTAGCCGGCGCGGAAGCCGGCCTCGCAATAGTGCAGGTAGAATGACCACAGCTTGCGGAAACGCTCGTCGAACCCAAGCGGCGCTATCGTTTCCCAGGCATCGTGGAAGCGGCTGCGCCATTCGGCCAGCGTGCGGGCATAATCCTCTCCGAAAACGCGTTCGCGCGTCACGCTCAGGCCATGCTCCGCCGGCAGGTTGCGCATGATCGAGGGCGTAGGCAGCATGCCGCCGGGGAAAATGTAGCGCTGGATGAAATCGGGCTGGGCGCGGTAGCGCGCGTAAGCGCTGTCGCGGATGGTGATGACCTGCATCCCCGCCAGCCCTCCGGGTTTCAACCGCGCGCGCAGCCTGTCGAAGAATACGGACCAGTAACGCTCTCCGACCGCCTCAAACATCTCGATGGACACGACGCGATCGTAGCTGCCGCGCTCGTCACGGTAGTCCCGCAGCTGGATGTCCACCTTGTCCGCCAGCCCGGCGCGGGCGATGCGCTCCCGCGCGAAAGCATGCTGTTCGCGGCTGATCGTCAGCGCGGTGACGCTGCAGCCGATCTCGCGCGCGGCGAACTCGGCGAACCCGCCCCAGCCGCAACCGATTTCGAGGACATGGTCACCCGGGCCGATTGCCATGTCGTGCGCCAAAGCCCGATATTTCGCCGCCTGCGCGCCTTCCAGATCGCTCACCCCTTCGGCATAAAGAGCCGACGAATAGGTCATCGATGGATCGAGCCACTGGCCGTAAAACGCATTGCCGAGGTCGTAGTGGGCCGAAATGTTGCGCCGCGACCCCGCGTGCGTGTTCCGGTTGAGCCAGTGACGCAGGCGCTGGAACAGGTTGAACAACGGGCCGGCGCCCCGCGCTATGTTTTGCCCGGCGCCCTCATTAACGGCGAAAAGCTCGAGCAGCGCTGTGAGGTCGGGGCTGTCCCAGTCGCCGTCGATATAGGATTCCGCCACGCCGACAGTCGCGTTCGCGAAGGCGCGGCCGGCGAGCCGCCAGTTCCTCAAGACGATTTCGCCATGCGGTCCCACCGTTTTTCCGCCGATGCACAGCGTCATTCCTTCGGGAGTATGCAGCGTCAGAGAACCGCACGGGAGATCCACGACCGCATGCAGCATCATGCGCGCCCGCAACGGCAGCGAAGCCGTCACGGCGGAAAAATTGCCGCGATCGAGGCGAACGGCTGGCGATGTATGGCAATGGGCCCCTGTCCGCTGCATCGTCGGTTCAACCCTGATCCCGTTCCCCGTCGGAGCGATCATGACAGACAAACGCGCTCTCCTGCATTGTGTTGTTCATTGACGACGATGCGGCCGGATTCATCCGCGACTGTCCATGGCCGCCTGAGGCCGCCGAGCTGCTCGGCGACCGCAAGGCCGGCCTGAAGCGCGTCCTCGTGAAAGCCCGCGCCGAAATACGCGCCGCAAAACCACGTGTTGCGCACCCCCTGGCACGACCAGAGGCGCGATTGCGCTGCGCCGGTCGTGGCATTGAAGCGGGGATGCTCATAAACGCCGCGCCACAGCACGGTGCGGGCGTCCGGCTCCCGCGGCGGGGCGAGCGTGACGAAACGCGGCGTGGCGGGATCGATGTCCTGCAGCCTGTTCATCCAATAGGTCACGCCGGGAGGCGCGGGTGCGTCGCCGGGCCGCGCGGACGTGGCAAGATAGTTCCATGCCGCCCAGGCCCGCCTGCGTTGCGGCATGAGGCTGGCGTCGCCATGCAGCACCGTGGGATTGCGGCCATACGTGAAAGCACCCAGAAGATGCCGCTCTTCGGCGGAAGGGTCCGCGAGCATGCGCAGCGCCTGATCCGCATGCGCGCCGATGACGACGTGATCGAACCGCTCGGGAGCCTCGCCTGCGACGCTGACTTCCACGCCGTCCTCGACCCGACGGATGGAAACGACGGGCGATGAAGTGCGGATACGCTGCCTGAAGGATGCCGTCAGACGATCGACGTAGGCGCGGCTTCCACCCCTGACCGTGCGCCATATCGGCCGGCCGATGAGTTTAAGCAGGCCATGATTTTCGCAGAAACGGACGAAGTCCGCCGCGGGATAGTCGCCGATCTCGATGGAGGGTGTCGACCAGATCGCCGCCGCCATGGGGTAGAGATGATCCTCGCGGAAAGCCGCGCCGAAGCCGCCCATGTCGAGATACTGCGCGAGGCTTACCTCCGGCCCGAGGGATCGCACGGCGCGGGGCGCCTGGCCGTAGAAACGCAGGAGATCGCTCAGCATCGACCAGAAGCGGGGGCTCACCGCGCTGGCCGGCCGGGCAAACAGGCCCGCGAGGTTGGAGCCGGCATATTCGACCCGCCCCCTGTCGATGGACACCGCGAAAGACATGTCCGTCGCCACGCTCGGCACGTCGATATGGCGGAACAAGGCCGTGAGATTGGGATAGGTCGCTTCGTTGTAAACGATGAAGCCGGTATCCACGGGCACTCCCCCGCGCTCCACCGTGTGGCTGTGGCCGCCGATGCGGTCGTCCGCCTCGAACACCGTGACCCGATGGCGTTGCGACAGCAGCCAGGCCGCCGAAAGCCCGGCGATACCGCTGCCCACGATGGCGATGTTCAGGGGATCGGGAGGAGTGACAAAGTGTTTCATTACAATCCGTTGATGCGAAGAAGCAGGCGGAGTGGATTCAGGTGTTCGGTTCGGATAGTTTTACGCGGAGCATGCCCGGGCGGATCACCGGCGATCGTCACGCGGAAAAGAAATCAGCTTCCCGCAGGAAGTCGCCGTCCGTGTGATCCGCCATGCACGGCGGGCCGTAGAAAGGCGCATGAATGACAGCCTGGAACAATTCGCATCAACGCCGGCACCGGCGCCATCGGCTGGCCGGGTGCGTCTGGTGAACGCGACGGGAGACAGCGGCGCCGCACTGGCGCCGGATGAGCTGGCGCATCTGGTGCGGCGCGTCGCCGAGGAACGGGATCGTCAGGCTTTCGCAGGGCTTTTCGGCCATTTCGGCCCCCGCCTCAAGACGTTCTTCCTGCGCGGCGGGCTTCCGGCCGCTGCCGCGGAAGATCTGGTGCAGGAAACGATGCTCTCGCTGTGGCGAAAGGCGTCCTACTTCGACAGCGCTCGCGCGGGCGTGTCGACGTGGGTGTTCACCATCGCGCGCAACCTGCGCATCGACCATCTGCGCCGGGAGCGCGATCCTTCCGCATTGCCGCAGGAGCCGGTCGAGGAGCCGCCGACACTGGAGGAAACCGTGCTGACGGCCGAGCGCGAGCTCCATGTGCGCGGCGCGCTCGCCGGGCTCTCGGCCGAACAGTCAACCGTCATCCGGCTGACGTTCTATGGCGAGAAATCCCAATCCGAAATCGCCGAAGAGCTCGGCATTCCTCTCGGCACCGTCAAATCCCGCATCAGGCTGGCGATGAAGCGCCTGCGCAGTCTCCTGGAAAACCAATCATGACAATCGCCCATCATCCAACCGATGAAACGCTGCTGCGCTATGCCGCCGGCACGCTCGCGGCGGGACCGGCGATTGTGATCGCCGCGCATCTGACTGTGTGCCCCCTCTGCCGCAACCGCCTGAAAGCCTTCGAGGCGCTTGGCGGCGCCGTGCTGGATGAAACGCAGCCGACCGCTCTGACGCCCACGGCGCTCGCCACCGCGCTGGCGCGCATCGACGCCGAAGCGATGCCGGCAATGGTCCGGCGTCATGCCGGTCCGCCGCCCGCGCCCGTCACGCGCGACGGCCTCAGACTGCCGGACGCTCTCGCCGGTTGCGACATCGGCGCGTGGCGCTGGTTCGGCCCCGGCGTACGCATGAGCCGGATCGGCGTGCCTCATGAGCCCGACGCCGGCGTCATGCTGCTGAAGGTCAGGCCGGGCAGGAAGCTGCCCGAGCACGGTCATTCCGGCATCGAGTTCACCTACGTCGTGGCCGGCTCGTTCTCGGATTCGCTGGGCCGCTTCGGCCCCGGCGACCTCGCCGAGGTGGGCGACGACGTGGAGCACCAGCCGGTCGTGGATAGCGATGGCGAATGCATCTGCCTCGTCGCGCTCGAAGGGCGCATGCGCCTTAGCGGTATGCTGGGGCGCATCGTGCAGCCTCTTTTCGGAGTCTGACATGTCCGCCGCCGCCGCCTTCGCCGCCACTGCCGTTGCCCTTTCGCTGGCGATGACCGTGGCGTGGGCGGCGGTGACGCGTGGCGCGAAATCCGGATGGATCGACGCGACATGGTCGTTCCTCGTCGGCGCGGCGGGCGTGACGCTGGCGCTCGCGCCCATTCAGGAATGGCCTGCCCATCCGGCGCGGCAATGGCTCGTGGCGGGGTTGGCGGCCTTGTGGTCACTCCGGCTCGGGCTGCATATCGCCCTGCGGACGGCGCGCGGCGCGGACGACCCGCGTTATGCGGCGCTGCGGCGGGAATGGGGCGAAGGCTGGCGGAAGGAGCTGTTCAAGTTCCTGCAAATACAGGCAGCGGCGGCCCTGCTGCTGGCTGCGGCGATTTTCCTCGCCGCCCACAATCCCGCGCCGGAACTGGTATGGACGGATGCGCTCGGCATTATAATCGTGCTCGCAGCCATTGCCGGAGAAGGCATGGCGGACGCGCAACTTGCCCGTTTCCGCAACGTGCCGTCCAACAGGGGCGCCGTGTGCGATACCGGCCTGTGGGGTCTGTCGCGGCACCCCAACTATTTCTTTCAATGGCTGGGGTGGACGGGATATGCCGCGATCGCCATCGGCGTGGCGGATCATTATCCGTGGGGATGGGCCGCCTTGGCGGGGCCGGTGTTCATGTACGCCATTCTGGTTCACGCCTCGGGCGTGCCGCCGCTGGAAGCCCATATGCTGCGGGAGCGCGGGGACGCATATCGCGACTATCAGCGCCGCGTCAATGCCTTCTGGCCCGGACCGCCGCGCAGGATGTGACGACGCTCATTCTCGCCTGGCTATCTCGCCTTCATCGCGAAAACTCGCCGGGGGCGGCAGTGGCGGGTTCTTGTGGAAGCGCGCACCCTTCAGCCACAGTTTCAGCGCCTCCCAATGGATCGCGGCGATCACCTTGAATGTCATCAGGGGAAAGCGCGCCAGCAGTGCGGCGAGGTTCCTGCCCGTCAGCGGTTTCGCCGTGCCGTCGAACGTCGCGGTCAGCAGCCCTTCGCCCGCTTCCGTTTCGTGGATATGGAGGCGCACGCGCCTGCCCGGAGGCAGGATGCGGAAATGATAACGCGCGCCCATCGGGATAAAGGGCGAGACGTGAAAGATCTTCGTCCGCTCCTGCCGGATGCCGGCCGGCCCCGCCTCGCCCTCCAGCACGGGCGCGACATAGGTGTGGCGCTCGCCGAAGGTGTTGCGCACCGCGTAGATGAGCGCCACCAGCTCGTCGCCATCACCGTAGGCGAAGTAGACGGACAACGGGTTGAAGACGTAGCCCAGAATACGCGGATAGGCCAGCAGCAGCACCCGCCGGGCCGGTTGCGCCAGCCCGGCCTCGCGCAACAGTCCGTCGACATGCTCGCGTAGCGTTTCGCCACGGCGCGCCACATGATCGCTCTGGCGGAATGAAACGAGACCCGGCCTGTCGACAGCCAGCAGCCGTGTGGCGCGGCCGAGATCGGACAGGCGGTCGATATCGACCAGCAGCGAGAATACGGCGTAGGTGAACCGGTGACCGAACGGCTTCAGCCGCTGATGCATGACCTCGCCCGGATAAAGCACGCCGGCAGCGGTGGGCGGCGGGCCGTTGTCCGCCAGGGGGCCGCGTTCTTGACTGCCGCGTTCCTGACTGGCGTTCTCCTTCATGGCGCGCTGCTCCGAAACGCGCTTCTGGCCGTTTCATAGGCCCCCAGCGCCCGCTCACGCGCAAGGCGAAGGTCAACGATGGGCCGGGGATAGGTTTCGCCGGGCTTCACGCCGCTCTCCGCGAGAACGGCGGACGGCGCCTCCCATGGCCTGTGGATGAAACGGGAGGGCAGACGCGCCAGCTCGGGCAGCCACCGGCGCACATACCGGCCTTCGGGATCGAACTTTTCCCCCTGCAGAACTGGGTTGAAGATGCGGAAATAGGGCGCGGCATCCGCGCCGCATCCCGCCACCCATTGCCAGTTGCCGGGGTTGCTGGCGGGGTCCGCATCCACCAGCGTGTCCCAGAACCATTGCTCTCCCGCGCGCCAGTCGACGAGCAGGTGCTTGGTCAGGAATGAAGCGGCGACCATGCGCATGCGATTGTGCATGATGCCGGTTTCCCACAGCTCGCGCATGCCGGCATCGACGATCGGAAACCCGGTGAGGCCGCGCTGCCACGCTCGCAATGCTTGCTTATCCTCGCGCCACGGAAAAGCGTCGAAAGACGGCTGAAAATTCTGCGTGTCGAGATGCGGATGATGGAAAAGCAGATGGTAGCAAAACTCGCGCCACCCCACCTCCTTGCAGAACTTCGCGGCGCCTGCGCCGGACATGTCGTCGGCTGCATGACGCAAGGCGGCAAAAATCTGGAACGGCGTGATCTCGCCGTGCGCGAGATACGGCGACAGGCGGGACGTGACCTCGCGCGCCGGATAATCCCTTCCCTCCGCGTAATCCGCCAGCGCATCGGCGATGAAATCGTCCAGCAGCGCCAGCGCTCCGTCCTCTCCCGGCGTCCAGCTCCGCCGCAGGCCGCCCGCCCAGTCGGGTTTCGTCGGCAGCAGCCCGAAGGCATGGAGATCCTCCGAATGGAGCATGCCGGCAAAGGGATTGAGCCGTTCCGGCGCGTCGAGCGGATCGCGCGGTTCGGGACCCGCCACCAACGCTTTCCAGAACGGCGAATAGACTTTGTAACTCCCGCCCGTCGAGGTAACGAGGCGCGACGGCTCGTGCAGCAGGTGGCCGGCGAAGCTCTCCACCGCGAGACCACGCTCGCGCAGGGCAGCCTTCATCACCGTATCGGCGGCGATGGCTCCAGGGTCGTAGCGTCGATTCCAGAAAACGGCATCAGCGCCGCTTTCGGCGACGAGGCTTTCAACCACATCGCCCATGCGCCCGCGCCGGAGCACAAGGCTTACACCCATCTGCGCCAATGAGCGGCCGAGCGCGGCCAGCGAATGATGCAGCCACCAGCGCCAGGCACCACCGGGAGCACGCGCGCCGCCAAGCGGATCCTCCAGCACGAAAGCCGCGACGACGGGCTTGCCGGTGCGAGCGGCTGCGGCAAGCGCGGCATTGTCCGCCACACGCCGGTCATTCCGGAACAGCACCAGCACAGGGCGTTCGGCGTCGAAAGCCGGTGACTTCAATCCATCTCCCCCTTGCCGGGTTTGCCGGCGCGGCAGCGATCCGCGCGCCTGTCACTGCCTTTTACGCTGGAAACGCGCGATCGGTTCAAGCGCCTCCTCCCGGAATCGGCAATTTCCCGGATTCTCCTCATGGTTTCCGGCTGAGCCGTCAGCGCGAGTGATCCGCGTTGCCGATAACCACGTAAAAGAATTAACGCTCACGGGGAAATATCACGCATGAAGACCGCGTTCATTGCCTATATCGCCGCCGGGGCCGCCTTCCTCGCCATCGACTCGATATGGCTGAGCATCATGGCCGACAGGTTCTATCGCCCGTTGCTCGGCGACAGGCTCATGGAAGGTTTCAGCCTGGCTCCCGCCGCCATTTTCTACCTGATATACATCGGCGGCATCGTCTTTCTCGCGATCCTGCCCGCGCTCGCGTCCGGCGGGCTCGCGAAGGCGGCCGTCAACGGCTTAGCCCTCGGCCTCGTCGCCTACGCAACCTACGACCTGACAAACCACGCCACGCTGCGCGACTGGCCGGTGGCCATATCGGTGGTGGATATCGCCTGGGGAACGATGCTCACCGGTCTGTCGGCATCTGCGGGCTATCTGGCAGCGAACCGCTTTTGACGGCTGGCGGATCGGCGCTCCGGCGTTTACGGGCGGCATGAGGCCACACGTTTATTCCCGGGCTTTGATGGCGCGGTCTTTCATTCGCGAACCGATGAACCGGCTGAGGCTTGCCGCCAGCAGCGGCCCCAACGTGGCGACCGCAAACAGCCTCACGGTTTGCAATGTCATCACGAAGGAAACATCGGCGTCGGCGCTGATCGCCAGCAAGGCGATGGAGTCGATGCTGCCCGGCACCGTCGCCAGAAGACCGCTCATGATATCCACCCCCGCGATCCGCGCCAGCACAATGCCGGACACGGCACACAGCAAGATCAGCAACAGGCAGCCCGCCATCAGTCCCGGCAGCGCGCGCCATCCCTGCCGCAACAGGTCGACCGTCAAACCCAGCCCGACCTGAATACCGATGGCCCAGAAGGCAACCGTGACCAGCCATTCCGGCATTGCAACGCTGATGCCGGAGAGTTTCAGCACGGCCGCAAGAAACAGCGGCCCCAGCGAAGCTCCGGCGGGAATGAATGGCAGCCATTTCGCTATGGCAACCCCGATCACGCACAGCCCCAGCCCCGTCAGCGTCGAGACGAGGGTGGCCGCCTCCACGCCTGCGGAATGCGGGGTGGCCGGCCCGCTCAACACCGCTGTGACGGCCACCATCACAGCGATGACACTCATCAGCCGCAGCATCTGGATAAAGGCCACCATGGAGCCGTTGAGGCCCTTTTCATAGGCAGCCAGCACAACCGCGCCCATCATGCCGGGCAGGAAGCCCCAGACGGTCAGTTCCCGGTCAAGCCGCGTCCATGTGGCCACGACAACGCCTGTGAGGCAGGAAACGGCAAAAGTCAGACAGACGAACACAAGAATTGTCGGCCAGATATCGAGTGTCTGGCTCAGCATGCCTGCATCGAGATAAAGGGCGATCAGGCAACTTGCGGCGCCCTGCGACAGGCGGTTAACCAACAGCGGTACGCGGATGACGGTCCCACGCTGGGCCATGATGAGGCCGACGATGATCGGCCCGACCATGGCCGCGGCCGGAAGGTGCAGCCTGCCGAGCAGAGCCCCCAGAGCAATGCCGAAACCAATAGCCGCTCCCCATTGCAACACGATTGGCCATGGTGTCCGCCACCGGCCTTTCGCGGGGTTCGTCTTATCGCTCATGAACGCCTCTTCCCCCGCTATCCTTGATTGCAGCCTGCGCATGCCTTGCAGAAAAACAGCCGCCCAGCTTCTGCCCTGTTCTGATTGAAACAGGGCAGAAGCTGGTTTCCTTTGTTCCGGGCGAATTCCGATCGATTGAATGACGCCGTTCAATCGGAACGCGCTCTGGAGCCTTTCGGTATTTCGCTGAAACGCAGAAAGGATCTAAATCACTGATTCAATGCACTTTCCTCACGCAAATCGGCATCCACTTTGCTTGAAAATGCTATAGCCGCGATCCTGCATCTGTTCGCGAGGCAGTTCCTGCCAGAGAGACAGGGGGAAGCAGTAGAAAATGCTTCAATTAACACGATAAACTATATGCTCGGAATGAGCGGGAGGATGGCCAATGCTGGCGCAGACCACAAAACTGGTGGATAGCTTTGCACTCGTTGCGCAGCGAATGACCCTGGCGGATGTGCCTAAGCTGCATGAGTTGTCTGTCGGTGTGGGCTGGATGCATCGCCCGCAGGACTGGGAAATGGTTCTCAGCCTTGGAGAAGGCGTTTTCGCCGTGGATGAGATCGGCCGCGCCGTCGGTTCCGCCATGTGGTTCCCGATGGGAGACGACTTGGCCTCGGTCGGCATGGTCATCATCGCGCCGCGTTTGCAGGAGCAGGGAGCCGGGCGCTGGCTGATGGACCAGTTGCTGGCCCGCACCGGGTCACGCGACTTGACCTTGAATGCAACCCGAATTGCTTATCGGCTTTACATTTCCCTTGGATTTTTGCCTGAGTGCAAAGTTTTTCAGCATAATGGCGTGGTGGTCGACAATCCCGAGGTTCCACCCGGCGCGCGCCCCATGCAGGCAAGTGACGAGGCCGCAATCCGCGAGCTGGATGCCGTGGCCATCGGGGCGGATCGGGGCAAGATTCTGGACCGCCTGCTAGCGGTTTCCACTGGCACAGTGCTTGAACGCGACGGGCTGATCGTGGGCTATGCCCTCTCCCGCCGCTTCGGGCGAGGCCGGGTCGTCGGGCCGATTGTGGCGCTGGACGAGCTTGACGCCATCGCTCTCGCCTCTCCCCATGTGCGGGACAGGGCCGGGAAGTTCCTGCGCGTCGATACCCGCGAACAGGTCGGCCCCTTGCGGGACTATCTGGTCGCCAGCGGTCTGCGGCTGCATGACACGGCCATCACCATGTCGAAGGGCGAGCGGCGGACCATTCCCGGCCCGCAACGCATCTTCGGGTTGATCAATCAGGCCATCGGCTAGGGCGCGCTCCGAGAAGTGCTCTTTAAAACAAAAAATTGGAGCGTGCCCCGATCAAATTGAGCCATTTGATCGGGGAACGCTCACCTGCTTACATCATCCCCATGCCGCCCAGATCGGTGCCGTCGATCATCCGCTCATAGCGGAAAGGCTTCGGATCGACGGAAGGGGTGACGCCTCGTATGAGTTCGGCAGCCAGCCGCCCGGCCGCAGGGCCAACCCCGAACCCGTGACCGCTGTGCCCGGCTGAAATGAACAGCCCCGGATGCGACTGAACCGGCCCGATGACGGGAATGGCATCGGGCGTGCAATCGACCATGCCGCCCCACGCATGGGCGATCTGCGCCCCGACGAAAGCGGGGAAAGTCTCCGCGAGCCCTGCCAGCCCGCGCTGCAGCAAACGCTTTTCCGGCACGGGATCGAGCACGCGCTGCCGCTCGAAAGGCGATATGCCATCGGCCCGCCAGTTCTGCAACGAATCCGGCCCATTGAAGAAGGAAGCGCCGAAGCTGTAGGTCAGCTTCGCACGCCGCTCCACGAAGGTTTTCCAGAACGGACGCATCTGCTGGATACCACGCGGCGATACATGCAGCCGCCCGAACCCCGAGAGCCCCACCGTGTAGCCGCCATCCAGACGGCGGCGGATGGTGATGTCCTGCATCGAGACGCCGCCCGCCGTCAGTTCCGGCAGTTCCCGCGTGGCAAAAGAGGTGGACTGGATCGAGGCCTGAATGAGCGGAATGCCATGATGGCGCAGCAACATGCCGGCCCATGCGCCCCCTGCCACCAGCACGGCGCCGCAGCGGATGCGCCCAGCCTCGGTAACGACGCCGGAAACGCGTCCGGTGGAAAACTCGATCTCACGCGCCGCGCAATTCTGATGGATGGTCGCCCCCAGCTTCTGCGCGGCCTCGGCCATGAGCGGGGCGACAAGAGCAGGCTCGGCCCGCCCATCGGTCGGGGAGTAGACGCCGCCTTTCCAGCTTTTCGCGGCAGACGGCAGCATGGCGGCGATCTGGCCCCCGCCGACAATGCGGCTGTCCACGCCGTAACCGGCGGCCATGCGGCCCCAAGCCTCCCAACGGGCCAGATCCTTCTCGTCATTGGAGGCATAGAGCAACCCGCTACGGCGGAAACCCGTATCGCCCCCCAGATCGGTGGAGAGGGTTTCCCACATTCTGAGCGCCAGAATCGCCAGCGGCAACTCACGCTCATCGCGATTTTGCTGGCGGCACCAGCCCCAGTTGCGGCTCGATTGCTCGGCCCCGATACGGCCTTTCTCAACCAGCACCACGCTCACTCCGGCGCGGGCGAGTTCCCACGCCGTGGCGGCGCCTGCGATACCGCCGCCGATCACTACCACATCGGCGTGTTCGGGCAGCTTGCCGTCGGATTCGACGGGCCGGACGGGCGGAGACATTCTATGCCTTTCTTAAATAAGTCATTTTTGAATCAGAACTCGGACACCTTGCCCCAACTTCCTCGAGCAAAGCGCGCGGGACGATAGGATGTTGGATCCAGAATGGGGTTCGTGCCGGTCACCATGTCGGCGATCATATGCCCCGCGCCCGGACCAATGCCGAAGCCGTGGCCGCTGAACCCTGCGGCGAGCACGAAACCGGGAATGGATGTCTCACCGATAGCGGGCACGCCATCGGGTGTGGAATCGATGTAGCCTGCCCATTCGGCGCTGACAGGCACACTCTTCAAAGCGGGCAGCAGTTCACGGGCGCGCTCCAGCGTCAGCCGGATCATGCCTTTGTCGGGGCGCGGATCGAGGACGCGCATCCGCTCCATCGGCGTTGGCTGGTCGAGCCGCCAGTGCCCAAGGCTCTCGTGCCCCGACCGCCAGCCTTCCAGCCCGCCGGGACGCAGCACACGCCAGCGCCGCGCAAACATCGGCAGGAAATGGCCGGCATAACGCAATTGCTGCGGCGTCGGGTCCACGCGGGCAAAACCGGAAATGGCCAGCGTATAACCGCCGTTGCCGCGCCGCGTCACCGAAACGCGCGAGGTATGCAGGGCATCCGGCCCCTCAGCGCCGGGCGCGACGGCGAGAATCGAGGAGCGCACAGCCGCCTGCGGGAAACTGATTCCATATTGCCGGCAAAACGACGAGGCCCACACACCGCCTGCCATCACCACCGTTCGGGTGCGAATGACACCTGCTTCCGTGATCACGCCTGCAACGCGCCCTGCTTCCAGTTCCAGCCCGCGCACGGCGCACAGCTGATGCACGGTGCCACCGAATTTTCTGACACCCTTGGCAATGACAGGCGCAGCAATACCCGGATCAGCCGTGCCGTCGCTCGGTGAAAAGACACCGCCCTTCCATGGACGTCCTGTCGCACGGCCCCGCTCGGCAGCTTCCGCCGCGCTGAGCATATGCGTTATGACCCCCTGCCCCCGCGCGAAATCCCGCCAGCGCGCCCAGCCGGCAATCTCCGCTTCGTCATTGGACAAGTACAGCAGCCCGCAGCGGCGAAAGCCGACGCTCTCGCCAATCTCGCCCGCCATGGCTTCCCACAGATCGAGGCTCGTGGTCGCCATGGGCAATTCGCGCGCATCGCGGTTTTGCTGGCGGCACCAGCCCCAGTTGCGGCTCGATTGCTCGGCCCCGATACGGCCTTTTTCAACCAGCGCCACCTTCACACCGCGCCTGGCCAGATAATACGCCGCGCAGGCGCCCACGATACCGCCACCAAT
Source organism: uncultured Chelatococcus sp. (assembly GCA_937863995.1). GTDB lineage: Bacteria > Pseudomonadota > Alphaproteobacteria > Rhizobiales > Beijerinckiaceae > Pseudochelatococcus. The sequence goes on from CALMIK010000046.1 coordinate 140,145, forward strand.
CACCACGACATCGGCTGCTGCGGGTAGTTGCGTATCGGTTTCGATTTCCAGCAGCGGGGCGGGCATCCTGCTTTCTCCTTCAACAACCAATTTAGTCCAGAGCGGGAGTTGTTTGTGCCGCAGTCGGACAATACACAGCATGAACTGCTGCTTAAATGAGCGGCATCAGAGCCTTATTCCTGCACTGCCTTTCCCGGAATTCGCTCCGAATGCGCCATCACCTGCATTGAAGACGCGGCACTTTGTGCTTAGAATGTCACCGTGTGTCCTGAAGCATTTTCAATGCGAGGCGGGTATCGCTTCGCGTGAGAAAAATGCGTCAACTCAAAAAAATGAGAGTATTTTCGCGATTCAAAGATGAGCGAAAAGACTCTAATGGGCATCAAGCGGAGGCATCCCTTTGAAACTCGACCGCATCGACATCCGCATCCTGCACGAATTGCAAAAGAACGGTCGCATCACGAATGTCGAGCTGGCGGAACTCGCTCACCTCTCCCCCAGCCCTTGCCTGATGCGGGTCAAGAAGTTGCAGCAGTCCGGCTACATCACCGGCTATTCAGCCCAGATCGACATCGCCAAGCTCGGCTCCACCCTGACCGTTTTCACCGAAGTCACCCTCAAAAATCATCGGCAGATCGACTTCGCCCGCTTCCAGCAAGCCATCGAGAAGATCGAGGAAGTCATAGAATGCCACCTGATCTCGGGTGGGTACGATTACCTGCTGAAATTCGTCACCGCGGGTATTTCAGACTATCAGGCGATCATGGAACGGCTGATCGACGCTGAAGTCGGAATCGACAAATACTTCAGCTTCATCGTCATCAAGACCCCCTTCGCCAAAGCCCACCTGCCGCTGAAAACGCTTTTCGACGTTTAGAGCGCTATCGGTTGGCAAAGGCGCGCACGAACTCCGGATCACGCTCCAACCCGTCCAGCCAGCCGGTATCCAGCTTCGGCACCGAGGCCATCAGCAACTTCGAATAAGGATGCTGCGCGCCGGTCTGGATCTGGTTGGCAGGCAACGCTTCCACCTTCTCGCCGGCATACATGACCATCACGTCGTCGCAGATCGCCTCGACGGTGGACAGATCATGGCTGATGAAGAGATAGGAGAGATCGAGCTCGCGCTGCAATTCCTTGAGCAGCTCGATCACGGCAGCGGCCACCACCGTATCGAGCGCCGAGGTAATTTCATCGCACAGCACAACCTGAGGCTCCGCCGCAAGGGCGCGGGCCAGGTTGACGCGCTGCTTCTGCCCGCCCGAAAGCTCACCCGGCAAGCGATGACGCATGGTGCGCGGCAGCCGCACCATATCGAGCAGTTCGCAAACCCGCTCCTCGCGTTTCGCGCCCTTCATGCCATGATAAAAGGTCAGCGGACGACCCAGAATATCGCCGATCGCATGCGAGGGGTTCAGCGCCGTATCAGCCAACTGGAAAACGATCTGCAAGCGACGCAGCTGGTCCTTCGTGCGCTTGCGGGCATCGCCGGGCATTTCCTGGCCATCCAGCACGACACTGCCTGACACTGGCGGCAGCAAGCCGGAAATCACACGGGCAAGGGTGGATTTTCCGCAACCGGATTCCCCGATCACGCCAAGGTTCTGCCCCTTCTCCAACGTGCAGCTCACGTTGCGAAGCGCCAGCAGCTTGGGCGCGCCCTTGGCATCCACAGGCCCGTATCCGGCCACCACGTTGACAACCTCCAGCACCGGTCGCCTGCGGCTCTCGGGCGCTGCGGATGATGCGGCAGAGGCATAAGGCACGGGATGAAACGCCGCCAGCAGTTCACGGGTGTAGGGGTGCTTGGCATCGTTCAACAGGGCCTGCGTCTCGCCTACCTCCTGCACCTCGCCCCCGCGCAACACGACGACGCGGTCGGCGATCTGCGCCACGACGGCAAGATCATGGCTGACGTAAACCCCCGCCATGCCACCGGCCTTCATCACCGATTTGAAAGCGCGCAGCACCTCGATCTGCGTGGTGACATCCAGCGCCGTGGTCGGCTCGTCGAAGATCACGAGCTTTGGCCCGCCGATCAGCGCCATCGCCGCGGAAAGGCGCTGCAACTGCCCGCCCGAAACCTGATGCGGATAGCGCTCGCCAATGGTTTCCGGGTTCGGCAGCGCCAGCGCGCGGAACAGCTCAATGGCCTTCCTGCGCGCCTCTTCCTTCGGCATGAGGTGGTGGATGGCGGCCACCTCGATCACCTGATCCATCAACCGCATGGCGGGGTTGAAAGCTGCGGCGGCGCTCTGCGGCACATAGGCGACATCGGTGCCGCGAATATGGGCGCGCTCACGCTCGGGCAGGCGCGCCATGTCACGCCCGTCCAGCATCACGGAACCGGAGCGCACGGAGCACCCGGGCCGCGTATGCCCCATCAGCGTGAGCGCGATGGTGGTCTTGCCCGAACCGGACTCCCCGATGAGGGCCACGATCTCACCCTCGGCGATATCGAAGCTGACGCCCTTGATGATCTCGACCTCGCGGCCGGAATCGGTAACCGCTCCCACCTTCAGATCACGGATTTCAACCAGGTTAGGCATCATTCGCTCCTGTCGCGGATCCGCACGGGAAGGTTGTCGATCAAGAGGTTCACGCTCACCGTCAGCGTGGCGATGGCGATAGAGGGCATGATCACGGCCGGCGCGCCGAAGGACAGGCCACCGATATTTTCCCGCACCAGCGAACCCCAGTCGGCGTTCGGCGGCTGCACGCCCAGGCCGAGAAATGACAGGCCCGACAGCAACAGCACGATGAAGACGAAACGCAGCCCCAGATCGGCCAGCACAGGCCCCAGAATGTTCGGCAAAACCTCTCTGCGAATGAGATAGCTTGTCTGCTCGCCACGCGCGCGGGCGACGGTGACGTAATCCATGGTGTTGATATTGACGGCCAGCGCCCGCGCGAAGCGATAGGCTCCAGGTGTGTAGATCACGGCCAGAACCCCGATCAGCACCGGGATGGACGAACCGATGCCGGCAACCACCACAAGACCGAAGAGCTTGGAGGGGATGGAGTTGAGCGCGTCGAGAAACCGGCTCAGCACTGTATCGAGCCATCCTCCGAGCACGGCGGCCGTCATGCCCAGCACCACGCCCATGAAGCAGGAGAGAAACACCGCAGCCAGCGAGATGCCCACCGTATAGCGCGCGCCCATGAGGATGCGCGACAGGATATCGCGGCCCAGATAATCCGTGCCCAGCCAGTAGCTGCCGGACATGGGGCCGAAATAGTCAAAATCGACGATTTCACCCGGCGGATAGGGCGTCAGGTTGGGGCCAAACAGCGCAATCAGCGCCCAGATCATGATCACTGCCAGGGAGACCATGCCGACGGCGTTGAAGCGGTAGCCGAGGCGTCGAGGAGTGGGGAAATACACGGCCATTACTTGCGCAACCTCGGGTTCGAAAGGATGGCGATCACATCGGCGACAGTGATGAGCAGCAGATACCCCAAGCAGAATATCATCGCGCAGGTCTGGATCAGCGGCAGGTCGCGGGTCGAGACGGCGTCAACCATCAGCTTGGCGATACCCGGATAGTTGAACACCGTTTCCACGATAATGACGCCGCCCAGCAGATAGGAGAGCGACAAGGCCACCGCATTCACAATCGGCCCGATGGCGTTCGGCAGGGCATGCCGCAGCACCATGCGCCGCCGCGACGCGCCTTTCAGCAGCGCCATTTCGACATAAGGCATCTTCAGCGTTTCGATCACCGCCGCCCGCGTCATGCGGATCATTTGCGCCGAAATCACGAAGGCCAGGGTAATGACCGGCATTGCATAGGACTTGAGCAGCCCCAGCAACGTGCTCACATCACTGGCGAAAGACAACGCCGGCAGCCAGCGCAACCAGACGGCGAAGATGAGCACCGCGATGGTGGCGATCATGAACTCGGGCACCGAGATCACGCCCACGACCATCGTGTTCACGGCGCGGTCATAGACACTGCCCCGGTACATGGCCGTGGTGATGCCGAGAAAGAGCGCGACGGGCACGGAGAACATCGCCGTGACGGCTGCCAGCTTGAGCGTGTTCACCAGCCGGCCGCCGATCAGATCCGCCACCGGCATGTTATTGGCGTAGGAAAGACCGAGATCGCCCTGCAGCAGCCCGCCCATCCAGCGCAAAAACCGCAAAATAGCCGGATCGTTCAGGTTCATCGCTGCGCGCAGTCCCGCCACGGCTTCTTCGGTGGCGGCTTGTCCCAGAAGGATTTGCGCAATGTCGCCGGGCAGCATTTCGGTTGCCGCGAAAACAATGAAGCTCACGATGATGATCGTGATGACGGCGATACCGATACGGCCCAGCACCAGAGCGATAACGTGTGAGTTCATACGGGACCTCTGCGGCAGGACGGAACGGGAGGTTGCGCCGGAGAACATGCGTCTCCGGCGCGCGGACGAGCCTCAGGCTTCGAGCCAGAGATACTCCGCCATCGCATAACCCATCTGTCCGCCGAGCGGATTCGGCAGCAAGCCCTTGACCTTGGCGGAATGCGCATCGACGTTGGACAGGTACACCGGAATGCCGGTCCCCGCCTCGTTCGCCACCATTACCTGCATTTCGTCATAAATCGCCTTGCGCTTGCCGAAGTTCAGCTCGCCGCGAGCCTCAATGAGCATCTTGTCGAACTTCTCCGACTTGAACTTGCTCTCGTTCCACGGTGCATCCGAAGCATAAAGCAGCGAGAACAGGATGTCCGGCGTGGGGCGCGGGTTGATATTGCCGAAGTGCAGCGGCGCCTTGAGCCAGTAGTTAGACCAGTAACCGTCGGAAGGAACGCGCTGAATATCGAACTTCATGCCGATCTGCGCGCCTGCCTGCTGGAAGATCATCGCCATGTCGAGCGAGGACGCGGCAGCTTCCGAAGCGACGAGGGGGATTGACTGCCCCAGCAAGCCGGCCTTCTGGAACAGAGACTTTGCGCGCTCGGGATCGAAGGCGCGCGGCTTGAGTTCGGCATTGTGATAGGGGTTTGCGGGCGATACGGGCTGGTCGTTGGCGATTTCCGCCAGGCCGCGCACGGCCGATTTCCTGATCAATTCGCGATTGAGCAGATATTTCATGCCCTCAACAAAGCCGGCCTTGTCGCCCGGGGCCATGTCGAGGCGGGAATTGAGGTTGGTGTAGTTGCCGGCAGTCGTGATCGAGAGCGTCACACCCTGCTGGCTTTCCACCAGACGCACGGACTGCGGCTTGATGGAGGCAGCGAAGTGCGTATCGCCCGACAGCAGGGCGTTGACGCGGGCGCTGTCGTCCGGAATGGCGAAATACTCGAAGCTGTCGAGCAACGCCTTCTGCGGCTTGAAGTAATTCTCGTTACGCTTGCCGATGGACCGCACGCCGGGATCGAAAACCTCGGACACGAAGGAGCCGGTGCCGTTGCCCTTGGAGAAATCGGTGGTGCCGTCGGCCACGATCATGAAGTGGTGCAGGGCAAGAATGGTGGGCAGGTCGGCGTTGGCGGCGGTGAGCGTGATGCGCACCGTCAGCGGATCGATCGCCTTCACTTCCGCGAACTGCTTGGCCATCGAATTGACCTTCGAACCCGTGGCGGGATCGAGATGGCGCATCAGCGAGAAGACCACGTCATCGGAGCCGAAAGTCTTGCCGTCGTGGAAAGTAACGCCGGACTTCAACTTAACGGTCCACACCTTGGCATCGGAGCTTTCGATGCTTTCGGCGAGTTCCATTTCAATCGAGCCGTCCTGCTTCATGAAAGTCAGGCGGTTATAATAGGCGCAACACCGCACGTAGTCGGTGGACAGGGAAGCCTTGGCGGGGTCCAGCGTATCCGCCGTCGAGGCCGACCAGCCCGCGGCCTTCAGGTGCCCGCCGGAGACGGGCGTCTGCGCCAGCGCGGAGGTGGCGCGGCCAAGAATAGCGCCGCCCGCTGCAAGGCTCACGCCGCCGGCCATGAGCATGCGCAGCAGATCGCGCCGGCTGGCACCCCTTCGGATAGCTGTTTCAACCATCGCATCGTCAGAGCGGGTCCAGTTATTGAAAGTGTTGTCGGTCATCCGTGCATCCTCTGGAGTTTATCGTTTTGTTCACACAGGTTACTGCATCAAACCAAAAGCAGCCGCCGCTTTTTGGAAAAAATTGATGCAAAAACAAACCACTAGAGAAAAAACAAACTTTGCTCTAGGTCTGGCGGCATTCAGGCTTCAACGGCATCGGCCAAAGCAGCCATTGACGTGAAGTGGTAATCGGGCTCGGTAAATTGTGCCGGCTCGATCGTTCCGCCATAGCCGTTCTGTGCATGGCGACGCTGGATCCAGCAATTGGTCATGCCAAGCTGCCGCGAGATCCCGATGTCATGATACTGGCTTTGCGCCACATGCAGGATGTCGTCCTTGCTGGCTCCCTCGCCTTCCACAAAGGCAAAGACCTTTTCAAAAAAGGCGGGGTCGGGCTTTTCGGTGCCCGTGTCATCGACCGTGAAAGCCGCATGGAACGGATGGCCGAGCGCCGCCGAGAAATGCTCGAACGCCCACCGCTGCGCATTGGTCATCGCAATCAGCTTGTAGCGTTTTTTCAACCGCGCCATGGCCTCGACTGAATCGGGAAAAGGCTTCCAGCCCGCAACCGCCGCACGCAGGCGCTCAGCATGGGCCTCATCAACGGGCAGGCCGAGTTCAGGGGCGATAACCTTGTAAACCCGCACCAGGTCATCGGGGAAATGCTGCACGCCCGGCATGTAGCGTGCGGAGCGGTAAAGATCGAGCGCACGCTCCGGCTCGAAAGCCACGCCATTTTCTGCTGCGATGGCGCCCAGAGCACCTGTCAGCCCGGACTCGAAGTCGATAAGCGTGCCAACAACATCGAACGACAGATACTTGAATTCACCCAGCGGCTTGGCTGACATCAATAAAATCCTCGCGGTCTCTTGTCCTTAAGGACAATCATTCCCCTGCAACAAAGATCACAAAGAGCGCCAGCAACCAAACGCCAGCCTTGCTTCCTTTGAATTATTCGGGATTAGATCCCTGTCATTACATATAGTTTCGGCTGAATCCGGCGCAATAAACTTCAAAGACGCCGACAAGGCAGCAGATTCTGCCGGATTTATGCCACACTGCGGCATGGCGCATAAACGCTTTGGAATGCCCTCAAGCGATGCGTCAATACCCCTTGCCCTTGTCGATCAAGCCCTCGGGCAGGCTTCCGGCCAGATCGGCGCGAATGCCGGCCACGACATGATGCGCCCCATCCAGCGGGCGGGTCTGGCAGGCGATGTGCGGCGTGAGAATCACACGCGCATCGTGCCACAGCCAATGGTGTTCAGGCAGCGGTTCGGGCTCGGTCACATCCAGCATGGCTTGAGAAATCTGCCCGCTGTCGAGAGCAGCGCGTAGTGCTTCATGATCAAGCTGCCTGCCACGCCCCAGATGCACCAGCCGGGCCCCTTGCGGCAGCTTGGCGAACAGCTCCGCATCGAGGAAACCAACCGTCTCCGCAGTCAATGGCAGCAGGCACAGCAGGATGTCTGTGCGGGCCAGAAAGGCATCGAGATCGGTAAAGCACGCGACGCCTTCGATGTTGCGCTCAGTCCGGCCCCACCCCGCGAGCGGAAAACCGAAAGGCCGCAAAGCCTGCAACACCGATTGCCCCAGATTGCCCAGCCCCAGCACGCCAACGCGCCGCTTGGCGGCAGGAACATTGACACCGATTTGCCAGTTGGCGGCCCGCTGCCGCTCCAGATAAACAGGCAGGTCGCGATGCATGGCGAGGGTCGCCAGCGTGGCATACTCCCGCATCTGCTCGGCAATTCCCGGCTCCAGCATGCGCACCACGCCGACATGCTCGGGCAGGGTACCGAGGTCGAACTGATCGACCCCGGCGCCGACTGAAAAAATCAGTCGCAGGTTGGGATAAGTCTCCGCCAGACGCTCCGGCGCGGTCCATGTCACCAGATAATGCACGGCTTCCGGATCAGGAGCCTCGCCGATATGGAAAGGCATCCCCGGCAGCTCAGCGGCGAAAATATCGGCGAAAATCGCGCCGCGCACGGGATCGGATCGATAAAGGACCGCCATCAGCGCAGCGCCGCGCGCACATCGGGATCGTCCAGCGTGCGGTCCAGCACCGTGCGGGTGCGCGCCACAATCAGGTCGATCTCATCCTCGGTGCAGCACAGCGGCGGCGCATAGCCGAGCACACCCCAGCCGAAGGCGCGGATCACCAAGCCCTCTTCCCAGGCGCGGTCGAAGATACGCGTCGCAGGCTGGCTGGCGGCGGGCAGCGGCGTTTTCGCGGCCTTGTCGGTGACAAGCTCGACAGCAGCGAGCATGCAGCGCCCGCGCACATCGCCGACCAGCGGATGGTCGGAAAGGCCCCGCAGCCCCGCCAGCAAACGCTCGCCCATGCGCCGGCCATTCTCCAGCAGCCCGCCCTCGTACAGATCGAGCACAGCCAACCCCACGGCAGCGGAAACCGGATGCGCCGAATAGGTCAGCCCGTGGCCCACAGCAGCAGCGCCGGATGCATCGGCAATGGTCTGATAGACGGGATCGGACATGAACACCGCTCCCATGGGCACGTAGCCCGAGGTCAAGCCCTTGGCGGTGGTTATCATATCGGGCACGATGCCCTCGTCCGCGCAGGCGAACAGCGGGCCGGTGCGACCGAAGCCGGTGATGACCTCATCGGCGATGAAGAGAATGTCGAGTTCGGTACACAGATCGCGCATCGCCTTCATCCAGCCGGGCGGCGGCACCAGAACGCCCCCTGAGCCCTGAATGGGTTCAGCATAAAATGCCGCGACACGTTCCGCGCCGCCAAGCTCTTCCACCTTGGCCAGAAGTTGCGCCTTCGAAGCCTCGATGATCGCGGTGGGATCGCTGCCCACCGGATTGCGGTAGCTGTAGTGCGACGGAATCTTGTGCTGCCAGTCATAAGGCACGCCAAATCCCGCATGGAAGGCCGGCAGCGCCGTGAGACCCGCACCCACGGTCGAAGAGCCGTGGTAGCCCTGTTCGAGCGAGATGAACTGATCCTTGCCCGGCAGGCCGCGCGCATGCCAGTAGTAGCGCACGAAGCGGACCGTGCTGTCCACGGCATCCGAGCCACCCAGCGTGAAGAAAACATGGTCGAGATTGCCGGGAGCCGCATCTGCCAGCCGCGAGGCCAGTCGGATCGGGCTTTCCGCGCCAAGGCCGAAATAACCCGTGGCGTAGGGCAATTCACGCAGTTGCTTCGTTGCCGCCTCGACGATGCTTTCCTGCCCATAGCCCGCATTCACACACCACAGGCCGGCGAAACCGTCGATCAGCTCATGGCCGGTGGCGTCGTAAACCCGCGCCCCCTTGGCCGAGGCCAGCAGACGCACGCCAGCCGCCTCATGCCCGCGCCAGCTTGCGACCGGATGAATAAGATGGGCGCGGTCCAGTTCGACCAGTGAATTGGCCAACATGTTTGTCTCCTTACAATCGCAAAGCGAATTTGCGCAAAAAGCGAATTTGAAAGCTTCAGCCCAGCGCCTGCGCGGCGAGAGCAAAACGTTTGACTGTGCCGGCGGATGGCCCATCCAGTCGGCTCGTTCCCCTGTCAGCCGGTTTATCCACCCGGCTCATGGCAACACCGCCGCCAACATGAGCAAGCCCCGCCCGCTCCAGCCAGCGCGACAGCCCGCTGTCGGTTGCGGTGTCCACGCGCATGAACCGACCGGCCTGCCCAGCGAATAGAAACGTCAGCAAGGCCTGTGCTTCTTCGGTACTGCGGGCGATGACAGGCCCCGCGACCTCCCCATATCCGAAAGCACGCAACGCGGCATAGCCAGCGATCTCTCCCGCCTCACGCACAACGGCAATCCGGCCCGTTTTCAGGATCGCCTCGATCAGCGGCAGGCGCTCCATTCCCGTGGCTTGCGTATCGAGCGCGGCGATTGTCGCGGCCTCTTCCGGCTTCGCCCAATCCAGCCGTTCATCAGCCGGAGCACCCGTTAGATCCAATAAAACGCCCTGATGCTGCGCGATGAGGCCTGTTTCCTCGAAGCCCAGCTTCCGATACAGCGGCAGGCCGTCCGCCGTGGCCACCAACCGCCATTCGTCCGGGGCTTGCAGCGCCATCGCCTCTTCCATCAGCCGCCGTCCCAGCCCCCTGCCCCGCATGGCCTTGCCGACGATGATCATGTTGGCCATGGCCACCGGGCCGAAGCGCGTGACAAAGGCGGTGCCCGCCACGTCCCCGTCCGCCAGCACCACAACGCCGCGGCTGAGGCTGCGAACCAGCCCCCAATCCTCGATGCGGTGCGGCCAGTTCTCATCGCGCGACAGCGCCGCCGCACCGGGCAGATGCTCGGCACCGAAAGGCTGAAAACTGATGGCGATATCGGTCTGCATGGGGTTTTCCGGTTTGTTTTCCGTTTTATGACCTTGATGATGCGGGGGCGGACGCCACAGGTGCTATGATCCTTGACCGCTCCGGCACAATCTTGCGCCGTTCCCCGCCTGCCCCGCCGCAGGAAATGCCGCCGCGGGGATTCCTGTCTCAAAAAGCGAAAGGGCGGGAATGCCCCGCCCTTTCAATCGTCTCACAGCCGGTATTTCAGCCAACGATCACGTAGATCTTGCGCACGGTCTCGATGGTCTTCCAGATGCCGCGATAGCCGGGCTTCATGATGAAGCTGTCGCCCTTGCGGTAGGTGACGGGGGGCTGTCCGTCCTCGGTCAGCTCGATCACGCCTTCGAGAATGTGGCAGAACTCGAACGTTTCGCCCTTGATGGAGATGGTCTCGCCGGGAGTGGCTTCCCACACGCCCGTGCGCACCTGCCCGTCGCGCGAGCTGTCCAGCGCCCAGGTCAGGAATGAGGGATCGCCCGCCACCAGCCTGTCGGGCGCGGCCTTGCCCGCTTCCGGCTGGGTGGTGGGGTTGGGGTTGACAGTAATCAGATGCGACATGGCTGTGCCTTTCAACGGAAACGGTCGAGGGTTTTGTAGTAGTAGCCGACGAGCGGCAGGAACCACGGCTTGCCGGTATGGAAGGGCACGGCCTGCCAGGGCAGACCATCCCATGGATTGCGGTTGACGCGCCCGGTGATGAGATCGGCCATGATCTCACCCATGTGCGTGGCAAGCTGCGCGCCATGGCCGGAATAGCCCATGGCGTAGTAGAGTCCGTCTTCCAGTCCTGCGCGGGGGAAGCGGTCGGAGGTCATGTCCACCAGCCCGCCCCAGCAATAATCGATCGATACGCCCGCAAGCTGCGGGAAGATGCGCAGCAGGCTTTCCTGAAGGATCGCGCCGCTTTTGGCATCCGAACGCTGGTCCGAGGTGGCGGAGAAGCGCGCCCGACCGCCCCAGATGAGCCTTTTGTCGGGCGAGAGGCGGAAGTAATTGCCGATATTGAGCGAATTCACGAAAGTACGGTTACCCGGCACCGTGGCCGCGATTTCGGCATCCGTCAGCGGGCGCGTGGCGATGATGAAACTGCCCACGGGCACGAGACGGCGGCGGAACCACGGAAAGGCTTCGGTAGTGTAAGCGCCCGTCGCCAGCAGCACCTTGTCGGCAGTGACTGTGCCTTTGGGCGTGGTCAGCCGCCAGCTTTTGCCGTGCTGCTCGCGCGCGGTAACGGGCGCTTTCTCGTGAATCACCGCCCCGCGCCGCGCAGCAGCCTCGCCCAGCGCGGCGACGAAGCGGCCCATGTGCATCATGGCGCTTTTCTTCTGCAACATGCCGCCGTGGAAGGAGTCCGAGCGAACCTCCGCCGCCAGATCGGCTTTGCTCAGCATTGCCGTGTCGGGATCGACATCGCTGTGCAGCGCCTCGAAATTGCGCGCCAGCGTTTCGTAGTGCTGCGGCTTCGAGGCGAGCTTCAGCTTGCCGGAACGGCGGAAGGAGCAGTCGATTCCTTCTTCCGCGATGATGCGCTCGATGGTTTCGATGCCCTGATCGAAAGCGCGATAAATAGCGCGCGCCTTCTCAAGGCCGAAGTGCTCGCGCGCATGCAGGTAGCTGTGCGCGATGCCGTTGTTGAGATGGCCGCCATTGCGCCCGGAAGCGCCAAAGCCCACCGTCTCGGCCTCCAGCACGATCACCGAGCGGCCTTCCATCGCCAGCTTGCGCGCCGTGCCAAGGCCGGTAAAGCCCGCGCCGATCACCGCCACATCGTAATGGCCCGCAACCGGGCCTTGCGCGCCAGCGGTGAAGGAGGGCGCCGTATCATGCCAATAAGAGAGATATTTCATCGCGGCCCCACATCCATCCGCGCATTAAAGCCCGAAGACGCCGGGCAGGCCGCGAATGTCCTGGATCTCGGTGTATTCGTAGAAAGGATTGGCCGGCTCGTGCCTGCGGTTCACCCACACCTTGGACTTGATGCCAAGATCATACGCGGTCATCAGATCGTAGCGGAAAGAGGACGACACGTGCGTGATGTCTTCCGGCCCGCAACCGAGCTTGTCGAGCATGTATTCGAAGCCGTTCATCTGCGGCTTGTAGGTGCCGGTTTCCTCGGCGGTCAGGACCAGATGGAAAGGCGCGCCGAGCTTTTCGAC
>CALMIK010000047.1 GCA_937863995.1 uncultured Chelatococcus sp.
CAGAAAAACAGAAATTCAACCCAACAAAACCAAGTTGGGCTAAATCCAACATCCGAGTTCGGAAAACTCTAAACCCCGCCGCCCAAACCACTCAGTGGCTCGCCGCAGCGCCGGTGTGACGCTCTTCTAGGACCACCCAATTCAAACGTCAACCCAAAAAAACTATCAACAGTCATCAACAGGCCATCCAGGCCCGATATAATCAGTGCGCATCGTCCCAGTTCGCGGCGGCACGGGCCTCAACCGCAAGCGGAACCTTGAGTTCCACGGCCGGCAGCGCTGCCTTTTCCATGATGTCGCGGATCAACGGCAGCGTCGCTTCGACTTCCTCATCCCGCACCTCGAACACCAGCTCGTCATGGACCTGCAGCAGCATGCGCGCGCTCAGGCCTGCTTTTTCCAGCGCCGGCTCTATACGCACCATGGCGCGGCGAATGATGTCGGCAGCCGCGCCCTGCAGCGGCGCGTTGATGGACTGACGCTCGACAAAGGCACGCTCGGACGCGTTTTTCGAGTGAATCTGCGGATAATGGCAGACGCGCCCGAACACCGTGGTCACGTAGCCGTGCTCGCGCACGAACTGCTTGGTGGCATCCATGTAGTCGCGGATGCCGGGGAATCGCTCGAAGTAGCGGCGGATGTAGGCCCCCGCCTCCTCGCGCGCGATTCCGAGCTGATTCGCCAGGCCGAAAGCCGATATGCCGTAAATGATGCCGAAGTTGATCGCCTTGGCGCGGCGGCGAATCATCGGGTCCATGCCCTCCACCGGCACGCCGAACATCTCGGAAGCCGTCATGGCATGGATGTCGATGCCATCCTCGAACGCGCGCCGCAGCTGGGGAATGTCAGCGACGTGAGCGAGAAGGCGCAGCTCGATCTGCGAATAATCGGCCGAAACGAGCTTCCATCCCGGCTCCGCCACGAACGCCTTGCGGATCTTGCGTCCTTCCTCGGTGCGAATCGGGATGTTCTGCAGATTGGGATCGGACGAGGCAAGCCGCCCGGTCGTCGTCGCCGCCAGTGCGAAGGACGTATGCACGCGCCGGGTGCGCGAATCGATGAAGCCGGGCAGCGCGTCCGTGTAGGTGGAGCGCAGCTTTGACAGCTGCCGCCAGTCGAGAATGCGCGCCGGCAGTTCATGGCCCTGCTCCGCGAGGTCCTCGAGCACGCCGGCGCCTGTGGCCCACTGGCCGGTAGCGGTTTTCTTCGCTCCCGGCAGGCCGAGGCGGCCGAACAGGATCTCGCCGAGTTGCTTGGGCGAGCCGACATTGAAGCTCTCGCCGGCAAGCGTGTGAATCTCCGCCTCCAGCCCCGCAAGACGCTGGGCGAACTCGCTGGAAAGACGCGCCAGCAACGCCGGATCGATGACGATGCCGCGCTGCTCCATACGCGCCAACACCGAGACGAGCGGCCGCTCCAGCGTCTCGTAGACGGTCGCGCGGCCTTCCGCGACGAGCCGCGGCTTCAGCGCCTCCCACAGGCGCAGCGTCACATCGGCGTCCTCGGCGGCATAGGCGGTCGCCTTGTCGATCGGCACCCGGTCGAAGGTAACCGCGTTGCGGCCCTTGCCGGCTACATCCGTGAAGGCGATCGGCTTGTGTCCGAGATGCTTTTCGGACAGCGCGTCCATGCCGTGCCCCCCGAGCCCCGCATCGAGCACATAAGAAAGGAGCATGGTGTCGTCGTAAGGCGCGATTTCGATCCCGTGCCGGGCGAAAATCAGCCAGTCGTACTTGAGATTCTGTCCCACCTTGAGGACGGCGGAATCACGCAGCAGCGGCTTCAGCCGGGCGAGAGCCTCCGCGCGCGGCAGCTGCTCGAGCTCGGTATTGCCGGCGGTCGCCTCGGCCTCGCCGAACAGGCCCGCCTGCTCGTCGGGCGCGCGGTGCGCGAGCGGGATGTAGCACGCCGCCCCCGGCCCCGTCGCCAGCGATATGCCGACGAGGGTGGCCGACGAGGCATCGAGAGAATCGGTTTCCGTGTCCACCGCCACGACGCCGCGCTCGCGCGCTCGCGCGACCCAGGCGTCGAGCGCCGCCAACGTGGTCACTGTCTCATATATAGAGGTGTCGACCGGCGCCGCCTGCTGGCGCTCGCCTGCGCGGGCAGCAATCGCCGCCGGTCCGGTTGCGACATCGGACACCGGATCCGCGACAGCTGCGGGGGCAGACGCAGTCGCGGCGGCGTGAGCGGGCACCGTCACCGGTACCGAGGCCACCGCGTCGGCATCGACGCCGAAAATCTCGGCCGCACGCCGGGTGATGGTGGTGAACTCCAGCGACTTCAGGAAGCCGACGAGCTTCTCCCCATCCGGCCGCTGCACCGCGAACGCCGCGAGCGGAACCGTCAGGTCCACATCGTCGACGAGCCTGACGAGCTGGCGCGAGACGCGGGCGCTGTCCGCGTTCGCGATCAGGGCCTCGCGCCGCTTGGGCTGGCGCACCTCTTCCACCCGGGCGAGCAACGTGTCGAGATCGCCATATTCCGCGATGAGCTGCGCGGCGGTCTTGATGCCGACACCCGGCACGCCCGGCACGTTGTCGGTGGAGTCGCCGGCAAGCGCCTGCACGTCCACCACCTGGCTCGGTGGCACGCCGAAATAGGCGACGACCTCGTCCTCGCCGATCAGGCGCTCGGGGCGGAAGCTGCCCTTCGATTGCGTGCCCGATGCGGGATCGTACATCGCGACGCCGGGGCGAATCAGCTGCATCAGATCCTTGTCGGCGGAGACGATTAGCACATCGGCGCCCGCCTCCCGCGCATGCCGGGCATAGGTGGCGATGAGGTCATCCGCCTCGTAGCGGTCGCGTTCCACCGGCGTGAGGCCGAAGGCGCGCACCGCCTCGCGCATCAGCGGGAACTGGGGAACCAGATCCTCGGGCGGCGGCGGCCGGTTGGCCTTGTAGAGCGGATAAAGCTCCTTGCGGAACGAATTCTCGGATTTGTCGAAGACGATGGCCAGATGCGTGGGCCGAATGCCCGCCGCGCCTTCGAGCAGGAACTGGAACAGCTTGGTGCAGAAAAGCCGAACCGCGCCCGTCGGCAGGCCGTCGGAACGGTAGTTGTACTTCCGGTCCTGATTCATGGACTGGAAGTAGGCCCGGAACACGAAAGACGAGCCATCGACGAGAAAGACGTGATCGCCCGCGGCAGGCGGGCGCTGGGCCGCGACGGAAGCGGCGGGGACGGCGGCGGAAACGCCCGGTGTGCTGGTATCGCTCATACCTTATTCATAACCCGTTTCGCAGCCGTTGCGGTAGCCACAACGCGCAACCTTCCCCACCCGCCGGCCTTGCAGCCCGAGGAGCCGACGGGCCGCGACACATCCGCGGATTCCAGAACGGCGATGCACAAATTGCGATACCGCGGACACAAGAAGGATTCACAAGCGAAAATAAGCTTATCGCTCATATATGGCTATTTTTGCGACATATTTATTGTCTTCGGCGTGCTACGCGTCACTTGCGGATGGGGTGTATTGGTGTTTACTGTACCCTACGTTCGACATATGTTGATAACAGAGATGATAGTGACGCATCAGGCGGACAGAGTTGGGAGAAACAAGATTATGAATCAAAAACCTACCACCGCTCGGTTGTCATCACATTTTCGTGACATGAATGGATTCGTCGTCAACACCATTTAATGAGATAGAAATACATATCGATACAATCGATGCTTGTTTATCATCAAACTAAATTGAACATCGCCGTTCAACTTTAGTTGGTGCGCCACGGCTCCCGCCGAGCGGGTGGCATCATCCCATCGATTGAGAACGCTACCAGGATCAAGCGCTTGCAGCGCAAGCCGGCAGAAAACGCTATCCGCTCATTTCAATAAAATGCGCGAATTCAGCAAGTTAAAGCCGGATTATCGATAAAGCCGAAGCGCGCGGCAATCTTGGTCTACGTGGTGTCTACAGCGTAAAAATTGCGCTTGAGTTCGCGCAAAAGTGTCGTGTCCCGTCGGCGACGGAACGTGGCCCCGCTCCCGGAACCGACGATCCCAGGATCGCGCGACGGATGCAGCAGGGCGCGGCCGGCCTGCGGGAGGCGGACCGACCGCGGTTCTCGCGCACCATCGTAAACCCGGCCCTTCGCAAGGGCGCCGCCCTGTCGGCGTCACCGTTTCGCGAAGGGCTTCTTCGACCACTTTCAGCAACAACGGTTGGGACTTACCATGGCTGGCAAACCGGACCCCTTCATCGACACGAATGCGCCGTGGGACAATGCGACGCACGGCAACGGTGACCATGAGATCGGCCGTCGGATCCGCTTTCTTTTCGAGCGGCTGGGCGGCCAGAAGGCAGCAGCGACGACGGACAAATCCATCCGCTCGCTGCAGCGCTATTTCTCCGGCGCCGAGCCGCCCGCGAGCGTGGTGAAGGCGCTGGCCAAGGCAACCGGCGTCTCGGCCGACTGGATTCTGTTCGGCGGCGACGAGCCCACCCTGCAGCCCTCCGGCACGGCGGGCAGCAACCAGTTCGTCTACATCCCCAAGTTCGACGCCGCCGAGGCCCAGAAGGTCATCGGCAACGACACGACGCACTCGTCGGCCATCGCCATGCGCGAAAGCTGGCTGCGCGGCATCGGCACGGACCCACGCCAGGCATATCTGCTCGCCTTCGGCGGCGACAGCATGGAGCCCACCATCCGCGACGGCGACCTGCTGCTGATCGACCGCTCGGTCGAACAGGTCATCGACCACGGCATTTATGTGCTGCTGGTGGGCGGGCGCCTGCTGGTCAAGCGGGTACAGCTGCGCCATGACGGATCGCTGGTGCTGCGCAACGACAACCCGGCCTACGAGATCGAGACCGTGTCTGCGGACGAGGCGAGCCGTCTCGTCATCGAGGGGCGCGTGCGCTGGTTCGGCCGCACGGTGTGAACCGGACGCACGGCGTGAACCGCACGCATGGGCGCGGGCGCACAACCCGCGCCATGAAAAAAGCACCGGCCGGAGGTTCCCGGCCGGTGCTTTTTCAATTGGGTCGATACCTGAAAGAATAAACGGAGCAAAATGCAACTTGCTCCGGCATGCCCCGGGAGAGGCGCGCCGCCGCGCTTACTGCCGGTAATGCTGGATGCGCGTCGTGCGCAGGCCGGCAAGGCCGTGCTCGTCGATGGACTGCTGCCAGCTCAGGAATTCCTCGACCGTCAGCGTGTAGCGCTGACACGCTTCATCCAGGCTCAGCAATCCGCCGCGGACAGCCGCCACAACCTCGGCCTTGCGCCGGATGACCCACCGTTTGGTGGTCGTCGGGGGAAGATCGGCGATGGTCAAGGGGCTGCCATCCGGTCCGATGACGTATTTAGCGCGAGGACGAAAGACTTCGGTCATGGATACGCTCACAATTGGTCTCGACTGACCCGGTTCGACAAAGCCCTCGCCCCTGCCACGAACGCGGCAGAGGGTCGGGACGGGCTTCGCCACCCGATGGAACCGGCAGCCTGTGCGCTTGACCGACAGGCCGCGCCGTACAACCGGATGACGTCGATCTTGGAAGCTAGCGGCTTCCATTTAAAAATTGCCTAAAGCTGCCGATGTTTAATGCGCCCCCCAAATCAAACGTCAGTTTCTGTAAATATCCGGAACCTGAAACGATTTGCGCGCCGGCCCGCATCGGCGGCAATCCGGGCCGCTTACTGTCCGCCAGCCCTGCTTGCGCTTGCGTGACTGGCCGGGAAAGGCGAATGATGATGTTTCCCGGCCACCATGCGAAAGCTTGCGACGCCTGCGAGCTGTTGGGGCTGGCAGGAAGGTCCCGGTGCGCGTATATGAGGACGGCGAGCTGGAGCATCGGACGCGCCGACGGAATTCGGAACGTTCGCTCCGACTTTCACATTCTATCGTGAGTTACGTTGAATGCGATGAATCGACTTGAACGCAAGCCGATCCGGGATCGGATGCGGTGACGGGGCCTGCGGAAGCGAACGAGATGTTGAACAGTCTGGATCTGCCGAAGGAGCCGCGGGATACGCGTGTCGTCGTCGCCATGTCGGGCGGCGTCGATTCGTCCGTGGTCGCGGCCATGCTGGCCCGCGAGGGCTACGAGGTCATCGGCATCACGCTCCAGCTCTACGATCACGGCGAGGCCATCCACCGCAAGGGCGCCTGCTGCGCCGGCCAGGACATCCACGACGCCCGCCGCGTCGCGGAGCGAATCGGCATCCCCCATTACGTGCTGGACTACGAATCGCGCTTCCGCGACGCGGTGATCGAGCGCTTCGCCGACAGCTACCTGAACGGCGAGACGCCGATTCCCTGCGTCGAGTGCAACCGCTCCATCAAGTTCACGGAACTGCTCGACACCGCCCGCGATCTCGGCGCGGACGTGCTCGCGACCGGCCACTATGTCGCCAGCCGCGCGCTTCCCGGCGGCGAGGGACGCGGGCTCTACCGCGCCGCCGATCCCGACCGCGACCAGAGCTACTTCCTCTATGCCACAACCGCAGAACAGCTGTCGCTGGTCCGTTTCCCGCTCGGCGATCTCGGCAAGCCGCAGACACGGGCGCTGGCGCGCGAATTCGGCCTCGACATCGCTGACAAGCACGACAGCCAGGACATCTGCTTCGTGCCGGACGGCCGTTACGCCGACATCATCGAGCGGCTGCGGCCCAAGGCCGTCGTGCCCGGCGACATCGTCCACGCCGACGGGCGGGTGCTCGGCCAGCACAACGGCATCATTCATTTCACGGTCGGCCAGCGCAAGGGCCTCGGCATCGCCACCGGCGAGCCGCTGTATGTCGTGAAGCTCGATGCCGACAGCGCGCGCGTTATCGTCGGCCCGCGCGACATGCTGGCGACACGCGCCGTCACCCTCGCCGACCTCAACTGGATCGGCGACCGCCTGCCTCTGCCCGGCGACGCGCCGATGGAGGTCGCCGTGCGCGTGCGCTCCACCCGCGCGCCCCACCCCGCCTTTCTGCGCATGACCGAAGACGGCCCGGAAGTCGAGCTGCCGGTCGCCGAACAGGGCGTCGCGCCGGGACAGGCCTGCGTCATCTACGAATCCGCCGATGCCCGCGCCCGTGTTCTCGGCGGCGGCACGATCCGGCGCACGACTTCCGTCATGCCGCTGGCGATCGCGCAGCCGCGGACGGATTACGCCTCTACCGCCAACGCTACGGAAGCCTGTGAATGAGCACGATCGCCGACGGTCCCGACACGTCTCTGATGCGCAAGGCATACGCGCGCTGGGCGCCGATCTACGACTTCGTCTATGACGGCCTGACCGCGTCCGCGCGCCAGAGCGCCGTCGAGGCGGCCCTTGCCTGCGGCAACAATATCCTGGAGGCCGGCGTCGGCACCGGCCTGTCGCTGGGAGACTACCCGGCCACCGCCCGCGTCACCGGCTTCGACCTGTCCGAGCACATGCTGCGGCGCGCGGCGGGCAAGGTGGAAAAGCACAAGCTCGACCACGTGCGCCTGCTCACCGTGATGGACGCCTGCCGGCTGGGCTTTCCGGACGCGACCTTCGACGCGGTCGTGGCGCAATTCCTCATCACGCTCGTGCCGCACCCCGAGCTCGCCCTCGACGAGTTCCTGCGGGTGCTGCGGCCGGGCGGCGAGATCATCCTCGCCAACCATTTCGGCGTCGCCGACGGCCCCATCGCCCGGGCCGAGGAAGCGGTCGCGCCTGCCGTGCGCAAGCTCGGCTGGAGCTCGGCCTTCAAGACGCGCCGCATCGAGGAATGGGCGGAAAGGCATGCCTCCACCTCGCTGATCGAAGTGCGCCCGGCGTTTCCGCTGGGCTTCTTCAAGGTCGTGCGCCTGCGCAAGATCTCCTGAACTGCGCGCGGCGGCGGCCTCGCGCCCGCCTCCGTCCCGCTTCACATCCGGGCGCATCCATCCGGTACGGAAGGTTTGACGAAATCGACATGAGTGCTCCGACGTCCCGGCGCGGCGAGGCCACCGACCGCATCATCCTCGACCGCATCGCGCTTTTCGCCTACCATGGCCTGCATCCCGAGGAGGAGCGGCTGGGCCAGCGCTTCTTCGTCTCGCTCGATGTGGGGATCGACCTGCGCGAGGCCGGGCGCAACGACGACTGGAACGCCACCGCCTGCTACGCGAAGCTGACACAGCTTGTGCAGGAAATCGGCGTCGGCCAGCGCTTCCGCACCATCGAGGGACTGGCAGAGGCCATCGCCGCCGCAGGCCTCGCGGCCATCGACCGGATCGAGCGCGTGACGGTGCGGGTGGACAAGCCTGCTGCGCCCGTGCCTGCTATCATCGACGGCATCGCCGTGGAAATCACCCGCACCCGCGCGGACGCATGAGCGCCGGGGCGCGGCCAGGGCAGTTCGCGGACATGGGCGAGCAATCCCGGATCGACGACGCGTCGCGGAAAAGGCGCCGCGCCTACATCGGCCTCGGCAGCAACATGGGCGACAAGCGGGCGATGATCGCCACGGCGCTCGACCTGCTGGGCGCGACGCCGGGAATCGCGGTCACGGCCCGCTCGCGCGACTACCGCACGCCGCCGTGGGGCGACACCGATCAGGACTGGTTCGTGAACGCCTGCGCCGCGCTCGACACCACGCTGGCGCCCCAAGACCTGCTGGCCGCCTGCCTCGCGATCGAGGCGCGCATGGGCCGGGAGCGCACGCGCCGCTGGGGACCGCGTGTCATCGACATCGATGTTCTCGATTACGACCGGCAGGTCATCGTCAGCGACACGTTGACGCTGCCCCATCCACGCATCGCGGAGCGGGCCTTCGTGCTGACGCCGCTGGCGGAAATCGCCGGCGATCTGCCGCTCGGCGCCATGACGGTCGGCGAGCTTGCGCGCCGCCTTGCCGATCCTACCATCGTGCCATTCGACGACCCTTCCTCCTAACGGCTGATCCTGCGCTGGCTCGCCGCCGGTCGCTGCCTGAATTTGAGCAAGCTCCGATCGATCCGATGAACCCATCCGATCGGAAAGCGCTCTGGCATGTCCGGCGACGTTTGGATAGTTTGCCTGGAATCATTCCAGCAAAAGGGCCTTTTTCGTGAAACTGCTGACAACAATTGCATTCTTCCTTCTCGCGCAGGCGCTGGCGCCTGCGACCGCCTCGGCGCAGGACGCGGTGGCGGGCGAGCGCGTCTTCCTCAAATGCAAGGCGTGCCATCAGGTGGGCGAGGCGGCGCGCAATCTCGTCGGCCCGCACCTCAACGGCATCGTCGGCCGGACAGCCGGCAAGATCGAGGGTTATGCCTACTCGCCGCAGATGCAGGAATCGGGACTGACGTGGGACGAGGCCACGCTCGCGGAATACCTGCGCAACCCGCGCGAGAAAATTCCCCGCAACCGCATGATGTTTCCGGGCCTGAAGAAGGAGGCGGACATCGCCGACATCATCGCCTACCTGAAGCAGTTCGCCGCCGACGGCAGCAAATCGTAAGAAGGCAGTCGATTCAGCCTCTTGGGCGATGTTGACGAATGTGCGATACATGCGCCACTCTGACGACAAACATATCGCGCGGGAGATTGCGATGAGATTCCGGGTTTTGATCTGCGCCATCGCATCTCTGCTGCTCGCGGGCGCGGCGCAAGCGCAGGCGAACGGTCCCGTCGGCATCGGCGGCGGCGTGCAGTACGAGCTCATCGCCCGATGGGATGTCGAGCGCCTCAACCGCATTCTCCAGGTCGATACCCCCGCCTTTGCCGATGTTGCCGTAACCTACAGCCCGGCGCGCAACGCGGTACAGCTCTACCGCGTGACTTACCCTTCCGTCGTTCCCGAGCGCGGCAACCGGCCGATCACCGCGACGGGCCTCGTGGCGGTGCCGGAGGATGTGGGCGCGAGCCTGCCGCTCGTGTCCTACCAGCACGGCACCGTCTACGGAAAGGAGGAAGTGCCTTCCTTCCCGGAGAACTCGCAGGAAACGCAGCTCATGATCGCGCAGTTCGCGGGCCAGGGCTACGCCCTGATCGGCGCGGATTATTTCGGCATGGGCCAACCCGGCTTGGGGCAACCAGGTTTGGGTGATTCGGCCGAGCCGGACGGCTACGCGGTCAAGGCCAGCCACCAGCAGGCGACCCATGACATGCTCGTGGCCAGCCGCCAGGTGCTCGGTCATCTGGGCGTTTCCACCACCGATCTCTTCCTCACCGGCTGGTCGCAGGGCGGCTTCGTGACCATGGCGATGACGGAAAAGCTGGAAAACGTCGGCGTCGGAATCAAGGCAGTGGCGACGGCGAGCGCGCCCGTCGACTTCTTCGCGTTGCTGAACGGCTTTCTCAACTTCCCCCGCCCCAACGATGCGTCGTGGGTAGGCGTGCTGTTCGTTTTCTCGCCGTTCTCGTTCGAGAACTACTACGGCGTTCCTGGGTTGGCGCGCTCCGTGCTGAACGACGACGTCTACGAGACGGCCAAGAGCCTCTACGAGCGGAAGTCCGCCGATGTGTCGGGCATTCCGAGCGATCTGCGCAAGCTCGTCAGGAGCGACTATTTCGATCCGCAGTTCTTCGCCAATTCGGCCTATGGCAGGCTGGTGGCTGCGACGCAGGCCTACCGCTGGGTTATCCGCACCCCCGTGCGCAACTATTACGGCGAGGCTGACGAAGTTATCGCGACCCCGCTCGGCCAACTCGGCGAAACCTACCAGCGCGCCATCGGCAACGACCGCGTCGAGGCGATTTCCACCGGCAACACCACCCATCGCGGCACGTTCGCGCTCGCAGTCCCGCAGTGGAAGACGTGGTTCGACAGCCTTTCCGGCCGTTGACGCCAGGCCCGGCCAGAAGCATCGCCGCGCGGCTTGCGCCGCAGCGCGCGAACGCCTAAAGCGTTTCGACGTTTCGTCGAAACGTGAAAATGCTCTAAAAAGTACCAAACCGGTCGCAGCCTACCCGGTCACCAAAACAAGGGTTCCATTATGAAAACGACTGTCGTCTGCTCCGGCGGACTCGATTCCGTTTCGCTCGCCCACATGACGGCGACGGAACATACGCTCACACGCCTGATCTCCTTCGACTACGGCCAGCGTCACCATAAGGAGGTGGCGTTCGCGAAGCTCGCGGCCGAGCGGCTCGGCGTGCCCTTCCACCTCATCGACCTGCGCCCGATCGGCGCCGCCCTCACCGGCTCGGCGCTTACCGACGACATCGACGTGCCGGACGGCCACTACGCCGAAGACACCATGCGCATCACCGTGGTGCCGAATCGCAACGCCATCATGCTGACGATCGCCTTCGGCGTGGCGGCAGCCAACGGCGACGAGGCCGTCGCGGCGGCGGTTCACGGCGGTGATCACTTTATCTATCCCGATTGCCGGCCCGCCTTCACCGACGCCTTCGACCGCATGCAGGCCGCCGCGCTCGACGGCTATGCGAGCGTGCGGCTGCACGTGCCCTTCGTCCACAAGACCAAGGCCGATATCGTCACGGAGGGCGCACGCCACGGCACGCCCTTCGCGCAGACATGGTCGTGCTACAAGGGCGGCGAGGTCCATTGCGGACGCTGCGGCACCTGCGTAGAGCGGCGCGAGGCGTTCGCGCTCGCCGGCGTCGCCGACCCGACCGCGTATGCGGACCCCGATTTCTGGTGCGCCGCCGTCGAGGCAAAAGCGCGGGCGGACGCATGATGTTCCGCATCTCCAAGGAGTTTCACTTTTCCGCCTCTCACCAACTGGCGCATCTGCGGGCGGATCACCAGTGCGCGCGGCTGCACGGCCACAACTACATCGTGGTCGTCGAGCTCGCCGCACCGGCTCTGAACGGCGACGGCTTCGTGCGCGACTACCACGAACTCGCACCGCTGAAGACATACATCGACAGCCATTTCGACCACCGCCACCTCAACGACGTCCTGAACGAGCCGTCGACCGCCGAGAACCTGGCGCGCCATTTCTTCGACTGGTGTCGCGCGCGCTGGCCGGAAGTATCGGCTGTGAAAGTGTCGGAAACGCCCAAGACCTGGGCCGAGTACCGGCCATGAAGCCGTCCCAAAATCTGCGCATCGCGGAAATCTTCGGACCGACGATCCAGGGCGAGGGCGCGCTGATCGGCCAGCCCACGGTTTTCGTCCGCGCGGGCGGCTGCGACTATCGCTGCAGCTGGTGCGACAGCCTGCACGCGGTCGACAGCCGCTATCGCAGCGACTGGCAGGCAATGGAGCCTTCCGCGATCATGGCCGAGGTGGCGCGCCTGTCGGCGGGGCAGCCGCTGACGGTATCGATTT
Organism: uncultured Chelatococcus sp.; assembly: GCA_937863995.1. Lineage (GTDB taxonomy): Bacteria > Pseudomonadota > Alphaproteobacteria > Rhizobiales > Beijerinckiaceae > Pseudochelatococcus. The sequence goes on from CALMIK010000047.1 coordinate 12,171, forward strand.
CCGGCGGCAATCCGGCCATTCAGGATTTCGGCCCGGTGATCGCGCTGGGGCGCGAACGGGGCTACCGCTTCGCCTGCGAAACACAGGGGTCGGTCGCGCGCGACTGGTTCTCCGCCCTCGCGCTTCTGGTGCTCTCCCCCAAGCCGCCGTCGAGCGGGCAGGACACGGACTGGAGCGCGTTCGACGCCTGCCTCGCCGCAGGTCAGGGCGTCGACACCGCGATGAAAATCGTGATCTTCGATGAGCGCGACCTCGAATGGGCACGGGCGGCAGCGGCACGGTATCCCGACCTGCCACTTTACCTGCAGCCGGGCAATCCCAACACCGACCCCGCGCACGCGGTGGCGGCGCAGAGCCTCGCGGACCGGCTGCTATGGCTCGTCGACGAAACCGTGGGCAAGGGCTGGCTGCGGCCGCGCATCCTGCCCCAGCTCCATGTGCTGATCTGGGGCAACAGGCGCGGCGTCTGACGCAGGAGGACTGAATGAACGACACGATATACAGCAATCTCCAGCAGCTCGGCGGCGCGACCGTGCTGCCGAAAAGCCCGGAAGAGGCCGTGCTCGAGCGGGTCGCCAACCCGCAGGCGGACGTGAGCTACAACGTGCGCTTCACCGCGCCAGAGTTCACGTCGCTGTGCCCGATGACTGGCCAGCCCGACTTCGCGCATCTGGTGATCGACTACGTGCCGGGCGACTGGCTGGTCGAATCGAAATCGCTGAAGCTTTACCTCGGCTCCTTCCGCAACCACGGCGCCTTTCACGAAGACTGCACGATCTCGATTGCGCGCCGGCTCGCGGCATTCCTCGAGCCGCGCTGGCTGCGCATCGGCGGCTACTGGTATCCGCGCGGCGGCATTCCGATCGACGTTTTCTGGCAAACGGGCGCGATGCCGGCGGATGTCTGGGTGCCGGATCAGGGCGTGCCGCCCTATCGCGGGCGCGGATAACAAGCAATCATACCGTTGCTTTTGAAAACCGGATCCGGGGCGGGAGAGGGACTGAAGCAGCGCCCCCGTCCCCGTCCCCGTCCGATGCAAGCCGGAGCGCCAGCCCTGCCGCGCCGGGTGCTTGTCATCCGGTGCAATTCTCCCGCTGCGGTGTGTATGGGCGCTCGCTGCATCGGGTTGCACCGTATTGCTCTTATCAGCCCCGACTGAAAATTCCTTATTTTAGCAAATCGAATGAAATTTCCGCCTATTTATCAATAGGAATCCCATAAGACTGATAAATCTAGCATAAATTACAAATATTTTTTCGTATAGACTTTGAGCGATTTCAATTGCCGCGGCTATTCTTGTTCTATCTTATATTATTCGGGAGTCTGAACCGAACCCACGGTATGACCCATGACGGACGAACGGATCGACCGCGCAGCGGCGGACATCACGGAACTGATAGAGGCGGCGGCGTTCAATCCCGAACGCTGGGACGATGTCATTGATGCTATCTGGCAGCTGCTGCCGGGCACGCAGGTTGTGCTTCACACGCGCGACGAGACCATGGTCGGTACGAGTCCGCTTCTGCTCCGCGGCTGGGATACAGCCGATATCGATTCTTATGTAACGCACTATGCCGCGCTCAATCCGTGGGTCGGCGTGATGATGTCGGCGCCGGTCATGGTGCCGGTCTGGAGCGAGGACACATTTCCGGCGTCCTCATTCAAAAACTCCGAGTTCTATGCCGACTGGCTGAGCAAGGCCGGTGAGGCCCTGTGCGCGACAGGCATCAAACTGCTGCAGGAGCAGGGGCGCAACGCATCGATGGATATTCACTACGGCCCGGAGCATGCAGAGGCCAACGACCGCCTGAGCCGGCGGTTGCTGAATGTGATCGGCCCCTCCTTGCATCGCTCGATATCGGCGTTTCGCCTGCGGCAAAAGCGAGAAGGCAAGGGAATTCTCGATACGCTGCTCGAAGCGGCGTTCATTGTTTCGGAGAACAGTAACATAATAGACATGAACGTCACCGCGCAGGAACTTATAAACAATGGAACCGTTATATTGCGCGCGCCCAAGGGCCGCTTGAGCGTTCGGTCACATAATGCCGATCAGTCAATGTATAATGAAGTTGCTTCTCTATACCGAAACGCTCCGTATAATCATTCCAGCGCAATACGGGTGACCACGGCAAATGGGTTTTTGCTTTTATCTATTTTTTCGATTGTTTATCCCGGCCCCTCGCAAACGAGCATGACATCGCTTCTCCCCCCACGGCGAGCGGCACTCGTGGTGATCAGGCGCGAACAGCTGCGGCATCAGAATGACAGCGCTCACCGCTTTGCTGCGCAGTTCAACTTAACCCCTGCCGAAACAAAACTTGCCAAGGCGCTCAAGGATGGCTCCACATTGCGGGAGGCAGCTGAATTAAACAAGATTTCATATGAGACAGCCCGTGGCCATTTGCGCGGCATATTCGGTAAATCGGGCATTCGGCGGCAAATTGATCTTGTCAGAATGCTGATTAACCTTGAAAAATAAAGTGCAATTTTTCGTTGCTATTCGCAAACACCGGAAACCGGCGGGCATTCAAGTGCTCCGCTTGAAACAATAGCCAGATCGATCCCAGCTCTCCGCAGCCGAAACTCCATTGACTTCCGCTTCTCCCGGCCAAGGGATCGAATCGCAGGAAAATCCACCTCCAAGCGATCCAATTTTAAGAGGGTGTATCAGTAATATTCCCTCACGCTTCATCCTTTCGGATAAAATCAACCCAATTGGAGGGGGCGCCCTCCCCGCATCACCCATACAGCTTCTCCATGAAGGAATGTCCGGCTGAACCGGGCAATGGGTTGCGGCTGCATTGCAGCGTGACAATAATACACGATGCATGGTCATGCGATGAATAATATTCTTGATCTCTTTCACGATGCAGCGTTCATAACCTCAGAACGTGGTACGGTGCAGGAGCTGAACGCTGCCGCTCAATATCTTGTCAACGACGGGGTTGTTGTGCTTCAAGCGCCGGATAGCCGTTTGAGCCTGCAATCGGATACCGCGGATGAAGAGCTTTATCGGGAAATTTCCCAAGCCCATGCCGAGAAAAAGGCAGAGACAAAACCTTTATCCAGCATTATTCGCGCAACTGGTATCGGAGGATTTCTTCTTGTATCGGTTTTTCCCGTCGCTCTGCCAGCGCACTCACCGACCGACATGGCTCCACCTTCTTCTCCGCGGCTGCAGGTGCTGATCGTGGTGAGGCGGCGGCTGCAGCGGCTGGATGACAGCACTCCTCGTTTTGCGCTCAGGTTCGGCCTCACGCCTGCCGAGACAAGGCTCGCCAAGGCGCTCAAGGATGGTTTGAAACTGCGTGAGGCGGCGCAAGTGAATAAAATTTCCTATGAGACGGCCAGAGGCCACCTGCGCAGTATATTTTGGAAAGCAGATATCAAACGACAAGCTGATCTTATAAGACTTATTCTCTCTTTCGAAGATTGATAGAAAAAATAAGCCCGTAAAACGCAGATATAAATGTATATTTATTTATACCCACTCCGTGGCACCTTTGCGCAAACGTTGCACAGAAACAACATATTCCGACAAGATTACAGTTCATCTCGGCCATTCAGATCGAACCAACCCAATTGGAGGAAGCGGCCTTTTTGCGCCGTCCATACAATCTCCCACTGTTGAGTAACGCTTGGCTGAAGCTGGGTTAGCGGGCCGTTTCAGGTTCGCCGGTCGGTCGGCTACGGGGCGACACATGCCGTCACGTTCCGGGGAACGGACGGGTTCAGATGGAGAGTGGGCTACGGCTACTGCAACTTACAACATTGGCTCAAGCTACAGATTTATCATCGGCAATCTGTTTCAAAAAACGATCTTAAGATTGGCCTGCCCCCATCAAGTGGTCCGGCTTCAGTCTTAATGCATGATCGGCTTTTCGGCTATCGCCTGTGCCGATGATGGAGGTGCGCCAGGTGGCGGCGGCGGCCAGACAATGGCCTCTGGTGCGGGTGGTTTGTAACCGAGTGATGAGTGCGGCCTCTCGGTGTTGTAGTAGC
>CALMIK010000048.1 GCA_937863995.1 uncultured Chelatococcus sp.
ATCGACCGCATCGCCATGCTGAAATACGGCATGCCGGACCTGCGGCCCTTCTTCGAGGCCGATGTGCGCTGGCTGTCGCATTACGGCTTCCGCCCGCTCGACCTGCCGTCGCTGGCCGGCGGCCTGAGCAACTGATCCTTTTGCGTCGAACCGGAAACCGGACACCGTTTTCCGGATGGATTTGATGCACGAACGATGCTGAACGAGAAGCAACGGCAATGAAATTCACTCTTTCCTGGCTGAAGGATCACCTCGAAACGGAAGCTTCGCTCGGTGACGTGCTCGACGCGCTGAACCGCATCGGGCTCGAGGTCGAGGGCGTCGAGGACAAAGCGGCGGCGCTCGCGGCCTACCGCATCGCCCACATCGTGGCGGCGGAGCAGCACCCCAACGCCGACCGGCTGCGCGTGTGCTCCGTCGATACGGGCGAAGGCGCGCCAGTGCAGGTCGTTTGTGGCGCGGCCAACGCGCGCGCCGGCCTCAGAACGGTGTTCGCGCCGCCCGGCACCTACATTCCCGGCAAGGACATCACCATCGCGGTGGGCTCCATCCGCGGCGTCGAGAGCCGGGGCATGATGTGCTCGCCCGAGGAACTCGGCCTGCCGGGTGACAGCGACGGCATTTTCGAGTTGCCCGACGACGCGCCGGTCGGCAAGCCCTACGCCGTCTGGGCGGGGCTTGACGATCCCGTCATCGAGATCGCGGTGACGCCCAACCGCCCCGACGCGCTCGGCGTTGCCGGCATCGCGCGCGACCTCGCGGCGGCGGGGCTGGGGCGGATCGCCACGCGCGCGGTGCTGCCGGTGCGCGGCGAAATCGCCAACCCGGTCAATATCGTGCGCGATTTTGCGGCGGGCGACGAGCGCCTCAACCCGGCGTTCGCGCTGCGGCTCGTGCGCGGCGTCACCAACGGCCCCTCGCCCGCATGGCTGCAGGAGCGCCTCACCGCCATCGGCCTGCGGCCGATCAACGCGCTCGTCGACATCACCAACTACGTCACCTTCGATCGCGGCCGCCCGCTGCATGTGTTCGACGCGTCCAAGGTGAAGGGCGACCTCGTGGTGCGGCGCGCCCGCGCCGGCGAGGAACTGCTGGCGCTCGACGGCAAGACCTACGCGCTCAACGAAAACCACGTCGTGATCGCCGACGACAACGGCCCCGAGTCGCTCGGCGGCATCATCGGCGGCGAGCACTCGGGCTGCGACGAGACGACCACGGACGTGCTGATCGAATCGGCGCTTTGGGACGAGCTCACCATCGCCCGCACCGGCCGCGATCTCGGCATCATCACCGATGCGCGCTACCGCTTCGAGCGCGGCGTCGATCCGGCTTTCACGCTGCCGGGGCTGGAGCTGGCGACGCAACTCGTGCTGGAGCTTGCCGGCGGCACGCCCTCCCAGGTCACGCTGGCGGGCGCCGTTCCCGACACCACCCGCGCCATCGCCCTGCCGTGGAGCGAGATCAAGCGCCTGACCGGTCTCGACATCCCCTCAGCCGACGCGCGCCGCACCCTCGAAGTGCTCGGCTTCACGGTGACGGGCGACGGCGACACGGTGGAGGTCACGCCGCCGTCGTGGCGCCCCGACGTCGCGGGCAAGGCCGATCTCGTCGAGGAAGTTCTGCGTATCACCGGCATCGACAACGTCACCTCGACGCCGCTGCCGCGCCTCGAACCCGGCATCACCAAGCCGGTGCTGACGCTGCTGCAGAAGCGCACGCGCGCCGCCCGCCGCCTCCTCGCCACGCGCGGCCTCGTGGAAGCGGTGACGTGGTCCTTCGTCGCCAAGGCGGATGCGGAAGCTTTCGGCGGCGGCAGCCCACGCCTCGCGCTCGCCAACCCGATCGCGGCCGACCTCTCCGACATGCGCCCGCACCTGCTGCCGGGCCTCATCCGCGCCGCCCAGCGCAACGCCGACCGCGGCATCGGCGACGTCGCGCTGTTCGAGGTCGGGCAGGTGTTCGCCGACGACACGCCCACCGGCCAGACCACCGGCGCCGTCGCCCTGCGGCGCGGCAGCGCGCGCGCCGAGGGCACCGGCCGCGACTGGCATATTCCGGCGCAGAACGTCGATGCGTTCGACGCCAAGGCGGACGCCTTCGCCCTGCTGACGGCGCTCGGCATCGCCACGGCGGGCGTGCAGATCGTGCCCGGCGGGCCGGCCTGGTATCATCCCGGCCGCTCGGCCACGCTGCAGTTCGGCCCCAAGAACGTCATCGGCGCGTTCGGCGAGCTGCATCCCCGGGTGCTGCAGGCGCTCGACGTGAAGGGTCCGCTGGTCGCGGCCGAAATCACGCTCGACGCGCTTCCCGCCCCCAAGGAGCGCCCGACGAAGGCGCGGCCCAAGCTGGCGCTGTCCGAGTTCCAGCCGCTCGTGCGCGACTTCGCCTTCGTGGTCGACGCCGCTGTCGCCGCCGGCGACATCCTGCGCGCCGTCCAGGGCGCGGAGCGTGCGCTCATCACCGACGCCGTTGTCTTCGATATCTATGAGGGACCGGGCATTGAGGAAGGCCGCAAGTCGGTCGCGGTCGCCGTCACGCTGCAACCCGCGGCAAAGACCCTGACGGAAACCGAGATCGACGCGGTGTCGCAGCGTATCGTCGAGGCCGTCGCCAAGAAGACCGGCGCGGTGCTGCGCGCCTGACACGCATGGAGCCCCGCCGGCAAAGGAAGCATCGATGAGTACGCAGCATGCGGCGACCCCTCACGATCTGCCGGCGGTAATCCGCCTTGCCCCGGCGCTGGCGGAAGTGGCACAGCAGCATCGCGGCGACAATCAGGCGTTGCGCGCGGCGCTGGTCGATCTGCTGCGGCGCACGCTCGACGAGGGCCGGCACGAGGCCGAGGCGGCGCTCCTGCACGACCAGAACGGCCTGGCCTGCGCGCGGCGCATCGCCCGCCTCACCGACGCGGTGCTGCGTGCCGCCCATGGCTTCGCGGTGGAGCATTTCCACCCCATCAGTAACCCGTCGATGGGCGAGCATCTGGCGCTCGTGGCGGTGGGCGGCTACGGACGCGGCACCATGGCGCCGCATTCCGACGTCGACCTGCTGTTCCTGCTGCCCTACAAGATGACCGCGTGGACGGAGAGCGTCGTCGAGACGTTGCTTTACATCCTGTGGGACCTCAAGCTGAAGATCGGCCACGCCACCCGCTCCGTCGACGAATCCCTCGCCGAGGCGCGCGGCGACATGACCATCCGCACGGCGCTGCTCGAAGCGCGCTTCCTGGAGGGCGAGCGGCGTCTGTTCAATGAGTTGCTGGCGCGCTACCAGAAGGAAGTCGTCGCCGGCAGCGAGGCGGAATTCGTCACCGCCAAGCTCGCCGAGCGCGACGCGCGCATCGCCCGCGCCGGCGCGTCGCGTTACGTGGTCGAGCCCAACGTGAAGGAAGGCAAGGGCGGCCTTCGCGACCTCAACACGCTGCTGTGGCTGGCGCAGTATGTCTATCAGGTGCGCGCCCCCGACGCGATGGTCAAGGTCGGCCTGTTCGACAGCACCGAAGCGGGAATGTTCCGCCGCTGCAACGAGTTCCTGTGGCGCGTGCGCTGCCACCTGCATTTCGTCGCCGGGCGGGCGGAGGAGCGGCTGTCCTTCGATTACCAGAACGCGCTTACCGAGCGCATCGGCTATGCGGGGCGCAGGGGCATCTCGCCGGTGGAGCGCTTCATGAAGCGCTACTTCCTCGTCGCCAAGGATGTCGGCGACCTCACCGCCGTCGTGTGCGCTGCGCTGGAGGAGCGCCACGACAAGCCGGTGCCGATGCTGAACCGCTTCGTGCGCGGCCTGACGCGCCCCTACCGCCAGCGCCTCGGCGCGCCGGGCTTTCGCGTGGACAACAACCGCATCAACACGACCGGCTCCGGGGTTTTCGAGAGCGACCCGGTCAATCTCATCCGCCTGTTCTGGCTCGCGGACCGGCATGCGCTCGCCATCCACCCGGACGCGACCCGCCTCGCGCGCCGCTCGCTCAGGTTCATCGACCGGTCGTTGCGTGAATCGCCCGAGGCGAACAAGCTCTTCGTCGACATCGTCACATCCCACAACGCCCCCGAGACGGTGCTGCGGCTGATGAACGAGTGCGGCGTGCTGGGCAAGTTCATTCCCGATTTCGGGCGCATCGTGGCGCTGATGCAGTTCAGCATGTACCACCATTACACGGTGGACGAGCATCTCATCCGCACGCTCGGCGTGCTGGCGCGCATCGACAGCGGCGAGCTGGCCGGCGAGCACCCGCTCGCCCACGGCATCATCCCCACTATCCAACACCGGAGGGCGCTCTACGTCGCGGCCTTCCTGCACGATGTCGCCAAGGGGCGGCCGGAGGATCATTCCATCGCCGGCGCCAGGGTGGCCCGCCAGCTCTGCCCGCGGCTGGGGCTCGACGCCGCCGAGACGGAAACGGTGGCGTGGCTGATCGAAAACCACCTGCTGATGTCCAACGTCGCCCAGAGCCGCGACCTCGCCGACCCGGAGACGATCCGCAGCTTCAGCGCCATCGTGCAGACGCCGGAGCGCCTCAAGCTGCTGCTGATCCTCACCGTCTGCGACATCAAGGCCGTGGGGCCGGGCGTGTGGAACGGCTGGAAGGGCGAGCTCCTGCGCACGCTCTATTACGAAACCGAGCCGCAGCTCACCGGCGGGCATTCCGCCGTGTCCACCCACCAGCGCGCGCTCCATGCGCAGACCGAGCTGCGCAACGCTATGCCGGACTGGGACGACGCGGCGTTCGACGCCTACCGGGAGCGCCATTATCCCGCCTATTGGCTCAAGGTCGACACGGCGCGCAAGGCGAAGCACGCACGCTTCATACGCGCTGCCGAATCGCTGGGCGAATCGCTCGCCACCGCCGTCGCCACCAACAAGTTTCGCGGCATCACGGAACTGACCGTTTTCGCGCTCGACCACCCGCGCCTGCTCGCCATCCTCACCGGCGCGTGCGCGGCGTCGGGCGCCAACATCGCCGACGCGCAGATCTTCACCACCACCGATGGCCTCGCCATCGACGATCTCTTTCTCACCCGCGCCTTCGAGTCCGACGACGACGAACTGCGCCGCGCCGAGAGGATCGCCAACACCATCGAGGCGGCGCTCAAGGGCGAGCTGAAGATCGCCGATCTCGTCGACCGCCGCAGGCCGCAGGCCCCCCGGCGCCCGTTCACGGTGCCGACCGAAATCGTCATCAACAACAGCCTGTCGCAGCATTACACCGTGCTGGAAATCTCCGGGCTGGACCGGCCGGGCCTGCTCTACGATCTCACCACGGCGCTCGGCAAGCTGAACCTCAACATCGCCTCCGCGCATATCGCGACGTTCGGCGAGAAAGCCGTCGACGCCTTTTACGTCACCGACCTCACCGGCGCCAAGGTCACCCGGCACGTGCGGCACGCGCCCATCCGCGCGGCCATCGAGGCCGTGTTCGCGGGCGGCGCGGCGCGGCCGGCAAAGGCGGGGGCCGCCGGGGCCTGACCACTGGCCGCCCTTGATTTTCAGGCTCCGAAGCCGATATGTTCGGCCAGTGTTTCACGCGGTGGAATCGGAAACCGCATCGCGCTTCGGTTCGCGCTCTCTGCAGCGTAGTCGGAGCTTGGACTCCCGCCTCACTCTCATCGATGGATCATGACCCAGCACAACAACCAACCCGCCGAGGCCACGGCCGCTGACACCGCGCCCGAAACCGGAGCGACGCCCGACCAGACGATCGACGCCGCCGTCGCGCAGCTTGAGGCCGACAAGACCGACCTGAAGGACAAGCTGCTACGTTCGCTGGCCGAGATGGAAAACCTTCGCCGCCGGACGGAGAAGGAGGTCGCCGACGCCCGTGCCTACGCGGTCACCGCGTTCGCGCGCGACATGCTGAGCGTGTCCGATAACATCCGCCGCGCGCTCGAGGCCATTCCCGCCGAACAGCGCACGTCGGAGGGGCCGCTCAAGGGGTTCGTGGACGGCATCGAGCTGACCGAGCGGGAACTGCTGAAGACCCTCGCCCGCCACGGCGTGAAGGAGATCGCGCCCGCAGGCGAGAAGTTCGATCCCAACATGCACCAGGCCATGTTCGAGGTGCCCGATGCGTCCGTGCCCAACGGCACCGTGGTGCAGGTGGTCCAGACCGGCTTTTCCATTGGCGAGCGGGTGCTGCGGCCGGCGCTCGTCGGCGTGTCGAAGGGCGGCGTCAAGGCCGCGCCCGTGCTCGACAACGACACGCCCATCATCTGAGCAAGTCCACCATAGATCGTATCCCGGTTTCGTTGAAACGGGGATGCGATCTAACATCTTGATTTTGAGCGAATTCTTATCGATTAAATGATTCCATTTAATCGGAAAGCGCTCGGAAACGCAAAAAGTCCCGCGCGAGCGGGACTTTTTCATTGAAGCGTAAAAAGTGCTTTTGCGTGAAGACGCTCTACTTGCCCGCGCTGGCGCTTTCCCTGAGCGTGACGCTGTCCCTCAGCCTGTCGAAGAAGCGCAGCGCCTCGGGGCGGGCGTTGTCGCGCGCCACCAGCACGAAGCGCACGAAATCCGAAGGCTCGAAGCGCATGGCCTGGAACACGCGCACCTTCGTGCCCGTGCCGCTGTCCTGCCCGTCGGCCTCGATCTCATGCCAGTTGACACCGTCGCGCTTGACGCTCTCGGCCCGGCGCACCTGCACGCCGCGCAGCCCCGAGAGGCTCGCGAACGCCTGGCGCGCGAACCTGTCCTGCTCCAGCTTGCCCTCGATGGCCGCCTTGCCGCTGCCGATCACGATCACCGGCTGTTCCGCCCCCTGGACCAGGTCCTTGGGACCGTCCGTCAGCATGACGGAATTGCCGGGAATGACTCGCGCGATACGAAACCCGGTGCGGTCGTCGGCGGTATCGTCGTCGAGCGTTTCGTCGATGACGAAGGGCAGTTCCTGCGCCTGGGCCACCAGTTCCGCGTGGTCGCGCACGGCGAGCGTGCGCAGCACGCGGCGCACGGCATCGTCGGTGTAGTAGTCGCGCGCCTTGGCCGACACCTGGAACGAGATCGCGGCGGCGCTGGCGGGCGTGCCGCGCACCAGCACCCACTTGTACACCGTCTCGCCGTCCACCACCTGCGACGCGGCGACGAGCATGCCCTTGCCGCCCTCGACGGGCCACGCCTCGCGGCTGATCAGCTTGAAGCCATCCGGCTCCTGCGCGGGCTCGCGCAGGTCCTTCTCGAGCGAGGCCAGCATCTCCGGCGGCAGTTCGCTCATCATGATGGCCGATTCGCGCGCCTCGTCCTCGAAGCCGGGAAAGCGCTGCGATAGCGTCATGTCCGCTGGCGGCACGAGGCCGATGCCAAGCCCCGCCGGGAACACCCGCCCCGCCTCGTCGGCAGCCGGCGCCTGCGGCGTTTCCGTAGCTGGCGCTTGCGCGGCAGGTGCCTGAACGGCAGGCGCCTGCGGCTTTTCCTGCGCCAGCGCGATATTAGTCTGCACTATGCCGCAGACGAGCGCGGCGGCGAGCAGGACGTTTCTCTTCATTCGACGCACCGCTGTCCTCCCTGCCGCCTGCCGCGCAGCGATCACGCGCTCAGGATTGTCTTCGACGCCACCGTGCTGTCGGCGTTGAGGCGATAAACGAGCGGCACGCCCGTCGCCAATTCGACGCCCGGAATCGTTTCCGGCGTCAGGCCGTCGAGCACCAGCAACAGCGCCCGCAACGAATTACCGTGCGCCGCCACCAGCACGCTCTCCTCGCGCAGCACGGCGGGCAGTATGTTCTGCACATAGTATGGCAGAACGCGGGCAACGGTATCCTTGAGGCTCTCGCCGCCGGGCGGGGGCACGTCGTAGGAGCGGCGCCACACATGAACCTGCTCCTCGCCCCAGCGGGCGCGGGCGTCGTCCTTGTCGAGGCCGGACAGGTCGCCGTAATCGCGCTCATTGAGCGCCTCCGCCCGCACGGCCGAAAGATCGGTCTGGCCGATCTCTTCCTGGATGAGCGCCAGCGTGCGCTGCGCCCGCGTCAGGTTCGAGGTGAACGCGCGGTCGAAACGGAAGCCCTCGGCCTTCAGACGTTGTCCTGCCGCGCGCGCCTCGCCGACGCCGGTTTCCGTCAGGTCGGGGTCCTTCCAGCCGGTGAACAGGTTCTTGAGGTTCCATTCGCTCTGACCGTGGCGAACCAGCACAAGAAGGCGCGACATAAAGCTCTCCATGAAAATTCCGCACCGGGAAGCGGGCGGCGACAAAAATTCAGATGTCCTTGACGCCCAGCACGTCGGCCATGCTGTAAAGGCCCGGCGCGCGTCCCCGCGCCCAGAGCGCCGCCTTGACGGCGCCACGCGCGAAGATACCACGGTCCTCGGCCTTGTGGGTCAGCTCGATGCGCTCGCCCTCGCCAGCGAAGATAACGCTGTGGTCGCCAACCACCGAGCCGCCGCGCAGCGTGGCGAAGCCGATGTCGCCGGGCCGGCGCGGGCCGGTGTGCCCGTCGCGCACCCGCTCGGAATGGTCCTTGAGGTAGATGCCGCGTCCGGCGGCCGCAGCCTCGCCGAGCAGCAGCGCCGTGCCCGACGGCGCATCGACCTTGTGGCGATGGTGCATCTCAACGATCTCGATGTCGAAATCGGCATCGAGCGTGTTCGCCACCCTGCGCACCAGCGCGGCCAGCAGGTTGACGCCGAGGCTCATGTTGCCGGAGCGCACGATCACGGCGCGCTGCGCCGCCTCCGCGAGGGCCGCGTCATCGGCGGCGGAAAGGCCGGTGGTGCCGATGACATGGACGATGCCCGCGTCCGCAGCGGCGCGCGCGAAAGCGATGGTGGCCTCGGGCCGCGTGAAGTCGAGCACGCCATCAGCCGAGGCAAAAGCCGCCGCGACATCGTCGGTGACCGGCACGCCGAGCGCCCCGACACCCGAGAGCAGCCCCGCGTCCTGCCCCAGCGACGGCGCGCCGGGACGTTCGATCGCGGCGGCGAGCGTTACGCCCGCGGTCTCGGTCACGACCCGGATCAGCGCGCGCCCCATGCGCCCGCCGGCGCCGACCACCACAAGCCGCAAATCGCCCATCTCATCTCCCACGCTTCTTTACTGGCCAAAGCTTTAGCAACAGCTCAGGCAACACCTTCGACAAGCACGAACTCGGCCACAGCCGCGCCCTCGCGCGCCGCCTTCGCTGCCTGATAATCGGCGGAGAAGTAATAGGCGCGCGCGGCTTCGAAGGAGTCGAACTCCAGTATCACGTTGCGGGCCTTCTCGTCACCCTCCAGCGTCTCGAAGCGGCCGCCGCGCGCGAGCGGCCGGGCGCCGTGGCTGGCGCTCGCAGCCGCCGCGAGCTTCGCGTAATGCGCGAACTGCTCCGTATCCGTCACGTTGATGCGCGCGATCAGGTAGCCCTTGGCCATGGTCCCGTCTCCGTTGCTACGTATTGCCAGATATCACTAAACCGCGCCGGCGATTTCGGCCACGATAGCCTCCGCCGCCTGCCTGGGGTCCGCTGCCGCCGTTACCGGCCGGCCGATGACGAGGTGGTCCGCGCCCGCGCGTATGGCGTCGGCGGGGGTGAATATGCGCTTCTGGTCGTCGGCGTTGCCGCCTGCAGGGCGGATGCCCGGCGTCACCAGCAGCATGCGCGGCCCCACGAGCGCCCGCACCGAAGCCGCCTCGGCGGCGGAAAGAATGAGCCCCTCCACACCCGCGTCACGCGCCTGCAGCGCGCGGCGCTCGACCGTATCCTTTACACCGGCGTGGTATCCGGCTGCGGCGAGGTCGGCGTTGTCGTAGGAGGTCATGACGGTCACGCCGAGGATCTTCAACCCCGAGCCGGCCTTGCCGGCAACGGCTGCCGCCATCGTCTGCGGATAAGCATGAACCGTGAGGAAGGTCGCGCCGATACCCGCGACCTGCGCCGTGGCGCGCTCGACAGTGGTGCCGATGTCGTGCAGCTTGAGGTCGAGGAACACTTTCTTGCCCTCGCCGACGAGCTCACGGGCGAGCTCAAGTCCGCCGGCATAGACGATCTCGAGGCCGAGCTTGTAGAACGTCACGGCATCGCCGAGCTGCGTCACCAACGCCCGCGCGCGCGCGACATCCGGCACATCGAGGGCCACGATGAGCCTGTCACGCACTTCCGATATGTCCTGACCGGTCACGAAATCACCTGTCTCAAAATCAAGCGCCTAAAGCGTTTTCAAGCAAAGTGGATTCCGCTTTGCATGAAGAAAACGCGTTAAATCAGAAAGTTAAAGCATTTTTGCGTTTTAACGAAACGTCGAAATGCTTTAAAATCATTTGCCGCGGCGGTAAACCCACACGCGGGCCGGGGGCAGGTTCCACCACACGCGGCCGGAACGCTCCGCCGTATAGCCGCCGCCCTCGCGCGGCAGCGGCGAGACGACCGCGTAAGTGAACTGTACGAACGGCGCGCCGGCATGCATCAGCGAGAACGCGTCCTCCAGCAGGCCCATGCGCTCGGGCAGAGGCTTGGTGAAAAGCGGCAGGCTCGACACTACACCGGCCGCCGGCTCCTGGATGACGCCGCGCAGGGTCTCGCCCAGGCCGTAGGCGTCACCCTGGATCACCGTGATTCCGGGAAACCGCTGGCGCAGAAGTTTGCAGAATTCGGGGTTGAATTCCACCAGCACGAGGCGCTCGGCGGCGATGCCGCGCTTCAGCAGCGCTTCCGTCACCGGGCCGGTGCCGGGTCCAAGCTCCACCACCGGGCCGGGCCTCGACGGATCGACATAGCCTGCCATGGTGCGCGCCAGCGCGCGGCCGGAAGGCGCCACCGCACCGGTGATGAGCGGGCGCTCCATCCACGAACGCAGGAACCGCGCGTCGTCACGAAGGGTATGCAGGCCGGAAGACGCCGCCTCGGCGGTGCCGGCTGTGCGGGGTACGTGTTGCTCGGGCACGGAACTGTCCTTCCTCAAGATGAGATGCCCGGACAGCTAGCCGCGCGCAACAGTCCCCATCTGCGCGCACGCCGTACCAATTCGGGAACCGGGCGACATTAACTTAAACCGGCTGATCTTGTCACCGGTTCGTGTTTCTTGTCACCAAAAAGATTAACGCCACA